>NZ_JBNDMQ010000002.1:0-561087 GCF_050436665.1 Paraburkholderia sp. EB58 | reverse complement strand
AGACTTGATACTTTCGCTTTTGCAGCACACCCCGAAGGATCCACCGCCGCGTCGCCATCAAGCGCCCACACTTATCGGCTGTTAATTTTTAAAGATCGATTACGCATCCACTACCAAAACCGTACCGCGCATTGTCAACATCACAACCACCCGGCACCGCTTCGTTCTGCGTCGCTGCATCAGCAGCAGAGAAACGAGATTATGAAGAATCTTTTTCGCTTCGTCAACAACATTTTTTGCTTTCGCTTAAAACGTTGTTGACGCTACGGCCGCTGGTTCCGGCAGCGGCGCTCGTTCGCAAACGAGGAGGCGAATATTAGGCGAACATCAGCCATATGACAAGGGTTTGACCGAAATGTTTTTTTGGCGAGTCACTTCCGAGTCGAATTTACTACGGCGTCCAGCGGAATCGCCTCGGCCATTGCTGCGTATCCGGCGTCGCTTGGATGAATGTTGTCGCCGCTGTCGTACCCGTGACGCAGACGATCGGGCTGCGCCGGATCACGCAGTGCCGCGTCAAAATCGACCACGCCGTCGAGTGCCCGGGTCGTCCGAATCCACTGATTCACCGCCAGCCGGATGCTTTCACGCTGCGGCGGCAACGAGGCCGGCGTGAGCGTCGCTCCGAATACGCGGACGCCATGGCGGTGAGCCTCGGCAATCACGCGCTGGTAGCCCGCGATCAGGTCGGCCGCCGTCACGGACGCATGCGGGTAATCGCAATCCAACCCGGCCCGCGGCGGCATGGAAGAAAAGTTGATGTCGTTGATGCCGATCAGCAGGATCGCCGTCTTCACCCCCGGGCGCTCGAGCACGTCCCGCCCGAAACGCTTAACCAGCGCGTCGCCGTAACAAGGAGAATCATTAAGCAGACGATTGCCGCTAATGCCCAGATTGACGACTGCGGTCGACCGGTCACCCTCCCGCGCCAGCCGGCGCGCGAAGGCGTCTGGCCAACGGTGGTTCTCATTCAGGCTCGAGCGCATACCATCTGTGATCGAGTCGCCGATCGCGGCGACAGCAGCCGCAGACGGCGCCTCCACCGAGAGGCCCGTCACCCATGCGAACTGTGTGAAGCGCTGATGAAAAGCCCCGGCCATGGCATCGTCAGCGTGATTGCCCGGTAGAGAAACGTAATTGACCTGGTTGGACACGCGATGCCACGCGACGAGACGTTGGTCCGCCCCCATATACGAACTGATGGCATACGGCGCCCCCGCGACAATATCGAACGAAACCGCGTCGCTATCCAGTTCGCCGCCGGGTGGCACCGTGACCGATTCCTTGCCGCCAAACGTCACCGGCACACCAGCGTTGCTTTGCGCGGCCCCGCTCGCCGAGCGCGCAATGCGCAACGCCTGGACGACAAGCGGCGCGTTGCCATACTCGTTGCTGAGGTGAATCCGCACGGTATTGCCGGACAGCGTCGGATAGACGATTTGCCGAACCGTGCGCCCGGCGACCTGTGGTGCGCGGTACAGCGGCGGCAAATTGGCCTGCTGAGGAATGGACTGAAGCGCAGTAGCCCACGTCGCGACCCAGCGCGAAGGCACATCGGCGGCAACGGCCGCCGGCGAAACGGCGAATTGGGCAAGAAAAACGGCGCCGCATGCAGCGGCCAGAGTACGAAGGGTCATTCGGGAAATGGGCTGGAGGCAAAGCGCCCATTGTGCCCGATCGATCGCTGCGGGTGACAGATGCCCGCAGGCCTGGCTCTAAAACCCTCCCGCCGTCCCTCAGCCTCAGCCAGCGCGCCCCGACGTCATGCTCAGGGCCAACGCTTGCGCCACTTCAATCCCGTCGATGGCCGCAGAATAGATGCCGCCGGCGTATCCCGCCCCCTCGCCCGCGGGATAAAGACCTTCGACGTTCATGCTCTGATAATCGTCCTTGCGGCGAATCCGGATCGGCGACGAGGTGCGCGTCTCAACCCCGGTCAACACCGCGTCGTCCATCGCAAAGCCGGCGATCTTCTTGTCCAGTTGCGGCAACGCTTCGCGAATCGCCTCGATCACATAGTCAGGCAGCGCCGTGCTGAGATCAGTCGGAGTCACGCCCGGCTTGTACGACGGCACGACCGAACCGAGCGACGTAGACGGCCGCCCGGCGATAAAGTCGCCCACCCGCTGGCCCGGCGCGCAATAGTTCCGACCTCCCAGTTCGAAGGCGCGCTCTTCCCATTTCCGCTGAAACGCAATGCCGGCGAGCGGTCCGCCCGGGTAATCCTCAGGCGTGATCCCGACGACAATGCCGGCGTTGGCGTTGCGCTCGGCCCGCGAGTACTGGCTCATGCCATTGGTCACCACGCGACCCGGCTCCGAGGTTGCCGCCACCACAGTTCCACCCGGGCACATGCAGAAGCTGTACACCGCGCGCCCATTGCTGCAGTGATGCACCACCTTGTAGTCTGCGGCGCCGAGTTGCTTGTGGCCTGCAAATTTGCCAAAGCGGCTCCGGTCAATTAGCCCTTGGGGATGTTCGATCCGGAAACCCAGCGAAAACGGCTTCGCTTCGATGTAGACACCGCGCTTATGCAGCATTTCGAAGGTATCGCGCGCGCTGTGTCCGACAGCCAGCACCACGTGATCGCATGGCAGCGTCTCACCATTGGACAACTGCAGTGCGCGCACCTTGCCCTGTTCGATCTCAATGTCCTCGACGCGCGTTTCGAACCGCACTTCGCCGCCGAGTTCGTGAATGGTGGCGCGCATCTTCTCCACCATGCTGACGAGGCGGAAGGTGCCGATATGCGGCCGGCTCAGATAAAGGATGTCTTCCGGCGCGCCCGCCTTGACGAACTCGTCGAGCACCTTGCGACCGTAGTGATGCGGATCCTTGATCTGGCTGTACAGCTTGCCATCGGAGAACGTCCCGGCACCGCCTTCGCCGAACTGCACGTTGGATTCCGGATTGAGCACCGACTTGCGCCACAAGCCGAAGGTGTCCTTGGTGCGCTCGCGCACAGCCTTACCGCGCTCGAGAATAATGGGGCGGAAACCCATTTGCGCGAGGATCAACCCGGCAAACAGTCCACACGGCCCCATGCCGATCACGACCGGGCGCGGCCCGGCCATGCGCTCGGGCGCTTTGGTGACAAAGCGATACTCCATGTCAGGCGTCACGCCACAATGTGGCACATCAGCCAAGCGCTTCACAACAGCCGCTTCGTCCTTGACCTCGACATCGACGATGTAGGTCAGCTTGATATCGGCCCGCTTGCGCGCATCATGCGCGCGGCGGAAGACGGTGTAGCGGACGAGCCCGTCGGCTGGCACCCCGAGCTCGGCGAGGCGCGCGAAAATCGCGGCTTCGAGAGCGCTTTCGGGGTGATCGAGCGGGAGTTTGATTTCGCTTAAACGTAACATAGGTACCGGGGATGCTAGGGGCGCAAAAACGCAGCCAATCCGCGATTTTATAGGTTCTGCGACACGCCAGGGGCGGCAACGGCTGAGATCGGGAAGCTCGCGGCGCGCATTTCGCGTCAAAACACGGCTGTCGGGCCGGCCCTTTTCAAGTCTGCGATAAGACCACGTAACCCTTGCGCTCCAGGTCGCGGCGATACCATTGGTTGCCTCTCATGCCGCAGTAAGCAGCGAAAACGATGCTGAGCAACAGACTGATTACATCGGCCGTCACACCCGCAAAGCCGATCAGACCGATCGCCAGGTCCGCCGCCAGCAACAGCAGCGCGACGAGCCACATCCTCTTCATCAATGCCCAGACGAAACCCAGCAGGCAGGCAGCCCAACTAAAGCCGGTTCTCACCTCGACCGTCTCGTCCTTCACCGGGTGCCGCAAAAAGATCCGCTCCGTCATCTCTGTTCTTCCCTCGCTTAATCTGTCCCGGCGCGTGACGCGCCAACGGCCTCCACCGTAACCCATTTGAGGCGCCTGAACCCACCCCAAAATCATTCTCAAAAAAATCATTAACCGACCGGTCGGTTGGTTTATACTGCCGAACACAGACAACTTCGGACGAGAGCGTTCGCCATGTATACGCAATCCCTCGACATTCCCGGCAACGTCGCCCCGCTCGACGCGGCCGCCAGTTCGCCCGAGCAGGCACGTTTCGACGCGGTCATGGAGGCCGACGGCAAAATCGAGCCGCAGGACTGGATGCCCGACGCCTACCGCAAGACGCTGGTGCGGCAAATCTCGCAGCACGCGCACTCGGAAATCGTGGGGATGCTGCCCGAGGGCAACTGGATCACGCGCGCGCCGAGCCTCAAGCGCAAAGCAATCCTGCTAGCCAAAGTACAGGATGAAGCGGGCCACGGTCTCTATCTATATAGCGCGGCAGAAACGCTCGCGGTATCGCGCGATCAGCTAATCGACGCCCTCCATGCCGGCAAAGCCAAATATTCGAGCATTTTCAATTATCCGACGCCTACGTGGGCGGATGTCGGCGTGATCGGCTGGCTGGTCGACGGCGCAGCGATCATGAACCAGATCCCCCTGTGCCGCTGCACCTACGGACCGTACGCCCGCGCGATGATCCGCATCTGCAAGGAAGAGTCGTTCCACCAGCGCCAGGGTTTCGACGCGCTGCTGTCGATGATGAAAGGCACCGAAGCGCAGCGCGAGATGGTCCAACAGGCAGTGAACCGCTGGTGGTGGCCGGTACTGATGATGTTCGGCCCGAGCGACAAGGACTCAATCCACAGCAACCAGTCGTCGAAATGGGGCATCAAGCGTATCTCCAACGACGATCTGCGTCAGAAGTTCGTCGACGCCACGGTGGATCAGGCGAAGGTGCTCGGCGTCACGCTGCCGGATGCAGACCTGAAGTGGAACGAGGCACGCGGCCACTATGACTATGGCGACATCGACTGGGAAGAGTTCTGGCGCGTGGTCAACGGCGACGGCCCCTGCAACCGGGAGCGCCTCGCCACCCGCGTGAAAGCCCATAACGACGGTGCCTGGGTACGCGAAGCCGCCCTCGCACACGCGGAAAAGCAGCGTCAGCGCGCGCAACAGCACGCCGCGTAATCCCGGCGACGATCAGCTCAACGCAGGCAATGCCTGGTGATAGCAGCGAAAAGCTGCAGCGAAAGATTCAGGAGATTCGAGAATGGACAAGTCAGTGAACAAGGAATGGCCGATTTGGGAAGTGTTCGTGCGCAGCAAGCAGGGCCTCGACCATAAGCACTGCGGCAGTCTGCACGCGGCCGACGCGCCGATGGCGCTGCGCATGGCGCGCGACGTCTACACGCGGCGCCAGGAAGGCGTGAGCCTCTGGGTGGTGCCGTCCTCGGCGATCACCGCGTCCGATCCGCAGGACAAGGCGGAGCTGTTCGAACCGGCCGGCGACAAGATTTACCGCCATCCGACGTTCTTCACGCTCCCCGACGAAGTCAACCACATGTAAGCGCGTCATGAATATTACGCCCCAACATCTTTCATACGTCCTGCGCCTCGCGGACACCGCTCTGATCCTCGGTCAGCGCGATGCCGAGTGGTGCGGCCACGGCCCGATCCTCGAAGAGGACATCGCGCTCGCCAATATGAGCCTCGACTTGATTGGCCAGGCCCGCTTGCTGTACACGCATGCCGCGACGCTCGAGCAGACGCTCACTGGCACAAGCCGGAGCGAGGACGACTACGCGTATTTCCGTGCCGAGCGCGAATTCGCCAACTACACGCTCGCCGAGCTGCCGCACTACGGACCGCTCGCCGGCACCACGCATGCAGACAAGGATTACGCAGTCACGATTGCGCGCAACTTCCTGTATTCGATGCTGATGGCGCACGTTTGGACAGCGCTCACCACCTCAACCGACGAACAGCTTGCCGCGATTGCCGCGAAATCGATCAAGGAAACCCACTACCACGTTCATCACGCGCGCGAATGGCTGGTCCGGCTGGGCGACGGCACGGACGAATCGCACCGCCGCGCGCAGGCCGCGCTCGACTACCTGATGCCCTACACCCGCGAATTTTTTAGCGTGGACGCCGTTGAGGAGACCATCGCCGCTGCCGGCATCGGTCCGCTGACGGCGGATCTGCAAGCCGGCTGGGAGGAAGACGTGCACGCCGCGCTCGACGAAGCCACGCTCACGCTGCCAGAACCGGTGAAGCACATCACGACCGGCAAGCATGGCGAGCACTCGGAACACATGGGCTATGTGCTCGCCGAGATGCAGAGCCTCGCGCGGCAACACCCCGGCGCGAGCTGGTAAGCCCCGGAGCATGACAATGACCTCGACCGCAAGCCTCACGACGGCCGCCGACCCCGCGCTGGAGCGCGCTTGGGCCGTGCTCGAAACTGTGCCCGACCCGGAGATTCCGGTGGTGTCAATTCGTGAGCTCGGCATTCTGCGCGACGTCCGCCGCGCCGCCGACGGCGTACTCGAGGTCGTCATCACGCCGACCTACTCGGGTTGCCCGGCGATGTCGCAAATCGCCGAAGACGTCGAGCATGCGCTGGAAGTGGCGAAGCTTGCGCCGTATCGGGTCGCCACCGTGCTCGCCCCTGCCTGGACGACGGACTGGATGACGGCCGACGCGCGCGAGAAGCTGCGCGCCTACGGCATTGCGCCGCCTACCGGCAACTGTGCACACGACGCACCCGGCGAGAAAGTCATTCGCTTCGTTCCCAGGGCACTCCCCGCACCGGCTTGTCCGCGCTGTGGCTCGGCTCATACCGAACGTCTCGCGCAGTTCGGCTCAACGGCCTGCAAGGCGCTGTACCGCTGCCTCGACTGCCGCGAACCCTTCGACTACTTCAAACCATACTGATATGGCCACCCCGCAATTTCATCCCCTGCGCATCCGCGAAGTCCGGCCCGAAACCGCCGATGCGGTCTCGGTCGCCTTCGAAGTCCCTGTTGAACTGCGCGAGCAATTTCGTTTCACGCAAGGCCAGTTCGTGACGCTGAAAACGCACATCGACGGCGAGGAGACGCGCCGCTCGTATTCGATCTGCGTTGGCGTCACCGATTACGACCGCGACGGCGAATTGCGCATCGGCATCAAGCGCGTACGGGGCGGCCGTTTTTCGAATTTCGCCTTCGATACCCTGCAGCCCGGCCACACCATCGACGTGATGACGCCCGACGGCCGTTTCTTCACCCATCTGAATGCGGATCAAGGCCAGCAATACATCGCCTTTTCCGGCGGCTCGGGCATTACACCGGTGCTCGCGATCATCAAGACCACGCTCGAGATCGAGCCGCGCAGCACCTTCACGCTGGTCTACGGTAATCGCAGCGTCGACCAGATCATGTTCGCCGAAGAGCTCGAGGACCTGAAGAACCGCTTCATGAACCGGTTTGTGCTGTACCACGTGTTGTCGGACGATCTGCAGGATGTCGAGCTGTTCAATGGCGTGCTCGATCAGCAAAAGTGCGCAGCGTTCATCGAGAACCTGGTGCCCCCCGAGGCCATCGACGAGGCGTTTATCTGCGGCCCCGCGCCGATGATGGACGCCGCGGAGGCCGCACTGAAGGCCGCGGGCGTGCCGCATGAGAGCATTCACGTCGAACGCTTCGGCTCACCGTTGCCGCAGGCCGGGGTTCCGCCTGTCGAGATCACCGAAGACACGCCGGCGGCCGACCTCGAAATCGTCCTCGACGGCAAGAAGCGCAAGCTGCGTCTGCCTTACCAGGGCGTCAGCGTACTGGACGTCGGCCTGAAGGCGGGACTCGCGCTGCCCTATGCATGCAAAGGCGGCGTGTGCTGCACGTGCCGCGCGAAGGTGCTTGAAGGCGAAGTGCGGATGGAAAAGAACTACACGCTGGAAGAACACGAAATCCGCGACGGTTTCGTGCTGACGTGTCAGTGCCATCCGGTGAGCGACCGGGTCGTGGTCAGCTACGACGAACGTTGAGCAACATTCGGGCGTCCATCTTCCACGATGCACGCCTGAGCGCTTTCAGCTCACCCGCGATCCGCTTACACTAGGGGCCGCTCGCGATCGGGACCCGGTTCCGCTCGCCAAGCGGCCCTTTTTGTGACTGATTTGCCTGCGAGCTGTCGATGAGCACGATCCACCTGACCAACGGCGATGTTGCCGCCGACTCCCTGCGAACCGCCCTGCAACAGGCAGGACGCAACGATCACGTGCAGGCGTTGCGCGACGACCTTGCGGTCGGCCCGCTGCGCGGCGTCGACGACACGCCCGAGGTGCGCGCGGAGTTCTGGCAACGCGTAATGGACGGCGCACCGCGCAATTTCCTGCGTGAGTTCAGCGAACAGGCAATGGTCCTGGAGCAGGTTGCGGCCGCTGCTACGCAGGTGGTCGTCTGGCACGGCGAAAGTGCCGCAGACCAGTTGACCCTGCGCCGGGTCTGCTACCACTTGCGCAACAGCCCGCAGCGCCTGAACGAAGTCCGCCTCTCGATCCGCGACCTCACCGATCCCGGCGCCTTCGCCCACAGCCGGGCGGGCCGCGCCACGTCGGTTGGCATGTTCGCAGCCGACGTCCTGCAGACGCGGCTCCCGCACGTTGCACCGATCTCGGTGCTGCGCATCAGCCGCCTCGCCTTGGAATGGCAGGAGGTCAAGCAGGCGAACGGCGAAACTCGCCGCTGGCGCGACAACACCTTTAGCAGCGGCACCTTCGGCGACCTGGACACGCTGATCCTCGAGCACGCCAGCGACACGTGGCAGCCCGCCGCCCGCATCGCCGCGCAGTTGATGGTCACCGATCAGGGCTTCCTTGTCAGCGACAGCCTTGTGCTGTGGCGCTTTCGCGAGCTTGCCGCGAGCGGGCGGGTCAGCCTGCGCGGCAACGCCTCCGGATGGCGCGCGCTGGAGTTGCGCGCGGCCCTTTCCACCTGTTCAAGCTAAGGATCCCAAGGACCATGGCCCGCACCCGCGCCCCCGACCACGAAACCCAGCGCGACCAGATCCTCGAACTGGCCGCGGCCAAGTTCGCCCAGACAAGCTATCCGAGCACCTCGATGGCCGATCTGGCCGCCGCGAGCGGCACCTCCAAAGCGCGCCTGTACCACTATTACGAAAGCAAGGAAGCGATCCTGTTCGACCTGCTCGACCGCTACACGAAGCGGCTGATGCTGATCATTGCGGAGGTAGAAGGCGCGAGCCAGCGGCGCGGGCTGACCGAGCGCGAAACCTTCGCCGAACTGATCCGCGCGTTTCTCTCCGAATATGAAAATTCGCACAGCCGGCACGTCGCGCTGCTGAACGACGTCAAGTACCTGGTCGACGCGCAGCGCGAGATCGTCCTGAACCGCCAGCGTGACGTCGTGGCGGCGTTTGCGCGCCAGTTGACACGCGCCTATCCGGAGCGCGCCACCCGCGAAAACCAGACGGCGCTGACGATGATGGTGTTCGGCATGATCAACTGGACCTTCACGTGGCTGAAACCTGGCGGCCGGATGGGCTATCGGGAATTCGCCGAGCAGGTTGTCGAGATGGTCGACCATGGGCTGAGGGCGGCCGAGTAACGATATCCTGTTGCACAGCAACATTCTTCGGAAGAAAGAGTTGTCTATGGACCACAGGCTTCAGCATTACACATGCAATATAGATAAACCTTAATAATCAATCGCATAAAAATAGGTTCGCAACAAAGTAGAACTGAACGTCGAATTGAGATACGGGTTTTCCCTAGTTATGGGATGGCGTTTCCGATAGAATTGGTCTTGCGGTGCACCATGCCGCTTGATTAATAGGAGAACCCAACCATGACCACGCTCTCTACTCGCGCCGCCGAGCCGATCGTCACACCCGATCGCCTGTTGCAGGCGACCGGTCGCGCGCATGCTCTGGTGCGGGAACTGACTGCGGTCGACCGCGAACGCCTGCTGACACACTTCCTCGCGCTGGATGAAGACGACCGGCTGCTGCGCTTCGGCCAGATCGTGCCGGACCACGTGATCGAAAACTACGTGCGCTCCATCGATTTCACCCGCGACACCGTGTTCGGCGTTTTCGACAACCAGTTGCAACTGGTCGGCGTCGGGCACCTCGCCTATCTGCCCGTGGAAGGCGACAAGCGCACTGCCGAGTTCGGCGTGTCGGTGCTGGAAAGCGTGCGCGGCCAGGGTATCGGCAGCAAGCTGTTCGAGCGTGCCGCCATTCGCAGCCGGAATACGCACGTCACGATGCTCTATATGCACTGCCTGTCGCGCAACTCGACGATGATGCACATCGCCAAGAAGGCGGGCATGAAGATCGAATACTCGTATGGCGAAGCCGACGCGTATCTGACGCTGCCGCCGGCCGACCAGTCGAGCATCATTGCCGAAATGCTGCAGGAGCAAGCCGCCGTGTTCGACTATGCGTTGAAACGTCAGGCGCGTCAGGCATCGAAGATTTTTGAATCGTTCCTCCCTGCGGCTGTGGCTGCATAAGCGGCACCTGCATCAAATAGGAAAAGGGCGGCTTGGCCGCCCTTTTCCTTTTGCACCGCCCGGACTTATCCGGGACGTCGCTGGTGGCGCGCCATACAACAGCGCGGTGCCGTGCGGCGCCTATCTGATCAACTCATAAAATCGGCAACGCCGTTGTCTCCTTGAAGGTCTCGAGCGAAAAACTCGACTTCACGTCGATCACCGACGGATGGTGCAGCAACCGGTCTTGCACGAAGCGCGAAAAGTGCGCCATATCCTCCACCTGCACGCGTAGCAGGTAATCCGTATCCCCCGTCATTGCGTGGCAGGCGACCACTTCCGGCCAGGCCTGCACTGCGGCGCGGAAGAGTTCAGCATGCGTCGCGCCTGCCCGGGCAGGCGTGCCGTCGCCACGCGGGCTGAGTGCCGGAACACCGCGCTTTTCCAGCCGCACATTCACATAGGCGAGCAAATCGAGGCCGAGCCGCTGCGCGTCGAGCAACGCAACGTAGCCGCGAATCACCCCGCTCTCCTCCAGCCGGCGAATGCGCCGCAGACAAGGGCTGGGCGACAGGCTCACCCGTTCCGCAATCTCCTGATTCGACAGCCTGCCGTTTTCCTGCAGGATGGTGAGAATCCGCCGGTCAATCGCGTCCATCTCGATATTGGCCATTTTCTGCCACCTGAGTCTATATTTGAGCTATGAAGTAGCGCCAGCCTACGCAAGCGCGATTAAATTCGCAAGTTTCCGCCGCATACCACCCTTTACACTTGCGTCATTCCGTCGCGCTCCGTGCGCGCGCCCTTAGCTTTGCATGGGATCAGAGGAGACAGACATGCAGGTTCAAACCTGGGATAACCCCGTCGGCACCGACGGCTTTGAATTCATCGAGTACACCGCCCCGGATCCCAAGGCGCTCGGCAAGCTGTTCGAACAGATGGGCTTTACCGCGATCGCGCGGCATCGTCACAAGGACGTGACGCTGTATCGCCAGGGCGAGATCAACTTCATCGTCAACGCGGAGCCGGATTCGTTCGCACAACGCTTCACGCGGCTGCATGGCCCGTCGATCTGCGCCATTGGCTTCCGCGTGCAGGACGCCGCCATGGCTTACAAGCAGGCGCTCGAAAAAGGCGCATGGGGCTTCGACAACAAGACTGGCCCGATGGAGCTGAACATCCCCGCGATCAAGGGCGTCGGCGATTCGCTGATCTACTTCGTGGACCGCTGGCGCGGCAAGAACGGCGTGGTGCCGAACAGCATCGGCGATATCAGCATCTACGACGTCGATTTCGTGCCCATCCCTGGTGCCGATCCGAACCCGGTCGGTCACGGCCTCACCTACATCGACCACCTAACGCACAACGTGCACCGTGGCCGCATGCAGGAATGGGCGGAGTTCTACGAGCGCCTGTTCAATTTCCGCGAGGTGCGCTACTTCGACATCGAAGGCAAGGTGACCGGCGTGAAGTCGAAGGCGATGACTTCACCTTGCGGCAAGATCCGCATTCCGATCAACGAAGAAGGCTCGGAGACGGCCGGCCAGATCCAGGAATACCTCGACGCGTATCACGGCGAAGGCATCCAGCACATCGCGCTCGGCAGCAACGATATTTACCGCACCGTTGATGGACTGCGCGAATCGAAGATCTCGCTGCTCGATACGATCGACACGTACTATGAACTGGTCGATCGCCGCGTGCCGAATCACGGCGAGCCGCTCGACGAGTTGCGCAAGCGCAAGATCCTGATCGACGGCGCGCCGGAAGATCTGTTGCTGCAAATCTTCACCGAAAACCAGATTGGCCCGATCTTCTTCGAGATCATTCAGCGCAAGGGCAATCAGGGCTTCGGCGAAGGCAACTTCAAGGCGTTGTTCGAGTCGATCGAGCTGGACCAGATTCGCCGCGGTGTAGTGCAAGACAAGGTGTAAAACCTCCAGTGCTGTGCCGAACGCGACCGGACAACACAATCCGAGGGCCGACCAGGCTTGCTGTACGCAGCAGCAAGCGCGTAGCGCGAGCCTGAGGCTGTCACATAAAGCCAGTCAGACGGTCGCCGGTTAAAATGGCACGGCGCTAAAAGAAAAGGGCGGGGATCGTAAGATCCTCGCCCTTCGTTGTTTACGCCGCCGCCCAGCTTCCAGCGACGGCAAGAAATGGATCGACAGGTCGCCTTAGCGGCCCATCAGGAAGCCTGCTCGTCTTCGTCGGACTCGCTCGATAGCTTGATGCGTTCCGAAGCGAGGCTCACCGGCGCAACCTGCACGGTGTGAGTGACTGCGTTTGCGAGCGTCCGTGCGCTGCCTGGGCGAACCGGGGCGCTCATTGCAAAAAATGCGGCCGAGACCATCAGGAAGGTCTGGATGTTTCTGGTGTTCATGCGTACTCCTTTTCTGACTGCCTGTCGTCGTGAAGCTCCGCCAACCGCGGAGCGTTGCGCAGACACGTGCACAGGTGGCTGGTTAGACAGGGCTCTCAAGTGCGGTTCCGCAAGTTTGAAGCTTTTACAGCTTGTTACAGAAGACACAGCAAAGATTTCAATTGGATGCTGCACTGTCATCGCCTCGTAACCAGACGCGCCCTCAACAATCAGGAATGCGCGCCGCACGACGGCAGACTGGACGCCCTGCGGCGGGTTTCTCCCAGTGCTACCATCCCTTAAAACACGTCAATATTGCGACCCCGGTCCAAGCATCCAAAAGATGCCACGGCCAACAAGTTTTGGTGATCCCAAACAGGGTGGAGGAGTACACATATATGAATGCCCCGCTAGACGCTGGTCAGCGAACCTCGCTCGAAGCCGCGCTAAATTCCGTCACGCTCGACGACAAATACACGCTCGAACGCGGTCGCGCGTACATGAGCGGTATTCAGGCACTCGTGCGCCTGCCGATGCTGCAACAGGAACGTGACAAGGCCGCAGGGCTCAATACCGCCGGTTTCATTTCCGGCTATCGCGGGTCTCCGCTTGGCGGTCTCGACCAGTCGCTGTGGAAGGCGAAACAACATCTCGCCGCACACCAGGTCGTGTTCCAGCCCGGCGTCAATGAAGACCTCGCCGCCACCGCCGTATGGGGCTCGCAGCAGGTCAACCTGTATCCGAACGCCAAATTCGATGGCGTGTTCTCGATGTGGTATGGCAAAGGGCCAGGCGTCGACCGTTCCGGCGACGTGCTGAAGCACGGCAATTCGGCCGGTTCGTCGCAACATGGCGGCGTCCTCGTGCTCGCCGGCGACGACCATGCCGCCAAGTCCTCAACGCTCGCGCACCAGTCCGAACATATGTTCAAGGCCTGTGGCCTGCCGGTGCTGTTCCCGTCGAACGTGCAGGAATATCTCGACTTCGGCCTGCACGGCTGGGCCATGAGCCGCTACTCCGGCCTGTGGGTCGCGATGAAGTGCGTGACCGACGTGGTGGAATCGTCGGCTTCGGTGGATATCGATCCGCATCGCACGAAAATCATCCTGCCGGAAGATTTCGCCATGCCCGAAGGCGGCCTGAATATCCGCTGGCCCGATCCGCCGCTCGTACAGGAAGCACGCCTGCTCGACTACAAGTGGTACGCCGCGCTGGCCTACGTCCGCGCCAACAAGCTCGACCGCGTGGAGATTGATTCGCAGGACGCGCGCTTTGGCATCATGACGGCCGGCAAGGCCTATCTCGACGTACGTCAGGCGCTGACCGACCTCGGCCTCGACGACGAAACCTGTTCGCGCATCGGCATTCGCCTCTACAAGGTGGGCTGCGTGTGGCCGCTTGAGGCGCAAGGCGCACACGCATTTGCCCACGGCCTCAAAGAAATTCTGGTGGTCGAGGAAAAGCGTCAGATCCTCGAGTATGCGATCAAGGAAGAGTTATACAACTGGCCGGACGCACAGCGTCCGCGTGTGTTCGGCAAGTTCGACGAGAAGGACGGCGCGGGCGGGGAATGGTCGGTGCCGATGGGCAACTGGCTGCTGCCGGCGCACTACGAGTTGTCGCCGGCGATCATCGCCAAGGCAATCGCCACCCGTCTCGACAAGTTCGACCTTCCGTCCGACGTGCGCGCGCGCATCGCCTCGCGTATCGCCGTGATCGAAGCGAAGGAAAAAGCCCTGGCCCGGCCACGTGTGGAAGTCGAACGCAAGCCGTGGTTCTGCTCCGGCTGCCCGCACAACACGTCGACCAACGTGCCGGAAGGCTCGCGGGCGATGGCAGGGATCGGTTGTCACTACATGACCGTATGGATGGACCGCAGCACCAGCACCTTCAGCCAGATGGGCGGTGAAGGCGTCGCGTGGATCGGCCAGGCACCGTTCACGAATGACAAACACGTGTTCGCCAACCTCGGCGACGGCACCTATTTCCACTCGGGGCTGCTGGCGATTCGCGCGGCGATCGCGTCGAAGGCGAATATCACCTACAAGATTCTCTATAACGACGCGGTGGCGATGACGGGTGGCCAGCCGGTCGATGGTGTGTTGACCGTGCCGCAGATCACGCATCAGCTCGCCGCCGAAGGCGCGTCGAAGATCGTGATCGTCACCGACGAACCGGAGAAGTACAACGCCAACGTCGGCCTCGCCCCTGGCATCACAGTCCATCACCGCGACCAGCTCGACGACGTGCAGCGCGCGTTGCGCGAAATTGCCGGTACGTCGATCCTGATCTACGACCAGACCTGCGCCACCGAAAAACGCCGCCGCCGCAAACGCGGCACCTATCCAGACCCGGCGCGCCGCGTGGTGATCAACGAAGCCGTTTGCGAAGGCTGCGGCGACTGCTCGGTGAAGTCCAACTGTCTGTCGGTCGAACCGCTGGACACCGAATACGGCACCAAGCGCCAGATCAATCAGTCCACCTGCAACAAGGACTTTTCGTGCGTGAACGGCTTCTGCCCGAGCTTCGTCTCGGTCGAAGGCGGACAGTTGCGCAAGCCCAAGGCATCATCAGGCGCGACGGCCGATGCCATGCCGCCAGTGCCGGCGCCTGAGTTGCCGTCGATCGAGCGGCCGTATGGTGTGCTCGTGACCGGTGTGGGTGGCACGGGCGTCGTGACAATCGGCGCGCTGCTGGGTATGGCCGCTCATCTCGAGAACAAGGGTGTGACGGTGCTCGACGTCACTGGCCTCGCGCAGAAGGGCGGTGCCGTGATGAGCCACGTACAGATCTCGAATCAGCCCGCCGACATCCACGCGACGCGCATCGCCATGGGTGAAGCGAGTCTCGTGATCGGTTGTGACGCCATCGTCACGGCCAGCGACGAATGCGTCTCGCGGATGCAGGTGGGACGCACGCGTGTCGTGCTGAACAGCGCGCGTACGCCGACCGCCGCCTTCATCAAGAACCCGAACTGGCAATTCCCCGGCGCCGACGCGGAATCGGACGTGCGCCTGGGTGCGGGCGATGCCGGAGTCGATGCGATCGACGCCAACCACTTCGCCGTCGCGTTACTCGGCGATGCGATCTACGCGAACCCGTTCGTGCTCGGCTACGCGTGGCAAAAGGGCTGGGTGCCGCTGATGTACGAATCGCTGATGCGTGCGATCGAACTGAACGCGGTGCAGGTCGAGAAGAACCGTGCGGCCTTCGAATGGGGCCGCCGTGCCGCGCACGACCTCGCTGCGGTGCGCCAACTCACGCAGTCGCAAGGGCGCAGCGCTACCGCCGAGACCGCCAGCAGCAAGATCATCTCGCTGCACACGCCGAAGGCGCTCGATACGCTGATCGACAAGCGGGCCGACTACCTGAGCGCATGGCAAGACGACGCCTACGCAACACGCTATCGCGAACTGGTGGCGCAGGTGCGGGTGGCGGAATCGGCGCTCGACGTCGGAGACGGTCAACTGCCGTTGACCGAAGCGGTGGCGAAGAACCTCCACAAGCTGATGGCTTACAAGGACGAGTACGAAGTCGCACGCCTGTACGCCGATCCGGCGTTCATCGAAAAGCTGAAGGCAAGTTTCGAGGGTGACTGGAAGGTCAACATCCATCTCGCGCCGCCGGCTTTCTCGAAGAAGGACGCACACGGTCATCTGATCAAGAAGAAGTACGGACCGTGGATCCTCAGCGCCATGCGCGTGCTCGCGAAGCTCAAGTTCCTGCGAGGCACGGCGTTCGATGTGTTCGGCAAGACGGAGGAACGTCGCACCGAGCGTGCGCTGATCGGTGAGTATGAGGCACTGGTGCATGAACTGATCGGCGGCCTGAGCGTGCAAAAACACGCACTGGCAGTCGAACTGGCGAACCTGCCGGACGGTATCCGCGGCTATGGACACGTGAAGGAAAACAACCTCAAGGGCGTGCGCGTGAAGTGGCGGGACTTGCTGGCTCGCTGGCGCTCTCCGCAAGGCGATCAGGCACAACACGCTGCCTGATCGGAGATTACGGGCGCTGGATGTGGGCGCCCGCGGTCGCGGCTATCGGGTGCGCGTCTGATAGCCGACAGCCCGAACACGAGGCGGTACATGGAAATGGAAAAGGCGGCTGCCCGCAAGGACAGCCGCCTTTTTTTGCCTGTGGCCCACGCATGAAACTAAAGCGCGGGAACGGGCGGTACTGCTACCACCACTACTACCACTTACAACACCAACACGACTTACAGCAACTTCACTTACGACTTACTACTTACTATTGCTTCACCCATCAACTACTTACAACACACTACTTACTACGTACTGCTTATCGGATACCGCAACTTCATTTTGCGACTACTGCTACTTCAACCATCTACAACGCAGGAACTACAACTACCCACTACAACTTCATCTACGACTACTGCTACTTCAACCATCTACAACTACGAACTACAACTACCCACTACACCTTCATCTACGACTACTGCCACTTCAACCACCTACAACACTGGAACTACAACTACTCACCACACCTTCATCTACAACTACTGCCACTTCAACCATCTACAACGCAGGAACTACAACTACCCACTACAACTTCATCTACGACTGCTACTACAACCATCAACTACCCACACTACTTCACAACACCTTCACCTGCCTCTACAACTACTACCCATTGCTACCATCAACTACTACAGCTACCGCTACTACGAAACTGGATGAAGCGCTGTGCCTGGGACGCGTCGAAGCGTGTCGGCCAGAAGGGCGTCCCGTCGTCTATCGATGTGATGTGCCGCGCTTCAGAAGTAACTTTACAAATTCTCGACACAGGAACGAATAAGAGCATTCTTAAAGATGGCGCGCCCTCATAAGACTCCGTGGCAACACTGCCTCCCGACACGCATTCCCAACGCATCAAAGCGCACAAGACATCGCCAAAGGCACGCACAAAAAAACGCCACGGAATCCGATTCCGTGGCGTTTTTGCTGTCCGTCCGCAAGCACGGCAACGCGCCGCTGCATCAGACGCAATGGGAACAGTTACTCCGCGTTGACACGCACCCGCGCGTTCGCCGAAGCCACCGCCGTCATGTTGATGATCCGGCGCACCGTTGCTGCCGGCGTCAGGATATGCACCGGCTTCTCCGAACCGAGCAGGAACGGCCCCACCGTCACGCCTTCGCCGCCGATCATTTTCAGCAGGTTGTACGTGATGTTCGCGGCCTCCACGTTCGGCATGATCAGCAGGTTCGCCTCGCCAGTGAGCTTGGTGCCCGGGAACGCCGCCTTGCGGACCATCTCCGACAAGGCAGCGTCGCCATGCATCTCACCGTCGATTTCGAGCTGAGGCGCGCGTTGCACGATCAGCTTGCGTGCCTCGGCCATCCGTTGCGACGAAGCCGACGGCACACTGCCGAAGTTCGAGTTCGACAGCAGCGCGACCTTTGGCGTAATGCCGAACTTCTCGATCTCGCTTGCGGCCAACACCGTCATGTCAGCGAGTTGCTCCGCGGTCGGCACTTCGTTGATGTACGTATCGCAGATGAACAGATTGCGGCCCGGCAGCATCAGCAGATTCATCGCCGCCAGGTTCTGCACGTTTTCCGCCTTGCCGAGCACCTGTTCGACGAACTTCAGATGGCTCTGGTACGTGTCGATCATCCCGCAGATCATGCCGTCCGCGTCGCCCACGCGCACGAGGAGCGCACCAATCAACGTGTTGAACTTGCGCAGCGCCGCCTTCGCGACTTCCGGCGTGACGCCTTCGCGCGCGCCGATCTCGTGGTATTCCTGCCAGCACTTCTGATAGCGCGGATCATCTTCCGGATTGACGATCTCGAAGTCTTCGCCGCACTTGAGCTTCGAGCCCATCTTCTTCAGGCGCATCTCGATCACCGACGGACGGCCCACGAGGATCGGCTTGGCGATCTTCTCCAGCAGCACGAATTGCGCGGCGCGCAACACGCGCTCGTCTTCACCTTCCGCAAACACGATGCGCGCCGGCGCCGACTTTGCCGCAGCGAACACCGGACGCATCACCATGCCGGTACGGTAGACGGTGGTGCCGAGTTCTTCGCGGTAGGCGTCCATGTCCTTGATCGGACGGGTGGCTACGCCCGAATCCATCGCGGCCTGTGCGACGGCTGGCGCGATCTTGATGATCAGGCGCGGGTCGAACGGCTTCGGGATCAGGTAGTCCGGGCCGAATTCGAGCGTGTGGCCTTCGTAGGCCTTCGCCACTTCATCGCCCTGGTCGGTTTCTTCGGCCAGTTCCGCGATCGCGCGCACGCAGGCAAGCTTCATCTCTTCCGTAATGGTCGTCGCGCCCACGTCGAGCGCGCCGCGGAAAATGAACGGGAAGCACAGCACATTGTTGACCTGGTTCGGATAGTCCGAGCGGCCCGTGGCGATGATCGCATCGGGGCGCACCTTCTTCGCTTCTTCCGGGCGGATTTCCGGTTCCGGGTTAGCCAGCGCGAGAATCAGCGGCTGGGTGCCCATTTCCACGACCATTTCCGGCTTCAGCACCCCGGCGCTCGAGCAGCCGAGGAACACGTCGGCGCCGCGAATTGCGTCAGCCAGCGTCCGCGCGTCGGTGTTTGCCGCGTACCGTTCCTTCGACGGATCCAGATTGCCACGGCCTTCGTAGATCACGCCTTTCGAATCGGCGACGAGCACGTTCTTCTTCGAGAGACCCAGGTGCACCAGCAGGTCCAGACAGGCAATTGCCGCAGCGCCCGCGCCCGAGCAGACGAGCTTCACTTCTTCAAGCTTCTTGCCGACCACTTTCAGGCCGTTCAGAATCGCAGCGGAGGCGATGATCGCGGTACCGTGCTGGTCATCGTGGAAGACCGGAATCTTCATGCGCTCGCGCAGCTTCTTCTCGATGTAGAAGCATTCCGGCGCCTTGATGTCTTCCAGGTTGATGCCGCCCAAAGTCGGCTCGAGCATTGCAATGGCTTCGACCAGCTTGTCCGGATCCGTCTCGGACAGTTCGATGTCGAACACGTCGATACCGGCAAACTTCTTGAACAGACACCCCTTGCCTTCCATCACCGGCTTGGCGGCGAGCGGACCGATGTTGCCGAGACCGAGCACAGCCGTGCCGTTCGTGATCACGCCAACGAGGTTGCCGCGCGAGGTGTACTTTTGCGCGTCGAGCGGTTCGTCGTAGATCGCCATGCAGGCTGCGGCGACACCCGGCGAGTACGCGAGCGACAGGTCGAGCTGGTTCGACAGAGGCTTGGTCGGCGTGACCGAGATCTTGCCGGGCTTCGGATTCTGGTGATACGCGAGAGCGCTTTGCTTCAGTTGTTCGTCCATTTTTTGGCCTGCGAGACGTAAGTAAATTGGGCGCGGCCCGCTTGGGGCCCGACTCGACGTGCCGTGTGCCTCGCTTGCATGAATCGAACGGGTAATCGACTGCAGCGGTTTTCGCTTGGCGCCGGTTAGGCGCAGCGTCGAACCTGAGCGTTTGGCAAGACGGTGCAGAGCGTTTGCGGGGGAGTTAGTGTACACCCCGCATGAGTCATTACGCGTAGCCTTTAGTGCCGCTAACCATCGGCGAAACAAGGACTTGATCGCGCACGGCGCGCGTCATCGCAATGCTGCGGCGCGTCATTGCTGACAGGCGTTGCGCGCTGCCTTTGCAGTTCGCGAAAAGCGTGAAGCGCGTCACTCAGTCGAGTGCGGCGCCGCGACGTTCGGGGATCAGGAAGAGTGTCGCGACAATGTCGAGCAGGTAGATCGAGGCGAGCAACGCGAGCGCTGCACCGAACGAATAGCGCGCCGCCAGCGCTCCAACCACGACCGGTCCAAAGCCGCCAACCGCCCGCCCGATGTTGAACAGGACGTTTTGCGCGGTGGCCCGCGCCTCGGTGGGATACAGCTCGGAAATCAGCGCGCCGTATCCACCGATCATGCCGTTGACGAACACGCCCATCACCGCACCGCCGATCAAGAGCGCGAACGGCGTACTCAGGTGTGCGTAGACAAACACCATCACGACTGCGCCGACCTGATAGAACAGGAAGGTCGGCTTACGGCCGAAGCGATCAGCCGCGACGCCGAAGAGCCAGATGCCAAGGGCCATGCCAAGAACCGTCACGGAAGTCCACAAACCGGATTTGGTCAGTGAATAGCCGAAGGTCTTGGATAGATAGCTGGGCAGCCAGATCATCAGGCCGTAGTAACCGAAGTTCTGCACCGAACAGAGAATCGCCACGCCGATGCTCGCGCGCGTCGTGCTTACGTCGGCCACGAGGCGAGTGAGCGGCAGCTTGCGCGCGGTGTCTTGCCCCGCATGCCTCGCGTGCCTCGCGTGCCTCGCGTGTTCCGCGCGCTCGACGAACAGAGCCGGTTCCTCGACGCGTCGCCGTACGAGGAACGACACCACCGCAGGCGCGAGCCCCAGTGCGAACATGCCGCGCCAGCCGATGACCGGCAACAGCAGCGGCGTCAGCAGCGCGGCGGCCAGCACGCCCAGTTGCCAGCCCAGCCCAACATACGACGACACCCGTGCCCGCTGCGACGCCGGCCACGCCTCGGCGACGAGCGCCATGCCAATGCCGAACTCCCCTCCCAGTCCGAGGCCCGCAATGGTCCGGTAAACCAGTAGATCCGTATAGCCCTGCGCCAACGCGCAGAGACCCGTGAACACGGCGAAGAGCAGGATGGTCCACGTAAGCATCCGCACCCGGCCGAAATAATCGCTCAACACGCCGAAGAGAAAGCCGCCCGCCACCGCGCCGATCAGCGTCCAGGTCACGAGCGAGCCCGCTTGGGCGGACGACAGGTGCAGGTCAGCGGCGATCACCGGCAGCATGAAGCCGAGGATCAGCAGATCGAAGCCGTCCATCGCATAGCCGAGCACCGCTGCGAGCAGCGCGCGGCCGGCATAGCCGCGTGGCGCGGTCGCGCGGGAGGACGTGGAGGTAGAGGCGACAGTCATCGAAAGCATCCCGTAGGGCGCGGCTTTGGTGACGATATCGCCGCAGCGCCGCCCGCCCTTGAAAATTCGCGTGAGTGTAATCGGCGGCCGCCCGAGCCACAAGCCAACCAAAAAGGCCGCCACGCTAGTCTTGCTGTGCCGCTTCCCGGCCGGCCGTACCGCGGCTGCCCCATCTCGGACGGCGGCCCGGCAATGCGCGTGCCCCACGCAGCCGCTCCACCAACTCCCCCAACGCCGCGATATCTGTCATTACGGGTTTTCACGCACGACAGCCTCCTCGGAAGTGTCCGAATCGGGTAAAATGTCGGGCTACGCGCGTAGCAAAACCGGCCTGCACTCCACTGACCGGCTACGTGTTCCGCCCATCAGGCGCGGAATGCCCCGCTTGCTGCGCCACCGGGCCTCTGAGCCCGCGCCCTCCCCGCTCTCACCCAAGGATCCGCCCATGACAGGCTTCGATCGCCAGACGATCTCCGACACGACCGCCAAGATGCTGCTGGAAGTGCAAGCAGTTCACTTCAACGCGGAAAAACCGTACATCTTCACGTCCGGCTGGGCGAGCCCGGTGTATATCGACTGCCGCAAGCTGATCTCCTATCCGCGCGTGCGCCGCGGCCTGATGGAAATGGCCGAAGCCACCATCCTGCGCGACGTCGGCTATGAGCAGATCGACGCGGTCGCCGGCGGCGAAACCGCCGGTATCCCGTTCGCGGCATGGCTCTCCGACCGCTTGATGGTGCCGATGCAATATGTGCGCAAGAAGCCGAAGGGTTTCGGCCGTAACGCACAGATCGAAGGCCTGCTGACGGAAGGCCAGCGCGTGCTGCTGGTGGAAGACCTGACCACCGACAGCCGCAGCAAGATCAACTTCATCAACGCGCTGCGCACCGCCGGCGCGACGGTGAACCACTGCTTCGTGCTGTTCCACTACAACATCTTCAAGGAAAGCGTGTCGGTGCTGAAAGACATCGACGTCGATCTGCACGCGCTCGCCACGTGGTGGGACGTACTGCGCGTCGCCAAGGAAAACGGCTACTTCGACACGAAGACGCTCGACGAAGTCGAGAAATTCCTACACGCACCGGCCGAGTGGTCGGCCGCGCACGGCGGCGCAACTGCATCGCCGCAGTAAGCTCGCATCAGCGGCAACGGACTGAGCCCGGACCACCCAAAGCGGCCGGTCTCAGTCCTGACGGCTGTTGTTAAAAAGGGCTGCCTGTCTTGTCGACAGGCAGCCCTTTTTTATACGCTGCACCTATACGCCACACGCAGGCAGCCAGAAAACGGCCGGTGCCGCGTCAGGATCCGTCGCCGCGCTCTCCCGCCGAATACGACGACAGATTCAATAGCCCATTGCTTTGCGCGTATTGAAACAGTTCGGAATCGCGATCAATGCCGAGCTTGCGCATGGCGGTGTTCTTCTGGGTGCTGATGGTCTTGATACTGCGGTTCAACTGCTCCGAGATTTCCTTGATAGTCATACCGGAGACGAACAGCCGCACCACCTCCAGCTCGCGCTTCGACAGAATCACCTCGTCGCTCTTGCCGCCCGCGTTCATGCGCAGCGTATCGAGCGAAGCCTTGACCGATGGACTCATGTACTCGAGATTGCGGCTGACGTGCTGAACCGCGAGTCCGATATGACTCAGATCGTCGGCCTTGTTGACGACCGAAGTAACGCCGAGTTCGCTCAGCCGCTTGAGCAGCGCCGCGTTCTCCAGCATCGTCAATACGACGATCGGCAGAGTGGGGAAATTACGACGCAAGTAACCGATCAGCGGTAAACCGTCCCCGTACTGGCCACCGGGCATCGCCAGATCTGTCACGAGCACATCGCAAGGGACGGTCTGCAACACCTTAATGAGTTCAGTTGACTGGCGTGCACGCGCAACAACCTGAATGCCGGGAAACTTGAGCAGCGCATGTTCCGCACCGAACAAGATCACCGGATGGTCATCGGCCACGACGACCCTGACTGGATCTGGCATTGCTCTCCCTTCGCCTGATAACACGCTCTCCGAAACCTCAGCCATGCATCATTCTGAAAATTCTTGGTTCTAGGTATTAAATTTCTGAACTTGCCCGCGACCCAGCCCACGCGTGCATTCATCCGACTATAGCCCATTTCAGGGCGCCTCGGCCCGTCCGGGCGTTGCCGAGAAGTCGCAACAGACCAAATGTTAGACGTGATTCGACCTCGGGAGACAAAATTGGGGCAATAATGAACGTGAGGATGATCGTTCACGACCCCTGCGCAAGAACCTTGCATGGGACCGGAGTAAGCGCTAAAGCGCTAACTCCGTTCGACAATGGAGAATCGGCACATGCGCTCGCGTTGCCTGGTCGTTTCGCTTGCTTCGCCCCGCTCCCGAACACCGTCTTTCGCCATTGCGATGCTCAGTCTCGCGCTCGCCGTCGCGCACGGGCCACGGGCGCTCGCCGAGGGCCCCTTTGCGCTGACGAGCACCAGCTTCCACGATGGCGGCACCGTCGACGCCGCCCAGGTTTTCGACCAGGACGATTGCAAGGGCAGCAACCGCTCGCCGCAATTGTCATGGCATGACGCGCCGCAAGGCACCCGCAGTTTCGCGGTCACCATCTTCGACCCCGATGCGCCCGGCCCCGGCTGGTGGCACTGGGCGGTGGCGCAGATCCCCGTCAATATCGACCGCTTGCCCGAAAATGCGAGCGCCTCGGGCTTTGTGAAGAAGATCGGCGCCGTCGAGGCACGCAACGACTTTGACATCGACGGCTACGGCGGCCCATGTCCGCCGGCTGGCAAACCGCATCGCTATGTGATCACCGTGTATGCACTCAACACGACCGATCTTCGGCTCGCCCAGGGTCGGCCGGCGCTGATGTTCGATCACGAGATCGGCACCGCAACGCTCGGCAGCGCGCGGATGGTGGTCAACTACGGACGCTAGGGCGCGCGTCGCGGCGGCGTGACGCCGCGCGGTGCACCGCGAACCCGCCGTCAACGGATGGCATCTGCCGTATAAAACCGTCATCTCAATGTCATTTCCAGGGCGCAACGTCGTTTTTCAACGATGTTTGCGCACGCTCGCCGCCATCCGGTCTTAAAATGACGTTCCGGCGCATTCCTGCGCCCCCGCACTCCCCGTAAGCCAGTGAGATTGAGATGAGCACGAAAGTATTTGTCGACGGCCAGGAAGGTACAACCGGCCTGAAGATTTTCGAATACCTGTCACAACGCGCCGACGTAGAAATCCTGCGTATCGAAGAAGCGAAGCGCAAGGACATCGAGGAGCGTCGTCGTCTCATCAACGCGTCGGACGTCACGTTCCTGTGCCTGCCGGATGTCGCGTCGCGCGAGTCGGCTTCGCTCGTCGCGAACGACCACACCGTGCTGATCGACGCGAGCACTGCGTTCCGTACCAGTGCGGACTGGGCTTACGGCTTGCCGGAACTGGCCCGCTCGCAACGTGAGCGCCTGCGCACTGCCAAGCGCATCGCCGTGCCGGGTTGCCATGCCTCGGCCTTCGTGCTCGCCATGCGTCCGCTTGTCGAAGCCGGCGTGGTCGCCCCGGAATTCGCCGCGCACAGCTATTCGATCACCGGCTACAGCGGTGGCGGCAAGAAGATGATTGCGGACTACGAGGCTGGCGGCAACGACAAGCTGAAGAGCCCGCGCCCCTACGCGCTGGGTCTCACGCACAAGCACCTGCCGGAGATGGCGGCCCACACAGGTTTGAAGTCGGCACCGGTGTTCACGCCGATCGTCGGCGACTTCTACAAGGGCTTGGCCGTCACCACTTACTTCTCGCCGAGCCAGCTGACAAAGAAGACCACGCCGCAGGATGTGCTCGCGCTGTTCGCCGAGTACTACGCGGGTGAAGCGTTCGTGCGCGTCGCCCCGTTCGATGCCGAGGCCAATCTCGACGGCGGCTTCTTCGACGTGCAGGCGAACAACGACACCAACCGCGTCGACCTGTTCGTGTTCGGCACCGAAGAGCGCTTTGTCACCGTGGCGCGCCTCGACAATCTCGGCAAGGGCGCATCGGGTGCGGCCATCCAGTGCATGAACCTCGCGATCGGCGTGGCCGAAGACAGCGGATTGAAACGCTAACTTGCTTCCGCTGGACAGCGCTTTGCTGTCATTCAACTTAAAAGCCGGTTTTCATAAACCGGCTTTTTTGTTTCATTTAGTTTCAAATTCCTGCTTTAAAAGTTTCATTCCGAATACCTAATTAGTACTAGTCCCAATTACTTTTAAACCCAACTCCCACAGTTATTCCGCAATCGGTAAATCGTGCGCTCTCACGGCCCAATACGCATAGTTTTCCGCCTGGGGAAACACCTGATTTTTTCGCGAACGATCGTTCGAAGATGATAGAGCCATTTTGCTCCGAGGCTTGACAGGCAAGCGTGTGCGGCGAAGCAACGGTGCGGCTCCCACACCTGAAAAATCATTTTTTGTTTAAAAGGCTCGTCAACCTCACGGCAGCAAGAGTCGCGCGTTTCAGAGGCTGTTTGAATCGACCTTTTTAGACGGTTCTGTCAATTGACAGCCCTCTAACGTGCAGCGAAATTACTCCGCACAATTACAGGAAAGGGAGACAGCAGCATGTGGGACGCCATAAATAGAGGCCTCGCATTGGCCGTTATCACCGCCCCTTTGTTAATCGCCTGCGGTGGCGGTAGCCCCAGCAACCCCGGTGCGATCAACGCGCCGCAATGTTCCGGATCGAGCTGCACCGGGGAGGGTCCACCACCCCAGGGCACCGTGGCTTCGCTATGCCCGGCTACTGCTGATATCGGCAACAACACGTATCTGGGCGGCGCCGGTAGTGGCGAAGTGGTGCGCCTGAACATCAATGCCACGGCGATGACGTACACCTTGACGTGGCTCGAGTCTCCCATTCCGCTCGCAACCGGCACGGTGTCGCCGAGCCGCCAGGGCGTGCAGATCACCGGCCAGGTTGCGCATCCGCCTGCCGGCTCGCTGCCGACCGCTGAGCAGATACGTTGCGCGTTCGTGCTGGCGCCGGGCACTGGTTCAGGACCCAACGGTACCTACAGCACCGCAGCCGCCTTTAACTCGGCCAATCCGCCGACGATCTTCGTTGGCTTAGGCGTGGCAGGTGGCGGCATTCCGGGCGCGACGGTGCAGTTCAACGGGTTATTCGGGATTCCCGGGCTAACGTCGGGCATTGGCGCCGTGGATAACCGTCACTTCGACTTTTACCCGTTCCTCGGCTTCGCCAGCACGACAACGGATATCACGAAGCTGCCGGGAACCTATAACGGTCTCCTCTACCACCTGACGCCTTCCGGTAATTCCGGTAACTATGCAACCGTCGGCACGAACACCATCGAAACCTTCGACGCCAGCGGCACCTGCACGTCCACCCAAAGCACGACCGGCTACTCGCCCAATGCAGGCGGCTGCCTGACCACGGGCAACCCGTACACGCTTGACAGCAACGGCTATTTCGACAGCACCCAGGCTCCGCAGATCATTGCTCCGACAATTCCACTACTCGGCAAGTCTGGCGTCGCACACATGATCCTCGGCCAGTTGAACGGGGCAACCATCCCGCTCGTCGTGCGCACGGGCAACGTTAATCTCAGCGGCATCCCCCAAGTGGACGACGAGTCCGGCATCGCCATGCTCGCTCCCGCCACAGCGCTCGCCTCGGGTGGTTTCAACGGCGGCTACGTTGGCGCGGATTCGAACTTCAACTACACCGCAACCTTGATCAACGGCGCAACCGGCACCTTCGTCAATCCCGGAACGTCGAGCGCCGAGGATGGCTTCAGCCTGACCTACGGTGTCTCCACGAGTCCGGGGCTGGTCGGCGTCACAGCTCAGACCACCAGCGGTACCACCGCGAGCGGCTACGCGATTGCCACGGGCGGCCTGTACGCGATCCTCATCCAGGGTGAGGAAAACAACGGTGTAGCGTCGACCTCGGCCATTTCAGGCACAGCGCAGAGCCCGTACTTCGGCGTCGGCGCACAGGTCAGCAAGTAGAAAAGAAACAACTAGATCGAGGGATGGCCGGACGGGGAGCCGGTCATCGAAAACGAGAACATTCTGGAGGGGGCGGTATGAAATGGAAATTCCTCGCGGCACTGGCTTTGACAGCGCCGCTGGTGACGGCATGCGGCGGTGGCGGCAGCACTCCGCCGGCGCCCGTTGTAGCAGCCTTGTGTCCCACCACGCTTGACTACAGCACGGTCTACACCGGCGGCGGCGGCGACGGCGAACTCGCCAAGCTGCAGATCGACACCACCAAGATGACCTGGCAGATCACCTATGTCGAATCGCCCGTTCCGGCAACCACGGGCACCGTCACCCCCACCCGCGCGGGCCAGACCGTGAGCGGCACGCTAACCCACGAAACCGGACTGCCGACCGCCAAGCTGAACCAGTGCGCGTTTCAGTTGAACGGCGCCAGCCTTGACCCGACTCGTCCGGCGCGTGTCTTCATTGGCGAAGGCGTGGCGGGCGGCACGATCCCCGGCGCGCAGATTCAGTTCGGTGGCGTGCTCGGCGTGGGCGCCGTGCCCGACACGACGTTCCCGTACTACCCGTTCATCGGCTTCTCGTCGATTGAAACGAATATTGCGAGTCTGGCGGGCACCTACAACCAGCTCGGCTATCACCAGATTCCCTCGCAGAACTTCCTGCCGGTCTCGGTGGACGCGAAGATCACGATCAACGCTGACGGTACCTGGACCGAGTGCGACAACACCGGTATCAACGCCGGCAAGTGCCAGCAGCCTGGAACCAACCTCGTACAGTCTTCGGACGGCAGCGGGGCGTTCGAGACCGACAACTTCCAGGGCCAGGCAAAGGCGACGCTCGCCACTACCCCGGTCGCCAAGGGTTTCATGATCGTCGGCCAGTTGCGCGGCCAGCTTGTGCCGATCCTGGTACGCACCGGCGTCGCCAATCCGGCGGCCCTCGAAGCCGACGACGAATCGGGCATTTCGATTCTCGCGCCGCAGTCGACGACCGCGGTGAACTCGCAGAACGGCGAGTACATCGGCGTGGATAGCCAGTTCGACTATCGCACGACGGCGCTCGAAGGCACCCAGGCGACGCTGCTCGATCCGTTCAACGCGTCGCAGGCCTCGCTCGCGACGGCGTTGAATCTGGACTTCACCGAGGCGGTGCCAGGCGTCGTAACGACGACCCAGGTGGGCGCATCGACCGGCAACACGCCGACCGGAAAGATGATCTTCACCGGTGGCGTGTTCGGCTACCTGGATCTTACGACACCAGCATCGCCGTACTTCACGATCGGCGCGTTCGTCCAGTAATGGACGCAGCGAACCCTGTCATCACGTAACGAGGCGCCCGCTCCCCGGCTGCAGCACATGCAGCGGCCGGGGTCTGCCCAGAGCGCGACGGCGAATCGGGAATCGAACCTCGGCGCCGCGCGCAGCAGGGACGCCCGCTCAGGAGGAACGTCATGAAAAGAATACTTATCGCGGCGCTGGCCGCGTGCCTGTCGCTCAGCGTCCATGCCCAGCAGGCGGGCGACAATCTCGCCGTGCTTGGCTGGTTCCACGTCGCGCCGCAACAATCGAGCTCGCCGCTCACTACCTACGTCGCGCCGACCCCGATCAACACGCCGCTGCGTCTGCCGAACTCGTTCACCTCGACCGGCACCGGCCTCTCGACCAACAACGCGGACACGGCCGGTCTCGTGTTCAGCCACTTCCTGACCGACCACATTGCGCTTACCTCGGTCGCCGGTGTGCCGCCGGTGTTCAAGGTTTACGGTCACGGCACGATCATGCCCCCCGGGCCGGCCGGCGCACTCGGTACTCAGAATCTGGGTGACCCGTCGAGCAATCCGATCATCAAGAGCGTGCGCCAATGGAGCCCGGCGGCGATCCTGCAGTACTACTTCAACAAGCCGACCGCAAAATTCCGCCCGTTCGTGGGCCTCGGGGTGTCGTACAACTGGTTTTCCGACATCCAGTTGAACCCGAACTTCGTCACTTCGACCCAGAACAATCTCGGCTCAGTGCTGGCCGCCGGCGCAGGCAAACCGGGAACCACCCAGGTGACGGCCAAGGCTTCGTCGTCATGGCAACCGGTGTTCAACGCGGGCGCGGAGTACAACATCACGGATCACTGGGGCCTGATCGCCTCGGTCACGTATATCCCGCTGAAAACCACCTCGTCGGTGATCGTCAAGGCAGCCGACGGCACGGAACTGGCGGTGAGCAAGGCGGAGCTGAAGGCCGATCCGATCATCTCGTTCCTTGCTGTTTCGTATAAGTTTTGATACGTGGAGACACCGTTGTTAGGGCCGGGGCTCATGGAGCGGTGACAGAAAGCCTTGCAAGGAGCGGAGGAAACGCAGGACGAAAAAAAGCCCGCCTATGTGGGCGGGCTGAATCCATATCAGAGGAGACATGGAGGAGACAAGACAAATACTAGCAAAAGGCTTGGTGCGGCGCAACATCATAATTAGGGTAGACCCTCAATGTTGCGTTTAAACCACATCAAAATTATCGGCCCAGTTGTTGATTTATTTTCTGTTCAGCAGCAGGCCGCGGTCGCCTTTGAAAACCAGAGCCGCTAGCGGCGCACCAGCGCCATCATCGCGCCGAAGCCGACAAACACGCCGCCTGTCAGGCGATTGAACGCCTTCGCGACATTGTGGCTCTTCAGCGTGGCCCCGATGCGGGTACCGAAGCCGGCATAAACCAGATACCAGCTCACCTCGATCACCGCGAAGGTGGCGACGAGCACGCCGAACTGCGGTAGCGTCGGGCGGCTGGCATCAATGAACTGCGGTAGCAAGGCCGCCGCGAACAGGATCGCCTTCGGATTGCTGCCGGCAACCAGAAAGCCATTACGAAAGAGCGCAAAGCGCGAGCGCACCGGTTTCGCCGCGAGTTCGTCGGGGTCGTGCACCTCGGCATCGTCGGCTGGCGCGCGCCATGACTTGACGCCGAGATAGATCAGATACGCGGCGCCGATCATTCGAAGCGCGTTGAACATGGCCGGCCACGCCTCGAGGAACACGCCCAGCCCGGCCGCCGATACCGACAGCATCAGCACCAGTGCCGTCAGACAACCGGCCATCGTGGCGCTCGAGCGGCGCAGCCCGTGCTGCGCGCCGTGCGTCATGACGAGCAACATGTTCGGACCGGGAATGGCGGAAACGACGAAGACGGTGGCAACAAACAGCCACCAGGTATGCAGGCTCATGATCGACACGGCGAGAAAATGGCGGGACACGCATTATGCCCGCCGGCGGCATCCGGTGCGGCCGGCGGCTCAAATCGCCCCGCCGCGCCCCGCCACACAAGCCCTCAACGCCCTGCTCGGCGCGCCGACACTTGTCCGAGGACCGCGAAGTCCTTTTCGCCGTCGCCGTGCGCGATCGCTTCGATCAGGCTATCGCGCACGACGCTCGCGACCGGCATTGGCGTCGACACCGCATCGGCGGCGGCCAGCGCGAGACGCACGTCCTTCAGGCCCAGACGCGCCTTGAAGAGCGCCGGCTCATAGCGCCGCTCCGCGATCATCTTGCCGTAACCCTGATAGACGGGACCCTGGAACGGGCCGGCCGTGATCACGTCGAGAAAATCCTGCATGGCGACGCCATGCGCCGTGACGAGGCTCGCCGCCTCGCCGAGCGTTTCGACCGCTGACCCAATCATGAAATTGGCCGCGAGCTTCATGACATTCGCCTGTTGCGGCAGCGAACCGATGCGCCATGTCTTCTGACCGATCGCGTCGAGCACCGGCTGCACGCGGTCGATCGCCTCCGCCGGGCCGCCGGCGACAATCGTGAGCTTGCCCGCTGCCGCCACGTCCGGGCGTCCCAGCACCGGCGCGGCCACATAGTGCAGCCCGAGCAAGGCGTGCGCGTGGGCCAGTTCTTCGGCCAGCGCGACGGAAATCGTCGCCATGTTGACGTGAATCAGCCCGCGCGGCGCGTGTTCCAGCAATTGCGCGTCGATCACCTCGCGCAGCGCCGCGTCGTCGGCGAGCATCGAAAACACCGCGTCGCCGGTGAACGCGTCGGATGGCGAACCCACCACTTTGGCGCCGTCCGCGGCCAGTGCCTCGGCGCGTTGCGGCGAACGGTTCCAAACCCGAACCGTGTGGCCCGCTTTCAGCATGTTCCGAACCATAGCGGCGCCCATCTCGCCCAGACCGATAAAACCGATGTCCATCTCTTGCTCCAATCTTCAAAGGAACCGGAAGTAAAACATAGCCCTGTGACACGTGCATTCAGCGCGCCACGGGACACGGTGCCATACTGGCACGATGGTCACCGCGACATTCCGCTTCTATGAGGAGCTGAACGATTTTCTCGCCCGGCCGCTGCGCCGGCGCGCGTTCAGCTGCGTCTGCGCGCACGCCGCAACCGCCAAGCACATGATCGAAGCGCTCGGCGTACCGCACACGGAAGTCGAATTGATCCTGCTGAACGGCGAGTCGGTCGGCTTCGACCGGCAACTGGCGGAAGGCGACCGCGTGGCGGTGTACCCGAAGTTCGAAGCGCTCGATATCCAGCCCTTGCTGCGCGTGCGCGAGCGCCCTTTGCGGGTGATGCGCTTCATCGCCGACGCCCATCTTGGCGGCCTCGCGCAACTGCTGCGGCTTGCGGGCTTCGACACGCTCTACGACAACCATTACCCGGACGCCGACATCGAGGTGCTGGCTGCCGCCGAACACCGCATCGTGCTCACGCGCGACCGCGAGCTGCTCAAACGGCGCACCATCACGCACGGTTGCTACGTGCGCACGCTCAAGCCCAAGGCGCAATTGCGCGAGATATTCGACCGGCTGGATCTGGCCGGCAGCGCCCGCCCGTTTCGCCTGTGCCTCACCTGCAACGTGCCGCTGCGACGTATCCCGAAGGATGAGGTGGCTGGCCGCGCGCCGGAGGGCGTACTCGAGCGGCACACCCAATTTGTCACCTGCGACATGTGCCGCCGCGTGTTCTGGGAAGGCACCCATTGGCAGCGCATGCGTGCCTTGATGGACAGCGTGGCGGGCGAGCGCGCCTCGCCAGTCGAAGCGCCGTTACACCCCGCTGGACCCTGCCCCTGAGTGGTAAGGCGGCGCGATGCGTACAATGCGGGATTACCTATCATGCAGAGGCATTCCGTATGGCGATGAAAAAAACCGACCTTGAGAAGAACAAGGCCCTAAAACTGACCAATTCGATGAAGCTGTCGACCGCCGACCGCTTCGGCAAAGCCTCCGCTGCCGCGCCGGTGCTCGACCGCCGCGAACAACGCAAGCTCGACCAGGCGCAAGGACTCGTGCCGTTTGCCTGCAAGCTCAACGCAGAACTCGTCGCTCAACTGAAGGAGCAGGCTGCGTCTCATCCGGACGGCATGACCGGCCTGCTGACCGAAGTCATCAAACGCGGCCTCGCTGCAGACGCGTCGTAATATCCATCCGCCTGCTGCCGTCAGGTCCTGGCAGGCACGCCCCGAGTCTCGCCGCGAGACAGCGCCGGCCGGCACGCAGGCGCGGGGTCATCTCCGCGCGCGGCTACTCCCAGGTTTCACGCCCAGACATCTCCTGAGCCCGTCAACGGCAATTGGTACGCAGTACTGATTCGATGCTTTGGACATGAGCATCCGTCCGCGCCCATTCAATACGCGCAGGCGGCTTTCTGCGCCCATGAAAAAAGGCCAAAGCGCGATGCTCTGGCCTTTTCCCAGCGACCTCAACCGGTCTCGAAGTCCGTGCCAGCTTGATGGCTGGCTACGGGTGCGAACCGGCGCGGCTCGCGCGGCAGACAAAAACGGCAGCTTAGTTCTGCGTGCCCTTGTCGTTCGTGCCCCCAGCCGATGCAGCTTCCGAAACGGCGGCACGCTTGCCATGCGTCTTCAGCTTCTTGTGGTGCTTGGCAGGCTTCGCGGTGCTAGCTGCGGCCGGCGCTGCTGCGTCGGATGCTTGTGCGAAAGCTTGAACGGAAACCAGCGCGAGAGCTGCAGTTGCGAGCGAGGCAATGACTTTTTTCATGTGTTAATCCCCAAACCTGAACGACTGTGTCAATGTGAATGAATGAGAACAGCATGGTGAAGCAGACATGGCGACGCGGCGCCTGGCGGCTCCCCGCGGGGAGTATTACGCAGCGTAGGGCGTTTGTCATCCCATATAGCGCCGCGTGTATTTTTCGGGAGACAGGTTTCTTTCGATATCCCTTTGGGGGGTTTGGGGCAGCGATTGGCGTTCGCGTGACGGGCTGGGGACCTCGTCATCTGGACGAGATTGCGCAGCAGAGACGGGCCGTTTCCTGCAAAACTGCACACCTCGCTACTAAAACCCCGCCATCGCCGGTTGCGCCCCGACGGCCTCGTTCACCACATGCTGGTGGTGATCCGCCGTGGGCGGGAACACGCACCAACAACCATCGTCGTGCCTGAAGAAGAACAGGCCTCGCCCACCCGCCGCGACGGCCGTTTCGACCCGCACGTAGCGTCTGCGACCCGAGCGGGTGCGGCTGAATTCAGTCACGCGAACGGGAATCGACGGCCCCGGCGCCAGCCACTTTTCAACGAGGAAGCGCAGGGACTGCTCGCTGGCGGCTCTCATGACCTTCTCCACATGCGTTCGTCCTGAGTCACGTCGCGCGTGTCGTCGGCACTTTCCGAGCTGGAGGACTCATCGGCTTCGTCCTCCGCCAGTTCCATAACACGGTTGGTCGCCGCGGCCCTCAACGTACTGCAATGAGCAGAATGTCTGATGTCTGAGAGAAGACGGACAAGCTGTCGTGCCGTTCTGCGTTTCATCGCACACCCCCGCACTGCACAAGTAACTTCACAAATCACTTTAACTTTATGCCTGGACGGTGCACTGCTGTGTAGTTTTTGGCTAAATAGCAACAGTCGCGGTTGAAATCGCGCGTTACTGGATGCCCGTGCCGCCCGACACCAATGTGCGCGCATTGGCGCAGTGCAGTATGTGCGCTGGCGACCGCAACGAACTGGATGGGAACAACGGCTCACGGGACCGCGCCGTAACTCAAAACCGCACCGCTCTGACAACGGTTAAACGGCGTTCTCGCGGACAACTTTAAGGTGAGTGGCGCAGAGTTATCCACGTACACCTTTGGACAACTCCGGGATAGCGCAGCTAATAGCCTGTGCGCGGAATCTTGATAACCGCTGCATGAGCTGACGCACCACCAAACTTATCCCCGGCCCGTCGCATCTCTGCACGCGCGCTCCGCACCGTTATGGTTTTGTTACGGCGTTGACCAGGCGGGGGATTTTCCGCTTGTCCACAGGACGCGGGCGCCCTTGTTAACTATTACTACATACATATACATATGAAGTAAAAGACTGGGGAAAAGTCCGCACGGCCGCTAAATGCGGCGGCCGATCAAAGGATGATCACCGCAGTGGGCTGTTACTGCGTCACGCTGGGGGCACTCGCAGGCTGCGTCATGGCGGGGGGCGACCCAACGCATCCGGCGCAGCAGGCGCTACCGGCATCAATACCGGCACGTTCAGCGCGCTCGAGGGCGGTGCCACCACCGGCGCGGTCGCCAGCATCGGCGCCGGCACCACCGGCACAGGTGCTACGGCCGGAACCGCAGTGGGAACCGGAAGCGGCGTGCTCACCACGTCGCTCGACTTGACCGGCATGGTCCTCACGACGGTCTGCAGATAGTGGTCGACCAGTGCGAAGAAGCGATCATAGAACGTGCCCGACGGGATCGTCTCGCTGGATATCTTCACCATCGCGTCGTTGTTCGAGCGGATCGGCAACGACAGCGAGCCAAGCACGCTCAGGCCGACGCTCGCCGACGTATCGCTTTTCTTTAGCGCAAAGCCGTTCTGCACCGCGTTCACGTAGACGATGCTCGTATCGCTGGTTTCTTCGCCCGGCGTGCAGACGACGTGAAATTCCACCACGATGTGCGAATCGCCGGTGGGCTGGAAATTCTTCGTGCCGTCGACGGTATCCGAATGCGTCAACGTCGTCATGTAACCCTGGCTCAGCAGCGCTCGGCGGGCGGCTTCGCAGGCGTCATTGGTACTTGCGTTGAAATTGCGGGCAAAGGGGCTTGCGCCCGTATCGAACTGTTCCTGCTGAAACTTCGGTTGCGGCGCGCTAGAACAGGCGGCGAGCACGACCAGCCCGAGCAGCGACGCTGCGGTGGCTTTGGAAAATGAGGTGCGCATGATTCCGGGAGGCGGACTACTTAACGTCGAATGGCATGCATTGTAGAGCGGTTGCCAGGCGAAGCGAAAACAACCCGCAAGCGACGTAACGCGTTGAAATAACAAGCTTTGGAGGGATTTCGTCAGCGTGACCCGCGCTGACCGGGCCGAGCCCTGTGGTCGGATGAGCGCCGCGACGCCGTCAGGGCGCCGAAGCCGGTGCTGCGGCCGACAAGCCGAGCGCGGCCGGTCCGGCCGCGGCGTTCGCCGAAGGAATGTAGAACGAGCGCGCGCCGCTTGCCGGCGCCGGGCAGTCGTCGGTTGCGTGGGCGTCGCAGGCTGCTTGCTGCGCGGCGGAAGACGGTGCGCCGTCCGGCCTCGCGACCACCGGCGCAAACGCCTCGATCCGCATGCTCACCTTCTGCGCGTAAGCGAGCGAGCCGCCGTAGCTCTTCAGCGCCTGATTCAGATCGCCGCCGGCTGACTGCATGTAGCCGTGCAGGATGGCCGAGCCTGCTTCGATATTCGCGTCGGGCTCGGTGAGGTCCTTGACGTTCCGCAGCAGCCCGCGGTGGGCGGCCGGCACGACCTGCATCAGGCCCGTCGCACCGCGCGGGCCCTTGGCCTTTTCCTTGAAGCGCGATTCGATCGAGATAATGGCCAGCAGGAGCGCCGGCGGCAGCGAGTATTTCGCCGCGGCGGACTGGACGGCGTCCGAGATCTGCGTGGCTTTCGCCCGGGCAACGCCGAACTTCTGCGTCAGGTAGTCCGAGATGCGGTCGTGGTCGCTCTCATCGGCCGCTGCGATCTGCACCAGGCCCAGCGACAGCATGATCAGGCAGAGTAAGCGGCTCATGAGCGGGTACCGTTCGAGAGGAGAAGACTCGCATTATACCGTTGCTCAAAAACAAGGCACTAATTCGTCAGAACATAGTCAAAAACACGCTGTGGATGGATGGCGCGTCCCCACCTGTTGATGGACGGGGACGCCGCGATTGAATTACTGCGCCTGTACCTGCTGATGCATGGCCGCCTGTTGCTGGGCCTGTTGTTGCGCGTGCTGTTTGGCAAGGTGCCGGCCGACGAGGCAACCGCCAACGGCTCCAACCACGGCGTGATGTCCGGCGTAATGACCGGCGACACCGCCGACGACCGCGCCCTTGATGCAACCGGCCGCGTTGGCGGTTCCGATCGTGGCGAGCGCCAGCGCGGCGCTCAAGAGGACAAACCTGATGCGACTTGCTTTCATGTGTAAATAACTCGTGTGTGGATGGGCGCGGCGGTGTGTCTGCGAGGCTCACACCTGGCGCCAGGTGACGGACTACGGGTCGCAGTATAAAAGACACGCCTCGCTGAGGGTGCAACAGCAATACGAGATCGGTAACGCACGGTTACGGTAGACAGCGCGGACGGTCTCTGAAGCGGAACGGAATCCGCCGCGGGGCGTGAGCGAGTTTAGACTTCCGCATGGAAGGCACTACGTGGCTCACCACGAGGTGGGGTCCGACCACAGGCAAAGGTCAAATAACCTGAGTCAAATAAGCTGGGCCATAGAATGTGCACAGATGTTGATTCTCATGCTCACGCCCATATCTGCGGACGTCGAGTAACGATAGTAGGCAGGCCAATAAACATGAACAAACCTGAATTTACCGAGCCCGACAGTGCGCGTCCCGACTTGCTATGTTTCCTCGTCGCGATTGCAGCGGCATCGTATGCCTTAACTCAGGAATGGCGCGTCGATCATGTTGTGGAATGTTGCCGCCAGTGGCTCAAGAAAAACCGGCTGAAGATGCACTGGCTTGACCGCATCCTGATTGGTCAACTTGCGCTGAAGATTGCCAGTCAGGATTTGCTGGAAGCTGGCGTCGCGGTTCGGCTATCTAGCGTGAACGCACTTTTCACCAATGAGATGGAGTTGAACGGCGCAAGCACCATGGTGCAGAGAATGATGGCGCTTTGTCACGAGGCGCTTTGAGGGCGGCAGGCCGACCACGAGATTCGGACGCGGAGTAACATGACTAACCATGGGCGCTCATAGTGAAACCATGGCTCCCTTCGGGGTAAGCTTCGGGTTGAGGACACACGTCTTTGACGAGGGACGGCACCATGACTACCGCTTCAGGGTTGACTTACAGCGCGCAGGGCCAGCCGCCAGAATCATTGCGTGCGCTGGCCGAGTATCTCGAGCTCTCGCTCGACAAAGGGAAGTCGCTCGTGATGATGCGGCACGGCACAGACGTCTGTTCTGTCTACGTCGGAGACCCATCTGACGAGGAAAGCGATCTGACTGCTCATGGCACCATCGCGACGGCAGTGGCCGACGAAATACTGGAGTACACGAATTCCGGTGCAAATCAGATTACCGTCGGCGATCAGACCTATCGCTTTTTTCGAAGCTTCACGCACGTCGCCAATGTTGGAGCTGTGGTGTTTGCCCCTGCGTAGGTCGGGTTTGTGATGTGAGCGCGTTTAGCCGGCGTGGCCGGGGATCCACGTCTACTCGACCTTGATCCAGACCAACACGGCCGAGCTTTCCTTGCCGGTCAGCGGGTTCCTGGCGGGCAGCGTCTTGATGTACAGGGAGTTGCCGTCGATTCTGATCTGACGCACTTGAGTCGTGCCTGTCCACAACTGGTTCCACGATGCATCGATATGGTGGCTAATCAAGTCGCCCTCGATACTGTAGGTCCCCGCGTATGCGATAAGCCCGCTGTAGAGATCGACCCGCTCCGCGTCGGTTGGAATGAGCGTGTCAGGCGCCTTTCGCCCCTCTTTAAGCAGGATGGCGTACATCCGGCCGTCGGGCCCATAGTGGAGGTAACCGCTTGGGTGAGCGCCGAACAAATCGGCTTTCTGGCCGGTCGCCACGTCTTCGTCCGTGAAGGACTGTAGCTTCCAGGTTCCAAGTAGCGGGCCGGCGCGGCTCTGCGGCTGTTGTTCGACAGACGGGAGTGTCATCGAATTTCCCCTCTGACGACATCTGCGCGTCATAGCCGGGCCGCCCCGCGGCTTGCACACGGGTGAGGACGGAAAATTCCTGAAGGAGTGACGCAAACTCTTAGACATTCTAGGCGGCAAGATTGCTCACCGCCAGAAAGCTGATTCGCTACGTTGCCGGAGCGAATGTTTGCGATCCGGTTGCTGCCGGCCTATCGAACTCCGTTGCCGGAGTTCGATAGCCGAGCCCCTACCCTCACTCCACCGTCACCGACTTAGCCAGATTTCTTGGCTTATCCACATCCGTCCCACGCGCACACGCCGTGTGATACGCCAGCAACTGCAGCGGTACGACGTGAAGGATCGGCGACAACAATCCGTAATGCTCGGGCATCCGGATCACATGTATCCCTTCCTCGCTGACGATTTTCGTGTCCGCATCCGCGAACACATAAAGCTGACCGCCCCGCGCGCGCACTTCCTGGATATTCGATTTCAGTTTCTCGAGCAGAGTATCGTTCGGCGCGACCGTCACCACTGGCATCGCCTCGGTCACCAGAGCCAGCGGCCCGTGCTTCAGCTCACCCGCCGGATAAGCCTCTGCATGGATATACGAGATTTCCTTGAGCTTCAGCGCACCTTCAAGCGCGATCGGATAATGCAGGCCGCGCCCGAGGAACAGAGCATTTTCCTTGCGTGAAAACTCTTCGGACCACGCAATGATCTGCGGCTCCAGTGCCAGCACGCTGTTGAGCGCCGCGGGCAAGTGCCGCAACTGTTTGATGAAATCCGCTTCCTGCGCCGCGCCCACATGGCCGCGCAGCTTGCCGAGCGTCACCGCCAGCGTGAACAGCGCCACCAGTTGAGTGGTGAACGCCTTGGTCGACGCCACGCCGATCTCGCGGCCCGCATGCGTCAGGAACGAGAATTCGGTCTGCCGCACCATCGCGCTCGTGCCGACGTTGCAGATCGCCAGCGTATGCTGATGCCCAAGCGCCTGCGCATGCTTCAACGCCGCGAGCGTGTCCGCCGTCTCACCCGACTGCGAGATCACCACCACGAGTGCCTTCGGATTCGGCACGGACTCGCGATAGCGATACTCACTCGCAATCTCGACCTGGGTCGGAATCTTTGCGATCGACTCCAGCCAGTACTTCGCGGTCAGCCCCGAGTAGTAGCTCGTGCCGCAGGCCAGAATCAGCAGGCTGTCGATGCCGCCAAACACCTTGCCCGCGCTCTCGCCGAACAGCGTTGCATCGAAGGTTTCGGTTTGCGGAATCGTGTCCGTGATCGCACGTGGCTGCTCGAAAATTTCCTTCTGCATGAAGTGACGATACGGCCCCAGCTCGACCGCGCCGCCATACGCTGCCACCTGACGCACTTCGCGCTGCACGTCGTGGCCATCACGGTCCGCAATGCGCACGCGTTCGAGCGTCAGCTCGCACACATCCCCTTCTTCGAGGAAGATGAAGCGCTCGGTGCTGCCGGCAAGCGCCAGCGCATCCGAGGCGAGGAAATTCTCACCGTCGCCAAGGCCAACGACGAGCGGCGAACCTTGCCGTGCACCCACCACCGTATGCGGCTGGTCCTTATGCAGCACCGCAATCGCATACGCACCGTGCAATTGCCGAACCGCGGCACGCACGGCGGCGAACAGATCGCCCTGATACAGGCTATGCACCAGATGCGCGATCACTTCCGTATCGGTCTGCGAGACGAATTCGTAGCCCTTGCCACGCAGCATCTCGCGCAGCGCTTCGTAATTTTCAATGATGCCGTTGTGAACGAGCGCCAGTGAATTACGCGAGAAAATCGGGTGCGCGTTGTCGGTGACCGGTGCGCCGTGCGTCGCCCAACGCGTATGCGCAATCCCGGTGACGCCTTCGAGGTGGCTCTCGTGCACCTGCTCATCCAGATCCGCCACCCGCGCGACGCTGCGCGCGCGACGTGGTTCGCCGTTGGCCAGCACGGCGACGCCGCATGAATCGTAGCCGCGATATTCGAGGCGACGCAGTCCTTCAATCAGGACGGGAACGATATTACGTTGCGCAACCGCGCCAACAATGCCGCACATAGATTGGGTCCTTTGCAGGGGTTTGGTCTCGGAGCGTGCAGTGGTCGCACGCAGGTGCCCTTCAGCTTTTCTTCTTGGTCGGGCGCACAAAGCCCGTCTTGCTCGTCTGCGTCTTGTCGTTGAGCACCAGCACATTCTCCGCAACGTCCTTCCAGATCGTCGTGCCCGCGGCAATCGTCACGCCGCGTCCGACCCGTACTGGCGCGACAAACTGCGTATCCGAGCCGACAAACACATCGTCTTCGATAATCGTGCGGTGCTTGTTCGCGCCATCGTAATTGCAGGTGATCGTGCCGGCGCCGATGTTCACGCGCGCGCCGACATCCGCGTCGCCGATGTAGGTCAGGTGACCCGCCTTCGAGCCGTGGCCGAGCACGGCATTCTTCACTTCGACGAAGTTGCCGACATGCGACTCGTCCTGCAGCGACGCCCCGGGACGCAGCCGGGCATACGGCCCAAGCCCCACGTTCGCGCCAATTTCGGCGCCTTCGATATGCGTGAACGCTTCGACCCGCGTGCCCGCGCCGAGCGTCGCATCGCGGATCACGCAGTTCGGCCCGATCGACACATTGTCCGCCAGCGTCACGCGCCCTTCGAACACGCAGTTCACGTCGATCGACACATCGCGCCCGCATTCAAGCGTGCCGCGCACGTCGATACGCGCCGGATCAGCCAGCGTCACGCCCGCCACCAGCAAGGCTTCGGCGATGTTGTGCTGGTGAATCCGCTCAAGCTCTGCCAACTGCTGCTTGCTATTGACGCCCAACGTTTCCCACTCTTCGTCCGGCTGTGCCGTGACGACTTCGAAACCGGCTTCGATCGCGCGCTCGACCACATCGGTCAGATAGAACTCGCCCTGCGCGTTGTCGTTCTTCAGCGAGGCGAGCCACATGCCGAGTTGTGCGGTCGGCGTCACGACGATGCCGGTGTTGATCTCGGCGATGCGCAACTGTTCAGCCGTCGCGTCCTTCTGCTCGACGATTCGCACCACGCAGCCGGTCTGGTCGCGCACGATGCGCCCGTACCCTGACGGATCGTCGAGCGTCACGGTGAGGACGCCGTAGCAGCCTTCAGCGGCACTGTCGACCAGCCGTTTGAGCGTGCTTGCCCGCGTGAGCGGCACGTCGCCATACAGCACCAGCGTCGACACCGTGGGATCGAGCAGCGGCAAGGCCTGCTGCACCGCGTGCCCGGTGCCGAGTTGCTGCTCCTGCACGGCAAACAGGACGTCGGGCGCCGCCACTGCTGCGCGCACGGCTTCGCCGCCATGGCCCACTACCACCACGAGGCGGGTGGGCTTGAGCGTACGGGCAGTATCGATAACGTGAGACAGGAGCGGCCGGCCGGCCACGGGATGGAGCACCTTGGGCAGCGCAGAGCGCATGCGCTTACCGGTGCCTGCCGCCAAAATCACAATGTTCATGGCATCGGCGAGGGGAGGAGTTTGGAGCGGACGATTCTAGCATGCGCCTCATGACGGCCAATCAGCCGTCACGGCGCACGCCAGCGGCGCGAGCCCGGAAGCGTCGGGCTTCCGGGTTTATTGAGGACGCTAAAGAACCGGAAGAACCCGGGTCACTTCACAGATCGTCAAATTGCACAATCGAAATCGGCTTCGAACCATTGAGCGTCAAGCCGTCGCTGGCGTCGGTAGAGCACGGCTCTTCGTCGAAGGCGATGTCGCCCTGCGGATCGGCCTCGCCCGTTGCGCGCAGACCGGCGAACGGGAACAGCTTGTGATCCATCAGATGCGACGGCACGATGTTCGACAGCGCGTTGAACATATTCCCGACGCGGCCCGGGAAGCGCTTGTCCCAATCGCGGATCAGCGCCTTCATTTCCGCGCGCTTCAGATTGGGCTGGCTGCCGCACAGGTTGCACGGAATGATCGGAAATTCGCGCAATTCCGCGTATTTCTCCAGATCCGTTTCCTTCACGTAGGCGAGCGGCCGGATCACAATGTTCTTGCCGTCATCCGATTGCAGCTTCGGTGGCATGCCCTTCAGCTTGCCGCCGTAGAACAGGTTCAGGAGCAGCGTCTGCAGGATGTCGTCGCGATGGTGACCCAGCGCGATCTTGGTCGCGCCCAGTTCGCCCGCCACGCGGTACAGGATGCCGCGCCGCAGCCGCGAGCACAGCGAACAGGTGGTCTTGCCTTCCGGCACCAGCCGCTTGACGATGCTGTAGGTGTCCTGATTCTCGATGTGGAACGGGATGTCCAGTTGCTTCAGGTATTCCGGCAGCACGTGCTCCGGAAAGCCCGGCTGCTTCTGGTCGAGGTTCACCGCGACGATGTCGAAGTGAATCGGTGCACGTTCGCGCAGGCGCATCAGCACGTCGAGCATGGCGTAGCTGTCTTTGCCGCCCGACAGGCACACCATCACCTTGTCGCCTTCCTCGATCATGTTGAAGTCGCCGATCGCCTGACCGACGAGGCGCGCGAGGCGCTTGAAGAGCTTGTTGTTCTCGTACGCCTCTTTCTGCTCGCGGCGCGTGAGCGCGGGCTTGGCGGGGCGATCGGCGGTCGCGGCGGCTATCGTTGCTTCAGCTGCCGTGGGCTGCGGAGTCTCCGCGCTCAGGATTTCGGGAGCGTTCATGGCTCAATCCTCCTTGATACGGAAGACTTCGACGCCGACCGCATCGCAATCCGGGTACACGTCCGGCTTTTCCGTAGACACGCGAGCCGCGCGCACCTGCGGATGGGCGAGCAGCGCGGTCAAGAGATCGTCGCAGAGCGTTTCCTGCAGATGGATGTGACCCCGCTCGACGCGGCGCGCGATGGTGGCACGCATGAAGTCGTAGTCGACGACTTCGCGCAGCTTGTCTTCGACGGGGGTCGACAGCGCGAGCGGCACGTACAGTTCGACGTTGATCACGACGCGCTGCTCGCCGCGCTTTTCGAAGTCGTGCACGCCGATGTTGATGTGCACTTCGTAGTTGCGCAGAAAAAGCCGGCGGCAATCGGCTAGCCGGGGGTGCGAAAGAGCGGCAAACATGGTCGTTCCAATCTAAAAAGGCGTGCGGAGCACGCAAGGGGGCGCTTCAATGCACGACGGCCTCCAAGGCCGCGCGCGTTCAGGCGCCCGTCAAAAACATCACGTCGCGCGGGGACGGCACCAGGTGCTGACCACCGTCGACGACCAGCGTCGTCCCGGTCACGCCCGCCGCTTCGGCCAGATACAGCGCGGCGGCAACAATATCCTCGGGCCGCGACGCACGGCCGAGCGGGGTGACACGATGCGCCGCCTCAAAGCCTTCCGGCGTCTGATCGCCCGACTGCAGCGTCAGACCGGGCGCGAGGCCCACCACGCGCAGCTTCGGCGCCAAAGCCTGGGCGAGCGCGACGGTGGCTGTCTGCAACGCCGCCTTGGACAGCGTGTAGGACAGGTAGTCCGGGTTCATGTTGTACAGCTTCTGGTCCAGCACGTTGATGACGACGGCGCGCTGCGTTTCGTCGCTGCGCGCGGCTTCCGGCGTGGCCTCGTACAGCATACGCGCCAGCACGAGCGGCGCGCCGACATTAGCGGCCATATGGCTCAGCAGATGCTCATAACTGACGTTCTGGGCGGTATCTTCGTCGAACTGGGAAGCATTGTTGACGATACATACCGGCCGGCCAAGCGCCGCCGTGCAGTCCGGCACGAGCTGGGCGACCTCGGCCTCGATGGCCAGGTCCGCCTGCAGCGCAACCGCCCGGCGTCCGAGCGCGGCGATTTCGGCGACCACCTCGTCCGCTTCGGCCTTCGATTTCCCGTAATGGACGGCGACGTCCCAGCCCCGGCTGGCAAAGCCAAGCGCGAGGGCGCGGCCGATCCGCCGGGCGGCGCCGGTGATCAGCACGACCCGCGCGACGGCGGCCGGACGGGCGTGGACTGCGGAAGTATCGGAGGGGACGGTCATTTACAATACGCGGATGAATCCGAAAGCTCACCAACCCGACAGTTTACCTGCTCCCGGCCCGACCGCGCTTGCGCAGTCGGAAGCGCTGGCTGAGCGGATCCGCACGGAGATCGCGCAAGCCGGCGGCTGGCTGCCGTTTGACCGCTATATGGAGCGCGCCTTATACGCGCCGGGACTGGGCTACTACGGCGGTGGATCGGTCAAATTCGGCCGCCGACCGGAGGATGGCAGCGACTTCGTCACGGCGCCGGAACTGTCGCCGCTGTTCGCCGCGACGCTGGCCCGACCGGTCGCGCAGGCACTCGAGGCGAGCGGCACGCGGCACCTGATGGAATTCGGCGCCGGCACGGGCAAGCTTGCGGCGGGCCTGCTGAAGGCGCTGGATGCACTGGGCGCGCAGTTCGACACGTACTCGATCGTTGATCTGTCGGGCGAACTGCGTGAACGCCAACGCGCGACGCTCGAGGCTGAGGCGCCGGCGCTGGCCGCGCGGGTGCGCTGGCTGGACGCGCTGCCGGAGCAGTTCGAGGGGGTCGTGATCGGCAACGAAGTCCTGGACGCGATGCCGGTGCGGCTTTTCTCTCATACCGACGGCGTCTGGCACGAGCGCGGCGTGACGTTGCGCGAGGGTGATTTTGACTTTGAAGACCGGCCGGTGAGCGCAGCACAGGACGTGGAATTTCTGACGGGCATCGAAGTGGACGGCGAGTACGTCACGGAGACGCACGACGCGGCGCGGGCCTTTACGCGGACGATCTGCACGATGCTGACGCGGGGCGCGGCGTTGTTGATCGACTATGGTTTTCCGCGCCATGAGTACTACCATGCGCAGCGTGCGCAGGGGACGTTGATGTGTCACTACCGGCATCGTGCGCATGGTGATCCGTTTGTTTATCCGGGTTTGCAGGACATTACGGCGCACGTGGAGTTTACGGGGATTGCCGAGGCGGGCGTCGAGACGGGGGCGGATTTGTTGGGGTATACGTCGCAGGCGCGGTTTCTTCTGAATGCCGGAATTACTGAAGTGTTGGGTGAGATTGACCCTGCGGATACGGCGCGGTTTTTGCCGGCGGCTAATTCGGTGCAGAAGTTGTTGTCAGAGGCGGAGATGGGTGAGCTGTTCAAGGTGATTGCGTTTTCGCGGGGCATTGAGGAGACACTCGATGCGTTTGCGAGCGGGGATCGGACGCATACCTTGTGAACACGTTCGTGTGGGTTGGCAGTTCCGTTGGGTTCACTTCCGTTGGGGGCTCGCGATGATTCGGTGGTTGTTGACTACGTTTATCGCCGTGGCCATTCTGTCGTCGTGCTGGCCCTGGCTGCGTAAGCTTGGGATTGGGCGGATGCCCGGGGATGTGACTCTTCGGTTGTTCGGGAAGGAGTATCCGTTTCCGTTTATGTCTACGCTTGTTTTGTCTATGGTTTTGTCGTTGATAGCGCGGGTGCTGTAAGTTTATTTTGCCTGCGCGGCGCTATGGTTGGTGTTCCTACGGCGTTGGCCTTTCCTTGCTTTGTTAGTGGTTTATTAGCTTCGCCCCTGTGCGGGGCGGCACTCACTTTCTTTGCCGCCGCAAAGAAAGTAAGCAAAGAAAGCGGGCTGCAACCGCCAGCCTGTAGTCAGCCATCTCGGTCTTCGACCGGAAACGGCCCAACACGAGACGTGCCCTCGCACCACCCGCGTTCGTGACACAGCACTCATCCGTTCCAGCGTCGCGCTGCGCGCCCCGCCGAAGGGCATAATCCGCATCTTGATGTACTCATCCTGTCGCGCCGATATTTAGGTTTGCGAACTTTCTCTCATATGACTTCGCCAGCTCCCACTCGCATCCCACCATTAGTAAATCCATCGGCCGCGCATGCAAAAAAAACCTACTCCCCAAAAGCCGCAGCAACAACCCTCACCCTCTCCCGATGCACAGCATCCTTAATGAGCGAAGGCTTATCAGCAAGAGCAAGCGCAACGGCTCCAGCATCAACAGCCCGCGCAGCGACAAGACCGATACGAAGCCGTTCAGCCTGCGGATACTCCCTCGCCTCAAACCCTAACCGCCCACGCGCATCGGCCTCACAAGCCTGAAGAGCCTCAGCAAACCGCGCAGGTTTCCTAAGCGCATCACAGCGCTCAAACAACCGCACAACGCCAGCGGCACCCATCTCCATCACCCGATGAATATTCCCATGCTCCCGTGCAACGAGAACCGCCAAATCCCGACACTCATTCGGCACCCGCAACCGTTCGCACAACGGCTTGAGCAAATCCACACTGCGCCCTTCATGCCCAATGTGCCGCGGCAACACATCCTCCGGCGTGGTCGCTTTACCCAGATCATGCGTCAGCGCAGCAAACCGTACCGCCAACGCATACCCCCGCGCCGCGGCATGATCCACCACCATCATCACATGCACACCAGTATCCACCTCCGGATGATAATCAGCCCGCTGCGGCACGCCCCACAACGCCTCGATCTCCGGCAAAATCCGCGCAAGCGCGCCGCACTCACGCAACACCTCAAACATCCGCGACGGCCGCGCCTCCATCAAGCCGCGTGACAACTCCTGCCACACCCGCTCCGGCACCAGTGCATCCACCTCGCCCGCACTCACCATCTTGCGCATCAGTTCCAGCGTCTGCGGCGCCACCGTGAAATCGGTGAAGCGCGCGGCAAACCGCGCGACGCGCAAGATCCGCACCGGATCCTCAAGGAACGCATCGCTGACGTGGCGGAAGACGCGCGCCTGCAAGTCACCCTGTCCATTGAACGGATCGATCACCGGCCCGGTCAGCGTGCCATCCGGCAGCACCTCGCGCGCCATCGCGTTGATCGTCAGGTCGCGCCGGGCCAGATCCTCCTCCAGCGTCACGTCCGGCGCGTAGAAGAACTGGAAGCCGTGGTAGCCCGCCGCCGTCTTGCGCTCGGTGCGTGCCAGCGCGTATTCCTCGTGCGTCTGCGGGTGCAGAAACACCGGAAAATCCTTGCCCACCGGACGGTAGCCTTGCGCCACCATCTGCTCAGGCGTCGCGCCCACCACCACGTAATCGCGGTCCTGAACCGGCACGCCCAGCAACTCGTCGCGGATCGCGCCGCCTACCGCGTAGATATTCATGCGCACCTATCGTAGACAGGGATCGCGTGGCTCTCGCGCCGCGCGTCCTCAATCCACGCGTGCACGGCCGGCAGTTCCGTCACGCGTCGGGCGTACGCCGCCGCTGTTTCAGACAGCGCCGGTTTCCATGTGTTGAAGCGCATCACCACCGGTGCATACATCGCATCCGCAATGCTGAACTCGCCGAACAAAAATGGGCCGCCGTACTGCTCGACGCAACCGCTCCAGATCGCATCGATCCGCGCAATATCGGCGAGCGCGCCCGGCGTCGCACCCATGCCCGCGAACGACGCACGAATGTTCATCCACATGTTCGAGCGCATCTCGCCAAAGCCCGAATGCATCTCGGCACTGATGCTGCGCGCGTGGCCACGCGCCACCGGATCACGCGGCCACAATGCATGCTGCGGGAAACGCTCAGCCAGCGTCTCGGCGATCGCTAGCGAATCCCACACCGACAGCCCCTCGTCCGTAGCGAGACTAGGCACTTTGCCCGAAGGCGAATGCGCAAGGATCGCGGCTTTTGAGCCGGCTTCATACATCTCGACACACACTTCCTCGAACGGAATGCCGAAGTGCTTCAACAGCACCCACGGACGCATCGACCACGACGAATAGTTCTTGTCACCAATAACGAGTTTCATGCCTGATAGAGAAAGAAATGGACAACAGAGAATTCAACGCCCGGCGTTGGCACGGAAAGTATTGAAGCGCGAGCGGGTCGACGCGCCGGTCAGATACACGGGCGCAATTGTCTCGATGCTGGCCGGCTCAATGCCCAGTTCAGGCGCAAGCGGACCACTCAGCACGCTCGGCATCTTCATCGAATCCAGATTGTCGCGCGAGATCAAGGGCTCGCCCGGCGCCATTTCGAAGGTGAACGCCTGCAGCCGCGCCAACGCATCCGGCAGCCGGATGATCCGTGCGTGACGCCCGATCGCATCGCCACAGTACTTCACCAGTTGCTCCAGCGTGTAGACGGTCGGGCCGCCCAGTTCGTAGCTGCGGCCACTGGCGGCATCGAGATCGAGTACGTTTACGATCGCCTTCGCGACATCGGCGACGAACACCGGCTGGAATTGCGCATCCGGGCTCGCCAGCGGAATCACCGGGAAGACCCGTTGCAAAAACGCGAACTGGTTGAGGAACGTGTCCTCCGGTCCGAACACGACCGAAGGCCGGAAGATCGTCGTGGCGAGCGTGGATGCGCGCACCGCCTTTTCGCCATCGCCTTTGGAGCGCAAATACATGCTCGGACCATTCGTGTCGGCGCCGAGCGCGCTGATATGGATCAACCGGTGCACGCCCTTGCCTTCGCATGCGGCCACGATCTTCGTCGGCAACTCGACGTGCACCTTCGCGAACTCGGGGCCATACGGTGTGCCGCGACCGCCATGCAGCGTACCGACGAGGTTGATCACCGCGTCGGCGTTCTCGACGAAGCGCGCGAGCTGGACCGGATCGAACACGTCGGTTTCGATCACGTCGATGGGCAGCAGGGTGAGATGACGCGCGTTGTAGCGGCGGCGCGTAGCAATGCGCACGTCTTTGCCGAGCTCGACGAGCGCGTTGACGAGATGGCTGCCGATGAAACCGGAGCCGCCGATGATCGCAATGGCTTGATGTCGCATTTCCGACTCCCTGGTGGAAGCCGCGGCAACGGCTGGAGTGAGGTGCCGCCGCGTGGCACGCGGCGGCACGACGCTTACGGCGCGATATAACCCAAACGCGCCTTCAGCGATTGCGGACGGCCTTCGAACAGTGCCGCGTAGTAGACCGTGTTGGACAGCACATTCTTGACGTAGTCGCGGGTTTCGTTGAACGGGATCGTCTCCGCGAAGACCGCTCCCTCAACCGGGTGCGCGAGCCCTTCCCGCCATGCCTTCGGACGGCCCGGACCGGCGTTGTAACCGGCGGTGGCAAGCACGGCGGACCCGTCGAACTGATTGTAGATCATCGACAGGTAGTTGGTGCCGAGCAGGATGTTCGTGTTGATATCGTTCATCTGCTCGCGCGAAATCGGACCGAGGCCGATCTTCTTCGCCACCAGTTGCGCGGTGCCCGGCATCAACTGCATCAGGCCGCTCGCGCCCACTTCGGAGCGCGCATTCATGATGAAGCGCGATTCCTGGCGGATCAGCCCATACGCCCACTCGACATCGAGCCCGTTCGTCTGCGCATCGCGCTCGACGATGTCGCGGAACGGCGACAGGTAGCGCAGCGAGAAATCGTGCTCGGTCTTCGTGCGGTCCGCCGTGTTGACGGTGCGGTCATACAGTTCGAGACGGCGCGCGTACTCGGCCACCGCCAGCAGTTGCCGGTCGGTCATGCTGCGCAGCGGCCAGTTCCATTCGCGATTGCCTTCGAGCCGCAGGTTCATCTGATAGAAGCGTTGCGCGAGCGCGAGACCCGGCGTGTTCGCCGCCTGCTGCACTTCCGCGTCGGACACCATGGTTTTCGGCGGGACCGTGATCTTCTGGCCCAGTTCTTCCGTGGCGAGCTGGCCGTAGAAGTTGTAGCCCGAAGCGATCTGGGTGAATTCCTGGTTGGCCTGCGTGGTGTCGCCTGCCTCCTTGAGCGCGCGCGCGTGCCAGTAGACCCATGACGGCTGGCTGCGCAAAGCGGCCGGCATCTGCTCGATCGACCAGCGCACCATCGTCCAGTCGCCGGCCAGCAGCGCGCTGCGGGTACGCCATTCATATGCCGGGTTCGACAGCAACGGCGCGTTCGCCGACAGCCGGTACCAGTCCACTGCGGTCGGCATCTGCTTGGCCGCGGCCTGATAGGCAATCGTACCCCAGCCGATCGCCCGCTCAGGCGAACTCAGCGATGGCGCCACGGAGGCGAAGGTGGCCGCGGCCATCGCCGGGTCGTTGCGCGCCATGCGTGTGATCGCCAGCAAGGCCAGTTGATGCGACTGCGAATCGGGCCCGACACCACGCGCCAGCAGCAACGGCGGCGTGCTCGCCGCCTGGTCGAACAGGACCGGGTCGGGGCGCTGGTTGCCGAGCGCATCGACCAGTTTGCTGCCGACATTTGTGTAGTTCTGTTCATAAGCGAGGCGAATCTGTTGCCAGACGTCGTCCGCGCTGAACTGCTGTTTCAGGGCGAGCGCCGTGATCAGATCGACGCAACCGTCGCCATACCACTTCGGCTCCACCAGCAGCGCATGTGCTGCATCCGCCACGTTCTCACCACGAGCGGCGCGCGATTCGAGCGCGTAGCACTTGACCTGCGTGTCGTCGTTGAGCACGAAGCGCGCATATTGCTGGTCGAAGTTGTTCCAGTCATGACGCGCGCCGAGCACCACCAGGTAGTCGTTGCGCAGCCGGTCGGCGATCGCCTGGCCGTCGTACTTCTGAAGGAACGACAGCACCGGCGCGTCCGGCGTATCGACTTGCGGATGCCCGCTCGAATCGAACAGTTGCGGCTTGAGCTGGAAGTACTCCACATAGCCCGGAGCCGGATAGTCCGGAATCATCGCCGCCAGTTGCGCTGCGCGTGCAGGATCGTTATTGCGCGCTGCCTCACGGAGCTGCACAAAAATCTGGTCGTCGTTGGAGAGTTGCGAAAGGGGGACGGGCTTGACGGCCGAAGCCGTGCTGCAAGCGACGAGTGCTGCAGCGGCAAGCGCAAGACCTGCCGCGCGATATACTCGAAAAAGGCGTTTTGACATCGTTGTTTCTGGAGCGCGAATTGAACCAAAGCATAGCACGCAACCCCATTCCGGAATCGAAAAACGCGCTCCGTAAAACGCTGCTGGAAACACGTCTGCATGCGGCTCTCGGGCCTGCCGGGACGGAGGCGTTGAGCCGCCGATTGCTCGATGCGCTCAAACGTTACGAGCCGGCGTGTGTCGGGTTTTACTGGCCACTGCCGGGCGAGTTCGATGCACGTGCCGCGATCGCCATCTGGCTGGCGCCCGGTTTGCACCGGCAAGCGAGTCTGCCCGTGGTCAGGAAGCGTGGCGAAGCGCTGGAGTTCCATGCGTGGGCGCCCGATACGCCGATGAAAATCGGTCATCACCGGATTCCTGAGCCAGCCGAGGAAGTGGTCGTGGTGCCCGACCTGCTGTTCGTGCCGTGCGTCGGCTTCGATGCCGACGGCTATCGGTTAGGTTATGGCGGCGGCTACTACGATCGCACGCTCGCGACGTGGCCCGGCAAGATGAAACCCATCACCGTCGGCGTGGCCAACGAAGCCTGCCGCACCGACGCGCTGCGGCGCGAAGCCCACGACATCCCGCTCGACATGGTCGTCACCGAGGCGGCCTGCTATCCGGAGCAAGGCCAGCAAGGTTAGCAAAGCGGGAGAGCCTCAAGGCGTGTGAAATTAAAAAGTTAAAGCGGAGTTAAAGTGGAGTTACAGCGACGCCGCCGCCCGCGCCGCCGTGTCATACAGCCCTGAAGCGTTACGCATCAACTGCGCGGCCTCGCCGATCTGCTCATTCGTCAGGCCGCTCTCCTTGAGCGTGGCTATCAGGCAGCTTTCGCGCACCTCGCGGTACTTGAGACACAGATCGCGCCCGGATTGCGTCGCCGAGAAGAACACTTCCTTGCCGGTCTTTTCGCTTTTTACATACCCTCTAGCTACCAGCTTCTTCAAAGCGTAGGTGGCAACGTGAGTGTCTTCGATGTTCAGCACGAAGCAGATGTCGGCGAGTTTCTTGCGGCGCTCGCGATGGCTGACGTGGTGCAGCAGCGACACCTCGATGGCGGTCATGTCCTTTTCGCCCGCCGCCGACATGCAACGCACCATCCAGCGATTGAACGCGTTGCTCGCCATGATGAGTCCGTACTCCAGCTCGGACAGCTCCGCGCTTGTTTCAGAAACAAGATGTTCCGAGGAGACGATTTTGGTCGGTTGACGCGACATGACAGGTGTTCTCAATGCACGAATAGAGGTGCACGAAGTGTACGACGAGCGCCTCTTTTTGGGTGCCTGGCAAAAACGCTTATTGATAAATTGTCGATATTTTATTGAGAATGTAGGCTATACATCATGGATGACGCTCCTGGTGCCGATAACCAGTTATGAGCGGTGCCCTTGCCACCTTGGCAAGGTTTCCGATCCAACCTGAATGAATCAGCGATGACGCAACCACGAATCTTTCAGTTCGGCGATGCCGCGCTAGTGTGCGAGGCGCCCGCGCCAGCCACGCTCGACTGCCAGCGGCGCGTCTGGGCGGCCGCCGAGGCGGCGCACGCCTGGCCGCATGTGCTCGAGGTCGTGCCCGGCATGAACAACCTGACCATCGTGTTCGATCCGCTGGCAGCGGATAGCGCGGCGCTCGCCGGCCAGTTGCTGGCGGCGTGGGATGCCGACGGTGCAGCGTCGGTCGGCGGCCGCGAGGTCGAGATTCCGGTGCAGTACGGCGGCGAGTTCGGCCCAGATCTGCAGACCGTGGCCAGTCACACCGGGCTGTCGGCGAAAGAGGTGGTCAACCGCCATGCGGCAGGCGAGTACATCGTGTTCTTTCTCGGCTTTCAGCCCGGCTTTGCCTATATGGGCGGGCTCGACAAAGCGCTGCACACGCCGCGCCGCTCGTCGCCACGAGTCGAAGTGCCGGCGGGCTCGGTCGGCATCGGCGGGGAGCAGACCGGCGTCTACCCGGCCACGTCGCCGGGTGGCTGGCAACTGATCGGCCGTACCTCCGTCCCTTTGTTCGATCCGGCGCGCTCGCCGCCCACCCTGCTGCAGCCGGGCGACCGGGTGCGCTTCACCGTGGCGGGGATAGCGGCATGATCGACGTGATTCGCGCGGGTCTTTTGACCACGGTTCAGGATCTTGGCCGACATGGCTACCGGCACCTCGGCGTGGCGATGAGCGGCGCGCTCGACCGGCTCTCGCTCGAGGTCGGCAATCGCCTCGTCGGCAACCGGCCGGATGCTGCCTGCCTCGAGATCACCTTTGGGCCGACCGTGCTACGCTTTCTGCGCGCTACCCGGATCGCGATCACCGGCACCGAATTCGGCGCCACACTTGATGGCAAACCGGTCTATTCGTGGTGGAGCCTGCCGGTGCGAGCCGGCCAGGAGTTGACGCTGCAGGCGGCGAAGCGCGGCATGCGCGGCTATGTCTGCATCGCCGGCGGAATCGATGTACTGCCGATGCTCGGCTCGCGCAGCACGGACCTCGCCGGCCAGTTCGGCGGCCTCGGTGGCCGGGCGCTGCGCGACGGCGACCGCTTGCCGGTCGGCGCGCCGGCGCCGCGCGCGGGCTTCGGCTTTAGTCCGCAAGCGCCTGAGTTCGGCGTGAAGGCGCCTGCCTGGTGCAAGTTCGTGCTCGTTCACGAGCCGCTGCGCCGCGGCCGGCACCCGTCCGGTGTGCCTTGGGCCGCGCCCATCCGCGTGCTGCCAGGGTCTGAATACGATCAGTTCCCGGCAAGCGCTCAAGAGGCATTCTGGTCGGACGAATGGCTCGTCACGCCGAACAGCAACCGCATGGGGTACCGGCTTGCCGGCACGGAGCTCAAGCGCAAGCACAAGACCGACCTGCTGTCGCACGCGGTGATGCCGGGCACGATCCAGGTGCCGCCGAATGGCCAGCCGATCGTGCTGTTGAGCGACGCGCAGACCACCGGCGGTTATCCGAAGATCGGCGCGGTGATCCAGGCCGATCTGTGGAAGCTCGCCCAGGTGCGCCTGAACGGCGCGATCCGCTTTATCCCGACGACGCCTCAAGAGGCGCGTCAGGCTTTACTCGAAGAACGGGCGTATCTGCGGCAGATCGACGCCGCGATCGCGATGCATGAGGAACGCTGTGCACGCCAGCCGGCGCTAGCAGCGTTGTAAGACCAAGTAGAGGACATTATGGAAATCGATTTGAATGCCGATCTCGGCGAGGGTTGTGGATCCGACGAAGCGCTGCTCGACCTCGTCAGTTCGGCCAATATTGCGTGCGGCTGGCACGCGGGCGGCGCCAATGCGATGCACGACTGCGTCCGCTGGGCTGTCAAAAAGGGCGTGTCGATTGGCGCGCATCCGAGCTTCAACGATCCGGAGAACTTCGGCCGCAAGGAAATGGACCTGCCCGCCAACGAGATTTACGCCGGCGTGCTGTACCAGTTGGGCGCGCTCTCGGCGATCGCCCAGGCCGAAGGCGGGCGCATCGCGCACGTCAAGCCGCACGGCGCGCTCTACAACCAGGCCGCGCGCGACCCGAAGATCGCCGATGCGATCGTATCCGCGGTGCATGATTTCGATCCGTCGGTGGCGGTGTTCGCTCTCGCCAACAGCGGGCTCGTGACGGCCGCCCGGGAAGCCGGCCTGATCGCCATCGAGGAGGTCTTCGCCGACCGTGGCTATCGCTCCGACGGCTCGCTCGTGCCGCGCAAGGAGCCCGGCGCGCTGCTCGACGACGAAGAAGAGGTGCTCGAACGCACCCTTGCGATGGTGCGCGAGCAACGCGTGCAGGCTGTCGACGGCCGCTGGGTGCCGCTCAACGCGCAGACCATCTGCCTGCATGGCGACGGGCCTCATGCGCTGGCGTTTGCGCGCCGCATCCGCGCCGCGCTCGAGAGCGCCGGCATCGAAGTGCACGCGGCCAACGCCGCGCGCGCCTGAGCCGAAGCGCCCCGCGCAACGGTCAGCCACAGAGCAAGCAACGCCCCGCCCCGCGCGGGGCGTTTGCCAGGTGCGGTACGAAAACGCAGTGAACGGACGCGGCCATCCAGAGCCGCGCATAGCAAGACGGCGCACGGCATACCGAAGCGCCGCCTCACGTTAGCCGCCATCAGCGGCAAGGTTAGCAACCCTGTTTGGAGATCCTGATGCAGACAGCAGTCAATCTATGGCCGCTTATCGGCGTGGCCGTGATCATCATCGGTTTTGTGTTGCGCTTCAATCCGATGCTGATCGTGGCCGTTGCCGCTATCGTCACCGCGCTGGCCGCGCACTTCCCGCCAGAGAAAATCCTCGCCGCGATCGGCACGGGCTTTATCAAGACCCGCAACATTCCGTTGATCATCCTGCTGCCGCTCGCCGTGATCGGCCTGCTGGAACGGCACGGTCTGCGTGAGCGGGCTCAAACATGGATTGCCAGCATCAAGGCAGCCACCGCCGGGCGTCTCCTGATCGTCTACCTGCTGGTGCGCGAGCTGACGGCAGCGGTCGGCCTGACCGGCCTTGGCGGCCATCCGCAGATGGTGCGCCCGCTGATCGCACCAATGACCGAAGGCGCCGCCGAAAGCCGCTACGGCAAGCTCACCGATGCCGTGCGCTACCGCTTGCGCGCCTTCGCCGCGGCGACCGACAACGTGGGCCTGTTCTTCGGCGAAGACATCTTCGTGGCCTTCGGCGCCATCGTGCTGATGACCACCTTCCTGCGCGAAGCGGGTATTGAGATCGAACCGATTCACGTCGCCGTGTGGGGCATCCCTACGGCCATCTGCGCATTCCTGGTTCACGGCTTCCGGCTTTATCTGCTCGATCGCAAGCTCGACCGTGAACTGCGTGGCAACGCCGCCTCGAAAGCGGCCGCGCAAACCTCATCGGCGACGGGAGATCAGGCATGACGCTCACCATCAACTACCTGTTCTGGCTGGTAGGCATCGTGCTGCTCATGATCGGCGGCATGATCCTCACCGACAAGGAACATCCCCGTCGCCTCACCGCCGGCGGTTTCTGGATTCTGTACTCGCTGGTGTTTCTGATCGGCGACCTGCTGCCGCCCTCGGTAGTCGGCCTGCTGGTGATCGTGATGGCGCTGATCGCCGGGTTCGGCGGCGTGACAGCGGCCAAACCCAAAGTGTTGTCGCTGGAAGCCCGCCAGGCGAGCGCCAAACGCCTTGGCAACAAGCTGTTCATTCCCGCGCTGACGATTCCGGTGGTCACCGTCGTGATCACGCTGGCGGCAAGCCATCTGATCTTCGGCGGTACGCCGCTGATCGAGCAGAAGAACGTCACGCTGATCGGCTTCGGGATCGGCTGCGTGATCGCCCTCGCGGTGGCCTGCGTGATGACGCGAGACACGGTCGGCCAGTCGATGAAGGAAGCACGCCGTCTCGTCGATGCGTTGTCGTGGGCCGCGGTGCTGCCGCAGATGCTCGGCATGCTGGGCCTCGTGTTCTCCGATGCGGGTGTCGGCAAAGCGGTCGCGCACGTGACGACCGCCTATATCAACCTGGACTACCGGTTCGTCGCGGTCGCCGTGTACTGCATCGGCATGGCCGTATTCACGATGGTGATGGGCAACGGCTTCGCCGCATTTCCGGTGATGACGGGCGGCGTGGGCGTGCCGATTCTGGTCGGCGTCTTCCACGGCAACCCGGCCGTGATGGTCGCGATCGGCATGTTCTCCGGCTACTGCGGCACATTGATGACACCAATGGCGGCGAACTTCAACATGGTGCCCGTCGCGTTGCTCGAACTGCCGGACAAGAACGCCGTGATCAAAGTGCAGGTGCCGACGGCACTGACGATGCTGGTGATCAATATCTTTTTGCTGAACTTCCTGATGTTCCTGTAGCGGGCTGCGCGACCGGCCTGACGCGTCTTTTTGCGATACGCCGGCGCCCCACGAGCACCCGCTGCGACGACCTGCCGCGCTAAATTAGGATATGTCTGATCGAAGCGGGAAGGCCTGAGACCTAAGCTGGTGGACGTCATCTCATCCACCAGCCGGCGCGCGCAGCACGCGTGCGCCGGCGCTCTGAAGCAGGTTCTCATGGAACAGCATGCTCATACCGGTGATGCGCGCCACGACGCAGTCTCACCGTCATACCTCACCGCCCTTGTCGCCAATGCGCTCCACGCGCATCGCTCAGGTCAGCTCGAACAGGCCGCGCCGCTCTATCAGGAAGCGCTGGCGATCAACCCGATTCACACGGAAGCGCTGCACTACTACGGCGTGCTGCAACACCAGCGGCGCCAGCACGCGGCCGCGGCCGACCTGCTGGATCACGCCCTCCAGCTCGAACCCACCGACGCCGTCTGCTGGAGCAACCGCGGCCTCGTCGCCGCCGCGCTCGGACGGCACGAAGAAGCGCGCCGCTGCTATTGGCAGGCGCTGCAACTGCATGCAAATTTCCCTGACGCGCGCAATAACCTCGGCGTGACCTTGCAGGCGCAAGGCGACCTGGAAGGCGCCGTGCATCAGTACCGTCAGGCGCTGGTGCTCAATCCTTCGCTGGTCGACGCGCATCTGAATCTGGGCACCGCGCTCACCAAACTCGACCGGTACGACGAGGCGTTGGCTTGCTACGAGCAGGCGCTATCGCTCGATCCGAATTCGGCCGATGCGCACTTCAATGCCGGCAACGCGATGACGGCGAAAGGCGACAGCGCCGCGGCCATCGTCCACTTCCGGCGCGCCCTTGAACTGCGGCCCGATTTTGCCAACGCGCACGTCAATCTGGGCAGCGCCGTCGGCAAGCTGGGCGACTATGCCGAGGCCGAACAGCACTATCGTCGTGCCGTCGCACTCAAGCCTAATCCCACCAATCTGGTATGCGTGGGCGGTTCGCTGGGCGCGCAAGGCCGCCTCGACGAAGAGGAAGTGTTCTATCGCCGCGCGCTCGAGCTTGATCCTCACTACGTCGACGCTCATCAGAATCTCGCGTGGACGCTGCTCAAACGTGGCGACTACGCGCAAGGCTGGGCGGAATACGCGAAACGCTGGCGTCCACATGATTACGCGGCGATTGCGATCGAAGGCGTGCCGGAATGGCATGGCGAACCGCTCGAAGGACGCACGATCCTGCTGGTCGGCGACCAGGGCTTTGGCGATCAATTGCAGTTCGTGCGATTTGCCAGCGAGCTTGCGAAGCTCGGCGCAACGGTCGACGTATGTGTCCGTGAGCCACTGCTGCCGCTAACGCGGGGAGTGGCCGGCGTGCATCGCGCATGGAGCAGCGGCAAGGCCGAGGGCCGTTACGATTTCTGGGCCCCGTTGATGAGCGTGCCGTCGTGCATCGGCACCGAACTGTCAACAGTTCCTGCGGACGTGCCGTATCTGTTCGCTGACGAAGCCAAAGTGGAAATGTGGCGCGAACGCGTAGACAAGGCCGCCGGCTCGCGACGCAAGATTGGCCTGGTGTGGGCCGGCAGCCCGACCTTCGGCAATGACCGCTATCGGTCGATGCGTTTCGAAGATCTCGCGCCGCTCGCCAAGGTCGAAGATGTTGCGTGGTTCTCCTTGCAGAAAGGGCCGTCTCAGGCGCAACTTGCCGACACGCCGAATGACGCCGAGCCGCGCGATTTCACTGCCGAACTGCACGATTTCTCGGACACCGCCGCGCTGGTCATGAATCTGGATCTCGTGATTGCCGTGGACACCGGCGTTGCGCACCTGACGGGCGCACTAGGCAAGCCGGTCTGGGTGATGCTGCCGGCGAACTCTGACTGGCGCTGGCTGGAACACCGCAGCGATTCGCCCTGGTATCCAAACGCGCGTCTGTTCAGACAGTCTGTGCTGGGCGACTGGGCACCGGTGGTTGATAGCGTGGCAGAGGCGTTGCGCTAGACATACGCGCTCACCCCGACACCACCACAAACCCTTGCTGCCGCAACAACTGCAGCACGCCCTTCGGGCCGCCGAGATGCAACGCACCGACGGCTACGAATACCGGCTTGTTCGGCCCGGCAATCAAGAGCATCCGCGCGACGAAACGCCGGTTCCGTTCGTACACGATCTTGTTGTCAACCGAGTCGGACACCCGCTTGTTGCGCGCCAGCACTTCGGACTTGGCCGCCTGCCACGCGGCGATCGCGTCCGCATCACCCACCTGCCAGAGCCGGTGCAAGGTCTGCACATCCGCGAGGTTGCCGGCAGGCGGCTGCACCAGATCCTGCGCCAGCATCTCGCGCTGCTGCGCCGACGAGAGGCTCGTGAACGCGCGCATCTGCTCCCCAAGCGTCTCGAGCCCGACAATCTTGCCGCGGGTGCGCAGATAGACATTCTGCAACTGCGCCTCAGTGCCGTATTCCGTCTGCAATCCTGCACTTAAAGAATCGTAGGTTTCGACCAGCAGCGAAGCGAGCCAAGGCCGCATTCTCTTGATCTCGTCGAGCGCAGCCGGATTGTCGCGCAGCCGGACTTCGAGCTTATGCCATAGCGATTCCGGCAAATACTTCGGCAGGCACGCGCTCCGGCACACGCCGTATTTCGACACGTCGTCCTGCGACACCAGCAAGTCGTCAGGTGACAGTTCCAGCGCGAGAGTGGGCGACGCCGCGAGCGCGGCCAGAATCTGCGGCCGGAACGGCTGGTTCGCCGGATAGTCGGCCGGATCGCCGACATGCAACGTGCCGAGTATGTAGATGGTGGTCGTGCCGCGCGTCGCGACATAGAACGGCATATGCGCCGGCTGCGTACGCACCGGACCGCTCGCCGTGTTGCCCGAGTTCGCAGGCGGAGGATTGAAGCCGGGTAAGGTGGCGCGCGGCTGGCCAGGCGCACCGGGCACGGCAGGCACCGGCAGCGCCGGCCGCCCGCTTTGTGCAGGCGTATTCGCGGCCGCGCCCGCAGCGTAAGCCGTGGCGACAGGCCAAACAGAACCGGATGAGACGCAAGCGAGCGCGGTGCATCCCAGCAGCCACGCTCGCCAGCGCCGCGCGAAAACGGCGCGACAGCCGCCTTCACGCAAGCGGCGCGCAGGACGACGCGCCGCCAACGCTTCAGGCATCCATGTCCCCCACCTCCTCAGCGCGGTGGCATGACACCTGACGTCCATCCACTTCACGCAGCTTTGGCTCCTCGCTGCGGCAGCGCTCGATCGCATACGGGCAACGCTGATGGAACGTGCAGCCCGACGGCGGATTGAGCGGCGATGGCATCTCGCCTTGCAGCTTGATCTTGATGCTGCGATCCGCCTCGAAGATCGACGGCGTCGCCGACATCAACGCCCGCGTGTACGGATGGCGCGGATTCGTAAAGATCCGTTTCTTGTCGCCCAGTTCGACCACGCCACCGAAGTACATCACCATCACATCGTCGGCAATGTGCTCCACCACCGACAGGTTGTGCGAGATGAACACGTAGCTGGTCTTGAACTGCTCCTGCAGGTCCATGAACAGATTCAGGATCTGCGCCTGGATCGACACGTCGAGTGCGGATACAGGCTCGTCAGCGACGACGATCTGCGGATCGAGAATCATCGCGCGCGCGATCGCTACGCGCTGGCGCTGACCGCCCGAGAACATATGCGGATAGCGTTTGGCGTGCTCAGGCCGCAGACCGACGGTGCGCATCATCTGCGCGATCCGCTCGGCGCGTTCGCTGGTACTCAACTGCGTGTTGATGGCGAGCGGCTCGCCAAGCGTCTGCTCGACGGTCTTGCGCGGATTGAGCGAGGCAAATGGATTCTGGAACACCATCTGCACGCGCCGGCGCAACGCCGCAACCTTCGCGTGATCGGCCCCGGCCACATCTTCGCCGTCGATCAGGAGACGGCCGGCCGTCGGACCTTCGATCATCGTCAGCTGACGCGCGAGCGTCGACTTGCCGCAACCGGATTCGCCGACCACGGCCAGCGTCTTGCCGCGGTCGAGCGAGAACGACACGCCGTTCAATGCCTTCACGGTGCCATGACCGAACATGCCGCGGCGCACCGAGTAGTGCCGCGCCAGCTGATCGGCGACCAGCACGTGATCGCCCGCCTGACCCGTCTGGCGGCGCGTTTCGGGTACTGCATTCATCGTGCGCCTCCGTGAGTGTGGACGTTCGCGTCGCCGGTGAGGTTCAGCGGCTTGATACAGCGTACTCTGGTTGTCTCCGCATGACCTTGCAACGGCGCCAGCGCGGGCCGCGCCTTGGTGCAGTCGTCCACCACGTACTTGCAGCGCGGCGCGAACAGACACCCTTTCGGCCGGTCATCGCGCCCCGGCACCATGCCCGGCAACGCCGCCAGACGCACCGCGCCGACATTGTGCTCGGGAATCGCCGCCAGCAACGCTTCCGTGTACGGATGATGCGGCGCGGCGAAGATATCCGGCACCTTGTTCGTCTCGATCACCTCGCCGGCATACATCACGGCCACACGTTGCGCGACTTCCGACACCACCGCCAGATCGTGCGAGATCAGCACGAGCGCCATGCCGCGTTCCTTCTGCAGTTTCACCAGCAGCTCCATGATCTGCGCCTGGATCGTCACGTCGAGCGCGGTGGTCGGCTCATCGGCAATCAGCAGCTTCGGATTGCAGGCGACCGCCATCGCGATCATCACGCGCTGATTCATCCCGCCGGACATCTGGTGCGGAAACGACATGATGCGGTTCTTTGCATCCGGAATGCCGACTTGGTCGAGCAGTTCGAGCGCGCGCTGATGCAGCGCAGCACCGCGCAGCCCTTCGTGCAGCTTCAGCACTTCCTTGATCTGGTAGCCGACCGTATAGCTCGGATTCAGACTGGTGAGGGCGTCCTGGAACACCATCGCGATGTCTTTGCCGATGATCTTGCGGCGCTCCTTGGGTGAGGCTTTCAGCAGATCCTTGCCGTCGAAGGTGACCTCGTCGGCACTGACCTTGCCCGGCGCGTCGATCAGACCCATCAGGGCCATCATCGTGACGCTTTTGCCCGAGCCTGACTCGCCCACCACGCCGACCACTTCGCCCTGCGCCACGTCGAGGTTGATGCGGTCGACAGCGGGCAAGCCGTTGAAGTCCACCGCCAGGTTGCGGATGGTTAGTAAGTTCGTCATATCACGCCATCCGCTTCAGTTTGGGGTCAAGCGCGTCACGTAGCCCGTCGCCTAGCAGGTTGATCGCCAGCACCGAGATCACGATAGCGAGGCCCGGCAACGTCACGATCCACCACGCGTTGTCGATATAGTCGCGTGCCGACGCGAGCATCGCGCCCCACTCCGCCGCCGGCGGCTGTACGCCGAGGCCGAGGAAACCGAGCGCAGCCGCATCGAGAATCGCCGAGGAAAAACCGAGCGTTGCCTGCACGATGAGCGGTGCCGTGCAGTTGGGCAGCACCTGCGAGAACATCAGACGCAGCGTGCCCGCGCCTGCAACCCGCGAAGCCGTCACGTATTCCTTCTGCAGCTCGCCAAGCGCCGAGGCGCGCGACAGACGCACATAGCCGGGCAACGCCACGATCGCAATCGCGAACATTGTATTGAAGAGCCCCGGCCCGATGATGGCGACCACCGCCACCGCGAGCAGCAGCGACGGCAGCGCGAGCAGCACGTCCATGATGCGCATGATCGGCGTATCAGCCCACTTCTCGAAGAAGGCGGCAATCAAGCCGAGCACAACACCCGGAATCAGCGCCAGCACGACCGAGACGAAGCCGATCCAGAACGACAGGCGCGCGCCGTACATCAGGCGGGACAACATATCGCGGCCCGCTTCGTCGGTGCCGAGGATGAACTTCCAGTTGCCGCCGTCGAGCCAGGCGGGCGGGATCTTCACGTAGTCGCGGTATTGCTCGATCGGGCTGTGCGGCGCGATCACCGGCGCGAAGATCGCGACGAAGACCAGCAATAACACGATCACGCCGGCCGTCACCGCGCCGCGGTTACGCGAGAAGTTTGCCCAGAACTCGCGGGCGGCCAGTGCGCGCCCACTGGGCGGCGTCACTGCGGTGGGGACTGTGTTTTGTATATCAGCCACGGTTTTACCTCGTATGGCGAATGCGCGGATTCAACACGCCGTACAACAGATCGACGATCAGATTCACGACGATCACGAGTGTGGCAATCAACAGGATACCGCCCTGCACGACCGGATAGTCGCGCCGGCTAATCGCATCGATTAGCCATTTGCCGATGCCCGGCCAGGAAAACAGCGTCTCGGTCAGCACCGCGCCGGCGAGCAGCGTGCCGACCTGCAGGCCGATCACGGTCACCACCGGAATCAGCGCATTGCGCAGCGCATGCACGACAATCACGCGTCCCGGCGGCAAGCCCTTGGCGCGGGCCGTGCGGATGTAGTCTTCGCGCAGCACCTCGAGCATGGAAGAGCGCGTCATGCGGGCCACCACCGCCAAAGGAATCGTGCCGAGCACGATGGCCGGCAGGATCAGATGGCTCAACGCCGACCTGAAGGCGCCTTCATCGCTTCCTGGCAGTAACGAGTCAATCAACATGAAACCGGTGACGTGCGGAATGTCGTATTCGACCGCAATGCGGCCCGACACCGGCGTCCAGCCGAGCTTCACCGAGAACAGCATGATGAGGATCAAGCCCCACCAGAAGATCGGCATCGAGTAGCCCGTCAGCGCGGTGCCCATCACGCCGTGATCGACCACTGTGCCGCGCCTTAAAGCCGCGAACACGCCGGCCGGCAGCCCGATGATCAGGGCGAACAGCATCGCGCAGATCGACAGTTCGACAGTGGCGGGAAAGCGCGCAAGAAACTCGTCCATCACGCTGGTGTTGGTGATGATCGACATCCCGAGGTCGCCGTGCACCGCCCGCTTGAGATAGTGGACGTATTGCAGAGGTAGCGGCTCATCGAGTCCCAGCCGGTGCATGGCGGCGGCGTGCATCGCCGGATCGACACCGCGTTCGCCCATCATCACTTCGATGGGATCGCCGGGTATCAGGTGGATGAGCGCAAACGCAAGGATCGTAATACCAATGAACGTCGGTATCACCATGCCAATGCGGCGTAAAACGAAGCGGAACATGGTTCGTCCCTATGGTCTTGATGAACGGAAAACACAACCGGCGACGAGGGCTTGACACCCCGGTCGCCGGACCATTTCGACCAGTTTTCTAACCGTGCGAAAAACGGACTGCGTCAGTTTTACTGCACGCCAACACCGTCGAAGCGCAAATAGCCGAGCGGCTCGATGCGCATATCGATGACCTTCTTGCTGACCGGCTGATACACCGTCGAGTGCGCGATTGGCGAGAACGGCAGTTGCTGCGCGAAAATCTGCTGCGCCTGCGTGTAGATCTTCGTGCGCTCGCCCTGATCGACCGTCGTACGGCCCTTCTGGACCAGATCGTCGAACGGCTTGTAGCACCACTTGCCGAAGTTGTTGCCGTTAATGGCTTCGCAACCGAGCAACGTACCGAGCCAGTTGTCCGGATCGCCGTTGTCGCCGGTCCAGCCAATCAACATCGTATCGTCTTCACCTGCGTGGGCACGCTTGATGTACTCACCCCATTCGTAGGTGACGATCTTCGCGCGCACGCCGATCTTGGCCCAGTCCGCCTGGATCATTTCCGACATCAAACGCGCGTTCGGATTGTACGGACGCTGCACCGGCATCGCCCACAGGGTGATGTCGAAACCGCTCGAGAGACCTGCCTTGGCGAGCAGCGCCTTGGCCTTCTCCGGATCGTAGGAGAGGCTCGGCAGGCTCTTGTCATACGACCATTGGGTCGGCGGCATCGGATTCGTGGCCAACTGGCCCGCGCCCTGGTAGACGGAATCGATGATCGCCTTCTTGTTGATCGCCATGTCGAGCGCCTCGCGCACTTCGACCTTGTCGAGCGGCTTGTGCTGGACGTTATACGACAGGTAGCCGAGGTTGAAGCCCGGTTGCGACGGCATCGAGATGCTGGTTTCCGTCTTCAGCGGCGCGATATCGGCCGGACGCGGATAGGCCATCACCTGGCATTCGTCGCGCTTCAGCTTCTGCACGCGCACGCCGGCATCCGGGGTGATTGCGAAGATCAGCTTCGAAATCTTGACGTCGTTCGGCTTCCAATAGTCAGGATTGCCGTCGAAACGGATCGTGGCGTCCTTCGTATAGCTGCGGAAAATGAACGGGCCCGTGCCGACCGGCTTCTGGTTGAGGTCCGGCGCCTTGCCGGCCTTGAGCAGCGAGTCTGCGTACTCCGCCGACTGGATCGACGCGAACTCCATCGCCATGTTCTGGATGAACGGGGCGTTCACTTCCTTCAGCGTGAAGCGCACGGTGTACGGATCAACCTTTTCGACCTTCGTGATCAGCTTGTCTAGGCCCATGTCCGTGAAGTACGGGAACTGTGCCGGATACGCCTTGTTGAACGGCATGGTCGGATCGAGCATGCGCGTGAACGTGAACACGACGTCGTCCGCGTTGAATTCGCGGCTCGGCTTGAAGTACGCCGTGGTCTGGAACTTGACGCCGTGGCGCAGGTGGAACGTGTAGGTCTTGCCGTCCGGCGAGACGTCCCAGCTTTCGGCGAGGCCCGGTTCGACCTGGGTGCCGCCGCGCTCGAACTCGACGAGGCGGTTATAGACGGTGAACGTGTTGGCCGTGAAATCGGTGCCCGTGGTGTATTGGGCCGGATCGAAACCCGCAGGGCTGCCTTCTGAGCAGTAAACCAGGGTTTTATTCGGAATCTCGGCACGCGCGACACTCGCGCCCACCATCGATGCCGCTGCAGCTGCGACGAGCGTCGTAATCCGCGCGGCGCGCAACAGGTTGTTTTGCTTCATGTTTCCTCCAGGTTCGGAGCCGGCTTTCACCGGCGTAGCGCGATATTACTTGAGCATAGCTTGCAGCAACAAGCGGAGGAAATTCCTTCTGTTCACTATCGGAAACACTTGTTAGGCCTGGATTGAGGCCCGTCAACGTGTGATTGACAGGCCCTCATAGCGTGTGCGAGGCCATAAGCGGGCGCAAAAGCGCCCATATCCGCTCATTTCAGTCCGACACCGAGGAATTGCGTCGGACCAAACGGGTCGATCTTGAAGCCGGTCACCTCTTTTGAGATAGGTTGATAGACCGTGGAGTGGGCAATTGGCGTGAATGGCACCTGATCCTTGAAGATGACCTGCGCCTCCATGTAATCCTTGGTGCGCTGGGAAAGGTCCGTGGTGCTGCGAGCCGCGGTGATCAGGTCATCGAACGGTTTATAGCACCACTTCGAGAAGTTGCTGCCCTTCACCGAATCGCAGCCCAGCAGGACGCCGAGCCAGTTATCCGGGTCGCCATAATCGCCGGTCCAGCCAATCAGGATCGCCTCGTGTTCGCCGGCGTGAGCGCGGCGGATGTATTCGCCCCACTCGAAGGTGACGATATTGACCTTCACGCCGATCTTCGCCCAGTCGGACTGCAGCATTTCGGCCATCAGCCGCGCGTTCGGGTTGTAGGGCCGCTGCACGGGCATGGCCCACAGCGTCAGGTCGAAGCCGTCGGGATAGCCGGCTTCCTTCAGGAGTGCCTTGGCTTTGTCGACGTCATAGGGGGCGTCTTTCAGACTCTTGTTATAGCCCCACTGGGTAGGCGGCATCGGATTGGTGGCAATCTGGCCGGCTCCCTGGTACACCGACTCGATAATCGCCTTCTTGTTGATCGACATATCCAGCGCGCGACGCACCAGCACGTTGTCGAGCGGCTTCTTGGTCGTGTTATAGCCGAGGATGCCCAGATTGAAGCCCACCTCGCTCGGCATCGCCAGCGACGAATCGGCCTTGACCGCCGGAATGTCCGCAGGACGCGGGTAGGCCATCACCTGACACTCGCCGCGCTTCAACTTCTGCAGCCGCACCGCCGGGTCGACGGTGATCGCGAAGATCAGCTTGCTCACTCTCACGACGCCCGGTTTCCAGTAGTCCGGATTACCGTCGAAGCGGATGGTGTCGTCCTTCGTGTAACTGCGGAAGATGAACGGTCCGGTTCCGACCGGGAACAGATTGATGTCGGAGGCCTTACCGGCCTTCAGCAGTTGATCGGTGTATTCCGCTGACAGAATCGATGCGAACGGCATCGCAATCTGCTGCAGGAACGGCGCGTCGACCGTTTTGAGCGTGAAGCGCACCGTGTAGGGGTCGAGCGCCTCGATCTTGCTGATGTTCTTCGCTAGCCCGAGGTCGCTGAAGTACGGGAACGGCACCGGGTAAGCCTTATGGAACGGCTGGTCCGGATCGAGCATCCGCTCGTAGGTGAAGACGACGTCGTCCGCGTTGAACTCGCGAGTCGGCTTGAAGAATGAGGTGGTTTGAAACTTCACCCCGTGACGCAGATGAAACGTGTACTGCAGGCCGTCCGGAGAGACGTCCCATGTCTCGGCAAGCCCTGGTTCGATGTCGGTGCTGCCGTGGGCGAACTCGACCAGCCGGTTGTAGACCGTATAGGACCCGGCGGTGAACTCGACACTGGTGGTGTACTGCGCGGTGTCGAAACCCGCTGGGCTGCCTTCGGAGCAGAACACCAGCGTTTTATCGGGCAGGGATGCGGCGGGGGCGGTGACGGGTGTAAAGCATGCCGTGGCGACGGCCAGGGTTGTCAGTGCGGGCAGGCAAAACTGGCGAACTGCGAAGAGCATGGATGACACTGTCATAACGTTCTCCGGACGGCAACCGGGTTGGCTGCGTCTTGATCATAGACAGCACAATATTCAGCTTCAATACACGGTTCTACCCGGCGCGCCTTGCGATGGGGCAAGCACGTCTGCGGCGGCGCACCAAATCAGCCTGGGCGAAGCGGCCAGAATCTTGACGGCGTGTGTGTGGACAAAAGGCGGTGCAGAGCGCGCGGCAGAATGCCAGGCGGGGCCTGAGACTAGCGCTCAGTCAGGAAGTGAACCGCGCAGCCAGCCGGCCGCGCGGTGTGAAACTCAAACTTATGCACCCAGCCGCTCGCAGATGGCCTTGGTGGCCGCTGCGTTGTTGAGCGTATAGAAATGCAACCCCGGCACGCGGGCATCAACGAGGCGCTGACACAGGTCCGTGACCACATCCAGTCCGAACGCACGAATCGCTTCGCGGTCATCGCCGAAGCTTTCCAGCCGGCGCGCCACCCAGCGCGGCACTTCCGCGCCGCACATCTCGGAGAAGCGCATCAACTGCGAAAAATTCGTGATCGGCATGATGCCGGGCACGATCGGCACGTCGACGCCGAGCTTGCGCGCGTCGTCGACAAAGCGGAAATACGCATCCGCGTTGAAGAAGTACTGCGTGATGGCCGAATTGGCGCCGGCCTTCACCTTGCGGGCGAAGTTCTCCAGATCGTGGCGCGGCGAGCGCGACTGCGGGTGGTATTCCGGGTAGCCCGCCACCTCGATCCAGAACCAGTCGCCGAACTCGGCACGAATGAAGCTCACCAGTTCCGACGCGTAGCGCAGCTCACCCACCTCGCCCATACCGGACGGCAGGTCGCCGCGCAGCGCCACGATATGACGGATGCCATGCGCGCGGTACTCGTTCAGGATCGCCCGCAGGCTCTCTTTCGACGAGCCGATGCACGACAGATGCGGCGCCGCCTGCAACCCTTCCTTCGCCATATCGACAACGGTGTCGAGCGTGCCTTGCTGCGTCGAACCACCGGCGCCGAAGGTCACGGAGACGAACTTCGGCTTGAGCGGTGCGAGTTGCGCACGCGTAGCGCGCAGCTTCTCGACGCCGTCCGCCGTCTTGGGCGGGAAAAATTCGAATGAAAGTTCGAGCGGATTCATGACTCAATCGCCGTTCTAAAAATGAGGCTCATTTCAGCCGAAACTGCGGTTGCCGAAGATGAGCGCGGACAGCAGCCATGACACGATGCTGTACAGGATCGAGCCAAAGAACGCCGACCAGAAACCCGACACTTCGAAGCCCTTCAGCAGCGACGCGCACAGCCAGAAGCACAGTGCGTTGACGACCAGAATGAAGACTCCGAGCGTGAGGATCGTCACGGGCAGCGTCAGCAGGATCAGCACCGGGCGCAGCACCGTGTTGATCAGGCCGAGCACCACAGCGACGATCAGCGCGGTGCCGAAGCTGCGGATGTGGATCGAGGGCACGAGGTACGTGATGATCAGGAGCGCGAGCGCGTTGATCACCCAGGTCAGCAGCACGGTCATGTAAAGCTCCTTTTAGGCTGAGAGTCCAGAATTGAGCGGAACAGGCCGGCGATGAAACAAAGGCGGATCGCCGTACGGCACCGCCTTTGCCCCCTTGCCGCACGCCATGTGGCCATGGCGTGCAACGTGGGGATGCCGTTGCGACGCGCGACACTCTGCGCGCCGCAACAGCGGCCTATTAGCGACTTTGCTTAGTAACGATAGTGGTTCGGCTTGAACGGACCGTTCTTGTCGACGCCGATGTAGCCAGCCTGCTCGTCCGACAGCACTGTCAGGTTCGCGCCGATGCGCGCCAGATGCAGGCGTGCAACCTTCTCGTCGAGATGCTTCGGCAACACATACACCTTGTTCTCGTACTTCGAGCCTTCGGTGAACAGTTCGATCTGCGCGAGCGTCTGGTTCGTGAACGAGTTCGACATCACGAACGACGGGTGGCCCGTTGCGCAACCGAGGTTCACGAGGCGGCCTTCAGCCAGCAGGATCACGCGCTTGCCGTCCGGGAAAATGATGTGGTCGACTTGCGGCTTGATGTTGTCCCACTGGTACTGACGGGTCGACGCAATGTCGATTTCCGAGTCGAAGTGGCCGATGTTGCACACGATCGCGTTGTGACGCATCGCCTTCATGTGGTCGTGACCGATCACGTGGAAGTTGCCGGTGGCCGTCACGAAGATGTCGGCCTTGTCGGCGGCGTATTCCATCGTCACGACACGGTAGCCTTCCATCGCGGCCTGCAGTGCACAGATCGGATCGATTTCCGTCACCCACACGGTCGCGCCCAGACCGCGCAGCGATTGCGCGCAGCCCTTGCCCACGTCGCCGTAACCTGCGACCACCGCGATCTTGCCGGCGATCATCACGTCGGTGGCGCGCTTGATACCGTCGACGAGCGACTCACGGCAGCCATACAGGTTGTCGAACTTCGACTTGGTGACCGAGTCGTTGACGTTGATGGCCGGGAACGGCAGACGGCCTTCCTTTTCCATCTGATACAGACGGTGCACGCCGGTCGTGGTCTCTTCGGTCACGCCCTTGATGTGACTCAGGCGCGTGGAGTACCAGGTCGGGTCTGCATCGAGGTGCGAAGCGATCGACTTGTACAGCGCGACTTCTTCGTCATTGGTCGGCTTCGCGATAACCGAGCGGTCCTTCTCAGCCTTCGAACCAAGGATCAGCAGCAACGTGGCGTCGCCACCGTCGTCGAGGATCATGTTGGCGAATTCGCCGTTCGGCCATTCGAAAATGCGGTGCGAGAATTCCCAGTATTCGTCGAGCGATTCGCCCTTGAACGCGAACACCGGCGTGCCGGCCTTGGCAATCGCCGCAGCAGCGTGATCCTGCGTCGAGAAGATGTTGCACGAAGCCCAACGGACGTCGGCGCCGAGCGCGGTCAGCGTCTCGATCAGCACGCCGGTCTGGATCGTCATGTGCAGCGAACCGGCGATGCGCGCGCCCTTCAACGGCTGCCTGGCCTTGTATTCTTCGCGCGTTTGCATGAGACCGGGCATTTCGGTCTCGGCGATGTTCAGTTCCTTGCGGCCCCAGTCGGCAAGCGACAGGTCGGCAACAATGAAATCCTGGGAATTTTTGGAATCGATAACTGCGGCGTTCATCACGCCCTCCTTTCTAAGAAATTGACTAGAAATTTGACGTGAGCGCGGTTCGATGCGGTGGCCTGGAAAGCGCAGCGCGCGATCAAGCCGTCCGATTGAAGGCCCCCGAGCCTGGCGGGCGGCCAGCGAATGCAGATTCGCGGTACCCGTCGCAACGCTCCTCGGAGACGAACGACGATTGTAGCAAATCGAGATGAAGTCGGGGTGACGTGGGGTGATGCGGGGGACTTCGAGGCTTTTATGCCGCCCCACTGGCTGGCGTGCTCAGCGCGCGCAATTGCGCGATGCTGGCTTTGGCCGCTTCGACGAACAGGCCGGAAAGGCGGAACGACTCCTCAACATCGGCCTGAACCGGCGCCTGCATACCGAAGCAGATGCGGAAATAGCGCTCGGCATGGATGCGCGGGTGGTAATGCATGCGCACGCGCTTGGCGTCGTTTAGACGCCGGTTGCCGAACAGTTCGCGCAGAGCCCACGAAAACGCGCCGTCTTCGCCACCGTTGCGGCGGAAAAAGTCGTCCATAGGAAAGCCGCCGAACGCCGCATAGACCGACCGGCGAATAACGAGGCTGCTCGGCACCGTGTTGCTCAGCGTCGCCGCGTGCGTTTCGAACTGCGGATGCACGACGATCTCCGCCGGAAAACCTGCGTATTCCACGTCGAGGCGGATCGAGGCTTCGGTGGGATGGTGTTCGAGAAAGCCGCTCGCGGCCGCGAGCGCGCCGGGCAAGTACTCGTCGTCGGCGTCGATAAAGGCTAACAACGGCTGCGTGGCGTGCATCGCCGCCCAGTTGCGCGCCCGCGCGGCGCCGCCATTCACGGGCATCTGCAGCAAACCGATGCGTGCATCGCGCTCACCGTAGCGGCGCACGATCCCGATCGAATCGTCGCTCGAGCCGTCATCCACGACGATGATCTGCGCCGCCTCGGGCTGGATGATGCAGCTATCGAGCGTGCGAGCGAGGGTGGCGGCTGCGTTGTAGCACGGAATGATGATCGAAATGGGCAGCATGACAGGCGCGGAGAACGGCGCGAAAGCGCGGGTAAAAGTTGGCGCTCATCATAGCGCGGCTGATTTGGCGCTCATCCTGAAAACGGGTTGAGGCCGCCGCGCCGAACAACACGGCGCAGTGGACCGCGCACGACGCCGTTTGCGATTGCCGGTGGTTGTGCGTCGGGGAGGCGAGGTCCGCGCTCGTGACAATGCTCCTACGTGACTTTCGACGAAGCTGGGTGTAGGTTGCACCGCAACATAAATATAATGACTCGACAACGTCAAAATCATTCCGTACTGGAATTCTGGAGCCTGAGATCGTGGAACTTCGTGCCCTCCGCTATTTCGTCGAAGTCGTGCGCCAGCAAAGCTTCACCGTGGCCGCCGAGCAGATGTTCGTCACCCAGCCGACCATCAGCAAGATGGTGAAATCGCTGGAAGACGAGATCGGCTCGCCGCTGTTGTTGCGAGACGGCCGGCACATGGTGCTCACGGACGCCGGACGCATCGTCTATCAGCGCGGTCAGGACGTACTCGCCGCGCACGCGCGATTGCAGGCTGAGCTCAACGATCTGGACACGCTCGGACGCGGCGAGCTGACCATCGGTATTCCGCCGATGGGCGGATCGCTCTTCACACCCGCCATTGCCGTGTTCCGGCAGCGCTATCCGAAGATCGAGTTGAAACTGTTCGAACAGGGTTCGCGGGCCATCGAAACGGCACTGATCAATGGAGAGCTGGAGCTAGGCGGCGTGCTGCAGCCGGTGGACGCCGAACACATCGACGTGCTGCCGATGACGCATCAGCGGCTCTGGCTGGTCGCGCGCCGCGGTTCACGCTGGGACGACCTGCAGCAGGTGCCGCTCGCGGAGCTCGCTAGCGAGCCGTTCGTGTTCTATGGCGAAAGCCTCGCGCTCAACGACGTAGTCCTGAGCGCGTGCCGCGCGGCCGGCTTCGCGCCGACCATCGTCGGGCGCAGCGGTCACTGGGATTTCATGGCGGCATTGGTGCTGGCTGGCGTCGGCATTGCGCTGTTGCCCGCGCCCTATTGCAGGCGGCTGGACGCGACGCAATTCACCTGCCGGCCGGTGATTGAGCCCGAGATTCCGTGGGAAATGGCGATCGGCTGGCGGCGCAACGGCTACCTCTCGCACGCCGCACGCGCGTGGCTCGAGGTGGCGCGCGAAACCCTGCGGACGCAGACCGGCGACGACCTGATGCACTGGCCCGACATCGGCATTACCGGGGCCGTGCCGGTCGGCGTTGCGTCTGCACCGCCCAAATAAAACATGCCGCCCGGCTTGCGCCGGGCGGCATGTTTCGCAGCAGCGCACTGACCTCGTGCGTGCTTGAGTGTGCGACTTACTGTTGCTGCTGTCCGTCGACGAACTCGATGCGGCGGTTCGCAAAGCGGCCGCTCGCCGTGTCGTTGCTCGCCACCGGACGCGCATCGCCATAGCCTTGCGCGCTCAACGAGTCAGCCGGCACGCCCGTCTTGATGAGGAACGCACGAACCGATTCGGCGCGCTTCTTCGACAGTTGCAGATTCGCCTGATCACCGCCGACGTTGTCCGAGTAGCCCGCCACTTCGAGCTTCGCGGCCTTGCCATTGTGCGAACAGGCCATCAGCACCTGGGCCGACTGGCGCAGATCTTCCACAGCCGATGCCGGCACGTGGGCGCTTGCGCTCGCGAAGTTGATGACCTGCAGGTTCAGCACCTTGACGACATCGGCCACCGCGCACGAGCTATCCGGTGCGAGCAGGCCTTTGACGGCGCTGCGGAACGACTGCGTGGCGTCAGCCACGGCCTGGTCCACGTTGAACGAGCCGATCTGGTACGACGCGCCGAACAGCGACTTCAGGCGGTCAAGCCAGCCGAGCTTGGCGTTCGCCGCCGCGCCGCTCAGTTCGATGTGCGCACCGTCCACCTTCACTTCCGCACCCGGCAGGGCCAGGAGCGGCAGCAGGGCATCGAGGTGCGAGAGCCAGTCCGCCGGCTTGGTGTCTGGATCGACCGTGACGTTCGCCGTGAAGTGATCGGCACCGAATTTCTTCGTCAGTGCGTCGAGCAACGTGGCCTTTTCGGCTTCGCTGCCAACGGTGGCGTTAAGCGTCGGCTTGCCGGCCGGATCGACCGTGAAGGTCAACTGGCTGTCTTTCGTGGGTGCCGGAGCAGCGGCCGGCTGCGACGCCTCAGCGGCGCTTGCGGCGACAGCCGGGGCTGCCGTATCCGAAGCAGCCACGGCCGATGCCGCAGCATCGCTAGCCGCGGCGGCCGTCTCAGAAGCGGCGACTGCTGCGGGCGCGGAGGCTGCCTGAGCCGGGGCGGTTACTTCAGCCGTCTGCTCATGGTTGCAGCCGCGCAGGAACAGGAACGCAAGCACGGCAGCAATAGCGGCGAGCAGCCACCACAACCACTTGTGCGAGCGCCGCTCCTCACGCAACACGGCGTCGACCGGCACGCGCGGCGTGGCCTGAGCGGACGGGGCCGGCTGCGCGGCCGGCGTGGCCGGGGCGACCGGATGTTCGATATGCGCGGAGACCGCTTTCAGTTGCGACAGGACGCTGCCCATGAACGTGGCGACGCCGCCGAGACCGAGCGCCGAGAGCAGCCCGTCGTTCAGGTAGGGAGCTATAGACGGCAACTGATGGCCGAGCAGCGTCGGCAACTGTCCGACGCTGCCTTGAGCGTCGAGGAAATGGCGCTTCAGCACGCCGAGAACGGTCGCGCCGACAATGCCCGTCAATGCATGCGTCGACTGGGCCGGCACGCCGGTTTGCGCGGCGATAGTGTCGCTCAGGCCGTCGATCCGGCGGTCCGTCACGCGCTGCAGCAGTTGCCGGCCAACGCCTTCGAGCTGGCTCAAGCCGGCCGTGCTGGCGAGCAGTTGCGGCAGTTGTTCGCCGATGTGCGCGTTGACTTCCGGCGCCATGATCGTCGTGAACAACGAGCGTGCGCCATCCAGCGTGGCACCCTTGTGCATCAGTGCGGCGACCAGCGCCGGCGCAGCTGCGCTAATGACTTTATCCGTTGCTTCTCCCGGCAGCCCGAAGCGCGCCGACAGTTGCCGCACCACGCTATCTGACAGCGCGCACTGAATCAGTTGAATTACATTAATACTCATCGACTCGTTCCTTGAGTGGGTGAACGCGCCACCTGACACGCTCTTTTTCGCCGCGAGAGTATAGGGGCGTGAAAATCTCAAAAACGGATCGAGAAGATTAATTACATAAATTCGGAATTGTCTTCAAATACCCTTGAATGCAGCCCTTACATCGATCATTTCGCTCCATCCGGCCAGGAGCCTTATCGATGGGTCAAGAAGAGATTTCAGACGGGTTTATGGGATTAATCCGACAAGTCCATGCTTGTTTATTCGGATGGAGGGAGCCCACTCAGATTATTAGAAAAGGGGGATTGACGGGAGCGCGAGCCACAATAACTCATGCAGCCCGCGCTTTATTCGGTTCATTCCGGCCGTATATCAAAATCACCGGTACCACGGCGCTGACGCATGTGCTCATGCGCTCACGCAATCACCCCCGCCGCCACACCCGCCCGGGCCGACGGCCCAGCGCGGCGCGCTGCCGCGATGAATTCCGCGGCTCGCTCACCGATCATCACGGTTGGCGCATTCGTATTGCCGCCGATCAGCGTCGGCATGACGGACGCATCGACGATCCGCAGTCCCGACACGCCGCGGACCCGCAACTGTGCATCGACCACCGAGGCCGAATCGCTGCCCATCCGGCAGGTCGCGACCGGGTGATAGATCGTGTCGGCATGCTCCGCGATGGTCTTGCGCAATTCCTCGTGGCTTTGACCCGGATGCGTGTACAGCTCCTTGCCGCCGCACAGCGCCAGCGACGGCGCATCGAGAATCCGCCGCGCGATATGCGCCCCCTCCAGCAGCAGATCCAGATCGCGCGGATCGCTCAGGAAGCGCGGATCGATCACCGGCGCTTGCCGCATGTCCGCGCTGGCGAGCGTCACCGCGCCGCGGCTATGCGGCCGCAGCACGCACACATGCAGCGAATAGCCGTGGCCCCAGTGCATGTGCCGGTTGTGATCGTCGACGAGGGCTGCGCAGAAGTGCAATTGCAGATCCGGCCGCTCGAGCGTGGGCCGGCTCTTCAGGAACCCGCCCGCCTCCGCGACGTTGCTCGACAGCATGCCCGTGCCGTGCCGCATGAAGCTCACGAACTGCGGCACCATCCGGGCGATGCCGCGCAGCGAAAAGCCTGTCGGCTCGATCGATGCCACCCGCTTGTTGATCGTGAAATCGATATGGTCGATCAGATTCTGGCCGACCTGCGGCGCGTCGTGAATCACCGGCACACCGAACGATTGCAGATGCGGGGCCGGTCCGATGCCCGAGCACATCAGCAACTGCGGCGAATTGAACGCGCCCGCCGCAAGCACGACCTCGGCCCGTGCTTCGAGCGTCTCGGTGCAGCCGCCGCGCACGATCTCGACGCCGCTCGCCCGCTTGCCGTCGAAGGTCACACGCAGCACCGTGGCATCTGCCAGCGTGTGCAGATTGGAGCGGTTGCGGCCGTAGATATAGGCCCGCGCGACGCTGCAACGCCGTCCATCGCGCTGCGTGACCTGGTAGAAACCGATCCCCTCCTGGTCCTCACCGTTGAAATCGGCGTTGGCGCGGTGGCCCGCTTCGAGTGCGGCCTTCACAAAGCGCTGCGAGAATGGGTTGCAATAGCGAAGATCGCTGACGGTCAGCGGGCCGTCCGCGCCATGCCACGCATCCGCGCCGCGTTCGTTGCCCTCGGCACGGCGAAAGTAAGGCAAGACGTCCGACCAGGCCCAACCCTCGCAGCCGAGTTGCGCCCACTCGTCGTAATCGAGCGGGTGGCCGCGCGTGTAAATCATGGCGTTGATCGCGCTGGAACCGCCCACGCCGCGTCCGCGCGGCTGATAACCGCGCCGGCCCGCCAGCGCCGGTTGCGGCGTGGTCTCATAGCCGTAATTGGTCTTGAGCTTGTTCGGCACGACGGCCGCCACGCCAACCGGCATGTTGACGAACAGATTGCGGTCCGTATGCGGCCCGGCTTCGATCAGCGCGATGGTCGCGTCGGGACAGGCATCCGCGAGACGGCCCGCCAGCGAACAGCCGCCGGACCCCGCACCTACGATGATGTAGTCGTATTGCATGCGCTCCTCCTGATTCGGGCCGCGTGGTGCGGTCCGCTGTCTCGTGCACACTTGTCTACGTGTGTTTCCTGCGCATTGTAGGGAGCGTTGTCGCGGTGTGGCAGGTCCGCGCCAGAGCTATCCCTCTAAACGAAACACACATCGCGACCCTATGATGAAAGGCGGGGCCGCCGAGGTGTACCTTGCGACGGCCAGTGCCTTCCAGAGGCCGCACGGCGCCCAGAGGCGTAGCATTCAAACACGGCATTACGCTTGCTGCGTAACTGGCACGCGGCACGGCATCCCTCGATAAAACAAACGCCCTCTTAATCAGAGCCCGGCGCAGATCCGGCGAACGGAGACAGCAGATGGAACGGCATGGCCCCGGAACAACGCACGACGTCACCAATCAGGTCCCGCCACTGGCGGATTACAACCTGTTTGCCAGCGATACCGCCCTCGTCGCGGCTCTCGAACGCGATGGCGCTGCCTGGCATCGCGAGGCGCTGCTGCGCGATGGCGCGGCACTCACCACACCGGAGACGCTGGCGCTCGCCGAAGTAGCGAACCGCCATACCCCGGAACTGTTCACGTACAGCCCGCGCGGCGAGCGCATTGACGCGCTGGAATTTCACCCGGCCTGGCACACCCTGCTGTCCTTGCTGCGGCGTGAAGGACTGCACGCGCTGCCGTTCTCCGACCCGCAACGTGGCGCGATGGCCGCACGCTGCGCCGGCTACTTCCTGCATGCGCAAATCGAGTCCGGCTCGCTATGCCCGACCACCATGACCTTCGCCAGCATTCCCGTGCTGCAGCGCGAACCCGCGCTATTCGAGACGCTGCGCGACAAACTCTATGCGCGCGAACACGACCCGCGCGACCTGCCGCTCACGCAGAAAACCTCGGCATTGATCGGCATGGGCATGACCGAGAAACAGGGCGGTTCTGACGTGCGCAGCAATCAGACCCGCGCTTACGCCACGGGCGGCAGCGAGGGAAGCGGTCGCGGCGGCGCATATCAGCTCGTCGGCCATAAGTGGTTCTTTTCCGCGCCGCAGTGCGACGCCCATCTGGTGCTCGCCCGAACCGACGATCACGAGGGCCTGTCCTGTTTCTTCGTGCCGCGCTTCGCGCCCGACGGCAGCAAAAACGCCGTGCAGATCCAGCGCCTGAAAAACAAGCTAGGCAATCGCTCGAACGCGAGCAGCGAAGTCGAGTTTCTCGACGCGTACGGCATCCTGATTGGCGAGGAAGGACGGGGCGTGCCGACCATCATCGAAATGGCCAACTACACGCGGCTCGATTGCGTGATCGGCAGCGCCGCCTTGATGCGTGCCGCGCTGGTGCAGGCAATCCACCATGCGCGGCATCGCACCGCGTTCGGCCGGCATCTGGCCGAGCAGCCGCTGATGCAAAACGTGCTGGCCGACCTCGCGCTGGAATCCGAAGCGGCGACGGTGTTGTTCATGCGGCTTGCCCGCGCATTCGAAGACGCCGCGAGTGCGCCTGAAGAACGCGCGTGGCGGCGCATCGTCACGCCGGCCGCGAAGTACTGGGTGTGCAAGCGCGCGCTCGAGTTCACCGGCGAAGCGATGGAAGTATGGGGCGGCAACGGCTATGTCGAAGAAGGACCGATGGCGCGCTTCTATCGCGAGGCGCCCGTCAATTCGATCTGGGAGGGCTCCGGCAACGTGATGTGCCTCGACGTCTTGCGCGCCATGGAGCGTGAAACCGACGCCGCGCAGGCTCTCTTTGCCGCGTGGCAGGTGGATGCGCAGGGGCATCCCGCGCTCATCGCTGCGCTCGAGCGCCTCGCCGCCACGCTCAAAGCTGCGCCCGAAACACGCGAAGCGTCGGCACGCCGGATCGCCCAGCAGATCGTGCTGACCGCGCAGGCAACGCTGCTGGTGCGGTACGCGCCGGCGGCAGTCGCCGATGCCTTCATCGCAACGCGCCTCGCCGACGGCTGCGGCGAAAGCGGGCGCGTGTACGGCACGCTGCCGTCCACGTTCAATCACGCGGCGATTATCGAACGGGCCTTCCCGGCCTGATCAAAATAAGCGCGGCCAACCGCGCACGGACCACCATCAAGGGAGTGGACATGAAAAACGATCTGCCAGAGATTGCCGCGCTCGGAGCGCTGCTGCGCGAACAACGCCAGGCGTATCTGCGCGCGCCGTATCCGGCATGGGACAACCGCGCCGCACATCTGAAGTCGTTGCGCGCGATGCTGCTCGACAACCGCGACGCACTCGCCGAAGCGATGAACGCGGACTTTGGCAACCGCGCCAAGGAAGAAATTCTGCTCGCGGAGTTCCTCCTCGTAAAAGAGGAGATCGACGGCGCGCTCAGGCACGGCAAGCGCTGGATGAGACCGCAGCGGCGCAGCACGAACAAGTGGCTGTTGCCGGCGCGCGCCAAGGTGATCCCGCAACCGCTCGGCGTGGTCGGCGTCATCGTGCCGTGGAATTACCCCGTGCTGCTCGCCGCCGGTCCGCTGGTGAGCGCCCTCACCGCCGGCAACCGCGCCATCATCAAGATGTCGGAGCTGACGCCGCGCACCTCGGCCCTGTTCGAGCAACTGATCGCGAAGACTTTCGCGCGCGACCACGTCACCGTGGTGAATGGCGACGCCGCGCTCGCCGCCGCCTTCAGCGCGCAACCGTTCGATCATTTGCTGTTCACCGGCTCGACCAAGGTGGGCCACGAAGTGATGCGCGCCGCCGCTGAGCATCTGACGCCTGTCACGCTAGAACTGGGCGGCAAGTCGCCCGCCATCATCGGCCCGCATGCGCGCTTCGACAACGCAGTCGACAACCTCGTCGCCGGCAAGACGATGAATGCCGGGCAAACCTGCGTCGCACCCGACTACGTGCTGGTGCCGCGCGGCAAGGAGCAGGCGTTCATCGAACGGGCTCGCACGCGCATGACGGCGATGTATCCGGATTTCGCGCGCAATCGCGACTACACGTCGATCATCTCCGAGCGTCATTTCGCGCGGCTGGAGCGCCTCGTCGACGAGGCGCAGGCGGCCGGCGCGCAACTCCATCCACTCGCTGACGGCGTCGCGGACGCGGCGACGCGGCGTTTTCCGCTGATCGCCGTAACGAACGCGGCGGACGAGACCGCGCTGATGCAAGAGGAGATTTTCGGGCCGCTACTGCCGATCGTGCCTTACGACACGCTCGACGACGCCATCGCGTGGATCAACGCCCGGCCGCGACCGCTTGCGCTATATCTGTACGACGACGATGCGGCGACCATCCGCCGAGTCGAGCGGGAAACCATTGCGGGCGGCATGGCGGTCAACGAGACGCTGATGCACCTGGCCTGCGAGAGCCTGCCATTCGGCGGCGTCGGCGCAAGCGGGATGGGTGCGTACCACGGTTACGAAGGCTTCGTGACCTTCTCGAAGATGAAGCCGGTGCTCACCCAGGCGCGCTGGAACGCACGGGCGTGGGTCGCGCCGCCGTATGGCAAGCGCGTCAAGGCGCTGCTCAACCTGATGCTGAGGTTCTAGGGCCCACAGCCGAAGGACAGGTTCGCGATCGATCGCGCCACCCGGGCGCATCGCGAAACCTTAGTCGCCCTTTACCTCGACCGGTTCGACAGGCTCGAGCGCGGTGGACGGCGGCTCGTCCGCCGCGCCGCTTTCCAGCCGGTGCAGCCACGCCAGCAGTTCGGCCACCGCCTGATAGAGCTGCGGCGGAATGCGCGCGTCCAGATCCACCTGCATCAGCAGCGAAACCATCTCGGGCGCCTCATGCACATACAGGCCCGCCTCTTTGGCGCGCTGGATGATCATTTCTGCGAGCAGGCCGTAGCCCTTCGCGATCACGCGCGGCGCGAGGTCGCTGCTCTGTGCGTCGTAGACGAGCGCGGCTGCGCTCTTGCGATGCGTGCGGCTCATCACATGTCCCAGTCGAAATCGGTATCCGTCGTCGTGGTCGGCCATTGGGCGCGTTCAGGGCGCCCTGGGCGTGCCGGGCGCGTCTGGCGTTCAACCCGCTCTGGGCGCTGGGGCCGCTCGGCCTGCTCCGAACGGTAGCCTCGGCGCGACGCGCCCTTGGGATCGCCGTCCGCTGCATCGCCGCCGGCCGGCGCCGTACGTGCATAGGCGGAGGCTGCCGCCTGAGCCGCTGCGGCGGCCGCGGCGCTCGACGCACCTGACGGCACGGCACCACCCACCTCGCGAATCGACAGGCCGCTCAATTCAATGCCGGCAGCGGCGAGGCGCTGCCTGAAACTCTCGCTTTGCTCGACGAGCCGAGCCGCGCCAAGCGGACTGGCCAGCACCCGCGCGGACAGGCGGTTGCCGTTGAGGATCAGTTCGGCATCCACGGTACCCAGCATCGGCAACGACAGCGCGAGCCGGGTGCGCCACGGATAGTCCTCCTCCGCGCCGGCGCCCCCGCCGCCGCGCTCCCACTCGTCGCCGTCCTGCTGGATGGTCCAGTCGAATTTCGCGCCCGGCCACGCTTCGCCGCTCCAGCGAAACTGCCCTGTGGCGAGCATGTCGAGTTGCTGGCGCACCAGCGGAACCGTCGCCGCATTGATCGCCGAAGCGACCGATTGCGTCGCCTGCGTCGGCGTATCGCTCGTCTGGGCAACCGCGGCGTGCAAGGCGGCGCGCTCAGGCTGGGCGGACAGGTCGGAAAGCGAATTCGCCAGCACTTCCCCGGCGGCGAAGCGCGCGGCCTGGGGCGACATGATCGAAGGCTGCGCACGGGCCGCGCTGTTCCCCTCGGCGGCACCGCCGGCGGTCTGCGTCGTGCCAGGGCGGGCCTGCTGCGCCGACGCCGACGCTGAGCCGGGTTGCGCGCCGGCATCGGCGTCGGCCGCCCAGTCGAGCGGCAACTGCGAAGCGGTATCGAGCAGGCGGTTTTGCGGTTCGCTGGCGAGGTCGGGCAGCGTGAACTGGCCGGCCAGCCACTGCGCCAGATGCGCTTCGTAGAACAGACCGCTGCCTGCCACGGTCTGCTCGAGCGCTGCGGCGAGCGCCGCGACCGGCACCGGCGACGCCGCCACGCTGGTGGCGGCCGTGGCAGTCGTGCCCGTCGCGCTCGTCGGATTAGCTGTGTTTGCTGTATTCGCGGCGTTTGGATTGCCCGCATCCGCGGACTGGCCGCCCGCCGAATCGAACAGGGGAAGTTCGGCCATCTCGACGTCGAGTGCCGGTGCGGCGGGCCAGATCGGCAACTGGCCGAGAATGGCCGTGGTCACCTCGCCGCCGGAGAGTGCAATCGCGTTGAGTGTCTGCGCCACCGCTGACAAGACGGTCTGCGCGGAGGCAGGAGGTGGCGTCGGCACCTCGGGGGTGCCCGGCGTGACCGGGGTGTCCCCGCTCAGCGCGGACGCACCCGCTTGCGCCGTGCTCGGCGCGCCGGGAGCGATATTGAGCAGGCTGTCGACCCGGCTCGCAAGCAGCGAAGCGATGGCCGTGTCGATTCCGTTCATGCCGGTTCCTCAAGAAAACGCTGGGCCGCCCCGAGTTTTCCGCCCCGCAGGAAGTCCCCCTGTGGGATTGACCCCCTCGGGGGGCCTGGCACGAAGGGCCAGGTTTGGGGGCACCGAATTCAGATTTACACCTGACTGCGCGCGGCTAACGCAGTCAACTTATCGCAGTCAAAAAAGCTCAGCGGGCTCCGTACAACTCCTTGAGCACCCGGGCCGGCCGGCCGGCAAACAGTGCCGACAGATTCGCCATGCGCGGGTTCGCGAGATCCCGGATCGCCGCGTCGTCCGCCAGAATCCGGCGGATCAGGTCGAATTTGCGCGCGCGCTCCAGCTCGTCGAGCCTCACCCCGGTTTCCGCGTCTTTTAACGCATCGACCAGGTGCCGGTACTCTTCCTGCAACGGCACCAGATCGCTCCACAGGGCGCGGCGCGCTGCCAGCAGCATGCGTGCGGAAATCGCTGCGATCGCCTCGTAGCGGGCAAAATATTCTGCGTTCGAAGTCATCTCATACTTTCCGCGGACGGCTGTGCCGCCATCCGCGCGATCTCCGGGGCAATCCCGATCCACGCTTCCTCGAGCGTGGCCAGCAGGCGGTCGACTTCGACCAGCATGACCTCGCTCTTCTGGATATTGGCTTCCAGCAGGCGACGCGTCATATAGCTATACAACGCATTCAGGCGCTCGGCGATCTCACCGCCTGCTTCGATGTTGAGCGACGCCTGCAACCCGCTTTCAATAATCCGGATCGCCTTGCTGATGGCATTCCCACGCGCCGCCACCGCCGACGGACCGCCTTGCTGGAGGTGCATGCGTCCCTGCGCAATCGCCTGACGCGCGCCCTGATACAGCATGACGACCAGACGGTGCGGACTGGCACCCATCACGCCTGTCTCGACACCCACCTTTGCGTATGCGTTGGCTCCAGCGTGTCCTTGGGAAAACATCGGCGCTCCTCCTTTGCTGCAGAATCGGAAAGTATGAGACGACTCCCCGGGCACGTCGCCGCGCCCGGATGTCAGTCTGTACCTGGTTATCGGATAGGCAACCGAAAAGCTTTAGGCCGCTATGAGGAGGTTTGAAGCGAAACGCCGCAAAATGCAACCGGCATGTCCGCAGTGGTGTCGTGTGGCGCCTCGCGGCCGCAAGCACCCGCTCGCGGACCGGAAACATCCTGGCACGCCCGCTACGGGTACGCCGGCGGTCCTGCTACCGGTGAGTGCATCAGCCGACGGCCATGCTATCAAACCGACATCTGCATGATGTCGTTGTAGGCGGACACCAGCTTGTTGCGCACCTGCAGGCCGAACTGGAGACCCAGGTTGGCCTTCTGACCGTCGATCATCACGTCGTTCAGCGAGACGTTGGGCGCGCCAATTTCGAACGCCTTCGCCTCGCCGGCCGCCGTGTTCTGGTCGGCGCTGATCTTGTCGAGCGACGCCTTAAGCGCCGACGCAAAACCGCTTGAGCTTGCCGCACCGGCCTGATCCGCCACGGATTCGGTGCCGCCGGCCGCCTGCGCGGCCATCGCCTGCATTTGCTGCAGCGCCGACGAGAGCGCGTTCACGGGCATTGTCATGTTCTCTCCAGAGGAAGGTAGAGCGGCGCAGCCAAGCCTAGCCGATCTGACCGAAAGAATATCAGTGGGCCTGGTTCGAAAGACCCGAAACTAGGGGGGAAACCCTGCTCTATTCGGGCAATCGGGTTGTCTGTGCCTGCGCATAATTCCAATGGTGAAAGTCTCTGTCCGTGCGCCCGCCGACCCCGGTGTGGCGGCAGCGGCAGGACCCCAGGCATCCCGGAGATACCCGACGCATGGATTCGTCAGCCAACTCGTTGATCAACCCCGACGCCCGTATGGGCCTCGCCAGCGCACAAGCGCCTGGCGGTGCGCCCGCCGCCGGTCAGGCCGGCGGCGCCGCGGACCTCGGCGGTGGAGGTCTCGGCGGCAACTTTACGCAGCGCCTGTCCGGCTTGACGCAGATGCGCGGCAATCCGCGCGCGCCGCTGATCTTCGCCGTCGCCGTGCTGGTCGCCGTCGTAGTCGGCCTGTGGCTCTGGTCGCGTGCACCGGAATACAAGGTGCTGTACAGCAACCTGTCAGACCAGGACGGTGGCTCGATCATCACCGCGCTGCAAGCGGCCAACATCCCCTACAAATTCTCCGACGGCGGCGGCGCGATTCTCGTGCCATCCGAAGACGTGCACGAAATGCGTCTGCGTCTCGCCTCACAGGGCTTGCCCAAGAGCGGCTCGGTCGGCTTCGAACTGATGGACAACGAGAAGTTCGGCATCAGTCAGTTCGCCGAGCAGGTCAATTACCAGCGGGCGCTGGAGGGTGAGCTCGAACGGACTATCGAATCGGTCAACGCGGTGAAGTCGGCGCGCGTGCATCTGGCCATCCCGAAGCCGTCCGTGTTCGTGCGCGACCATGAGACGCCGTCCGCCGCCGTGCTGGTGAACCTGTATCCGGGCCGCATGCTCGACGAAGGTCAGGTGACGGCGATCACCCATATGGTGGCGTCGGCGGTGCCCGACATGCCGGCACGCGGCGTGACCATCGTTGACCAGGACGGCAATCTGCTGACCCAGCCGCCGTCCAGCGCGGGGCTCGACGCCACCCAGCTCAAGTATGTGCAGCAGATCGAGCACGATACGCAGCAGCGTATCGACGCAATCCTGGCTCCCTTGTTCGGCGCCGGCAATGCGCACTCGCAGGTGAGCGCCGACGTCAATTTCGCGCAGGCCGAGCAGACTTCGGAAACCTACAGCCCGAACGCCAATCCGCAGCAGGCGGCGATTCGCAGCCAGCAGACCAGCACGGACACGGAGCTGTCGCAAGGCGGTGCTTCCGGCGTGCCGGGCGCGCTGTCGAACCAGCCGCCGCAACCGGCCTCCGCGCCGATCAACGCGCCGAACGGCACCGGCGCACCGGCCACGACGCCGGTCAGCGATCGCAAGGATGCGACCACCAACTACGAGCTCGACAAGACCGTGCGTCACATCCAGCAGTCGGTGGGCAACATCAAGCGGCTGTCGGTGGCGGTGGTGGTGAATTACCTGCCCACGGTGGATGCCAAGGGGCACGCGACCATGCAGCCGCTCAGCGCCGACAAGCTCGCTCAGGTCAATCAACTGGTGAAGGATGCGATGGGCTTCGACGCCCAGCGCGGCGACTCGGTGAACGTGGTCAACAGCGCCTTCACCACTGACGTCGACCCGAACGCGAACCTGCCGTGGTGGCGCACGCCTGACATGATCGCGCTGGCGAGGCAGCTTGGGACTTATCTGGGCATCGGCGCCGTCGCCCTGTTCCTGTACTTCGTGATGGTCAAGCCGGCCCTGCGCCGCGCCTTCCCGCCGCCGGCGCCGCCGATCGCCGCCTTGGCCTCGCCAGACGAGCCGATGCTGCTCGACGGCCTGCCGGTCGCCGAGCGCAACGGCAGCGCGGCTGGCGACGACGACGGCGAGTCCGAGCTGATGTCGCTTGAGAGCGATAAACACAAATTCGAGCGGAACCTGGAATACGCACGCAACATCGCGCGCCAGGATCCGAAGATCGTTGCAACTGTCGTCAAGAACTGGGTGTCCGATGAGCGCTGAAGGCGTGGTGAAAAGCGCGCTCCTGCTGATGTCGATCGGCGAGGAAGAAGCCGCGCAGGTATTCAGGTTTCTCGGGCCGCGCGAGGTCCAGAAGATCGGTGTCGCAATGGCGGCGCTGAAGAACGTGACGCGTGAGCAGGTCGACGAAGTCCTGCACGAATTCGTCCGCGAGGCCGAGCAGCACACGGCGCTGTCGCTCGATTCGAGCGACTACATCCGTTCGGTGCTGACCAAGGCGCTCGGTGACGACAAGGCCGGCGCGATCATCGACCGGATCCTGCAGGGCAGCGACACGAGCGGTATCGAGGGCCTGAAGTGGATGGATTCGTCGGCCGTGGCTGAGCTGATCAAGAACGAGCACCCGCAGATCATCGCGACCATCCTGGTTCACCTGGACCGCGATCAGGCCTCCGAGATCGTCTCCTGCTTCAGCGACCGGTTGCGCAACGACGTGCTGCTGCGGATCGCCACGCTCGACGGCATCCAGCCGGCCGCGCTGCGCGAACTGGACGACGTGCTGACTGGCCTGCTCTCCGGCAGCGACAACCTCAAGCGCAGCCCGATGGGCGGCATCCGCACTGCGGCGGAAATTCTCAACTTCATGTCGAGCAACCACGAAGAAGGCGTAATCGAAAACGTCCGCCAGTACGACGCCGAACTCGCGCAGAAGATCATCGACCAGATGTTCGTGTTCGAGAACCTGCTCGATCTGGAAGACCGCGCGATCCAGTTGCTGCTGAAGGAAGTCGAGTCCGAAGCGCTGATCATTTCGCTGAAGGGCGCCCCGCCGGCACTGCGTCAGAAGTTCCTCTCGAACATGTCGCAGCGTGCAGCGGAACTGCTCGCCGAAGACCTCGATGCCCGCGGCCCGGTACGCGTTTCCGAAGTGGAAACGCAGCAACGCCGCATTTTGCAGATCGTGCGCAACCTGGCAGAAAGCGGCCAGATCGCGATAGGCGGCAAGGCGGAAGATGCATATGTCTGATCAGGATCCCGCGCGCAAAGGCAGCCTCTCAGCCTACCAGCGCTGGGAGATGGCCTCGTTCGACCCAGTGCCGCCGGCGCCGCCGGAGGAGGTGGTCGACGACGGTGCCTTCGAAGCCGAACTGCAACGCCTGCGCGATGCCGCGCACGCTCAGGGCGTCGCCTCCGGTCACGTGGCCGGCCAGGCGCTCGGCTACCAGGCTGGCTACGACCAGGGTCACGCGCAAGGCTTCGCCCAGGGGCAGTCCGAAGCGCGCGAAGAAGCCGCGCGCCTCGCCGCACTGGCGGAAACCTTCAAGGCCGCGCTCGATGGCGCGCAACACGAAATTTCGGAAACGCTGGTCGCACTCGCGCTCGACATCGCGCAGCAGGTGGTGCGCCAGCACGTGCAGCACGACCCGGCCGCGCTGATCGCCGCCGCGCGCGAAGTGCTGGCAGTCGAGCCTGCACTGATCGGCGCGCCGCACCTGATCGTGAGCCCGGCTGACCTGCCGGTGGTCGAGGCTTATCTGATGGAAGAATTGCAGGCGCGCGGCTGGTCTGTGCGCACCGACCCGGCGGTCGAGCGCGGCGGTTGCCGCGCCCACGCCGGCACAGGCGAAGTGGACGCCGGCATCGACACACGTTGGGAGCGGGTTGCCGCCGCCCTCGGCAAGGCAAGCACATGGTAAAGCCGACCATCGAGGACATCCGCACGAGCGACCTGACGCCGCTCGAACAGGAGCTGGCGCTGGCGTCGTTCGGCGCCGAGGCGCTGCTGGCCGAGCCCAACGACACGACGCGTCCGAAGGCCACCTCGCACGATCCTCGCCATGGGCATTCGAGCTCCCCGTTTACCGCCGCGAGCCGCGACGGCGCACTGGCCGCGCCGAGCGCCGTCGACACGCCGCAACGCCCCGCGCCGAACCCGGCGTTCGCCAACAACCCTCACATGAACGCCTGGCGCGCTCATCTGGATGGACTGCGCGCCCGTAACGCCATCGCGAAACCGATGCGCGCCTGTGGACGTCTGACGCGAGCGGCGGGCCTCGTCCTCGAAGCGGTCGGGTTGCGCCTGTCGGTCGGCGCCGAGGTGATGATCGAACTACCGCAGGGCAGCTCGCTGTCGATGGCGGAAGCCGAAGTGGTGGGCTTCGCCGGTGACAAGCTGTTCCTGATGCCAACCACCGAGGTGATCGGCCTGTTGCCGGGCGCACGTGTCTATCCGCTCGAAAGCGCGCCGATCACCGATCCGATGGCGGGCGCGAAGCGCTTGCCGGTCGGTTGGGAATTGCTTGGCCGGGTGCTGGACGCCTCGGGGCGGCCGCTCGACGGACTCGGGCCTCTCGGCGCCAGATCGGACGCGCCGCTTTCCGCACCGACGATCAATCCGCTCAACCGCGAGCCGATCCACAAGGTGCTGGACGTCGGCGTACGCGCGATCAATGCGCTGCTGACGGTCGGCCGCGGCCAGCGCATGGGGCTCTTCGCCGGCTCGGGCGTCGGTAAATCGGTGCTGCTCGGCACGATGGCGCGATACACCAGCGCCGAGGTGATCGTGATTGGCCTGATCGGCGAACGCGGTCGCGAAGTCAAGGAATTCATTGAACAGATTCTTGGCGAGGACGGCCTTGCACGCTCGGTTGTCGTGGCTGCGCCCGCGGACGTCTCACCGCTCTTGCGGATGCAGGCCGCGGCGTACTCCACTTCGCTCGCCGAGTACTTCCGCGATCAGGGCAAGCACGTGCTGCTCTTGATGGACTCGCTGACCCGCTATGCGATGGCGCAGCGCGAAATCGCGCTCGCCGTCGGCGAGCCACCGGCCACCAAGGGCTATCCGCCCTCGGTATTCGCGAAGCTGCCGGCGCTGGTCGAGCGCACCGGCAATGGACCGGCGGGTGGTGGATCGATTACGGCGTTCTACACAGTGTTGACCGAGGGCGACGATCAGCAGGATCCGATCGCCGATTCGGCGCGCGCGATTCTGGACGGCCATATCGTGCTGTCGCGCTCGCTGGCGGAAGCCGGCCATTACCCGGCCATCGATATCGAAGCCTCGATCAGCCGCGCGATGACGGCGTTGATCGAAGAGCCGCACCTGGAGAAGACGCGTCTGTTCAAACAGATGCTGTCGCGTTACCAGCGTAACCGCGACCTGATCAATGTGGGCGCCTATTCAAGCGGACGCGACCAGCTACTCGACCGCGCGATCGCGCTATATCCGCGCATCGAAGCGTTTTTGCAACAGGGTTTCCGCGAATCTGCGGGATTCGACGCGAGTCTGCAACGACTCAATGCACTGTTTGGCTAAGGAGGTTGACGATGGCGAAACACTTTCCAATCAAGACGCTTATCGGCCTCGCCCAGGACGACGTGGACGCCGCCGCCCAACGCCTGGGCCGCGCCCAGCGCGAGGCGACCGACGCGCGGGCGCAGCTTGACGCCTTGGTGAGCTACCGCGACGAATACCACTCTCGCTTCACGGCAACCGCGCGGAGCGGGATGCCGGCCGGCAACATGCGCAATTTCCAGGCTTTCATCGACACGCTCGACGCCGCCATCGAACAGCAGCGCAAGCTGATGAACACGGCCAATGCGAAGGTCGAAGCGGCCAAGCCGGACTGGCAGCGCCAAAAACAGAAGCTAGGCTCGTACGAAGTACTGCAGGCACGCGGCAACGCAGCGGAAGCCCAGCAGACGGCAAGGCGCGAACAGCGCGACGCCGATGAACACGCAGCACGAACTCTCAGGATGCGCGCTGAGGGTGCATAACCCGCGCGCCTGCATGACCGCATGACCGGCACCCGCCGGCGCCTGAGCACCTGAGCGCATCACAGCGTCACCCGTACCGACCGGATTCACCGGATAGACAGGATCAGCCATGTCGCCACTTTCGCCTATCAGTTCGCTATTCGATGCTTCGAGCAGTTTGCCGACGAGTTCGCCGCTGAGCACCGCGAGCGCGCAGCCGTTCGGCCAGACCTTGCAACAGAGCATCGACTCGCAAAACGACGCGGCGCAGAGCGCGAGTACCGCCGCGCAGAGTGTGCCGCCACAGGCAGCCGCACCGTCGCCGGCGCCCGCGCCTTCGACGGATGCGCAGTCGTCTTCTTCGAGTGCGCAAGCCGCTTCACAGTCGAACACCCAGGCGTCGAGCAGCGCGAATAACAGCAGCAATACGGACAACGCCAATAACGGCAACGGTGCAAATGGCAGTGGCACTGGCTCGACCGTGTCCTCGGGCAACACGCAACAGGCGAGCAGCAACGATAAGAGCTCGACGTCGCAGCGCAGCGGCGACGCTTCGGGCAACCCCACGACTTCACCGGCTGCGGCATTAGTGACGGCGCAGATGCAGGCGCAGGCACAGCTTCAGGCCCAGGCCGACGCTGACGGCGCTAAAACCGCGACGACGGGCGATGCCAGTACGCTGCTGGACGGCACGACGGGCACCGCGGACAGCGACAAGACGGCGGACGGCTCGCATCACGGCAAGCGACTGGCCGCAGAGGATCCGAAGTCGGTCAGCGACGCGTTGCAAGCGGCGCTGGCAGCGCTCAGTGGTGGACAGAGTGTGGTACCAGCACAGGCCGTGAATGTCGGCAATGCGACGACGAACACTGGTGGGCTGAGCAGCGACAAGGCAATGGCTGAGCACGTCTCGACGAGCAGCAAGACGTTAGCGAGCGACTCGACGCAGGGTGACGCGAAGGGCAAGCTGGGCGACAAGATGGAGCAGACGGCGGCCACGACGGGGGGCACGGCGAGCACGGAAGCGAAGAACGCGGCTGACGCGCTGGCGGCGGCGACGACGGTTACGCAGGATAGCTTATCGAGCTCGAAGAGCACGGCGGACGCGGCGAATGCGGCGCTGGCGGCGAGCCAGGCTGCGGCGGCGAGCGCCTCGACAGCAACGACGGCAGCGGCGCAGGGGGCGAACCCGGCGGCCGCCGCCGCGGCGGCGAGCGCGCTGGCGTCGAAGGTGGGCACATCGGACTGGGAGGAGGAGTTGGGGCAGAAGGTGGTGTTTCTGGCGAACGGGGATCAGCAGAGTGCCCAGTTGAGTTTGAACCCGAAGGACCTAGGGCCACTTCAGGTGGTGTTGCAGGTTGCCGATAACCATGCACATGCGTTGTTTGTTTCGGAGCATCCGCAGGTTCGGGAGGCCGTTGAGGCGGCCTTGCCGAAGTTGCGGGAGGCGATGGAGCAAAATGGGATTGGGCTGGGCAGTGCGAGTGTCTCCGACGGGTTTGCGCGGCAGACTGGGCAGGGCGGTCAGTCTTCTAACGGGTCTGCCAAGGGTCGTTCTGGCAGCGGGTTTGCCTCCGGCGGGGATTCTGAGGGCGATGCTACTGTGGGTAATGTTGCCGTTCGGCGGTCTGTGGGGTTGGTGGATACGTTTGCTTGATTTTTTTTTGCCTGCGCGGCGCTTTTGGGGGGGTGCGTGCGGCGCCTTGGTTTTGGTTGTTCGCCTGCGGCGTTGGCCTTTCCTTGCATTCTTATCGGTCTATTAGCTTCGCCCCTGTGCGGGGCGGCACCTACTTTCTTTGCCGCCGCAAAGAAAGTAGGCAAAGAAAGCGGGCTGCAACCGCCAGCCCGTAGTGAGCCATCTCGGTCATCCACCGGGAACGGCCCGAGACGAGACGTGCCCTCGCACCACACGCGCTAGTGACACAGCAGTCATTCATCCCGCCCACGCACTCCGTGCGCGGCGGTCAGGTCCACTAACTCGGGCTTGCTTCTGCCCGCGATTCATTCGGTTTCGTCTTCAGCTGTACCCGTCCCAAACCGCTTGCGTTACGCGCGAGGCGCTTGCGTTGAACTGTGCGCAACATGGCGGCGCAAATCACGCAGCGAGGCGACTCGGGGGAACGTACGGCGGCGTGTGCATGGCTATGACGCCCGCCGAGACATGCAGAGGGGGTTATGCCCGACGGCGGGGCGCGAAGCGCGACGCTGAAGCGGATGAGTGCTTTGTCACTGAGGTGTGTGGCGCGAGGGCGGCTCTCGTTTTGGGCCGTTCCCGGTTCACGACAGAGATGGACACCTAAAGGCTGGCGGTTGCAGCCCGCTTTCTTTGCCTACTTTCTTTGCGGCGGCAAAGAAAGTAGGTGCCGCCCCGCACAGGGGCGAAGCTAATAGACCACTAAGAATGCAAGGAAAGGCCAACACCGTAGGCAAACAACCAAGGGCAACGCCAACAGCCCGATAAGAATGCAAGGAAAGGCCAACACCGCAGGAACAACAACCAAAGCGCCGCGCAGGCAAAAAAGCAAAAAACAAAACCATAGTCAGACAAACGAAACAAACCCAAGAGATACCCCCCAAACCCCCTTCTTTTCGACCCATCACGCAACACGCAAGTGAACAACAATTCACCCTACCAGCACTGAGGCAACCAAGCACCCATGGCATCGACGACCGCAAACCAGCAAGCAACCGTTCAGCCGGCCGCTCCAGGCCCAATGAAGCGCATCATCCTGATCGTGCTGATCGCGCTGCTAGCTGCAGGCGCAGCCGGCGCCGGTACTTGGTTCTTCATGTCCCGCCGTGAGCCGGCCCCCGCTCCGGCACAGTCCGCCGCGGCAGCTCCCGCGCCGCTCGCAATCCCGGTGTTCTTCCCGCTCGAACCCATGACCGTCAACCTGCAATCGGATGACGGCCAGCAACACTATCTGCGCATCGGTCTCACGCTCAAGCTGAATGATCCCAAGGTCCAGCAACAGCTCACCGATCACATGCCGGAAATCCGCAGCCGCGTCCTGCTCGCGCTGTCGAACAAACACCCGGATGATCTCGCGCCCCTCGACGGCAAGCGCGCGCTCGCCACCGAACTCAAGACGCTCATCGAACAGCCGACCGACAAAGGGGCCGCGCCCGTCAATGTCGAAGATGTCCTGTTCACCGAATTCGTCGTGCAGTGACGCCGCGTAACGCTGCTGCCATCATCAACCGCCAAGGGACGCACGAGGAATAGGAATGGGCCACGAAGAGTTCATGTCCCAGGAGGAGGTCGATGCACTCCTCAAGGGCGTAACCGGCGAGTCCGACTCGGAAGCGGAGCAGGCTGATCGCTCCGGTGTCCGGCCGTACAACATCGCTACGCAGGAACGCATCGTCCGCGGCCGGATGCCCGGCCTCGAAATCATCAACGACCGCTTCGCGCGTCTGTTGCGCGTCGGTATCTTCAACTTCATGCGGCGTACCGCGGAGATTTCCGTCGGCCCCGTGAAGGTGCTGAAGTACAGCGAGTTCACCCGCAACCTGCCAATCCCGACCAACCTGAACCTGGTCCACGTGAAGCCGTTGCGCGGTACGTCGCTGTTCGTGTTCGACCCGAACCTCGTGTTCTTTGTGGTCGACAACCTGTTCGGCGGCGACGGGCGTTTCCATACCCGCGTCGAAGGACGTGACTTCACCGCGACCGAACAACGCATCATCAGCAAGCTGCTCAACCTCGTGTTCGAGCACTACACGACGTCGTGGAAGAGCGTGCGTCCGTTGCAGTTCGAATTCGTGCGCTCGGAAATGCACACGCAGTTCGCCAACGTCGCGACGCCGAACGAAATTGTCATCGTCACGCAGTTCTCGATCGAGTTCGGCTCCACCGGCGGCACGCTGCATATCTGCATGCCCTACTCGATGATCGAACCGATCCGCGACATCCTGTCATCGCCGATCCAGGGCGAAGCCGTCGACGTCGACCGCCGCTGGGTGCGCGTGCTCTCGCAACAGGTGCAGGCCGCGGAAGTCGAACTGACCGCCGATCTCGCGCAGATCCCGATCACGTTCGAGCAGATCCTGAACATGCGCAAAGGCGATGTGCTGCCCATCAACATCCCCGAACACATCACCGCCAAGGTGGATGGAGTGCCGGTGATGGAATGCGGCTACGGTATTTTCAATGGTCAATATTCGTTGCGCGTCCAGAAAATGATCAGCGCAGCGGACACGATGAAGGAAGGTGGATATGACTGAGCTGAACGCAACGCCGGAGAAGGAACTGCCGGCAGAGCCGCAACTGCCCGGCGCGGAAGTAGACGACGCCGCGCTCGACGACTGGGCCAGCGCCCTCGCCGAACAGAACGATAACAGCGCCGTCAACGCGACGACCGCCGGCGTGTTCCAGCCGCTGTCGAAGGTGGAACCGAACACGACGCGCAACGACATCGACATGATCCTGGACATTCCGGTCCAGATGACAGTCGAGCTCGGCCGCACCAAGATCGCCATTCGTAACCTGCTGCAACTCGCGCAAGGCTCGGTGGTGGAACTCGACGGCCTCGCCGGTGAGCCGATGGACGTGCTCGTCAACGGCTGTCTGATCGCGCAGGGTGAAGTCGTCGTGGTCAACGACAAGTTCGGTATCCGCCTGACCGACATCATCACGCCGTCCGAGCGGATCCGGAAGCTGAATCGATGAAACGCCTTGCCGGGCGCATTGCGAGCGGTTGCGGGCACGTCCTGCTGGCCGCGCTGCTGGCCCTCCCTTCGTTGAGCGCCGCCGCAGCTGACATGAATGCGGTCAATCATCCCGCCCCGATCGCGTCCAATGTTGGCGCCGGCTCTGCCGTGCCGTCGCTGGGTGTCGGCGCGGTGCTGCAAACCGTCTTCGGCCTGCTGGTCGTGATCGGTCTCGTGTTCGCCTGCGCGTGGCTCGCGCGCCGATTCGGCCTGCAACCGGGCAGTCGCGGCGGCCTCGTGAAGACCATCGGCGGTGCGTCGCTCGGCGGCAAGGAGCGCGTCGCCGTCGTCGAGATCGGCGATACCTGGCTCGTGCTCGGCGCGGCACCCGGCAATGTCCGTCTGCTGCACACCATGCCGGCCGGTTCGACTACGGGCGTGGGAGCATCCGCCGCAACGCTGCCGCCAGGCAATCCGGGCAGCGCGCTGCCCGGTACCTTCGGACAGCGCTTTCGCGAGGCGCTGAAGGGCGAAGTGGGCAAACGTTTCAACCGGCCAGACGGCAGGGATCAGTAAATGCAGTTCAGTCATCCACAAGCGCGCTGCGAGCACGCGGCCTCGACCCGTGTCTCCGCTACCCGCCGGCGCAGCCTCCTTGCCACATTCAGCAGCACGCTACGGCGCCTTGCAACCTTGGCATTGCCGGCATTGCCGATCCTGCTGATGGCAATGCCATCGCTGTCGTTCGCCCAGACGGCCGGTCTGCCCGCCTTCAACACCAGCCCGGGACCGAATGGCGGCACGACCTATTCCCTGAGCGTGCAGACCATGCTGCTGCTCACGGTACTGTCGTTCCTGCCGGCCATGCTGTTGATGATGACGAGCTTCACGCGCATCATCATCGTGCTGTCGCTGCTGCGCCAGGCGCTGGGCACCACCACCACGCCGCCGAACCAGGTGCTGGTCGGTCTTGCGCTGTTCCTCACGCTGTTCATCATGTCGCCGGTGATCGACAAGGCCTATAACGACGGCTACAAGCCGTTTTCGGACGGCACGCTGCCGATGGATCAGGCGGTCACACGCGGTCTCGCGCCGTTCAAGACGTTCATGCTGCGGCAGACCCGCGAGACCGACCTCGCGCTGTTCGCGCGGATCTCGCACGCACCGCCGATGCAGGGCCCGGAAGACGTGCCGCTGCCGCTGCTGGTGCCGGCCTTTGTGACGAGCGAGCTGAAAACCGGCTTCCAGATTGGCTTTACCATCTTCATTCCGTTCCTGATCATCGACATGGTGGTGGCGAGCGTGCTGATGTCGATGGGGATGATGATGGTCTCGCCTGCGACGATCTCACTGCCGTTCAAGCTGATGCTGTTCGTGCTGGTGGACGGCTGGCAGTTGCTGATCGGCTCGCTCGCGCAGAGCTTCGTCTAACCTGTTTAACCCTCAACGCTTCTGGCCCATTCATCATGACACCCGAATCAGTCATGGCGCTCGCGCACCAGGCGATGTACATCGCCTTGCTGATGTCCGCACCGTTGTTGCTCGTGGCGCTCGTTGTCGGTCTGGCCGTGAGCCTGTTTCAGGCAGCCACGCAGATCAACGAAACAACCCTGTCGTTCATCCCCAAGCTGCTGGCGATCGCCATCACCCTGGTAGTTGCCGGTCCGTGGATGCTGACGAACATGCTCGACTATCTGCGCCAGATGCTGATGAACATCCCGACGCTCGCCAACTGAGCGACGCAAGGGACTAGGCCGCCGCCATGTTTTCCGTCACCTATGCGCAACTGAACTCGTGGATGGCCGCGTTTCTGTGGCCGCTCGTGCGGATTCTGGCGCTGGTGGCCAGCGCACCGTTGTTCGGCAATGCGTCCGTTTCGACACCGGTGAAGGTCGGCCTGTCCTGCTTCATCACCATCATCGTCGCCCCGACGCTCGGCCCGATGCCGCAGTTCACGGTCTTCTCGGCGATGGGCGTATGGATCATCGTCAACCAGTTCGTGATCGGCGCCGCACTCGGCCTGACCATGCAGATCGTCTTCACCGCGATTCAGGCCACCGGCGAATTCGTCGGTCTCGGCATGGGTCTGGGCTTCGCGACCTTTTTCGATCAGCAATCGAGCGGCTCGACCGCGGTGCTCTCGAGCTATCTGAACGTGTTTGCGATGCTGGTGTTTCTGGTGCTCGACGGTCACCTGCAGATGGTGAGCGCGCTGATCGCCACCTTCCAGACGCTGCCGATCTCCGCCGACCTGCTCGGCGCCGCCGGCTGGCGCTCGCTGGTGAACTGGGGTGGCACGATCTTTTCGATGGGGCTGCTGCTGGCGTTGCCGGTGGTTGCTGCCCTGCTGATCGCCAACCTGTCGCTCGGCATTCTCAACCGCGCCGCGCCGCAGATCGGCGTGTTCCAGATCGGCTTTCCGCTGACGATGCTGGTCGGTATGCTGCTATTGCAGTTGATGGTGCCGAACATGATTCCGTTCTTCGCGCGGCTGTTCGATAACGGGATTGAGCAGATGGCGCGGGTCGCGGCGGGACTGCATTAGCAGCGGCACCCGCCGTCACGAGCGGACGCCGCTCGTCGCTTACTGATTCAGGTACTGGAACAACGACTGTTGCTGAACCTGCACGAACGCCTGTTCCGACGCCTGCAGCGAGTATTGCGTCTGCGTGTATTGGCTGATCGTCTGGGTCAGATTGGTCGAAACGATGCCGCTCAACGCCGTCGTATTTTGCGACGTCAGCGACGCGGTCACGGTCTGCATCGCCTCAACCTGCTGCGTCCGGCCGCCCACCGACGCCTGCACCGCGGTCACATTGTTCAGCGTGTTCTCCACCTGAGTGAGACCCGACGCGAGTGAATTCGTCAGAGCCGCCTGCGCGGTGGGCGTGTCGGCCGGCGTCTGCAACGCCGTGATCATGCTCTGGATGGTCGAAAAAATATTCGAGTTCGTGGTGTTCGCCGCGGGCGTCACGGTGAACGAATCGCCGTTGGCCGGTGCGCCGGAAATCGCCACGCTCATACCGGTCGTGCCCAGCGCAATGGAAGAGCCAGCGGTATAGGTCGGGTCCGCCGTTGCCGGGGTGGTCACTGGGGGTGTGATTTGCGTGCCGGTCGTGGTATCGGTCACCGTGTAGGTCGTTACCGCCGCGCTGCCGGTGCCGGTCACGGTGAAATTGATCGCGTAGGCGTCGTTTTCGGCGGCAGTCGTTGAGCCGCTGGTGCTCACCGCGCCGATCGTCCCCGTGCCGGTATTCGTCGCGGCGCCTGCGGGAACCGGGCTCGCCGTTTGCGGCGTGACGCTCAGGAAAACTGACGAGCCGCTGTCACTGGTCGCGACCGAGGTTGAATCGGAGATCTGCACGCTCGACACACCGTTATCGCCGTTATAGACGATTGCCCCGGACGTATTCTGCGTGAACGGTTGCGATGCCGACTGGAAGCCGCCGAACAGGTAGCCGCCGCCCGGCGAGGTCGTGTTGCCGTAGCTCACCAGTTCGTTCTCGAGACCCTGGAGCGTAGTGGCGATCGAACCGCGGTTCGTATCGTTAAGGGTGCCGTCGCCGGCGCCGACCAACTGTTGATGCACGGATTGCAGCGCGGTGATAACGCTCGTAAGCGTCGTATCTTCCGAATTCAGGTTGGTTGTCGCGCTGCTCTGATTGGTTGCGTATTGCGACAGCGCGGCGCCTTGCTCGCTGAGCTGCACCGCCTGCGCCGCGCCCAGCGGATTGTCCGAGGGGGTCGAGATGGCCGAGCCGCTCGAGATTTCTCCATAAAGCTGGGCGAGTTCGGCTTGCTGATTGTCCATTGCCTGGACGTTCATGCTCTGAAATTGGGACGTAGAGATACGCATGATTCAACGCCTTACTGGAAGATGCCGATAATGGTCTGGAACAACGTCTGCGCGGTCTGAATCACCTTGCTGTTAGCCTGATACAGCTGCTGATACTGCAGCAGGTTCGCGGCTTCCTCGTTGATGTTGACGCCCGACACCGACTGCTGCGCCGAGGTGACCTGCGTCACCAGCGCACTCTGCTGCGTGTTCGACGCGCCGACCTCACTCGTTGCGTTGCCTACCGAATTGACGTAGCTCGCATAGGCCTGGGTGAGCGTCGCGGTCCCGCCGTCCAGCGTCGCGGCCGACACGATGTTCGACATCAGCTTCGCGTTGCTGCCATCGCTCTGCGCATTGGTGTTCGGGGCGATGGTGAAGGTGTCGCCGTTCGCGGGCGTGCCGCTGAGCGACACCGTCACGCCGTTCATCGAGCCGGCCGTGACCGGCGTCGTGCTGATCGTCATCGTCGCGCCGGCGGTCGGCGAATACGGCACGACCGTCGACGTCGAAGCGATGGTCGTGGGGGTACCGTTGATCGTCACCACCGAGCCCGCCGGGAAGCCAGTGAAACCACCCGACGCGGAGTTGTAGGTAATCGTGGTCGGCGTCGAAGGCAAGGAATAACCCTGCGATACCGAGCTCGACAAGACACTCAACGTGCCGGTATTAGCCGTCGAAGCCGTCGTCAGCACAGGCGATGCGGCAGCAATCGCCGAGGGGCTGGTCGTCGCGAGGGAGAAGCTGTCGAGCGCACCGCTCGTCGGCGAGACCGAGAACGAATCGCCGGGCTGCATCGTGCCGGAACCGATCGAGAACTGCATGCCGTCGATCGGCTGGCTCAGGCTGGTCACCGAGGCCACCGTTGCACCCGTCGAATTGTCGGTCAGCGTATAGGCGGCGCCGTTATATGACAGGGTGTAGTTGCCCGTTGGCGGCTGCGTCGCGTTGCTCAAGGTGACGCTGAGGGTGGCGTTACCCGTGTTGTTCGTGTTCGCCGTGACCTGCGGCCCCCCCACCGAGAACAACGCGGTCCCGGGGTTGCCATTCAGATCGAGACCGAGCTCATTCTGGTTGTTGACCTGCGCAGCGAAACTGGTGGCGATGGCACCCAGTTGCGCCTCGGCAGGGTCGAGTGATTGGGTACGGAACTGGATCAAACCGCCGAGCGCCCCACCTGCGTTCTGCATGGTGCTATCGGACAGGTACTGCGTGGTCTTGGCAGTCGGCGTCGTGCCGGCCGCGCCCAGATAGGTGATCGAGTCCTCGTTTGGATTCGCCGGCGAGGGCGAGGCGCCGAGGTTGAAGCTGGTCGATCCGGTGACCAGCGCCTGACCGCTCGTCAGGAACACATTCGCGTCGCCGTTGGAACTCGTTTCCACCTGCACACCCACGAGCTGCGAAAGGTTGGACACCGCCTCGTCGCGCTGGTCCAGCAACTGGTTGGGCGGCTGCCCTTGAGAACTGGCAGTGGCGATCTGTTGATTCAGGGAAGCGATCTGCGTGGTGTACGTGTTGATCTGCGTCACCGTTTCGGACAACTGCGTGTTGACGCTCTGACCCATCTGGTCATACTGCGCGCCCGCCGAGTTCAGCTCGTTCGCGAGCGACTGCGCGTCGCTGATCGCAGTCTGCCGTGTCGCTACACTCGATGCACCGTTAGCGACGTTCTGCAAACCCGTGAAAAAGGTCGAGATCGCCGTCGAAATACCCGACGTCGGGCTGCCGACCAGGTTGTTCAACTGCTGCAGCATCGTATAGTTGGCATTCAACGAGCCGCTTTGCGATTGCGCGGTATTCAACTGGCTCGCCAGGTACTGGCTGTAGGCGCGCTGGACCGTCGTGGTGGAGACGCCCTGCGGCAGATAGCCGGAGCCTGTGTACTCACCGGAGCTTTCCGAGTAGACGGGATTCTCGACGTCATAGCCGGGGGTCGTCGAATTGCTGATGTTCTCACTGGTTACCGTCAGCCCCCACTGGGCTGCGTTAAGTCCACTGAGACCGATATTGATTAGGTTGCTGGACATGCGTCATCCTGAAGGGCTGGCAACGCGCCCACCGAGTTGCCAAGACTCTCTGTATATCGGCGCACTGGCGACAAAATTGAGGGGGCAACCGGTATTTAAACGCGCGCCGCAATCCTGCCGCGACGCGCGCCAAAATCAGGTTCGCACCAGCGAGCGACGCTTCATTTCAAGTTGCGTAATCAGCCTCTGCAACGTGTTCTCGGCATTGCCGGGCAGCGCCACGAAACGCATGCCAAGCTGGTAACGCTGGGCGCCGTTCGGCAGATCGACTGCGCGGAACGACACGAGTTGCAGATCCACCGAAAGCTTGCCCGGCGCACCGAGACTCAGTTCGCAATCGTCCAGCACGCACCCCATCGGCAGGTCGACCACGCGCGCGTCGGTCGTGCGCATGCCCACGCCGCCGAGCGACAGGTCGTGCACTTCGAAACGGAAGCGGTCCCCGTCGGGCAGCCGGCCCGTGCAGATGTAGGGGTCGAGCACGGGCGCGTCGACGCGGAAATACTCGCGGCGCTGCACGTAGAAGAGCACTTCGGGGAAGTCGGCTTCGAACGCCGGCCGGCCTTCGAAGCGGGTCTCGCGCGGCGTGCCGGTGACAAATTCGACGCGCACGCCTTCAGGCTGGGCGTGAAACACACACCGGGGCGCAGCGATCAGGCCGCGGTTCTGCTCGGCGAGCGCGCCCCAGTCGAAAGTGAACGTGCGTTCGCGCACGTCGACGTCGAGAATCCGGGTGACAAGTTGGCCTCCCTTGTACTGCGCGGTCAGAAAATCACCGCGGTTGACGAGATTGCGCAACTGGACACCGATCTCCAGCGGATTGCGGCGACCGAAGTCGTTGCCGGTTTCAGAAGAGCCGTCCGTTTGGCCGTTCGTCTCAGTGGTATCCATGGGCTTGCCGGTATGCATGTTTCTGACGGGCTCGTGCCCGAGGTCCAGTGCCGGGGACCGTGACACGTGCGTTGACCGGGAAAACATTACCCGGTATTTAGGTCTGACTGAATAGCGGCAGTCTGAACCCAAAGTTTAGGGTAACCGAGGGAAATATTTGGCGCAAACGTTAAACCGGTCACGTTCCACTCCACTCTTGAACCATTCACCCATCCCGCATCAACCTTGCGGCACTCACCCATTGTTGCGGCTTGGCCGGCGGCACGTATGCGTGCCGTCGGCCCCACCGTCTTGTTTTGCGACATGGCCCCGTCGCCTGCTGCTTTTCCTGCCGACCCGCCCGGGCCGGTCAGCTCATACGACTCATGATCGACATCAGCTTTTTCGCGTAATGCGGATCAGTGGCGTAGCCCGCCCGCTGCATGCCGGCCGCAAAGCCTGCCGCGTCGTGCGAACCGTTCAGCACCTGCGCGTAGCGCGGGTTGTTCTTCAGCAATTGCGCATAATCGGCCATCGCCTCGTCGTACGAGTCGTAGGCGCGGAATTTTTCGACGACCCGCTGCGGCTGGCCGTTGCGGTATTCGGTGGTCACCGTCGACACGGTCTTGCCGGTCCAGTCCTTGGTCGCTTTGATGCCGAATACGTTGTGGCTGGTCTCGCCGTTCGCCTTCATGATCTCGCGCTTGCCCCAGCCCGACTCGAGCGCAGCCTGGCCGATAATGAAGCGCGCCGGCACGCCGGTGCTTTCGCTCGCCGCCTGAGCGGACGAGGCCAGCTTGTCGACAAACGCATCGACATGGGTCGTGCCGTCGCCGTGCAACGGCGGTGTCAACGCGCTGTTGCGCGAATAGCCGACGCCGTTGGCGAGCGAGCCGTTCGCCTGCGAATTGCCGTAGGCCTTCGCCAGCGCGTCCAGCGCAGCCGTGCTACCGCTGCTGGCGCTGCCGCTTTGCATGCCGGCGTTGTTCATCAACTGCTTGAGCATGGCATCGGCCACGCCGATACCCTTGGACGACATCTGCTGCGCCATCTGCTCGTCCATCATCGAGGTGAACTGCGCACCGTCGCGCGAATCGAGCGGGCCGTCCTGCGGCGTCGCGTCGCGCATGCTCTTCAGCATCATCGTGATGAAGCTCGCATCGAACTGCTTGGCGGCCATCTTCACGCCTTGCTGCGGCGACGCGGCAACCTTGGCACGCAGGCTGTCGAATCCCTGAACATCCAGCGCAAAACGCTGGGTCAGATCATTCGGGCCTGAAGTGGGATCGGTAGTCATCGCGACTCCTTAGATGATTTCAAGTTCGGCACGCAAGGCCCCTGCCGCCTTCATGGCCTGCAGGATCGACATCAGATCGGCGGGCGTCGCGCCAAGCGCGTTGAGCGCCTTTACAACATCGGCCAGATTGGCGCCGGCTTTGACGTATTTCATCGCACCGTCGTCCTGCTTCAACTGGATCTGGGATTGCTGGGCCACCACGGTGCGGCCGTTCGAAAACGCGCCCGGCTGGCTCACCACCGGCTGCGTATTGACCACCACCGAGAGGTTGCCGTGCGCGACCGCGCAGTTCTCGAGCGTCACCATCTGGTTCATCACGATCGAGCCGGTGCGCGCATTCAGCACGACCTTCGCAGCGCCTGCCGCCGGCTTCACATCGAGATCCTCAAGCTGCGCCATGAACGAGACCTGCTGCGACGGATCGGCCGGTGCGCGCAGCTGGATCGTGCGGCCGTCGAGCGGCGTAGCGGTGCCCTGGCCGAAGGCGTTGTTGACTGCGGCCACAATGCGCTGGTTCGTGTCGTAGTCCATGTCGTTCAGTTCGAGCTGCATCGTGCCGTCCTGCGTGATGCTGGTCTGCACCGCACGCTCGACGATCGCACCCGCGGCGATGCGGCCGGCTGCGAGCTGGTTCACCTGCACCCGGCTGCCGTTCGCGCTGGCGCCCGCGCCACCCACCGCCATGTTGCCCTGGGCAAGCGCGTAGACAGCGCCGTCGGCACCCTTCATCGGCGTGAGCAGCAGCGTACCGCCGCGCAAACTCTTCGCATTCCCAAGCGACGACACGGTGACGTCGATCGCCTCACCCGGCCGCGCGAACGGCGGTAGCACCGCCGTCACCATCACGGCCGCGACGTTCTTCAACTGGATGCTGGTCAGCGCCGAAGTGCTGTTCGATGAACCGGCCGACTGGTTGTTGATCGAGATGCCGAGGTTCGCGAGCATGTTCGCGAGCGTTTGCGTCGTGAACGGGGTCTGCGTGGTCTGGTCACCCGTACCGTCGAGACCGACGACGAGGCCGTAGCCGATCAGCGGGTTGTCGCGCACACCCTGAATCGCGACCAGATCCTTCAGCCGTTCGGCGTGGGCTGCCTGCGTGACGGGCAGCAGCGCCCCGCACGTGAGCGCGAACACCAGACAGGCGTGGCCGAAAGGGCGGAAAGATGCGAGTCTCATGGTCACCACGGCGAAACGTTAAGGAAGAAGCGTTGCAGCCAACTCATGGTTTCCGCTTCGTCGATATAGCCCTTCGCCGAGTATTCGATCTTGGCGTCGGCCACCTGGGTCGAGTACACCGCATTCAAACCGGAAATCGTGTTCGGGTTGACCACGCCCGAGAAACGCACAAACTCGTTGCCCTGATTGATGAGCATCTGCTTTTCGCCGCTCACCACCAGGTTGCCGTTTGGCAGCACGTTGGTCACCGTGACGGTGATCACGCCATTGAACGTGTTGGATGCATTCGCGCCGCCGGTCCCCTGGAACGTGTTGGAGCCCTGGGAATTAAGGTTGGCCTTGCCGAACAGGCCGTTGAGGAAACCAGCGGTCGTGGTAGAGAACTGGGTCGTGGAAGCGCGATTGGCGGCGGCCCCTGACGACTTGGTTGCGTTGATGTTTTCCTGAATAACGATAGTCAGGATGTCGCCGATATTGCGCGGCCGCTGGTCTTCAAAAAGCGGCCGGCCCGCATAGCCCGGGTTGAAGATCGAGCCCGGCGTCTGAGCATGCGGCGGCACCGGCGGCACGGCCGTCATCGGCTGCTGCACGATGGGCTGCTTCGGCACCAGCGCGCAGCCGCCCAGCGCCAGGGCCAGCACGCTGGCCGTGGCGACGAGCGCGCTGCGTGCGTCGCCCATGACCGGATTGAGATTGAATTGCGACATCGTGTTTACCTACCGCCTGTAGTCCCGAACTCTTAGACCTGCATCTGCGACAGGGTCTGCAACATCTGATCGGACGTGGTTACAGCCTTGCTGTTGATTTCGTACGCGCGCTGGGTCTGGATCATGTTGACCAGCTCCTGCACGACGTTCACGTTCGACGTTTCGACGTAGCCCTGTTGCAGCGAACCCGTCCCGTTCGCACCCGGTGCGGAGACGTTCGGCGTACCCGACGAAGTGGTTTCCGCGAACAGGTTTTCACCTTGCGCGTCGAGGCCGGCCGGGTTGATGAAGGTCGCAAGCTGCAGCGAGCCGACCTGCGTGGAGACGGTCGAGTTACCCTGGGTGATCGACACGGCGCCGTCGGTGCCGATGGTCAGCTGCGTGGCGTTTTGCGGAATCGTGATCGCCGGAATGACCTGATAGCCGCTCGACGTCACGAGCTGGCCCTGCGCGTTGGTCTGGAATGAACCGTCGCGGGTATAGGCCGTGGTGCCGTCCGGCATCTGCACCTGGAAAAACCCGTTGCCGTTGATCGCCACGTCCTTGGAGTTGCCGGTTTGCTGCAGGTTGCCCTGGGTGTACAGACGCTCCGTGGCGACCTGTTGCACACCGGTGCCGAGCTGAATACCCGACGGCACTTGTGTCTGCTGCGTCGAGTCGGCGCCAGGCTGCCGCACCGTCTGATACAGCAAATCTTCGAACACGGCGCGCGAGCCCTTGAAACCGTTAGTGCTAACGTTCGCAAGGTTGTTCGAGATGACGTCCATCTGGGACTGCTGCGCGTTCATGCCCGTCGCAGCGATATAGAGTGAGCGGTTCACAGTGTGAGTTCTCCTGGGTCGACGCGTGCGTCTTGCCCGTTAGCTGAAGGTGAGCAACTGGTTGGCAGTCTGGTCGTTCTGATCGGCGTTTTCGATCATCTTGGTCTGCATCTGGAATTGCCGCGCATTGGTGATCATCGAGACCATTGCGTTCACCGGATTCACATTGCTGCCTTCCAGCGATTCGGGTGCGAGCGTCACGGTCGGATCGGCGTCGACCGGATTGCCGTCGGCGCTGCGAAACATGCCGTCGTCGCTGCGCGTGAGCGAGCCGGCCGCCGGCTTCACCAGCTTCAGCTGATCGACCACCGCGATCGCCGAAGCCGGATCTCCCGGTGCGAGCGCGGAGACCGTGCCGTCCTTACCGATGGTGATCTGCGCGCCAGGCGGGACCGAGATCGGGCCGCCCGTGCCCAGCACCGGCAGATTGGTCGCGTTCACCAGTTGCCCGTTCTGGTCGATGTGCAGATTGCCGGCGCGCGTATACGCCTCGCCGCCGTCGGCGGTCTGCACGGAGAGCCAGCCGTCGCCTTGCACGGCGACGTCGAGCGGATTGCCGGTCTGCTGAATCGGTCCGGGCGTTTCGTCCGCGCCCGGGGTCGACGAGAGCACGAAGGTGCGCGTGGTCTCGTCGTTGACTGAACTGCCGTCGCCGAACGACATCGGTACCGCGCGAAACGTCTCGAGCTGGGCGCGAAACCCGGTGGTCGAGGTGTTCGCGAGATTGTTCGCGACAATGGCCTGCTGCTCGAGCGCCTGGGTGGCGCCCGACATCGCGGTATAAATCAGACGGTCGGTCATTCGTTCGGCTCCGGTGACGCTTACAGGTTGATCAGCGTCTGGTCGATGGTCTGCTGCGTCTTGATCGTCTGCGCATTCGCCTGGTAGTTGCGTTGCGCAGTGATCAGGTCGACCAGGGAATTGGTCAGGTCCACGTTTGACTCTTCCACCGCGCCGCCCTGCAGGACGCCGAGGTTGGTACCGCCCGGCACGCCGATCTGCGGCTGGCCCGAGGCCTCGGTCGCTTCATACTCGTTATTGCCAAGGTCGACAAGGCCGTTCGGGTCGTTGAAATTCGCCAGCACGATCTGACCGAGCGCGGCAGTCTGCTGGTTCGAATAGGTGCCGGTAATGACGCCGTCCGGACCGATCGAGTAACTCGATAGTGTGCCGGCCGCGAAACCGTTGTTCGTCGGGGAGCCGTTGAGCCCGGTCTGGCCACCGTACTGTGTCGTTCCCGTCAGGTTCAGCGTGATCTGCTGCGGCGTGCCGGATCCGTCCGTATTCGGAATCGAGAACACCAGTGAATCCGGTACGGTCGACGGCGTCGTGCTCGTCACGCTGGTCAGCGTGCCGGAACTGTTGAACTGCGCGGTGCCGACAAGAGCCGCCGTGGAACCTGCGACGCCTGCGTAGATGTTCCAGTTGCCCGAACTCGTCTTCGCGAAGTAATAGTCGACGGTTTGTTGGCCGCCGAGCGAGTCGTAGGCCGTGAAATTATTCCCGTAGTTGTAGGTTGTCGAGGCGTTCTGGTTGAAGGTGGTATTCGCCACCGTCACCGTGTCGTTGTTCCCGGGTGTGCCAGTAAACGCCACGCTCTGACCGGCGCCGAGCGGAATCGCCGTACCCGCGGTGTAAGTACCGGTCACGGGCGCCGTACCGGCCGTCGTGTCCTGGACCGAATACGTGTACGTCGGGGGCGTGCCCGTTGCGGTAAAGGTGATCGTGTAGGCGTCCGAGTTGGTCGTCTGGGTCGGGTCCGTGACCGTCACGCCGCTGCTCACGAGCGAGCCGGTATCGGTCGTGGAGGGGGTCGCGACCGTACCGATCGTAGCCACGGCCTGCGCGTCCAGGTTGAACTGGGCGCCGACGGTGGTCGTCTCCGACGGCGCGATGTTCTGGGTCGGCACCGTCAGCGGCACGGTTTGCGCGGTATTGATGACGCCGGCGGCGTTGGCTGCGTAACCCATCACCTGCAAGCCTTGCGCATTCGTGATCTGGCCGGCCTTGTTCACCTGGAATATGCCGTTGCGCGAATACGTGAGCGACCCATTGTTGGACATCTGGAAGAAGCCACTGCCGTTAATGGCGACATCCAGCGACTGGCCTGTCGTATCAATCGTGCCCTGCGAGAACTGCTGCTGCACTTCGGCGAGCTGCGTGCCAATACCAATCTGGTCGTTCACGGCCGTGGCGACCGAGTTTGCATACAGATCGGCGAACACGGCGGTGCCGCTCTTGAAACCGACCGTGTCCGAGTTGGCAATGTTGTTGCCAATCACGTCCAGATCGCTCGATGCGGCCGACAGGCCGCTCAAACCTTGCTGATAACCCATGACGGTCTCCGTTCCGGAAAATGTCTAAATCTGGTTGAACTGTTTGCTTAGAGGACTGCCGCGACCGAAGTCAGGGGAACCGTATTGCCGTTCGACAACACGAGGCTCGGCGCACCGTTCGCACCCTGCACGACGCTCTCGACGACGCCCGGCGTGAGCGCGGTGGCGGTGCCGGCCGCACCGGTCGGCAACACACCTGTCGCAGTGATCGTGTAATTGCCGGCAGGCAACGCGTTGCCCGAAGAATCGACCGGTGACCACGTGATCGGCACGGTGCCGGCCAACTGGTTGCCGAGATTGAGTGTGTTGACGACCTGGCCGGACGAGTTCACCACGTTGACCTGCACGTTGTCCTCGGCGGTGGCAAGCTGCACGCCGAACTCGTTGGTCTTGCCGCTCGCCACGGTGATCGAGTTTCCCGGAGCCAGCACGCTCGAGTTGATCAGCAACGCAGCTTGCGAGGTCTGGCCTGCATTGAGCTGCGTCGACAGCGACGAAAGCGAGGTGTTCAACTGGCTGATGCCCGTCACGGTGTTGATTTCCGCGAGCTGCGAGGTCATCTGCGAGCTGTCCATCGGGTTGGTCGGATCCTGGTTTTGCAACTGCGTGACGAGCAGTTGCAAAAAGGTGCTCTGCAGCGATGCGCCCGAATTGGCGGAACTGCTCGCGGAACTGGCCGACGAACTGGACGCCGAACCGGTCGCCGAGTTCGCGCTCATCGTGTCCTGCATGAGGTTTGAGACCGTAGTCCCGCTGCCGCCGATTGGTGTGGTCAAGGAAGTGCTCCTCAGGTTCCGATGGTGAGAGTTTTCAGCATCAACGTCTTTGCTGTATTCAGGGTTTCGACGTTCGCCTGATAAGCGCGCGACGCCGAGATCATGTTGACCATTTCTTCCACCGGGTCGACGTTCGGCATCGTCACGTAGCCGTTCGCGTCGGCCGCGGGGTTGCCCGGGTCGTAGGTCTGCTTCATCGGCGTCGGATCGTCCACCACACCAGTCACCTGCACGCCGCCGACCTGCTGGCCGGACGCGGAACGCGAGCCACCAAGCGGGTTGACTGCGAACACGACCTGCTTGGCCTTGTACGGTTGACCGTCCGGACCCGTCGTACTGTCGGCGTTCGCCAGGTTCGACGCCGTCACGTTGAGCCGTTGCGATTCGGCCGACATGGCCGAACCGGCGACAGTGAAAATATTCATCAGGGATGGCATGGCTTCTCTGACCTCTCCTGCCGGCAGGTTCCGGCTTGGTTGATTCCCGTGTGCGTGGTTTTTAGCGGATACATCCAGCGTGTGCCGGTCGTCGCATCAGAACTCCATCAGGAGCCGGACGTGATCGCCGACAGCATCGATTTGATCTGGCCAGACACTTCCGTCATGGTCGATTCGAAATGCAGCGAGTTATCGGCAAACTGCACGCGTTCCGCGTCGAGGTCCACCGTGTTGCCATCGAGTGACGGTTGCACCGGAATGCGGTACTGCAGTTGGCCGTAGTCGTCGCTCGGGCCGCCGGTGGCGATCAGGCTCGCCTTGCCGGCCATGTGGCCCGGCTCGTCGGACGCCATCGTCATGCCGCTCGTGACATCAGCGGACTGTGTCATCGCCAGCGTCGAGCTGTTCGATGTGCCGGTGCCGTTGGTGCTGCCGCCGTTCTTTCTCAGCGCCCCTGCGAGGGTCGACGAGAAATCGACATCGCGCGCCTTGTAACCTGGCGTGTCGGCATTCGCGATATTCGACGACAGCAATTCCTGCCGGTACGAGCGGACATCGAGCACCTGACGGCCAAAGGCAAATTCGGCATCGAGTTTGTCGAGCATTGAAATCTCCGGATAACGTTCCCGCGTCTGCCGTGCGTTGCAACGCGCACGTCAGATGCGGCGCCCCAAAAGGCCTTTTTGCATGAGAAGCATCTTAGGCGCGCCGTGCAAGCGGCAATCGTCGGAATAACCGGGGAAGGTCGCCTCTATTCGACGCTTGCGGGATAAGCGGCGTCACTAGAATGCAATTCGTACCTTTGCCACATGCTGGAGATTCACGATGGCCCGACCCACTCGCGATGTGCCGCAGCCGCGCTGCCGCATCGTTACGCGACGCACTGCTGCTGCCTGGCTGGTGTGCGCAGTGGCGGGTGTGTGGTTCGCGCCTGTGGCGCTTGCCCAGCAGGCGGGTGGTCCGATCGTGATCCCGGGCCCCGGTGAACAGAACCCGGCCGATCTCGCCAGGATGACCGCGATGGCGACCAGCGCCAGCGGCAACCACAGCACACGGGCGATGAATCCGCAGCTCGCAGCGGTGATGACGCCTTCGGCGACACTGCCGGTCAGCGATCGGTTTAGCGCGCTGGCGAACGCGAGTGGCGCCATCGTGATTCCCGGGACCGGTGAGGCCGCGGCGCCGGGCGCCCCGGTCATGGTGAGCACGCCGCAAGTCAGTCCTGCGAACAACCCCGGCCTCACCCGCGTCAACATGAGCCCAGCGCTCGCCGCAAGCCAGGTCGTGCCGGTGATCGTCACCTCGGCGCCGCCGCGCGCCTACGCCGCGTCCGTGCGGCCGGTCAATGCGGCTCCGGCCACCGTGCCGGCTGCGGCACCCGCGAGCGATATCGAAATCGACAGCCTCGCCTCGCGCGGTGAGCCGCCTGAACTCGGCGCCAGCGCACCGGCCCGCAGCCCGGCGCCGCGCGTCGCCGCAGTGCGGGTCCAAACGTTAGCTCGGGTGCAGAACCAGGCGCAAGCACTCGCTGAGGCGGCGCAACGCGAGCAGGCAGTGCGGGCTCTGCAGCCCGCGCAGGCAGCGCAAGCGGCACAAACGGCACAAACGGCAGCCAATCCAGCACTCAATCCGGCGCTTCAGCCAGCCCAAGCCGCTCAGACCACGCAGGCGTCTCAGCCGGCCCAAGCCGCCGTGCCGGTACCGGCAGGCCAGGAAGACGGCGAACTGATCCACGCCGCAGCGCTCGACTTCCTCAAGCAGCAGGCCAACGGCTTGCCCGGCAATGTCGAACTGACCGTGGCGCAGGCCTTCCCGCGCGGGCTCGCGGCCTGCGCCACGCTGCAGCCTTTCATGCCGAACGGCGCGCGCCTGTGGGGCCGTACTACGGTGGGGGTCCGCTGCACGAGCGGGCATCCGTGGACAGTCTGGCTGCAGGCCAAGGTTTCGATCCACGCGACCTACTACGTAGCCGCACGGGCCATGATGCCCGGCGAGGTGATTTCGGAAGCCGATATAGAGGGGCGCGACGGCGATCTGACCATGCTGCCCATGTCGATCATCACGGCGCCGTCGCAAGCGATCGGTTCAGTCACGTTGATGCGGGTCGGCGCGGGTCTGCCGCTGCGTCAGGACATGTTGAAGAACACCGCCTCGGTGACCGCGGGAACGCTGGTGCGGGTGGTGGCGCAGGGCGACGGCTTTTCGATTTCCTCGGAAGGCAGCGCGCTGAGCAATGCGACGCCGGGCCAGCCGGTCAGGGTGAGGACCTCCACGGGCCAGATTCTCATGGGGATCGTGAAGAACAGTTCAACGGTTCAGATCCAGATGTGATCCGAACCCGAAACCGGGCGCGGGACGGGAATTCACGCGAAAGTCTGGTCGGCGCCGCCGTTACAAAGGGATACACCAATTGCGCTAAAGTTTGGCTTCTTGATTGCCGTTATAAGAATCAAATCGTTCAGGAAGCCAATCGTGAAAATCGATTCCACCACCAGCACCCAGACAGACAGCCTGACCAACGGCGCGACGCGCACGCAGCAGGACAGTCTGACGACGGCGGCTAGCCCCGCCCAAGGCGCGACCACCACCGCGCAAGCCGCCACCGGCTCGGGTGGCGACGCGAATGTGAGCCTGTCGGGCCTGTCGTCCGACCTGCGTAACTTGGCAACCTCGGGTTCGGCAGACATCGACACCGCTCACGTCGAATCGATTAAGGCGGCCATCAAGAACGGCACACTGACCATCGATCCGGGCAAGATTGCTGACGGCGTGCTTGAAACCACCCGCAGCCTGTTGCAAACGAGAGCCCCGGCGACCGGCAATTAAGGTTGGACGCCGTCAGGCGACACCTTAAAACCCTGGCCCGCGCGTCATGAGCGGGCCGCCGTGAAAGCGAGTTGCGATGAAAGACGCCCTGCTTGCCACCGTTATCGACGAGTACGCCACCATCGAAGCATTCGCCTCGGTGCTGGTCGCCGAACAGAAAGCGTTGTGCCAGGTCAATCCGGCTGAGATGTTGCGGCCGATCGTCGAGAAGAAAATCGAACTGGTCGGCAAGCTGGCGACGCTGGAGAAGATCCGCGACAGCCAACTCGCCGAAATGGGCTTGCCGGGCGGCTGGAGCGGCATCGAACTGGCCGCCGGGCGCGACCCGAAGCTCGCCGCGCAATGGGCTTTGCTGCAGCAGTCCGCCAAGCGCGCACATCGCTCCAACAAGACCAATGGCGTGCTGATCCGCACCCGCATGGACTACAACCAGCGCGCCCTCGATGTGCTGCAGGTTCGCCCGCCGAAGCCCTCGTTCTACGGGCCGAATGGCCGGGTCCCGGGATTCGGCGCACTTTAAGTCAAGAAGCCGGTCGCGGCGCGAGTGTTGTCTGAACTTGCGTCGGGCCGGTTTTGTCTTTTTGGGTGGCCCCCGCGCTGCCTGTCTCCCCCTCCCCCAAAAAAAAGCCGTCACTAGGACGGCGTTCAATCTCAAAGCTTCTGCGCGGTTGCGACAGCGTACCGTCGCCCGCGTCGATTTATTCGGCTTCGGCCTTCGCCCAGGCCATCTCGCGCAGGCGCGTGCGCAACCGCGCCACCGCCTGGCTGTGCAACTGGCAGACCCGCGATTCGCTGACTTCCATCACCGCGCCAATTTCGCGCAGGTTCATGCCGCGCTCGTAGTACAGCGACATCAACAGCTTTTCGCGCTCCGGCAGGCGCTCGATCGCCTCGACCAGCGCGGCGCGTAGGCTTTCGTCCAGCAGCGCGGAGAGCGGGTCCGAGTGATCGACGCAATAGCGGTCGAGGAACGGCTCGTCGTCAGCGGAACGGTCGAAGTCTTCGTAATAGATCAGCTGGCTGCCATGCAGGTCCTGCAGCATCGACTGATATTCGTCGAGCGGCATCTTCAGATGACCGGCGATCTCCGTTTCGCTGGCCGAGCGACCCAGCGTCTGTTCGACCTGGTGCACGGCCGTCTCCACCTCACGCGAGGTGCGGCGCAGGCTGCGCGGCAGCCAGTCGTTGCTGCGCAGCTCGTCGAGCATCGCGCCGCGAATCCGCTGGCTCGCGTAGGTCTCGAACTGCGCGCCCTGGTCTTCCTTGTACCGGCTCGCAGCATCCAGCAGCCCGATCATGCCGGCCTGAATCAAGTCGTCGAGATCGACGCTCGCCGGCATTTTCGCGACTAGCTGCAAGCCGAGCCGCCGCACCAGCGGCGCGTACTTCGTCAGAACCTCGGCTTGGGAAATCTTTCCCTGAGCGTTGTACATCGTGCTCCCCTTGTCCGCATCGCCCCTTCAGGCGGGCTGCGCAGACGGTTGGTCGGCGTGTTGCGCCGCTGTTACTGTCGCCGGGGCCACCCAGTGGTGGCGTGACGACATCGCTGGCCGCATCGGCCAGTACTGCAATTCGGCGGCGAGATGCCGGTAACCACGCGCGGCCGGTGTCGACGGAAATGCGTCGACGACGCAGCGCGACAGTTCGAGCGCCCGGGCCATGCGCGGATCGGCGGCGATACAGCCGGCGTCGTCCAGCGACACGGTCAGATAACGCCCCGCCACCCCCGCGAGGTTTTCAAATGCGGTGTGCGCGTCGGTGACGCTTTGCACGAGATTCACCAGCACGCGGAACTGGCCGATGCCGTGTGCGTAATGCAGACGCTTCATGCAGGCGTACGCATCGGTGATCGCCTGGGCGGCCACCCGCGTGACGATCATCAGGTCATGCGCCTGCATCGCCAGCGCGGAGAGTTGGCCGAGCCGGTCGAGCTGCGCGTCGATCAATACGACATCAGCGGGACCTTCCAGCACCACGCTCAGTTGCTCTGCGCTGTAGCCTTCGCGATTGCTGCGCGAGGCGGCCAGCACGGAAAAACCGAGTGCGTGGCGAGCCACGGCCGCTTCGAGCGGCATCTCGCCGCGCATTACCGCCGCGAAGTTGCCCGCACCGCGCACGCCGCCGAGCATCGCGCTCACTGAGTGATCGCCGAGGCACTCGTCGATCACCAGCACATCCTTGCCCTGTTCGGCCAGCGCGGCCGCCAGATTGACAACCGTCGTGGTGCAACCGACGCTGGTCGAGCCGCCCGTCACCGCCACAACCCGTGAACCGCTGCGGGCCAACAGACGCCGCAGTCCTTCTGCTTGATCCGAAACGACTTTATCCAAAACGTACCTCGTGCAGTTCGGACGTCGAGCGCGCGGAGAGCGCCGAGAGCAAGGCCGGAATATCGTCGTCGTGTGGCACGAACGGCGAGCTGTCGCGCGGAATGCAGAAGGCGCTTTTGATCAGGAATTTTTTGGTCGCAACATACAGGTTCTCGGGCACCTTCTGGCCGGTCGAAACGTAATGCACCGGCAGCTTGTAGCGGATCACCGTGTCGAGCACACCGCCCAGATTGGTGGCTTCGTCGAGCTTGGTCAGGATGCAGCCGGCGAGCGGCTGCTGATCCGGTGCGCGCTGGTAGGCCTGCACGACCTCGTTGAGCGTGTCACCGTGGCTGGTCGCGTTGAGCAGCAGCAGACGTTGCACCGGTTGACCGGCGCGGCACAACATGGATATCTGGTCAGACACGGAGCGATCGCGCTGGCTCATGCCGATCGTGTCGATCAGCACGATGTGCTTGTTGCGCAGCTCGGCAAGCGCCAGTTGCAGATCGGCGCCGTCCTTCACGGCGTGTACCGAGACGCCGAGGATCTTGCCGAAAATGCGCAGTTGCTCGTGGCCGCCAATCCGGTAGCTGTCGGTGGTCAGGAGTGCCACCTTGCTCGCGCCGAAACGCATCACGCAACGCGCGGCGAGTTTGGCTGTGGTGGTGGTCTTGCCGACGCCCGTCGGGCCCATCAGCGCGAACACGCCGCCACGCTCCATCAGCGCGTCTTCGTTTTCCATGATCGGCAGGTTCGACTCGAGCACGCTGCGCACCCAGTCCATCCCGCCTTCCATGTTGTCGACTTCAGGTGGCAGGTTGTCGACCATCATCTGCACCAGTTGCGCGGAGAAGCCCGCGGCGAACAGGTGCTTGGTCAGCGACGCGCGCGTCGGGCTGCGGCGCTGGCGGTCGGCCCACAGCAGGCCGGCGAAGTGTTCCTCCATCATGCCGCGCATCGAGGAGAGCTCGCTCATCACCGTTTCGTTGACGACCTGCTCCATGCGCGCCTTGATGGCTTCCGTGACGCTCGCGGCGGTATTGTTCGGCGCGCGGGTGTCGTCCATCGGGTTCGTCTTCTGTGCAGCGCGGCGCGCGGCGAGTTGTGCGGCTTCGCGCGCCCAGTCGGGCGTTTCGGCGTTGCTAAACGAGGTCCGTGCGCCGACTTGAATCTCAGCCGGTGCACCGAGGCCCTTCGCCATCGCCGCAGCCGGCGTCATCGACGAAGGCCGTGCACTGTAGGCGCCCTGCTGCTTGCCGGCAATGTTGCGCGCGTGGTCGATCAGCCAGGGGTTCGACTCCGCCATCGTGCGGGGCGCAACCGGGGCAAGCGACGCCGGTGCCGGCGGAATGCCTGCGGCCTTCAGGACGTCGGCGCGGATGTCGTCGCTGGTGCGCGGCACTTGCGGGACGGACGGCGCCGGTGCTGCCGAGGCGGCTTGCGCTTGCGGTGCAGCTTGCAGTGCCGGCGTGATTTGTGAGGCTTGGCCGGCTTGCGAACCAAGCGGTGCTTGTCCAGCGGCAGCGCTCTGCGAGATCGCGCCGGCCGGCTGTTCCGTTGCTGCAGCTGCAGTTACCGTTGCGGCCGGTGCCGGTGCTGCTGCACTTGCCGCCGGCTGCGCCGGCGTGTTGCTGGCCGACGTGCTCTCGGTACCGGCTTCCGGGCTCGCGCCGAACACCGATGAAAACACGTCCGGCATGCCGCTCGCGTAGGGATTGGCTTGCATCATCGGCGCGCGGGCGGGCGCTGCTGACGATGGCGCGGCTGCGCTGGCGCCGTCGCGCTTCTTCGGGGTGATCGCCGCGAGTTCGCTGTCGGCGAGTGCGACGATTTCGACGGTACCGTCCTCGATCGTGCGGTTCGACAGCACGACCGCGTCGGGGCCCAGAGCCTCGCGAACGAGGCGCAGCGCGTCGCGACTGGTAGCACCGACAAATTTACGAATGTTCAAGCTCGACCCCCGATGAGGTTAACGGACCGGCAACATACCGCTTCCCATTGAGATCGATTATTGCGAAAGATGTCCAGGGACGATCGGTTGATAAAGGCCGGGAAAGGTAGGCAATTCGCGTGATGGGCCAGGCTCCGGCACCGCGCCGTGCAAAAGCTAACCCGCATGGAAAATCCCTGCAGGCACGCTAGAAAGCAGCGGCTATGGCTCAAATGAAAACCGGCGCATCGAGCGCCGGTCTGGGGAGTGCAGCGGATAGGGCTTATGCGCCAATCAGATTCACCACCTTGACGTTGCGCGTATCCGGCACTTCTGCATAGGACAGCACCTTCAGTTGCGGCAGGCTGCGGCGCAGGAAACGCGCGAGCATCGGCCGCAGGGCATGCTGCACCAGCAGCACCGGCGCGAGCCCAAGGTTCTGCTGTCGCGTCATGGCCTTTTGCGTCTCCGTCATCAGCGTGTTCGCAAGACCCGGTTCGAGCCCAGGGTTGGGGCCGGTCGAAAGCGCCTGCGACAGTACCCGTTCGAGGTTCGAATCAAGACCCATCACCTGCATTTCGCCGGTGCCGGGGAACCACTGCTGGCTGATCGCGCGGCCGAGCGCAAGGCGAACGACGGCGGTCAACTCATGCGGATCGCTGACCTTCGGCGTATGTTCGGCCAGCGCTTCGAGAATCGTGCGCATGTCGCGGATGGGCACACCTTCTTCCAGCAGGTTCTGCAGTACCTTCTGCAGCGTGATGTACGACAGCGACTTTGGAATAAGATCGTCGACCAGCGATGGCGTGTCCTTTTGCATCCGCTCGATCAGCGCCTGGATTTCGCGGCGGCCGAGCAGTTCGCCGGCGTGCGTGACTACCAGATGGTTCAGGTGGGTCGCGACCACCGTGCTCGAATCGACCACCGTGTAGCCATACACCTGAGCCTGCTCGCGCAGACCGGTGTCGATCCAGACGGCCGGCAGACCGAACGCCGGGTCTTGGGTCGCCGTGCCCGGCAGCGCCGCGCTGACCTGGCCCGGATTGATCGCAAGCCACTGGCCGGGGTAGGCCTCGCCGACGCCAACCTCGACACCCTTTAGGGTGATCCGGTAGCCGTTGGGCCGCAATTCGAGGTTGTCCCGGATGTGGATGACCGGCGGCAAGAAGCCAATTTCCTGCGCGAACTTCTTGCGGATACTCTTGATACGCTTGAGCAGTTCGCCGTCCGAGTTCTTGTCGACGAGCGGAATCAGCCGGTAGCCGACTTCGAGACCGAGCGTGTCGATCATCGTCACGTCGTCCCAGCTTGCCTCGGTGTTTTCGGTCGGCTTGAGCGCCGTCGGCGCCACATCGACGAGGGCCGCCGCGGTCTTCACGTCGGCCGCGCGCTTCTTCATCATCCGGCCAATCTGGATCAGGCCGCCGCCCAGCAGCAGGAAGGCGAAGTGCGGCATGCCTGGAATCAGCCCCATCATCACGAGAATGGCGCCCGTGATGATCAGCACGCGTGGGTTCGTGAACAACTGGCCGGTCAGCTGCGTACCGATGTCCTCGTTGGTCGCGACCCGCGACACGATCACACCGGCAGCGGTCGAGATCACCAGCGACGGGATCTGCGCGACGAGGCCGTCGCCGATGGTGAGTAGCGTGTAGGTCTTGGCGGCCGAGGCGAAATCCATGTTGTGCTGGACCACGCCGACAATCAGCCCGCCGACGATGTTGATCACCATGATCAACAGGCCGGCAATCGCATCGCCGCGCACGAACTTGCTCGCGCCGTCCATCGAACCGTAAAACTCGGCTTCCTGGCCCACCTCCAGACGGCGCTTGCGTGCCTGGTCTTCGTTGATGATGCCGGCATTCAGGTCGGCGTCGATCGCCATCTGCTTGCCGGGCATCGCATCGAGCGTGAAGCGCGCGCCCACTTCAGCAATCCGGCCCGCACCCTTGGTGATGACCATGAAGTTGATCACCATCAGGATGACGAACACCACGATCCCCACCGCGAAATTGCCGCCCACCAGGAAGTGTCCGAAGGACTCGATCACCTGCCCGGCCGCATCCGGCCCGGTGTGGCCTTCGAGCAGCACCACCCGCGTGGACGCGACGTTCAGCGAGAGACGCAGCAGCGTCGAGAACAGCAGCACGCTCGGGAAAGCCGCGAAGTCGAGCGGCTTCATCGTGTACATGCTGACGAGCAGCACCATCACCGAAAGCGCGATGTTGAAAGTGAACAGCAGATCCAGCAGGAACGGCGGCAACGGCAAGATCATCATGCCGAGGATCATCACGATCAGCACCGGCCCTGCGAGGGCGCGCAGGTTAGTGTTGCTCATCGAGTCCGGCCGTCGGGACAGGAAACCGGCGCGTACGTTCATGCGGAGGCTCCAGGTGCCTTGTTGTCTTTGCTGTCGTTAAGAGCGTCGGCGGCTTCTTCGTTCGCTTCCTCGTCGGATACCGGCCCTTGGTCCAGGTCGGCGGGGACGTCGAATTCGGTCGGTGCCACCGGCGCCACACCGCCTTCGGTCTTGAAGCGGCGCAACTGATAAACCCACGCGAGTACTTCCGCGACCGCCCCATACAACTGGCCGGGAATTTCGCGGTCGAGCTCGACGTTGTGATACAGCGCCCGCGCGAGCGGCGGCGCTTCGAGCAGCGGCACGTTGTTCTCGGCCGCAATCTCGCGAATCCGTGCGGCGACCAGATTGACGCCCTTGGCCACCACCTTCGGTGCGCGCATCTCACCATCGCTATAGCTCAGGGCGACCGCGAAGTGGGTCGGGTTGGTGACGACCACGTCGGCCGTCGGAACCTTACTCATCATCCGCCGCCGCGCAATCGCGCGCTGCTGGGCGCGAATGCGGCCCTTCATCTTGGGATCGCCTTCGCTTTCCTTGTGCTCCCGCTTCACTTCTTCCTTCGTCATGCGGAGTTTCTTGTGGAAATTCCAGATCTGGTACGGGACGTCGAGCGCCGCCACGAGGAACATGCCCGCGACCGTGTTGCCGCAGCAGACCGCGATCAGGTGCGCCGCGTTGGCGAACGCCACGGTGAGCGGCTGGGTGGCAAGCGCGAGAACCGCGTCGTGACGATTCCAGATTGACACGCCGCCAATCAAGCCGACCACGAGGGTCTTGGCAAGCGACATGCCGAGTTGGATCGGCCCGTTGATCGAAAATAGCTTGCCGAGCCCGGCGATAGGATCGAGGCGGCTGAATTTGGGCTGGAGAGACGAGCTCGAGACGTGCCAGCCGCCCAGCGCGAGTGGCGCGAGGAGCGCGGCGGCGCCCGTCATGGCGAGGATCGGCAGCAGCGCATAGAGCCCTTCACGGCTCGCGGCACCCGCGCCAATCAACATCCGGCGCGTTTCGAAGACGCTCGCGTGATCGAACATCAGGGCGCCGCGCAACATCGATCCCAGATGGTCGCCGATCGATCCCGACATGGCCCAGACGCCATAGAAACCCGCCGACAGCAAGGCAAACGACGTCAGCTCCCGCGAACGGACGATCTGCCCCTCCTCCCGCGCCTTTTCGAGGCGCCGGGGAGTGGCTGATTCGGTTTTGTCGAGGTCGCTATCCTCTGCCACGCAGCTCTCCAGTCGGTCAAGGCACCATGCCTATTTCTAGTGAGAGCGATTATTCCCGTAGAACTCAAGCCATGATCGGCGGATAAGGACAGGGAAACGGGGGCATTTCAAGCGATGGGGAAAGGGAAAGCACAGCGTGCGGATGGAGGCACCGCAGGCAGAACGGTCCCGCCCGGTCCGGCGCCAGGGGGCGCGGGACGGGCGGGAGGGCGGTGTAGCCGCTAAAGGAGTGAAGGGCTTAAGCCCCGCTCAATAGGCGACGAAAGGCGCCTGGCCGCCCAGCGCCGTCTGGTCGATACCGAAGTAGATGTAGCGGCCGTAAAAGAACGGCAAGCCGATATCGAAGCTGCCCGCCCCGCCGATCTGGCCGGCGAGGTCGTTGAAGGCGTAGTTGTTGCCGTTACTAAACAGCGTCGCCGCGCTGAGAATCCCGATGTTGGCCGCGGCGGACACGCCATTGAGGCCGACTACGTTCACCGTGCGCGTCTGCCCCGACGATGGACAATAGAACCCGCTGAAGTTGCTGCCGCACTGCTGCAAGCTACTGTCGGCGAAGAAGTACGCGTTCGAGCCGGAATCGAAGAACGCTGTCAGCTTGCTGCCGTTGAAGGTACTGTTGTTCAGGTCGCCGAAAGCATCGGTCGTGAAGACCTGCGACGCCGCAAGTTTATTGTTCGCGGCCGTGTTGATGCCAAACACCAGGGTGCCGGTAGCGGACCCGTTGCCGCTGTTCGAGACGGGCGACATCTCCACGATCACGCCGTTGTTGTCGGCGAAGCCGGTGACCGGGTTCGTCACCTGGCTGGTGTTCGGCACCTGCGTGGTCGTGCAGCTCCCGCCGGAGCACGCGTAATAATTGCTGAACTGGGCGAACGTCGACGCACTCGCGCAGGTCGAGCCGCAGTCGACTGGCGCAGTGCCAATGCCGAGAATGCCGTTGGCGCCAATCTCGTTGGCCGTGTTCTCTTCGGCGCCGCTCGCGCAACTGGTCGGCACATTGAAACTCACGTCACCGAGCACCTGGATCGGGATGTTGATGGCGGTCTCACCGCCAATCTGTACCGTGGCCGTGCGGACCGAACCCCACGAATAGCCGTCGGCGAAAATCGTGCATTCCACTAGCTGTTTGCCAGGTGCGGTGGGAGCAGCGACGGTTGGCAGCCCGATATTCAACGCGCCACTGACGATCCGCAGCCCGTACGAGCCGGTATCCACCTGCACATTGGGAATGCTCTGGCAGGTGCTCGTGCCGGGCACACAAACCGTCACGGTGACAGTTGGAATGTTGATGACGTTCGCCACGCCACGCCCCACCGTGATCGGCGCGGTGTTCCCCGCATTTGCCGCGACCGGAGTCGCGCCCGGACTCGCCGGCAGCGAGTTGCTACCCGAAGACGAGTTTGAAGCGGAATTGTTGTCGCTGCCGCCTCCGCCGCCGCACGCTGCGATCAGCGACACCAGTGCGACCGTCACCGCCACCCGCGCCCACCCTGTGAGCTTTGCTGCAAATTGCATGGCTCGTCTCCCGTCCGTCACTGTCACTGGATATCGGAACCGCTGACACCGGCAGGCAATGCCTGCGGCAGCCACGCTTGACCCGCGAAGGCGCCCATATGGCCGCCGGAGTGGACCACGAGGCTATCCTGGTCGACTGCGACCGGTCCATGGCCGCCGCGCACCGCGCGTGCGGCTTGAACGCCGGCGAGATACTGCGGGAAATAAGTACCGAGAAGATCGTTCAGATTCGGCATTTGCGGGCCGTTCCACGCGAGCCCGAACACAGTGCCGTCCTGCGCGAGGTACTCCCGCACGACGGTGCCGTTGCCGAACGTCGTCGTACGCACGGTATAGGACGACGGGGTACTGGCCGTGGACGCGGCGCTCGACGCGGCGGCGTGCGCAACGGCTGCGGATGAAACGGCCTGGGAATTCACAGAGGCGCCGGCAGGCGGCGTCATTGGACTGCCGCCCAGCGCCGCGTAAGCGGACTGAATGGTGGGCACGACACACGACAACCCTAACGCCGTCATGAAGACAGCGCGGCTTATACGACTCAACATGGCCCGACCCCTCCCAATCGATTGCGCAACGGCCCACGCATCGCATGAGCGCCCGCATTTAACCAAGATCATACGGCACTGCGCTGGCCGCACGCATGAAGGTTTGTTCGGGGGGGTTGCCGGTGTGCCCGCAATACCACGCGTTCACGTCACACCCAGCGATATTTACAAAGTCTTACGAGGCACGACGGCCGCGCTGCGGCGCGCCGTGCCCGGATGTCCTGCGGCCAGCTTGCAAGCGGCCGCGAAATCCGGCCTAGAAGCCGAGGCTCGCCAGCAGGTCGTCGACTTCGCCCTGATCCTGCATCACGTCGGCCTTGCCTTCCGGGTTGATTTGCGGCCCGTTCAGCAAACCTTCCGGGCTGCCGGTGGCCGACGGTTCAGCCGCCAACGCCGCCGCAGTCGCGGCGAACTGCTCACGCCGCTCGAGCGCGATGTTCTCGATCAGCACGCCGAGCAGTTGCTGCTCGATCAGGTACACGACTTCCGTAATCTTCTTGATGACCTGCCCGGTCAGATCCTGAAAGTCCTGCGCCAGCATGATCTCGAGCAACTGGGAATTGGTCGCCGTCGTCACTTCGGGTACGACGCGCAAAAAAGTGCGCGTGTCGTTCATCAACGCGCGCACTTCCTCGCGTTCGATCGGCGCCGCGTACCATTGCTCCCAACGCGCGTCGAGCACAGCCGCGTCCTGCTGCAACTGTTCCTGCATCGGCTTGGCGACCTCAATCGCGCTCAGCACCTTTTCGGCCGCCTGCTCGGTCATGTTGGCGATGTACTTGAGACGGTCGCGCGCGTCGGGCACCGCTTCTGCGGCGCGCTCGACATGCTTGTCGATCCCCAGCTCGCGCATCGAGTCACGCAGCGTGCGCGTCAGTTGCCCGATGCGGGCAAGAATGCGGTCGCTGGCGAGGTCGCCGCCGTCGAGCGCGTCGGCGGCTGCCGCGTTGGTCGGCTGGTTCACGTCAGCTCCCGGCTTTCGCCATCTTCTCGAGAATCTTGTTGAGCTTCTCGTCGAGCGTGACTGCTGTGAACGGCTTGACCACATAGCCGCTTGCGCCGGCCTGCGCCGCCGCGATGATGTTTTCCTTCTTCGACTCGGCCGTCACCATCAGCACCGGCAGGTGCGTCAGGCTCGCATCGGCACGGATTTCCTTCAGCATTGCCAGACCGTCGAGGTTCGGCATGTTCCAGTCGGAAATCACGAAGTCGTACTTGCCGCTGCGCAGACGCGCGAGACCGGCCATGCCATCTTCCGCCTCGTCGACGTTCGAGTAGCCCAGTTCCTTCAACAGATTGCGCACGATCCGACGCATCGTCGGAAAGTCATCTACGACCAGAATCTTCATTCCCTTATCCATTTCAATTCCCTTTCCCTTAACCCAGATGGTGCGGCGATTGAGCGCCTCTTCTATCAGGCACGCGCATCATACCCGCTGTACGCGTTCGCCCATCGACGAGAGGCGCGCCATGACGCGCCGGCTCATCTCGGGCAACGAGGCGATCTCGTCGGCAGCGCCCAGCGCGATCGCCTCGCGCGGCATGCCGAACACGATACAGCTCGCTTCGTCCTGCGCAAGCGTATACGCGCCTGCTTTTTTCATCTCCAGCAGTCCAGCCGCACCGTCGCGGCCCATCCCCGTGAGGATGACGCCCACTGCATTCTTGCCGGCGTGCTGTGCAGCGGAGCGGAACAGCACATCGACGGACGGACGATGCCGGTTCACCGGCGGGTCGTCGGACAGGTGTGCAATATAGTTCGCACCGCTACGGGCTAGCAACAGGTGAGCGTGGCCAGGGGCAATATAAGCGTGTCCCGGCAGCACGCGTTCGCCGTGCTCAGCCTCTTTAACGGTAATTCTGCACAAGCCATTAAGGCGTTGCGCGAAAGATTTCGTAAACCCCGGCGGCATATGCTGTGCGATCAGCACCGCGGGTGCATCGGGCGGCAGCGGCACGAGCACTTCGCGGATCGCTTCGGTGCCGCCCGTCGAAGCGCCGACGATAATCAGCTTTTCCGTACTCAGCAGCGGATTGTTGAAGTTCGGCGCGGGAGCGGCGACGTGGCCCGCTGCTTGCCCAGCCGCCGCGGCATGCTGCGCAGGTGCGGCCTGGCGCACGCGCGCGCGCGCGGCGGTGCGGACCTTGTCGGCGAGCTTCTCCGAGTAGTCGAGCATGCCGTCGCGAATCCCCACCTTCGGCTTGGTCACGAAGTCGACCGCGCCCAGTTCCAGCGCGCGCAGCGTAATTTCGTTGCCGCGCTCGGTCAGCGACGACACCATCACGACCGGCATCGGCCGCAGGCGCATCAGCTTCTCGAGGAAGTCGAGGCCGTCCATGCGCGGCATTTCGACGTCGAGCGTCAACACGTCCGGGTTGTGCTGCTTGATGAGTTCGCGCGCGACGAGCGGGTCGGGCGCGGTTGCAACGACGGTCATGTCCGGCTGGCCATTGATGATTTCCGTCATCAGGCTGCGGATCAGCGCCGAGTCGTCGACGCACAATACTTTGATCTTTTGCACAGCTCTCACGCCTCCTCTGCGGTTCTGGCGTTGTTTGAATTAATTGGGCGCGGGCTCGCGCCAAATAGCTCGATGCGCGGCTTGCCTGCAGCGGCGCTCGTCCCTGATCCTGTACCCGTGGTCGAGCCTGCGCCAAACAGTTCGAGACGTGGCCGCCCAGCCTGGCTAGGCGAGGTGGCGAACAGCTCGACCCGTTCGCGGGCCCGCGCGAGCCGTTCGGCCCGCTGTTCGGAGGTTTGCCGTGCGAGCGCCTGTTCGCGCTCGGCCACGCCCGCTTCCTGCTGCAGGCGGAGTTTTTTCACCATCACCTGACCGGTGCGCGGCATGAACGCCACCTTGCGCGGATGGCTGCCTTGCAAATCCTCGGCGGTGATGCGGATTTTTTCCAGCGCCAGATAGCGGCGCACGAACTCGGAGTTGCGGTCACCGATATTCATCGTCGTCATGCCCGCGAGCACCGCCGCGCCGCCAAACACTTTGGCCTCGAAACGTTCGCGCCGTCCACCTGCCTTGATGAGCTCGTTGATGAGCACTTCCATCGCGTAGGCGCCGTAGCGCATCGAGTCCGAAGCCGCCTGGCCGACGTCGGCGCCGTCGTCGGGCAGCATGAAGTGGTTCATGCCGCCAATGCCTGCTGTGCGGTCCTGAATACAGGCCGCCACGCACGAGCCGAGCACGGTGACGAGCACCATGTCTTCGTTCGTCGTATAGAACTCGTTCGGCAACAGCTTCACGCCGGGGCGCTTGAAGTGATTGTCGAAATACAGATTGCTGGCAATCGGCAGGGCGGCACTCATGCGCTCACCCCGCTAGTCGACGTGTGGGCAGTGTGCGTCTGGCTGCGTTGCGGAGCGCGCGCGGCGGCGCCGGCGTCGCGCGTCAGTTCGTAGACCGTCTGGCCGCGCAGGCGGAATGCCTGCGTAACATAGGTGAAGTTCTCCGAGTGGCCGGCAAACAGCAGGCCGCCCGGCTTCATTAGCGGATCGAAGCGCGAAAGCACCTGCGCCTGGGTCGGCTTGTCGAAATAGATCATCACGTTGCGGCAGAAAATCGCGTCGAACTGGGAGCGCAACCCGTAATCGCGATCGGTCAGATTCAGTTGCTGGAAGCGGATCATCGCGCGCACTTCAGGACGCACTTTCACCATCCCCGCATGCGCGCCGGTGCCCTTCAGGAAAAAGCGCTTGAGCCGCTCCTGCGACAGGTGCTTGACCTGATCGAACTGATACATGCCCGCTTCGCCTTTCGCGAGCACCTGGGTGTCGATGTCGGTGGCGAGCACGGTGGCCTGGCGTGCGGCGCTGTCGCCGAGCGCTTCGATCAGCGTCATCGCGATCGAATACGGCTCCTCACCGGTCGAGGCCGCCGAGCACCACACCGACACCGGCTGCTGCCGCTTCGCGGCGAACTCCGCGAGAATCGGAAAGTGATGTGCCTCGCGAAAGAACGCGGTCAGGTTGGTGGTCAACGCGTTGGTGAAGGCCTCCCACTCGGCCGGATCATTTTCCGACTCGAGCAGGTCGAGGTATTCGCGGAAGCTGTCGAGGCCGCGCGCACGCAGACGCCGCGCGAGACGGCTGTATGCCATGTCGCGCTTGTGGTCCGACAGCGAGATGCCGGCGCCGCGGTGGATCAGTTCGCGAATACGAGCGAAGTCCGCCGAAGTGAATTCGAAATCACGCCCCTGGTCGCCGGCTCTGGCCGGTTCCGCCTTATCGGAGCGAAGCTGTGCGCGCGTTGCCATCATGAAGTTTCCTGCCTGCGATACGAAGCGTCCCCAGCAGGGACTTGCATCGCGGGGTCGCGCCTACCCGCGAATACTTGCAACTGAGTGTCCAACCGGCCGACGGCACGAAGCACGCCTTGTGGGCGTCCTTCAATGAATCGCCCATGCTGGGGCGAGGTGCCGAAAGCCTGCATATCTGCGTGCCATTCCTTAAAACGTTTCCCAGTCCGCGTCCGAGCCTGCGGCAGACGCGCCTGTTGCGGCGGGCCGCGCCGTCGGTTCGGCGGCGCCAGCCGACGTCCTGGGTCTGAGCGCCGGTTCGGCACGCGCCGACGCAGCCGTGCGTGCCGCGTCGTGCTTTGGCGCAGCCGGTGCCGCTGACTGAGACGCTGCATGAGTCGCCCCATGACCCGCAACCGGTGACGCTGCGTGAGCCGGCGTGGCTGCCGCCTTCGGCGCCGCTGCAGCCGACGCGCGCGGCGCGTTCTTGCTGCGTGCCGCAGGCGTGCTGCTGCGCGCAGAAGAGCCCGCACGCTGCCCGCCTTCCACCCGCCAACCGCCGACCACGGTCTGCAACTGGCGCGTCTGCTCTTCGAGCGAAGCCGCCGCAGCGGCTGCCTCTTCAACGAGCGCGGCATTCTGCTGCGTGACTTCGTCCATCTGCACCACCGCGCGATTGACCTGTTCGATGCCGGTCGACTGCTCTTCCGAGGCCGCGCTGATTTCGCCCATGATGTCGGTCACGCGGCGCACGGCCTGGACGATCTCGTCCATCGTCGTGCCTGCCCGGCCTACCAGTGCCGAGCCGCTTTGCACCTTGTCCACCGAGTCGCCGATCAGCTCCTTGATTTCCTTCGCCGCACTGGCGCTGCGCTGCGCGAGGCTGCGCACTTCGCCGGCCACCACGGCAAAGCCGCGGCCCTGTTCGCCGGCGCGTGCGGCTTCCACTGCCGCGTTCAGCGCGAGTATGTTGGTCTGGAACGCGATGCCTTCGATCACGCCGATGATGTCGACGACCTTGTTCGAACTCGTGGCGATGTCCTGCATCGTGTGCACGACCTGGCCCACCACGTCGCCGCCGCGCGTGGCGATGTCCGACGCGTTGACGGCGAGCTGGCTCGCCTGGCGCGCGTTCTCGGCGTTCTGCCGCACGGTGCCGGTCAGTTGTTCCATGCTCGAGGCGGTCTGCTGCAGCGAAGCGGCCTGCTGCTCGGTACGCTGCGACAGATCGGTGTTACCCATCGAGATCTCGCGCGCGCCGGTGTCGATCGATTCGGTGCTGCTGTGGACCGCTTTCACCATCGTCGAGAGGCTGTCCTGCATCTGCTTGATGCTGCGGAACAGGCGCCCGATCTCGTTGGTGCTGAACACGTTCACCGGGTGCGTCAGGTCGCCTGCGGCGATCCGCTCGAAGCATTCGGTTGCGTCGTTGAGCGGCTGCACGATCAGGCCGCGCAGCGCGAAACGGATCAGCACCACCAGCACCAGCGCGATCAGCCCCACTGCGACGATCAGCGAGGTCATGAGCGTGACGTTCGACTGCGCCGTCGTCTGCTGATCGGCCGCGCGTTGCAGCAAGGCCTTCACGACCGCCGAAGCGGACGCGTCGTAAGCAATGAAGAGCGGGCTGATCTTCGTATCCGCAATCGCGTGAAAGCCCGCCTGATCGCCCGCGCGCAGCGCCGCGAACTCCGGATCGACGCCGTCGTGCATCACGGTCGCACGGCGCGCCAGCAGGTCGTCGATGAGGGCCTGGTCAATGCCGGCCTTCGGCGCATCTACAAACGTTTGCCAGCTCTCGTTGCCTTTGGCGAGCAGTTCCTGCGCCCGGTCCAGCACGGTCTTCGCTTCGTCGGCATTGCCCGCGGCGGTAAGCGTGTTGTACCGGTCAACCGCAAGGCGCGAGCGCAACAGGTAGCCCGACGCATCGTCGAGCGCATGAATGGCCACCAGATCGCCGCGTGCGATACCGTCAAGAGACTGGCTCGCGCGATTCAGCGCGGTGAGGCCGAGCGCGCCGACCACGATCGTCAGTGCGACCAGAACGACCCCGACCATGGTCAACGACGTACGAATCGACCACCTGCTTAGCATCTTGATGCTCCCTGTTGTCCGGTCATGTGCACGCTCGCGGCCCTTAGCCGCCGAGCGACTCGATCAGCGCCATTTCGCGGCTGGTCATCAGCTTTTCGATGTCCATCAGGATCAGCATGCGGCCATCGACCGTGCCGAGACCCGTCAGGTACTCCGTGGTAAGCGTTGCGCCAAATTCCGGCGCCGGCATGATCTGATCCATCTGCAAGGTCAGCACGTCCGACACGCCGTCCACCACCATCCCGACCACGCGATGCGCGACGTTCAGGATGATCACGACGGTCTGATGGTCGTATTCGACACGGCCCAGATGAAACTTGATACGCATGTCGACGATCGGCACGATGATGCCGCGCAGATTGATCACGCCCTTGATGAATTCCGGTGCGTTGGCGATGCGCGTCACGCTGTCGTAGCCGCGGATTTCCTGCACCTTGAGAATGTCGATGCCGTACTCTTCCGCGCCCAGCGTGAAGACGAGAAATTCCTGACCGCCGGCGTCTGCCTGCAGCGCGTCGCGGCGGCCATTCGTACCGCTCGCGTTTGCGACGCTCGAATTGTTGAATTGGACTTCTGCCACGTTACCCCCAAACGGTTGGGATGAAATGAGTTAAGTAAAAAGTTGCTCGAGGGTTACGCGAGGCTCATTGCGCCATGCGCGTTGCGCGTCTCGCGGTTCAACGCCGCCACGTCCACGATCAGCGCGACGCTGCCGTCGCCGAGGATGGTCGCCGCGGAAATGCCGTGCACCTTGCGGTAATTCGTTTCCAGATTCTTCACGACTACCTGCTGCTGGCCGACCAGTTCGTCGATCAACATGGCGAAGCGCCGTCCTTCGGTCTGCATGATGGTGACGATGCCTTGGGTCGGTTCCGACTTGGCGTCCTCCACCGAGAACACTTCATGCAGCGCGACGAGCGGCAGGTATTCGCCGCGCACGCGCACCACCCGTTCGCCGTTCGCCACCGTGTAGATGTCTTCGGCTTGCGGCTGCAGCGACTCCATCACGAAGTTCAGCGGCAGAATGAAGATTTCGTTGCCGACCTTCACCGACATGCCGTCGAGGATCGCTAACGTTAGCGGCAACACGATGCGCGTGGTGCTGCCCTTGCCTGCCTGCGAGCTAATTTCGACGTGACCGCCCATCGACTGAATGTTGCGCTTCACCACATCCATGCCGACGCCGCGGCCGGACACGTCCGTCACCTGCTCGGCAGTCGAGAAGCCGGGCAGGAAGATCAGGTTCCAGACCTCGTCATCGGTCATGCTTTCGCTGACCTGCATGCCCTGCTTGGCGGCCTTCGCGAGAATCTTGTCGCGGCGCAGGCCCGCGCCGTCGTCGCTGACTTCGATCACGATATTGCCGCCGTGGTGCGCCGCCGACAGCACCAGTTGGCCGGTCGAATCCTTGCCCGCGGCGCGGCGCGCTTCCACCGTCTCGATACCGTGATCGAGACTGTTGCGCACAAGGTGGGTGAGCGGATCGATGATCCGCTCGATGAGGCTCTTGTCGAGTTCGGTCGCCTGACCGAAGGTGACAAGCTCGACCTCTTTACCGAGCTTCGCCGCCAGATCGCGCACGAGGCGCGGAAAGCGGCTGAAGACATAATCCATCGGCATCATGCGGATCGACATCACCGCTTCCTGCAAATCGCGGGCGTTGCGCTCCAGTTGCGCCATGCCGTTGAACAGCCGGTCGTGCAAGGCCGGATCGAAGGTGCTGGTGGTCTCGGCCAGCATCGCCTGCGTGATCACCAGTTCGCCGACCAGATTGATCAGCTGGTCTACCTTCTCGACGCCCACCCGGATCGAACTGCCTTCGGCTGCGGCGGCAGCAGCCGGACGCGCCTTGCGGTCATTCTCGGCGGCTGCCGTAGCTGCGGCCGGTGCCGCTGCGGGCGCCGCAGCAACTGCGGCGGGTGCCGGCGCGGGCGCCGGAACCGGAGCCGCCTGCGCCGGTGCGCTGAACAGCTCGTGCGTCGGCGCAGCTGCACTTGACTGCGGTGCGGCAACCGGCGCGGGGGCCGGTGCCGGCGCAGGCGCCGGTGCATGCGCCGCAGTGGCAGGCGTTCCAGGTTCGCCTTCCTGCGATTCATCCACCGGTGCAGTGCCGCGGCCGATCAGGATCTGACTGTCGTCGATCACGAAACAGCACACGGCGATAATGTCGTCGGACGTGACATCGGTCTGCAGCCACAGCGTCAGATCGCCGCCTGCCTTGACCTGCCCAACGATATGCCCCAGGTTGCCGAGCTCTTCGGCCAGCAGTTCCTGGTCCTTCTCACCTACACCCCGTAGCGTGATTTTCAGATGCGGGCCGCCGTCTGCGCTTGCGGTCCCGTTTGTTCCGTTCGTTCCTGCCGTTCCTGCCGTTCCTGCTGTTGTTGCGCCGGTCTGTGCCGGCTCGTTGCCTGATAGTTCGCCTGCCGCCTCGACGGCCTGTTGAACGACGTGCTCGGGCGCGTGGCCATCAGGGACGGCGGCCGGCGCGGGAGTGCTGGCTGCGACCGGAGCTGGCGCTGCGGCAGTCGGTTGTCCCAGGCTTTCCTTATAGAGCTGGTCAAGCTTGGCGCAAATCGCCTTCGCCACCGCCGCATCCGGTTCGGCGCTCGCGCGATAGTCCGCGAGCTGGCCGGACAGCACGTCCTTGGTTTCAAGGAACGTGTCGATCATGTCCTTGCGCAGCACGAGTTCGTTATTGCGTGCGCGATCGAGCAGCGATTCGAGAATGTGGGTCGTTTCGGTGAGTGCGGTGAAACCGAAGGTCGCCGCGCCGCCCTTGATTGAATGCGCCGCGCGGAAAATGGCCGCGAGATCTTCCGGATCGGGATGGCCGATGTCCAGATTGAGCAGCAACTGCTCCATCTGCGCGAGCAGTTCGTCCGCTTCGTCGAAGAACGTCTGATAGAACTGAGTGATGTCGAGTGTCATGCCTGGGTCACCGCGAGAGATCCTGTCTAGGCTTTGGCTGCCGTGCCGCTTATATAAATGGTGGATGAGCTCAGGCTTCGCCTGACTCGGCGAGCGCCGCGACCAGTTCGGTCAGCATGTCGGGGTCGAGCGGCTTTTCAATCCAGCCGGTCGCCCCGGCCGCTCGCGCCGCCGCCTTGAATGGTTCGCCGGATTCCGTCGTAAGGACGAGGATCGGCGTCACTTGGTAAGCCGGGTTGCCGCGCAGCGCCGTGATCAGATCAAGGCCAGTCTTGCCCGGCATGTGCTGGTCCGTCAGCACGAGGTCGTACGGCATGGCAAGCGCGTTCTCGAGGCCCTCTTCGCCATCGGCCGCGAGCGTCACCTGATAGCCGGCCGTCGTCAGCGTGGCGGAGAGAATCTGCCGCATCGCTGCCGAGTCGTCGATTGCCAGAATGTGCCTGATCATTAAAACCTCGCTGCGCTCACTATGGATCGCCCGACTGCGCGCCGTACGAGCGGCTGCGCGGGTCGGGCCATCATGTCCTTCACTTCGGCGCCACGCTGGGCGCCTTTGGAGCAACCGTCACCGGTTGCGCAATTTGTTGCAGCAGCGGCTGTTGTGCTGAACCGGCTGCGTCGTCCGACAAGGTGGTCGTGGTCGAGTCGTCGTGCATCATCGCGTCCTCCGACTTCTTGTTCAGAACCAGAATGCTGATACGGCGATTTTCCGGATCGAGCGGATCGGTCTTGTTCAGGTTCTGCGTCGACGCCATGCCTATCACGCGCATCACCTTCGGCTCGTCCATGCCGCCTGCGATCAGCTCGCGGCGCGACGCGTTCGCGCGGTCTGCCGACAGCTCCCAGTTGCTGTAGCCCTTTTCGCCACCGGCGTACTGCACGGCGTCGGTGTGACCCTGCACGATGATGCGGTTCGGCACATCGTTCAGCGTGTGGCCGATTTCGCGCAAGATGTCGCGCATATACGGCTGGACCTCGTCGCTGGCGGTGTCAAACATGGGCCGTTTCTGCGAGTCCACGATCTCGATGCGCAGCCCCGTCAAGGTCGAGTCAATGCGGATCTGCTGCTTGAACTGGCGCAGGACCGGGTTGGCCTCGATCGCAGCCATCAACTTGATCTGCAGATCGTGCAGGCGGACCTGCTCCTGGCGTTCGAGCTGGCCCTGCATCTGCTTCACCGCATCTTCGTCGTTGCGCGCGGCGGTGCGCTCGGCGCGACTCATCGAACCGTCGCTCTGGCGCGTGATGCCCTGCTGATCCGTGGAAATATCCCGTCCACCGCCCTTCAGGATGCTCGAATCCTCCGCGCTGCGATCGCCGCCCCACAGGGTGATCTTCAGCGGCTGGTTGAAGTAGTCCGCAATGCCGCGCAACTGCACGGTGGTCGCCGAACTGAGCAGCCACATCAGCAGGAAGAACGCCATCATCGCGGTCATGAAGTCCGCGTAGGCGAGCTTCCACGCGCCGCCGTGATGGCCCGCCTTCTTCGGCGCGGCGCGCTTGACGACAATCGCGCGGTCTTTGTCCTTGCTCATCGAATCGGTCCCTGGTCCGCGCGGTTACTTGGCTTTCACGCGGCGCACGTGCTCTTCCAGCTCGGCGAACGACGGGCGTTCAGTCGAGAAGAGCACCTTGCGGCCAAATTCGACGGCGATCGCCGGCGCATAGCCATTCAGGCTCGCGAGAATCGTCACCTTGATGCACTGGAACATCTTGGTCGACTCGGCGACGCGTTGTTCCGCGACGCTCGAGAGCGGCCCAATCAGCCCGTACGAAAGCAGAATGCCGAGGAAGGTGCCGACCAGCGCCTGGGCGATCATCTCGCCTAGCACGGCAGGCGGTTTGTCGGCCGAAGCCATGGTGTGCACCACGCCCATCACCGCCGCGACGATCCCGAACGCCGGCATGGCGTCGCCGACCTTGGCGAGCGCATGCGCCGGGGCTTCGCCCTCGGTGTGATGCGTTTCGATTTCCTCATCCATCAGGCTTTCGATTTCAAACGCATTCATGTTGCCGCCGACCATCAGACGCAGGTAATCGGTCAGAAACTCAATGATGTGGTGGTCGGCGAGGATCTTCGGATACTGGGTGAAGATCGGGCTCTTGGACGGATCGTCGATATCGGCTTCGAGCGTCAGCGTGCCCTCTTTGCGCGCCTTCGCCAGCAGGACGTACAGAAGCGCCATCAGCTCCATATAGACGTCCTTGTTGTATTTGGAGCCCTTAAACAGGGTCGGAAGCACGCCCAGCGTCGATTTGATCGTTTTCATCCCGTTACCGAGGACGAATGCGCCGACGCCGGCGCCCCCGATCATCAGCAATTCGACTGGCTGCATCAGCGCGCCCAAGTGCCCGCCTTCCATGGCATAACCGCCAAAGACGGACAACAGCGTCACGAGTGTTCCCACGAAAATCAGCACAGCCGAGCCCTCACAAGGAAGCGACGGAGACCGTCGTTAAACTGGTTTACGGCAACGGAGCGGAAAACTTTGGTGGAAAAGCGAGTGGAGGAGCCCGTGTAAACCACAGGCGCACGCCCCCGGTCCGGGGTGCGGGGCGCCCATTCTGCCCAGGCTGGGATGCAAGCGGGACGGGCGTGCCCGCCCCGCGGCTCAAAGCGCCAGTTCGGCGAGCTGGCTCGCCCGTACCTTGGCTTCGGCAACTTTCTTTGTCTTACCTGCGCGGGACGGGGGTTGGCACAATCCACAGACGAAGGCGTGCTGCGGATCGTGTGCATGCGCAACGAAATGCCCGCCGCAGCGGCAGCAGGGTGTCATTTGCAGCATCCCGGAGTCGAAAAAGCGCACGAGCGTCCACGCGCGGGTCAGACTGAGCACGGGCTCGTCGTCGTGCAGCTTGATGTGTTCGAGATAGAGCCGGTAGCTCTTCACGATCGACTGGATCGTCTCGCAGCCGCCGTGGTTCGCCATGAAGCGGTAAATGTTATAGAACAACGACGAATGAAAGTTCGGCTGCCAGGTCATGAACCAGTCCGTCGAGAACGGCAGCATGCCCTTGGGCGGCGACACTCCTTTCAATTCCTTGTAAAGCCTGATCAACCGGTCGCGCGACAGACTGGTCTCGGCCTCGAGCAATTGCAAACGCGCGCCGAGTTCGATCAATTCGATCGCCAGGGTGATTTCCCTGACTTCGAGAATTACGCTTTTAGTGGCCATCCGCTCGGCTTCCCGCATCCTGGTATTGCTGGTTGGCATTGCTGCCGTGGCGTGCCGGCATCAGCCGACCTGCTCGACGGGCTGGCTAGCCATCAGGATCGCGGAATGCGCCTGAGAAATGGCGCTGGTCTTGCCCTTGTCCGCAAGCGTGGACAGGACAGCGTGGTCATCGAAGCGGAAGCGGCATAGAACCTGGCTGGATGCGGCCAGTTTGACGGTCTGCGCGAGCGACAGATTGGCGATGACGTCGGCCAACTGATCCGAAATGCCCATGCGGAACATGCCCATGGGCTTGTCTTCACGCAGCAGACGTTGAGCGAGCAGGAGATAAGAAAGATTCACTTCTCTTATCTCATTGAGCATGTCACTTGTGGTGCTCATGATTCCCCCGGGTCGATCTGGCTGGTCAGGCCGTTACGGAAACGTTTGCTCGATCGCGCGCACTACATCCGCACGAACGGCCCGTTTATGGTCTTGCCAGCATTGTGTCCAAAGGGAATGCGAACGGAAATCGGACAGACACCCTATATGAATGACGGATTCATCCATAAATGATGTAGGAATTTTTCCTACAAATAGGCGGCCTGAAAGAGGTCTGAAAGGTGAGGCGGATTTAGGGGATCGATCGGTGCGCGAATTATGCGTATTTCACGCACCGTTACCGGTGAGGTCGGATTATAGATGTTTTTCACACTAGGGCAACACACGCTTGCTATGCGCGGCGCATGGTATCGGCCGCGAGGCGAAAGTGGCCACCCGCGGCACGCGCCTTGCTAAGGGTGACATGCGAAGGATATGCGATCTCTTGAAACCGCCACCAGGAAGCCTCGGCGACCTGTAACGGAGCATGTTTCGCGCTGTAACAACGTTAAGTGTTTGAAAAACAACTCGAATTGCGTCGCCCGATCCCGATAATGGCCTTAAGGGATAACCCGATGCAGTGTCGGTTTGTCTCTGGGCGGCGGGCTTCACCGCGCCCGACCGTCCGTAAGGCATTCGCCCCTCGCTCGATCCGAGCGCCGCCGTGCGAAGCCGCCATGAACTTAGGAGAGTACGCATGCGAATCGCACAAATTGCGCCCTTATACGAGGCTGTACCGCCAAAATTCTATGGCGGCACCGAACGTGTCGTGTCCTACCTGACCGAGGCTCTGGTCGACCTCGGCCACGACGTGACGCTGTTTGCGAGCGGCGATTCGGTCACCTCCGCCAAGCTCGAAGCGGCTTGGCCGCGCGCGCTGCGCCTCGACCCGACGGTGCGCGACGCGATGGCGCCGCACGTCCTGCTGATGGAGCGGGTGCGCAGCATCACCCACGAGTTCGATGTGCTGCACTTCCACCTCGACTATCTGCCGTTCCCGCTGTTTTCGTCGATGGACACGCCGTTCGTCACGACGCTGCATGGCCGTCTGGACCTACCCGAGCTGCAGCCGATTTTCGATACGTTCACGCAAGCGCCGGTGGTGTCGATCTCGGATTCGCAGCGCCTGCCGCTCAAACAGGCGAACTGGCTCAATACGATTTACCACGGGCTGCCGGAGCAGCTGCTCACGCCGCAGCCGCACAAGAAGCCCGAATATCTGGCGTTCCTCGGTCGTATCTGTCCGGAGAAGCGCGTCGATACAGCCATCAAGATCGCTGCCCAAAGCGGTCTGCCGCTGAAGATCGCCGCCAAGGTGGACAAGGTCGACCAGGAGTACTTCAAGACGGAAATCGAGCCGCTGCTGTCGCAGGCGCACGTCGAATTCGTCGGCGAGATCAACGAGGCGCAGAAGCCGGAGTTCCTCTCGGGCGCTAAGGCGCTGCTGTTTCCGATCGATTGGTCGGAGCCGTTCGGGCTGGTGATGATCGAATCGATGGCATGCGGCACGCCGGTAATCGCCTTTAACCGTGGCTCGGTGCCCGAGGTGATCGATCACGGCGTGACGGGTTTCGTCGTAGAGGACGTGCAAGGCGCCGTGGCCGCGCTGCAGCGGCTGGACGAACTGTCGCGCACGGAAATCCGCGCGCAATTCGAACGGCGGTTTAGCGCGAAGACCATGGCGCAGAACTATCTGGACGGCTACGCCACGCTTATCGAAGCTGAACGCCGCCCCATGTTGCGCCGTGTGGCGATGGGTTGAACGGCTTTACCCAGGGTATTACGCGTAAAAACCCTATGTGAATCGTTTGCGTGAGCAGAACCGCGTCGATACGCCGCGCATCTTCTAAAAAGCCGCCTTTCATAGGCGGCTTTTTTTACTGGCAAATTCCGCCACAAATTCGATACATATTACGTAACGAATGCGCTTCCTGAATACCAACAACCTTCAGAAAGCTTTCATGGCAAAAATGAGTTGTTGAGACTAAACCTGCTCGATCAGAAACCGCTCACGGTTCTTTCCGGCAATCCACTTGGGCGGCTTGCCGCGCCCGCTCCATGTGTTGCCCGACTTCGGATCCTGATACTTCGGCGGCAGCGGCGCCTTCTTGGGCGGGCGCCCGCGCCGTGCCGCGACGGCGAAGCCCAGGTCCTGGGCCGTCAAGCCGTACTCAGCGATCTTGCCGCGGATTTCCTCGATTACATTACCGAGTTCGGTGCGTCGCGCCTCGTCTGCCTGAGCCTGCAATCTGGCGATCTGCGCCTTGAGTTCTGCATATTGCGACATTTCCCTTCTCCCCTTTTGTAGAACGCATTGTCATTCGGAGACTAGCCGCAATTAGCGAATTTCGCAATGGACACTAATACTCACAATTCGAGATATCGTCTGATAATTTTAATGCAGGTGAATTGTTAAATGACTCCGCGCTTTATCGCGAAATAATTCCGTTCGCAAACCACCACATTGACAATTCTTGACACCTGATTCAACGATATTTGCCTAGAATTTCGCGCTCGGAGGTGTGCACCTGAATACCCTTTGTGCCGCCGCCAGCAAGTCAAACTTTTTAGGATTCCATATCATGCAGTTGTCAAAGCGCCTCGCAGCCGAATTGTTCGGCACCTTCTGGCTTGTCCTCGGGGGCTGCGGCAGCGCCGTCCTCGCCGCTAATTTCGCTGGCCCGGTACACGGGCTGGGCATCGGCTTCGTGGGCGTTTCGTTCGCGTTCGGCCTGACGGTGCTGACCATGGCGTATGCCATCGGCCACATCTCGGGCTGCCACCTGAATCCGGCGGTGAGCGTCGGCTTGACCGTGGCGGGCCGGTTCCCGGCGCGCGATCTCGTGCCGTATATCGTCGCGCAGGTAGTCGGCGCGGTGCTCGGCGCCTTCGTGCTCTCCCTCATCGCCAGCGGCAAACCGGGCTTCGACCTGGTGGCAAGCGGCTTCGCCAGCAATGGCTACGGCGACCGCTCGCCGGGCCACTACTCGCTGATGGCCGCGTTCATCTGCGAAGTGGTGATGACCGCCTTCTTCCTGTTCGTGATTCTGGGCTCGACCGACAAGCGCACGCCGGCAGGCTTCGCCCCGATCGCCATCGGCCTGTGCCTGACGCTGATCCACCTGATCTCGATTCCGGTCACGAACACCTCGGTCAATCCGGCGCGTTCGACGGGCCCGGCATTGTTCGTCGGCGGCGCGGCCGTCGACCAGCTGTGGCTCTTCTGGGTTGCTCCGATCCTCGGCGCGGTCATTGCCGGTTTCGTGTACCCGGTCATCGCGGAAAGCCGCGCAACCGCCAACCAACGCGCTGCGCTGGCCGATTGACGGACTGGCCAGGCTAATCTGTAAAGCGGGCGCTGCGGCGCCCGCTTTGCTTTTGATGCGGCCGATCCGCAGCAAGCCAAGACGTCGCTGCTAGAATCGTCCGACTTTCATACGGCTCGCAAAGGGGCTCCCCATGAACCGTTCCCGCCGATTCCTGCGTGGCGTCGCTCTCTGGCTCGCCGCTTCTTGCGGCGGCGCGCTGTTGCCCGCCACGGCGTATGCGGCTGGCAACCAGGGGGCCAGCCATCCGGCGGCTGGCGCTCCGGCGGCCGACCGCCCGGTTGAAACACTGGTGTTTGTCCGCCATGGCGAGAAGCCGGCGCAAGGTTTCGGCCAGCTCAATTGCCAGGGCCTCAACCGCTCGATGGCGCTGCCCGCGGTGATTGCCGCCAAATTCGGCAAGCCCGATGCGCTCTTCGCGCCCGACCCGGGCCAGCAGAAGAACGACAGCGGACATCCTTACTACTATGTCCGCCCGCTGGCGACCATCGAGCCCACCGCGATTCAATTCGAGATGCCTGTGCAAACGCCTTATGGCTTCGCGGAGATAGACAAGCTAAGCAGTACGCTGGTCGCCCCTGCATATCGCAACAAGTTTGTGGTGGTGGCTTGGGAGCACAAGCTGATCGAGAAGCTGGTACGACAGATCGTGAGCGCCCATGGCGGCAACGCCAGCGAGGTCCCGAAGTGGCACAGCGACGATTTCGACAGCATCTATATCGTCAAGCTCGACTGGCAAGGCGGCACGCCGCATGCGACTTTCCAGCATAGCCAGGAAGGACTGAATGGACGGTCCGCGGATTGCCCGTGCGCAGCGCTGCCGCCGGCCGCGGCATCAGGCGCGGCGCCTTGACACCAGAGGCGCCTTACGACGCCAGTTCGTCATCCAGGGCGAACAGCTTACGCAAATGATGCGCGACGCCCGCTTCGAAATTGTTGCCGATGCGCGGCACATTCGGCAGACGCGTGATCAGGTCCGGATTGGCGTTGTTCATCATGAACGGATGGCCGGCGGTTTCGAGCAGGTCAATGTCGTTCATGTTGTCGCCGAACGCGACGCAGCGCGCGGCGTCCACGCCGAGGCGCTCGAGCACAAACTTCAGCGCGCGGCCCTTTGACACGTTCGATGTCATGACCTCGAGACAATCGGGCAGCGAGTAGGTGACGTACAACGCGTCGCCAAACTCGCGTTGCAGATTCGCCGCAACCGGCGCGAGGTCGGCGGGTTCGCCGATATACAGCGCCTTTGCTATGCCGACGCCGTTGTGCCGCTGCAGATCGGTCACGGCATAGCCGAAGCCCGAATCCTGATGCAGGCGCAGCAGTTCCGGCGCGTCGCGATCGATCAGCCATTCCTCATCGGCGAACAGATTGACGATCACCCGGCCATGCGCGCCGGCAATCTCCGGCCGCACGAGGCGGTGGACGGCAGCGGGCGGAAGATCGTCCGCGTAGATTCTTGTGTCATCCGGAGCATGCACGCGCGCGCCGTTCGACGTGATCAGGTACGGCCGGATACCCAGCAGGTCGCGAATGCCCGCCACGTCACGGTAGTGCCGGCCGGTGGCGATAATGAAGTGCAGCCCCTCGGCTTCCAGCCGACGCACCGTGGCGACGGTGAACGGATCGAGCTGATGGTCGCCGTTGAGCAGGGTGCCGTCGAGATCCGTGGCGATAACTTTGTACATGGTGTGGGCAACCGGGCGGCGTCAAAGGCGCTATTTTAGCGTTCCTTTCGAGGCTTTCGAGGCCACGGCTGGATTGGCTGGGCGCCTACGCCAGATCAGCCGGCCGCACTGGCACCGGTTCGCGCGGCTTCATGCTGTGCCAGCTGCAGAGCGCCGTGCGCGGAATCGGCCAGCGGCGCACGCAAGCGCGCCTGATAACGCTGCGGCACATAGGCGCGCAGAGGCGCACCGAGTCCGCCGCATAGGGCGACCGGCAGCGCGCCAGATGGGTCTAGCGCTGCAATCATCTTACCGATTTCCTCGCCCGCTTCGGCCAGGAGGCGCGCGGCGAAAGGATGGCCGGCGTGGGCGAGCACAATCGGCGCGAGGCTCGCGTAGCCAGTCTGATTGGTTGCGCACAGCCAGACGATGAGGCTATCGCGGTCCTGCGCCCCAACCCGATCGAGCAACGCCTGAGCAAACTCGTCCAGCGGGACACGGCCGTCGAGCGCCTGCTGCGCGTGGACGATCGCACGCAAGCCGAGCCAGGCGCCGCTTGCCTCGTCACCGGAAGGGAAACCGAAACCGCTGGCGATGCGGCATTCGCCCTCCCCGTCTGCTGCGGCGGCGACACTGCCGGTGCCCAGCGCCACGATCACCCCATGTGAGCCGCCGTGTGCCCCGAGCAATGTCGTGTACGCATCACTCTCCACGGCCAGCCCAGCCAGCTTCGGCGCCTGCGCCCGAAACCCGGCAAGCCAGACGCGATTGTTGACCCCGGCAAGCCCACAGCCAATCACGCAACGTTCCCACTGTGGCGCGACGCCAGCCCGACTGAACGCTTCGGCGCAACCCGCCTGAATGGCCTGCCAGGCGCGCTCGACGCCGAGGCCAAGGCCAGACGGGCCGCTTGCCGCCTGAGCCAGTTCGCGGCCGTGCCCGTCGCCGAGCACCACGCGCGTGCCGGTGCCGCCGCCGTCGACGCCGATCAGAAAGAGGTCTGTATTCATCGAATGAGTGTCAGTGAAGAGTTGCCGCATAGCGTGGCAGGTCCATTTCGATCCGGCAACTGGCCGAATGGCCTAGTTGCACCGCGCGAGCGTTCCGATATGCTGGCAAAGCCCGGACGAACCGGGATTTCGACAGATGACCAAGCAGGAGCCGGAACGTGACACAGCGATGCAATTGGGCAACGAGCGAAGCGCTCGCACACTACCACGACACGGAATGGGGCGTGCCGTCGCGCGACGATCAGCACCTCTTCGAAATGCTCGTGCTGGAGGGCGCACAGGCCGGCCTGTCGTGGTCGACGATCCTGAACAAGCGCAGCGGATACCGTCGGGCGTTCGCTGACTTCGAGATCGACAAGGTGGCCCGCTTCACGCCAAAGCACGTGGATGCACTGGTGCTCGACGAATCCATCGTGCGTCATCGGGGCAAGATTGAAGCGGCGATCACCAATGCGCGCGCGGTACAGCAGATCCAGGCGGAACACGGCTCGCTGGCGAATTTCATCTGGTCCTTCGTCGATCAGACACCGATCCAGAACGACTGGGCCTCATATCAGCACGCGCCGGCCTCGACCGAGATCTCAGACGCACTCAGCAAAGGGCTCAAGCGCTACGGCTGCAAGTTCGTCGGCACCACCATCTGCTACGCGTTCATGCAGGCCGTGGGCATGGTCAACGACCATCAGACGGATTGCGACTGTCGGGCACGCTGCGCGGCGCTCGGCAAAAAGGGGCGCAATAAGAAGGTGGGCTGAAGGAGGGTCTCGGCGAGACGTAGCCGATCTCGCGCACCTTTGAGCCCCCATGGCCGTCTATCGAATCGCGCGCACATTTCAATCCGCCAAGTCTGGTATCCGACGCGCCATTCGGGCTGAGAGGCCGCAGTATTGAATGTCGCGCACCTTTCTATCTGCACGGCCGAAGCGCCGACTTGGCGCACCTCAGCGCGGCGACGGCAATGACACGACGTCTTCGGGAAAATCCCAATCTCCCCGTGCGGCAGGCTGCCGCCCTTATCCCGCCTGCCTTTGCCGAAGGCGGGCCGACTGCAGCCAAAGCGCCGTTGTGTCAAAATTGCGCGCTCGCGTGCGGCGCCTCTACGTTTTTACCGGTTTCGGTCGTTATAACAATTGAAGGCGCAAACGTCGCCGCACCGCGTTGGCGACGCGTCGCCCGCTACGAAACGTACTCAAACAACGAACGAATGACCGCTGCGCCCACACCGCAGGGGAGAACCACCATGAAAAGTCTGAACTTCCTGACGCATCAGGAGATATTCGACCGAGCCGTCAGCCACCTCGACGGCCAAGGGTGCGCCGCACTTCTTCCTCGCGGCGGCGGCGCCTATCGGGGTTACTGCGGTGGCTGCCCGGTCGGCAGCTTCATCAAGCCGCGCGACTATATGACGGCGATGGAAGGGATTCCGGTCCGCTATATCGGCAAGACGCCGGTCGAAGTGCCTGCCTATATGGACGTCGGCATCGCCGCACTGAAAAAGGCACTACTGCGCGCGCGCATCAATATTTACGACCCCGCCACGGTCGATCTGCTCAGTTGCCTGCAAAACGTCCATGACGTGTTCGGCCCGTGGGAATGGCAGGACCGGCTGATGTCGATCGCCCGCCAGTTCGGGGTATCCGCCGCACGGGTGAAAAACGCAGCCTGACCGTTCGATAGCTTAACCACCCGACGGCCGCGAAACCGCCCTGATCGCGCCCCACAATGCAAAACGGCGATGTGGCTTCTTTCGAAGCTCACACCGCCGTTCGGCTGTGCTTGAAAAGCGTGCTTAGTGCAGCTTTTTCGGCAGCTGCTGGCTGCGCAGGCGCTTGTGCAGGCGCTTCACAGCAGCCGCTTTCTTACGCTTACGTGCCGTCGTCGGCTTTTCGTACGATTGGCGTTCACGCAGTTCTGCGATCAGGCCGTTCTTTTCGATTGCGCGACGAAAGCGGCGGATCGCCACTTCGAACGGCTCGTTTTCCTTCAGAAGAATCGTCGTCATGTAATTCCTAACTAAATCGCTGGATACGGGTAATTGCGTGGCGGCATACCGCTCACGCGCCGGTCCTCCGGTCGCTTCGATTTCATGGCCAATAACAGGAAAACGTAACCATGCACGAAGCGAGAGGCAAGCGGCCACGGAGGGCCGGAAAAGAGAGGTGGGGAGTTCACCGCTTAACGCGGGCAGACGCACATCGTAAGCGCCGCGTCTGTTGCCGCTTCGCCCGTCCAAGAGCAGACGAAACAGGCAAAGATCTCAATTCACTCCCGATAATATCAGGAAAATAACGTGCCTACCACCATTTTAGCCATTCCGCCAGGCACTTGCGTCATCGAGCAGGCGCGTGTCCGCGCCGGTCAGCATCAGGTGGACAGCCGCGGCAAGGCTTTCAAGCTGTTGCACCGAAGTCGCGCTGGCAATGGGCGCCGTCACGCTGGGCCGCGCGATCAGCCATGCGAGCGCCACGGCGGCGGGTGTGCTGCCGTGCTGGTCGGCCACGGTGTCGAGTGCATCGAGGATCCGCGTGCCGCGCTCGTTCAGGTACTTTTCGACCCGGCTGCCGCGCGCACTACTCTTACCCAGATCGGCCGCCGAGCGGTATTTCCCTGACAGAAAGCCACTTGCAAGACTGTAGTACACGACCGAACTCAGGTGCTCAGCCAGCACCACCGGTTCGAGGTCGGTCTCATAGGCTTCACGGTCGTAAAGATTGTATTCGGGCTGGATGATCTGATACTCAGGCAGGCCGTGCTGGCGCGATACCGCCAGCGCCTCGCGAATACGCTCGCCGCTGTAATTCGATGCGCCGATCACCCTCACCTTGCCCGCCTCGATCAGCCGCTGATAGGCGCCGAGCGTCTCGGCAAGTGGTGTATCGCTCGCATCCTCGTGGGAGAAATACACGTCTATGTAATCGGTTTGCAGACGGCGCAACGAATCCTCGACGGCCGCCTGGATGTTGCCGGCGGACAGCCCCTTCCGTTGCGGGTGCTTGGCCACCTTGGTCGCCAGCACGATCTGCTCGCGCTTACCGCTGCGACGAAACCATTTGCCGAGGATGGTTTCCGACTCGCCGCCCTGGTTGCCCGGCACCCAGACGGAGTAAACATCCGCGGTATCGATGAAGTTCAGGCCGGCGTCCACGAACGCATCGAGTATCGTAAAGGAAGCCGCTTCGTCCGCGCTCCAGCCAAACACATTGCCGCCGAACATGAGCGGCGCAACCTCTAATTTCGAATTGCCGATCTTGCGTCTTTGCATGATTTCTCCAAGGATTCCGACTAGTCGAACAAAAGAATACGCCGACTTTTCCACCTCTGCCGACCGCGCCAACGCTTGACCAACAGACCTCTTAAGCCTCCTTTCGACCGGCCAACGCCGTAATTCAATGTAAAAGAATTGAGTGCGTGTTGAATAAAGTCCCTCAAGTTTTTTTTTCCGGCGCCGACATCCTGCTCAGAGGCGGCCAGCAATGAACGAGTGCTCCGCCCATGTCAACGTGGCAGTAACTTTAGGCCAACAGCCTCTTGGGAGAAATTCATGCTCAGCATCAACAGTAATATCCCGTCGATGATCGCTCAGGAAAACCTGAACGGTTCGGGTTCTGCACTGACGCAAGCGATTACGCGTCTGTCGTCGGGCAAGCGCATCAACAGCGCGGCCGACGATGCGGCAGGCCTGGCGATCTCGACCACGCTGCAAACGTCGATCAACGGCTTGACCCAAGGTGTGTCGAACGCGAACGACGCAGTCTCGATGGTGGAAACGGCCAGCACGGGCCTGACCCAGATCACGCAGAGCCTGCAAACGATCCGCTCGCTCGCTGGCGAAGCCGCTGGCGGCACGCTGGCACCGAGCGACCAGCAAGCACTGCAACAAGACGTGGCGCAGCAGATCCAGGAAGTGAACCGTATTGCTTCGCAAACCAGCTATAACGGCTTGAACCTGCTGGACGGCACGGCTGGCGTGATCAACGTTCAGGTTGGCGCAGCAGTTGGCCAGACCGTTTCGCTCGACCTGAGCCAAGGCCTGTCGGCTGAATCGCTCGGCGGCGGCTACGTGGAAGCCGGCAACACGGTTGGCACGCTCTCGGGCCTCAACCTGAACTCGGATGGCTCGGAAAACACGTCGGGCACCCCGGGCGCGATCACCTCGATCAACGTGGTGGCGAACGGCGAAGGCGGCTTTAGCTACACCGACCAAAACGGCGCGGTGATTTCGTCTGGAACGGCAGCCAACCTGTTCACGACCACGACGACCAACGGCATCGCATCGGTTTCGCTGTCCACGGCTGCTAACAACGGCCTGAATCAAGCGAACGAAATGACCTCGATCCAAAGCGCGGCAACCACGGTAACGACCGCGGGCGCCGTCCTCGGCACGATCTCGGGCATCTCGGTCGACCCGACCACCGGCCTCGATGTGGCGTCGACAGGCATCGCGAACATCATCACTTCGGTTACCGTCGAGGCGAACGGCCAAGGCGGCTTCACGTTGCTGGACCAGAACGGCCAACAGTTGTCGAGCGCCGCAACGGCTGGACTGTTCGCCATCACCAATGGCTCGCTGACCGGAACCACCGCAACCCCGGGCACCATCGGGTTTTCGGCTACTCCGCCGACCAGCACGTTTGACGGCGCAGTCGACACTGCAGGCGCCTCGACTACCCCCACCACGGCCGCCGACGCTGGCGGGCTCGTTTCGACGATGGGTCAGATCAACATCAACAACGCACCGACCTCGGTGTCAGCCGTCAACGTCAGCACCACGGCAGGCGCGACTCTCGCGATGGAAATCGTCCAGAACGCGTTGGCAACCGTGAGCAACCTGCAAGCATCGCTCGGCGCAGCGCAAAACCGCTTCACCGGCATTGCGACGTCGCAGCAGGACGAGTCGACCGACCTGTCGAGCGCTCAATCGCAGATCACCGACGCGGACTTCGCAACGGAAACGGCGAACCTGAGCTCGGCGCAGGTGCTCCAGCAAGCGGGTATCTCGGTGCTGGCTCAGGCAAACTCGCTGCCGCAGAGCGTACTGAAGCTGTTGCAATAAGGTAGTAGTCTCGCGCAGTATGCGAGCGCGGACGAGCCACTGGCTAACGCCAGGAGCTCGTCCGCGTAGACGTTTTATCCGGGCGCAGATGGGAGATTTTCTCTCAAGACGTCCACTTCGAATCGACCACGTCAATTGCGATTTGTCGCGTGATCCGGATCTTTTGAGGAATCTTTCATGTCGTCCGTAACCGGTACCAGTTCGACCCCGCCAGAGTCGGCTGCACAAGCTGCTGCTGCTGCTGCCGCGGCTGCGCAGTCTGCGTTGCAGGAAGCAGGACAGTCTTTGATCAGTGGTGTAACGGGCGATACGACTCTCGACACCTCGACCATCGTATCGGCGCTCGTCACGTCAAAAGTCGCCGCTCAAAGTGCCGCTTTGCAGGACGAGTCCGCCACCGACACCGCCGAGATTTCATCGTACGGCCAGCTTCAGGCGGCCCTATCGCAGCTTCAGGTCGGTCTTGCTCCGCTCTTCAACGGACAGTTGCAGGCGACCTTCACTGCGACTGCCAGCGGCAACGGCCTGAGTGCGACGGCCGGCGCGGGCGTAACGGCAGGCACCTACTCCGTGGACGTGACACAGATCGCCCAGGCGCAAAGCCTCACCTCGGGGGCGTTCAGTTCGTCAGAGGCCAACTCGCTGGGCACCGGCACCATGACCATCTCGGTCGGCGGCAAGTCGATGAGTCTTAACGTCACGTCATCGAACAACAGCCTGACTGGGATCGCCGCGGCGATCAACTCCTCGAGCAGCAACCCTGGCCTTACGGCGCAGGTCGTCAACGGCTCCGACGGCGCCCACCTCGTACTCCAGGCGACGGGAACTGGTCAGACCAACACGATCAACGTCGTCGTCAATGCTACGACCGACACCGGACTGTCGGCCCTTGGCGTGACGTCCACAGCAGGCGCCGGCACCACGGCCGGTGCAATCGGCGCATCGACGATCACCTCGACGGGCACGAACTCGTCGTACCCCAACACCTGGACCCAAGGAGCCGCGGCGCAAAACGCTCAATTCACGCTGAACGGCACGCCGGTGTCCAGCGCCACCAATTCGGACAGCACTGCGCTGACCGGCGTGACATTGAATATCGCCTCCGCCGCCGTCGGAACAACGCAAACGCTGACGGTGGCGTCGGACCCGACGACGATCGAGAGCGACATCACGAATTTCGTGTCCGACTACAACGCGGTCGTGAGCCTGATGGCTGCGCAGACCTCGTTTACCGCCGGCGCAACTTCAAGCTCGTCGTCCGGCCCGCTGCTCGGCGATTCGGCGCTCACTGCGGTCCAGAACATGCTCGGCAACCTGGTTTCGAGTGGCGTCCCGGGCCCGAACGGCACTGTGTCGCTTGCATCGATCGGCATCACGCTGGTATCGGACGGTTCGAGTGACAGCGGCACCTTGTCGGTCAATACGGCCACCCTCGACAACGCCGTGCAAAACAACCCGACGCAGGTTGCCGCACTGTTCAACATGACCAACGGCCTTGGGCAACAGTTGAACGCCGCGGTCAACACGTTCTCGGAAAGCGGCGGCGTCCTCGATCAACGGACCGCCCAGTACACGGCCGATCTGCAGAGCGTGAAGACCCAGGCGACGGCGCTGACAGCCTACGAGGCACAGTTGACTTCGCAATACACCAACGAGTTCACCGCGCTGAATTCCTTGATGGCCAGCACCAACAGCGATTCGAAATATCTGACGGCCCTGTTCGGCGGCACCAACAGTGCCGGCGCGCTGGCCACCGGTGCATCGTCCTCGTAACCCGCCATAACGTTCGAAGGTCAACCATGACGCAAGAGCACGGCCAGGATCAGGTTCAGCTTGTCGAACGTGTGTTCGAGCTGACGCAAGCAATGGAACACGCCGTCAACCTCGCCGACTGGCGGCATGCGGCGCGCCTCGGGGAAGAGCGCTCGCCGCTGCTGCAGTCGATCCAGGCGAATCAGCAGCCCCGCTCGCTTGAACTCGTTCGTCGGATTCAGGCAATCGGGGACGCGATCCTGCGCGATGCGTCGCGCGCCCAGTCCGAACTGGCCTCGGAATATCGCGGGGCAATGGACCGTGCGGGCACGGTAAAGGCCTATCACCGCGCTGCCCTGCTGTAGGCCACGGACGCATGCCCGGGTTCGCAGGTACGAACCCGACAAGACATCAACAATAAACGCGCCGATGTAAAGGCGCGCTCGTTCGACTCGAGCCCGCCTTGCGCGGGCTTTTTTTCTTGGCGCGCCCTCGCCCTACCCGGCGAAATGGCGGGAAATCCCATCGTTGCTCCCTGAATCGCCCAAAAGGCGAATCGGTAGACTCATCCTAGGCCCATTCCGCGGGGCTCCAAGGAAATCATGAGTACCGATGCCGACCTGCAGCAGACTGTGAATCATCAACAAGCCCCGGCGTCCGACGAACCAAACGCCGCGCAGCTTGCCGCACTGGCCGGCGAATTCATCGCGACCATCGAGACGCTGACGGCCCGCGGCTTGCACGACGAGGCCGAAGCGCTGGCCCGGCAGATGGTCACACTCGTACCCACCGAAGGCTTCGGCTGGAAGACGCTCGCCTACGCGCACCTGCGGCGCGGCAACCTCCTCGGCGCGCGCGAGCCGCTGCGCCAGTGCGCCACACTGCTGCCGCCGGACGCCGAACTCGCGCGTCATCTGCAGGCGGCCACGGCCATGCACGAGGGCCTCCTGCTAGACCGGTCCGGCCGCTACGCCGAGGCGGGCAAGCAGTATCAGATGGTTCTCCAAGCCTATCCGAACCATCCTGACGCGAGCCACAGGCTTGGCGTCGTGGCGCTTCGCCTCAGCCAGCCCGAAGCCGCGATCCCCCTTCTCGAAACGGCGCTAGGCGCCAATCCAGGCAACGGCCAGTACTGGGCCAACTACGTCGACGCACTGATCCAGTCCGGCCAGTTGAAGGCCGCCTGGATCGCATTGGAGATGGGCCAACAGCACGGCATGACGGGCCCGGTTGCAGAAAACCTGATCTCCCTGATGAGCACGCTGTCCAACGATACGGACGCGAGGCTGCAGCGACTTCGGCGCTTCGTTACCGCTCCCCGGGGGCCGGCGGCCCAGCAGCCGAAGCCCAAGCTGACCCCGGCGGAGTCCGCGAAGACCAGCGGTCAGCCGAACCAGGAGGTCATCGCAGAACCGCCCCGCCAGCATCTCGAAGACGCAGTTGCCCTATTCAATGCAAGGCGCTTCAACGAAGCCGAAGCCCGTGCACGCGCGCTCGTCGAGGCGTTCCCGCAGCATCCGCTCGGCTGGAAGGTGCTCGGCATTTCGCTCTACAACCTCGGCCGCTATGCCGAGGCGGTGAAGCCCATGGCGACAGCGCGTGAACTCAGTCCGCGGGACAGCCAGGTGCTGCATATTTCCGCCACCGTGCTGGAGGGGACGGGCAAGCACGAGGAAGCGGAACGCGCCTGCCGGGAGTTCCTCGAAGTGTCCCCGAACAACCCGGAGGCGCTGCGCATTCTCAGCATCATCCTGATGTCGCTGACACGGCTCGACGAAGCCGAGCAGGCCTGTCTGCAGGCCTTGCAGGGCATGCCCGAATCCGCTCTCGTCCCCACTACGCTGGGCACCGTCTACATGAAGCAAGGACGGCTTGCCGAGGCAAGCGCGCAATATCGGCGCGCTATTGAACTGGATCCCAGTAGGGACCTCAACTGGAGCAACCTGCTTTTCTCTCTGACTCACAGCGAGGAACTGGACCCTGTCGCGCTGTTTGCCGAGCATCGCCGGTTCGGCAAGCATTTCGAAACGCCGCTCAAGCCGAATTGGCCGAAGCACGCCAATAAGAAAGATCCGGAGCGCCCGCTGCGCGTCGGCTTCATTTCCGGCGACTTCCGCCGTCACGCGGTGGCGAGCTTCTTCGAACCCGTGCTGCAACACCTCGCCCGCGACGCCAGCTTGTCCCTGTATGCCTACTCGAATACACCAGGCTCTGACGAAGTCACCGAGCGGATGCGCCGTCAATTCGTCGGCTGGCACAATATCTGTCAGGTCGGCTCCGACATCGTGGCCGGCCTGATCCGCGCCGACGGGATCGATATCCTGATCGACCTCGCCGGTCACACGGCTGAAAATCGCCTGGTGGTGATGGCGTACAAGCCGGCCCCGCTCCAGGCGAGCTGGATCGGCCACCCCGGCACGACCGGCATGAGCGCGGTCGACTATTTCATGGCCGACCGCTTCTGGGTGCCCTCCGAACGGTATAGCAGCCAGTTCACCGAAAAGATCGCACGGCTGCCCGCGCTCGCACCGTTCCTGCCCGAGCGCGAAGCTCCGCCCGTCAACCTGCTGCCTGCCTTGCACAAGGGCTATGTCACGTTTGGCAGCTTCAACCGGCTGGATAAACTGCACCGCGAGGTCGTCGCGCTGTGGTCCCAACTGCTGCGCGCACTGCCGACTTCGCGCATGCTGATCGGCGCCATGCCGACCGACGGCAGCGCCACCGGGCGGCTGGCCGGCTGGTTCGCAGAAGAGGGCATCGCGCGCGATCGTCTTGATTTCCGCCCGCGCGGGACGGTGCCGGTCTTCCTGCAACAGCATCACCATGTCGACATCTGCCTCGATACGCTGCCGTTCGGTGGCCTCACCACGGCTCTCCAGTCGTTGTGGATGGGTGTGCCGACCTTGACGCTGCCCGGCCCGACGGTACCCGGCCGCAGTGGTGCCACCGCGATGGGACACGCCGGGCTGGAAGAATACGTCGCCATCGACGAGCAGGACTTCGTGCGCCGCGGCATCGCCGCCGCGGCGGATCTGCCGGCGCTGGCGACGCTGCGCGCCGGCATGCGCGAGCGCTGCATGCAGTCGCCGATGTTCCGCCCCGAGATGATCGCCGCAGGCGCAAGCGAGGCGCTGCGTGTGATGTGGCGGCGCTGGTGCAACGGCTTACCGGCCGAATCGTTCGACGTCTACGATGCGGCGCGGACGGACGAACGCAGCGCTGGCTCACCCGTGGTCGCGGACGCCCACGGCAATTCATGACTATCGACGCCGAGCTGCAGCAGACCGTGAATCATCAACATGTCCAGGCATTCGACGAACCGGACGCCGCCCAGCGCGCCGCGCTGGCGGGCGAATTCATCGCGACCCTCGGGACGCTGACGGCCCGCGGCCTGCATGACGAGGGCGACGCGCTGGCCCGGCGGATGGTCGAACTTCTGCCCGCTGAAGGCCTCGGCTGGAAAACGCTCGCCTATGGATACCTGAGGCGCGGCAACCTCGCCGGCGCACTCGAACCGCTGCGCAGAGGTGCCGCATTGCTGCCAGCCGACGCCGAACTTGCGCGCCATCTGCACGCAGCTACGGCCATGCACGAGGCGCTCGCGCTGGACCAACCTGGCCGATACGCCGAGGCGGGCAAGCAATATCAAACCGTTCTGCAAACCTACCCGCACCATCCCGAGGCGAACCACAGGCTGGGCGTCATTGCGCTTCGCCTCGGCCAGCCTGACGCCGCGATTCCCCTTCTCGAAACGGCCCTCGGCGCCAGCCCGGGAATTGGCCAGTACTGGATTAGCTACGTCGATGCATTAGTCCAGTCCGGGCAGATGAAGGCCGCCTGGATCGCGCTGGAGATGGGGCAACAACGTGGCATGAGCGGCCCGCTCGCAGATGCCCTGATCGCACGGATGACCGCGCTCTCCACGCAGACCGCCAGCCCTGTGTCGAAGCCGCCTTCTGGCGAGCAAAAGGCGTCTTCCCCACAGGAGCGTGGGCCGCTAGCCACAACGGCAAAGCACACGAACGCCAGTCACGAGCGCGACGGCCCCGTCGCGCAGCCGCCCCGTCAGCAAGTCGACACGGTGGTGGCGTTGTTCAACGGCGGGCGCTTCAGCGAAGCAGAAGCGGGCGCGAGCATCCTCGTAGAACAGTTCCCGCAACACGCAATGGGCTGGAAGTTGCTCGGTATTTCGCTGTACCGGCTGAATCGTTACGACGATGCGCTCTCGGCGTTGCTGCGTGCCCGCGAGCTGAACCCACGCGATGTCGACGCGCTCCAGGTGTGCGCCGCCATCCTGGAAGCGAAAGGCCGGCACGAGGAAGCGGGGCAAGCCTGCCGGCAACTGCTTGAATTGGCCCCGCGCCACGCGGAAGGACTGCGCATCCTTGGCATCGTCCTGATGTCGACGGGACAATTCGACGAAGCCGAACAAGTGTGCTTGCGCGCGGTGGAGGCGGCGCCGAATACCGCTCTGGCGCCCAACACGCTGGGCTTGCTGTACATGAGGCTGGGGCGGCTCACCGAGGCGGCCGTGTGGTTCCAGCGCTCGCTCGAGCATGGCCCAGACGGCGACCAGACCAGGAGCAATCTGCTGCTCTGTCTGACCCACAGCGAAGCGGCGGAGCCTGCCGGGCTGTTCGCTGAGCATCGCCGGTTCGGCGCCCAATTCGAAACACCGCGCAAGGCGCACTGGCCGCAGCACACCAATCCGAAGGAGCCAGAACGCCTGCTAAGGATCGGCCTCATTTCTGGCGACTTCCGCCGTCATGCAGTGGCGAGCTTCCTAGAACCCGTGCTGCCCTATCTCGCTCGCGACGCCAGCCTGTGCCTGCATGCCTACTCCAATACACCACGTGTCGACGAAGTGACTGAGCGGCTACGCGGCCATTTCGCCGGTTGGAAAGACATTTACGGTACTCCTGACCACACGGTGGCCAACCTGATCCGCACCGATGGAATCGATATCCTGATCGACCTCGCCGGACACACGGCCAATAACCGTCTGCTGGTAATGGCATGCAAGCCGGCTCCGGTCCAGGCCAGTTGGATCGGCTACCCCGGCACGACCGGCCTAAGCGCGGTCGACTACTTCATGGCCGACCGTTTCTGGGTGCCCTCCGAACAGTACAGCAGTCAGTTCACCGAAAAGATCGCGCGGTTGCCCGCGCTCGCGCCGTTCCTGCCCGAGCGCAATGCCCCGCCCGTCAACCTGCTGCCCGCCCTGCACAAGGGCTACATCACGTTCGGCAGTTTCAACCGGCTCAACAAACTACGCCGCGATGTCATCGCGCTGTGGTCGCAACTGCTGCACGCATTGCCGACCTCGCGCATGCTGATCGGCGCCATGCCGGCCGACGGCAGCGCCACTGAGCGGCTGGCCGACTGGTTCGCCGAAGAGGGCATCGCTCGCGAACGCCTCAACTTCCGCGAGCGCGCGTCGGTGCCGGTCTTTCTGCAGCAGCATCATCATGTCGATATCTGTCTCGATACCCTGCCGTTCGGCGGCCTCACCACGGCCCTCCAGTCGTTGTGGATGGGCGTGCCGACCCTGACGCTGCCCGGCCGGACGGTGCCCGGCCGCAGCGGCGCCACTGCGATGGGGCATGCCGGGCTGGAAGAATTCGTTGCCACTGATGCGCAGGACTTCGTGCGCCGCGGCATTGCCGCCGCGGCGGACCTGCCGGCGCTCGCCGCGCTGCGCGCCGGCATGCGCGAGCGCTGCCTGCAGTCACCGATGTTCCGCCCGGACATGATCGCCACGGGCGCAAGCGCTGCGCTGCGCATCATGTGGCAACGCTGGTGCGACGGCTTGCCGGCCGAATCGTTCGACGTCAGCCCCCACGAGGGCCACGGCGCCTTGCACCGGCATCGCACCTGACGGCGCAGATCGCCTGGCTTGCTGCGTTGCCGGGCGCCTCACGAATTGACCAGCGTTTAGGCCGCTGTTCCTCGGAATGCTTCGGTACAGCGCCCCGTAGACTTCGCATCAGGTATTTCCAATCCGCAAACGCCACTTCAGACTCGACGCAGCCTTCTCATGACCAAAGTCGCCATCACCGGCGCAACCGGATTTGTCGGCCGGCATGTGCTCGCTGAACTCGCCTCGCGCGATCTTGGTGTCGTCGCGACAAGGCGCAGCCACTCGCTCGATGAGCCGCACCTGGCCAACGTGAAATGGGTCAACCTCGACCTGTCCTCAGCGCCCGGGCAAGCCTTCGAGGCACTCGGCCGTCCTGACGTGCTGATCCACCTCGCTTGGGGCGGCCTGCCGAACTATCGCTCGCTCAGGCATTTCGAGGTGGAACTCCCCGCGCACTATGCGTTCTTGCGGCAATTGACCGACGCGGGACTGAAATCATTGCTCGTCGCAGGAACCTGCCTCGAGTATGGCTTGCGTTCAGGCGCCCTCAGTGAGACCGACCCGACTGCCCCGGTCACGCCGTACGGATTTGCCAAGGACACGCTACGCCGCCAACTCGAATACCTGCAACGCGAGAGCGGTTCTGCATTCAAGCTGACCTGGGCACGGCTCTTCTTCATGCACGGCGAAGGGCAAGCCCCCACCTCGCTCTTGCCGCAACTCAAGCAGGCTGTGGAGCGAGGCGACCCCGTTTTCAGGATGTCTGGGGGCGAACAGCTACGCGACTATTTACGCGTCAGCGAGGTGGCAAAGCAGCTCGTCGAGCTGGCGCTCAGGCAAGAGGACATCGGGACCTTGAATGTCTGCTCGGGAACGCCACGCTCGGTTCGCGGAATGGTCGAACAATGGCTGCGTGACAACGACTGGCGGATTGCGCTCGATCTGGGTCACTACCCCTACCCCGACTATGAGCCGATGGCGTTCTGGGGCGTGCCGCGCAAACTCGAGCAGCTACTGGAGACGTCATGACCCAGCTTCAAACTTCAACTACACCGGTATCGCCCATGAATGATTTCCAACAGGAAGTGCGGGAGCGTATCGCGGCTAACGGCGAGAATGCCGAGCTGCGCGATGCGGGTCAGGCGTTTCTGCGGCTCAGCGCCGAGCAACGCTATTCGTACAACTTCGCCTCGCTTGGCCGTCCGATCATCCAGTATCCACAGGACATGGTCGCGATGCAGGAGCTGATCTGGAAAGTGCGGCCGGACCTCATCATCGAGACCGGGATCGCGCATGGCGGCTCCCTGATCCTGAGCGCGTCGATGCTGGCATTGCTCGACTATTGCGACGCGGTCGAAAGCAAGCAGATGCTCGATCCGAGCCGCCCCAGGCGCCGTGTGCTCGGCATCGATATCGACATCCGTGCGCACAATCGCCACGCGATCGAAGCCCATCCGTTGGCAAACCGGATCGATATGATCCAGGGTTCGTCGACCGCCCCCGAGGTCATCGACCAGGTGCGCCGTCATGCGGAAGGTTGGCAAACGGTGCTGGTCTGCCTCGACTCGAACCACACGCACGAACACGTGCTCGCCGAACTTGAGGCCTACGCGCCACTGGTCACGCCCGGCAGCTACTGTGTCGCCTTCGATACGCTCATCGAGGACATGCCGGCCGGCAGCTATCCCGACCGGCCATGGGACGTCGGCAACAATCCGAAAACGGCCGTCAGGGCCTACGTCGCACGACACCCGGAGTTCGAGGTCGACTGGCAGATCGATAACAAACTGCTGATTTCCGTGGCGCCCGAAGGCTATCTCAAACGCGTTCGCTGATACGCGTGAGGCGTTCAGGTTCCGGAGCCGGCAATGGCTAACCGTAGTCCACATCCTGCACGAAGCAAATCGAAATGAAAGTCGTCATTCTCGCTGGCGGGCTCGGCTCGCGTTTATCCGAAGAGACACAGTCGCGTCCGAAGCCGATGGTCACAGTCGGCGACCGGCCGATCCTGTGGCACATCATGAAGATCTACGCCTCGCACGGGATGACCGACTTCATCATCTGCTGTGGCTACAAGGGCTATGTGATCAAGGAGTATTTTGCCAACTACTTCCTGCACTCGTCCGACGTCACCTTCGACCTTGCGAAGAACAGCATGGAGGTACATCAGCGCTACGCCGAACCGTGGCGGGTCACGCTGATCGATACCGGCGAGCATTCCATGACCGGCGGTCGCCTGAAGCGCGCGTCGCATCTGCTGCGCGACGAAGACGCGTTTTGCTTCACCTATGGTGACGGTGTTGGCGACGTCAACATCACCGAACTGGTGCGTTTTCACAAGCGTCATGGCCGCCTCGCCACCGTGACCGGCGTGCAGCCGCCGGGACGCTACGGCGTGCTGCAGTTCGCCGATGACGAGAATGCCGTGGTGGGTTTCACGGAGAAGCCACAGGATGGCACGTCGTGGATCAATGGCGGCTATTTCGTCGCCTCACCACGCGTGCTCGACTACATCGCCGACGATGCGACGCCGTGGGAATCCGCACCGATGGAGCAGCTAGCCGCTAACGGAGAACTGCAGACGTATCGCCACAACGGATTCTGGCAACCGATGGACACCTTGCGCGACAAGCATCAGCTCGATGCGATCTGGGCAACTGGCAAAGCGCCCTGGAAGACCTGGTGATGAACGACACTCGCTTCTGGCTCGGTCGGCGCGTCTTCGTGACCGGCCACACCGGCTTCAAGGGAAGCTGGTTGTGCCTATGGCTGCAGCAGCTCGGCGCACAGGTCACAGGCTTTTCTCTTGACGCCCCCACCCAGCCATCGCTATTCGCAGAAGCCGAGGTGGCGCGGGGTATGCAATCCGTTAGCGGCGACGTGCGGGATCTGGCCGCCATACGCGACGCTATGAACGCCGCGCGGCCCGAAGTGGTGTTTCACCTCGCCGCGCAATCGCTGGTCAGGCGCTCTTATGTGGACCCGGTCGACACGTACGGGACCAATGTGATGGGCACCGTTCACGTGCTCGACGCGGTTCGCCAGATCGGCAGCGTGCGCGCCGTGGTCAACGTGACAAGTGACAAATGCTACGAAAATCTTGAAAGCACGCACGCTTACGCGGAAAGCGACCGGCTCGGCGGCTACGATCCGTATAGCAACAGTAAGGCATGTTCGGAACTGGTCACCGCCGCCTATCAACGCTCGTTCTTCGCGTCCGCCACGGGTGCGGTAGCGCGCGTAGGCATTGCCAGCGCTCGGGCCGGCAATGTGATCGGCGGTGGCGACTGGGCTGTCGACCGCCTGGTACCCGACCTGTTGCGCGCATTCGAGCGCGGCGCCCCCGCGATCGTGCGCCGCCCACGCGCGGTTCGCCCCTGGCAGCACGTGCTGGAGCCGCTCGCGGGATATCTTGCGCTCGCCGAGCGCCTGCACAGGAGCCCTGAACATTATTCCGGGGCATGGAACTTCGGGCCTCGCGCCGACGACATGCGCGCCGTCGACGAAATAGCTGCCGCACTTACGTCGGCGCTTGGCGACGGCGCGTCGTTCACTGTGCAGGCCGAAGCCAGCGCTCCGCACGAGACGGGACTGTTGTTGCTGGACGCCAGCAAGTCGCGCCGCGAGCTTGGCTGGGGATCGTGGCTCGAACTGGAGGAAGCGCTCGTCTGGATCGCGCAGTGGCACCGCGCACGACAAGCCGGCGCTAGCGTACGGCAAATCACGCTCGAGCAAATCGGGCGCTACGAAGCCAGAATTGGCGTGACAGCAACCGAAACGACTGCGCCTGCTGTCAATTGATGCGAGGATTGAAGTCTTGAACTGCCGCCACTGTGATCATCCGCTGACGTTTCCGTTTCTGGATCTTGGCTTCGCACCGCCCTCGAATGCCTATCTGAGCCATGCCGATCTGGCGCGGCCCGAACGCCACTATCCGCTCAAGCTGTTCGTCTGCGACGCGTGCCGACTGGTGCAAACCGAGGACTACGCCGCGCGGGAGACGTTGTTCGATGCGGATTATGCGTACTTCTCTTCGGTCTCCGAAAGCTGGCTCGCGCACGCGCGCCACTATGCGTCATCGGTTATCGAAGAATTGTCGCTGGGCCGCGATTCGTTCGTGATCGAGGTCGCCTCGAACGACGGCTATCTGTTGCGCAATTTCGTCTCCGCGCAGATCCCGTGTCTCGGCATCGAGCCGACCGCGAGCACCGCGGCGCGCGCCGAAGCGCTCGGCATTCCGGTCGTGCGGGAATTTTTTGGCGAGCAGCTAGCGCGCTCACTGGCTGCGTCCGGCCCCCTGGCCGACCTGATCATCGGCAATAACGTGTTTGCCCACGTGCCCGACGTCAACGACTTCGCCGCCGGCCTGAAAACCGTGCTCAAACCCGGCGGCACGATTACGCTGGAGTTTCCGCATCTGGTGAACCTGCTCGACGAAGTGCAGTTCGATACGGTGTATCACGAGCACTTCTCATATTTTTCATTGCAGGCCGTCGAGCATATCTTCCACGTGGCTGGCCTGCGAGTTTGTCGCGTCGAGCAGATCCGCACTCATGGCGGCAGCCTGCGTGTGTTCGGCTGCCATGCAGAGGACCCGCGCGCCGACGACGCTTCGGTCGAACGCATCCGTCACCTCGAAGAAGCGCGCGGCATCACGCAGCCCGAGACCTACAGGAATTTCCAGCAACGCGTGGACGATGCGAAGAACGGCCTGCTGCGCTTTCTGCTGGACGCCAAAGATGCCGGCCTCAAGGTGGCGGCGTACGGCGCCGCCGCGAAAGGCAATACGTTGCTCAACTACGCGGGTGTCAGACCTGACCTGCTGCCCATCGTCTGCGATGCTGCACCTTCCAAGCAGGGCAAGTTCATGCCCGGCAGCCATATTCCCATCGTTTCTCCCGCCGATCTCGCCCGTGCGAAGCCCGATGTCGTGTTGATCCTGCCGTGGAATATTTCGGATGAGATCGTCGCGCAACAGAGACCGGCGCTCGGGCCCGAGGTCCGCTTCGCAGTAGCCATGCCGGCGGTCAGATACCTGTGACAGGCTGGCGGTGCCCGCGTCAGCCGACGGCGCGGGTTAGCCGAACAGGGCCTGCACGGTCGGTAGCGCGCGGTCCCGCTCGGACAACAACGTGACTTCGCGCGGCCATCCGATCGCGAGTTGCGGATCATTGAAGGCTACGCCACGCTCGGCCGCCGGGTTGTGAAAAGCGGTATGCAGATAGAGCAACCGGCTATCGGGCTCGAGGCTCTGAAAACCGTGTGCGCAGCCTTCCGGAATGAACACCGCCCGGCAATTGGCCGCCGACAGTTCCACCGCATGCCATTTCATAAAGGTCGCGCTAGCGGGCCGCAGATCCACGATCACGTCCCAAACCCGGCCCTCAACGCAGCGCACCCACTTTGCATCGGCCTCAGCGCCTTGCTGAAAATGCAGGCCCCGCACCGTGCCGGCCGTGACCGTATGCGACCAGTTGATCTGCACGATCTGCCGTGCACCGTGGGCCTCGCCAAAATCGTTTGCGCAGAAGAGCCTCATGAAGCTACCGCGCGCATCTTCCTTCGGACTGCTCTGTGCGACAAACGCACCTGCTATCGGCAGGGCGCTCAATGGGTTGGATGTCATACGCTGTGTCTGAAAGAAAAGCCGGGAGAGATCCGATTAGCGTCCGGCCACGTACACGGCTTTCTCATCCTCGGTCAGCAGATTGAGCTGGCCGATGAACTGCTGTTGCCAGACGCCCGGATAGGCGGAGGTCAGGTGCTTCAGCAGCAGGTAGCTGCCGAGGCGTTCCACACAGAACGCCCAATTGCGGGTCTGATAACCCGAACGCTTTGCCGGATAGCGCGTCACACAGGCCCGCACCACCTTTTCGATCGACGAAATGGTCTGTATCCAGAAGTCAGTCGGGAACACGCCGAGCTCGATGCCGCCGGGCATAAACGCGTCGCTGCGGAAAAACGGCATGACTTCGTCGCCAGTCAACACACCCAGTTCCACGGCTTCCGATGTGAAGCGGAGAAAATCCTCCGGGACGTGCGCCAACTTGTACTGGTTGTAGTAGCCGCCGCTCACCGTCCCCGGTTTGACAACCAGAAATTCGCGACCGCCCGGCAACATAGACTGGTGCAGCAAGGCGTTGTCGAGCATGCGGCGGTTCACTACGTCCATCACGGGGTAATTCGCGGCAGGCACACCGCTGATCCTCGTGTTGGAGACGAACTTCCGGTACTGGCACATCCCTACATGGCGTACCTGAAGCCGATTTTTGACAATGTAGTTCTTGAGGGCGAAGCATCCAGCGAGCGAGCCCAGTTGCGGATGATAGGGTTCCCACTCGGGCGCGAGATCGCGCAGGTTGGTTTTGCCGGGACCTTGGGCCTCCCCGAGGTGCAGCATGGTCACGTAAGACGGAAACGCATAAGGCGGCGGCACGTGGGTAAAGCACACGTACAGTAGCTCGCGCGAGGCGGCCAACGGCGTCGCGATGAAACTCTCGCTCGCCTGGCCAAACCGCTTGCCCTCGCACGCCTGCAGTACCGCGCCGCGCAGTGCGTAGAAATTGCTCAAGCGGGACGGGTCTTCACTCTGGCGAATGGTTTCCTTCAGTTCGTTCAGGAATGCTATCTGTTCCCCGTGTTTCCGGTAGTTCGGATGCGGAGCGGGTAAGGACGACGGTTCGAATGCGCGCACCTGGATGTCAGGACACAATGCCAGTACCAGCGCTGTGATCCGTTCGACGAGAAGCGTTTTGAAACTGGTCCCGTCCGCACAAGTCGCAAGCGAGTCAAGCGCCTTGCGGAATTCGCCGGGCTCGCCTTCAAACAGGTCGAAGAGCTTTTCCGTGAGCGCGAACCAGGTGTTCCAGAACGATGGCTTCGCAACGATGTAGTAGCCCGTCATGGCAGAGCGGAAATCCATCGCCAGCGTGCGGAGGTTAACGTCGAGCTGGAGTTCCCGCAGATACGCCTCTGCCGCTTCAATCAAGCCAGGATGAAGCTGGTTGCCGTGCTCAAACACGTTCAGGTAGCAGGCTTGTTCCTCGCTGGCGGGCGAAAAGGTGTAAGCCTCGTAACCTGGATTGCCCTCGATGAACGCGTGAACCGACTCCGCATTCAGTGCGGTCCGCTGCGCGAAGTCCGATGACAGGAAGCCGTAGAGCTCGTCCTCATTGACGGTATGGCTCAGGAAAAAATTCCGCACCGCACTGTATTCGCGCCAATCCGGTTTCGCGTTCGCGGTGTTGTCGAGCACCGGAAACCCCGGGTCGAGCAGGCTGTGGCCCGCTTCGTCATTAGTAATCTGAAAGATATTGGCTTTCATCACTGCCCGCCTGTTGTTCGCCCGTCATATATCCATCCGCGGCAAGGCCAGCCTGCCCCATGGTTCCGCAGTATCGCGTGGTTCGGGTCAATGGCAGGCGATAAACAGACCCCTGAATCGGGCGCAATTTAGAGGATGAACCGATCGGCAGGGGCGATGTGGCGGCTTGTTATTGCAGCAGTTTCATCACTTGCTGCGGCTGCGAGTTTGCCTGGGCCAGCACCGAAATACCCGCCTGATTCAGCACTTCTGCCTGGCTCAGGTTGGCGGTTTCCTGCGCGAAATCAGCATCTGTGATTTGCGATTGCGCGCTCGAAAGGTCCGTCGACTCGGCCTGCTGCGAACCGGCTATCCCGACGAAGCGATTTTGCGCCGCGCCGAGCGTCGCCTGAATGGCGCTCACCGACGCCAGCGCATCGTCGATCGTTTCCATTGCGAGGTTCGCGCCGGCCATGGTGGTGACGTCCAGGGCTGCCACCGAGGTCGGCACACTGGTAGCGTTGCCCGTGCTGTTCGTGACGACGAGGCCGTTGTTCGCATTGATGCTGGCGAGAGCGGTTCCAGCCGGCTGTATGGCCACGCTCGCCCCAAAAGTGCTCGCCGGGCCGCCCGCCGTGTTCCACGAGACGGCCAGACTGGTTCCGTTGCCGGCAACATCGAACAGGGCGGACGCGGCCGTGCTCGACAGCTGGTTGCCGTTCTGGTCGACGAACGTCACGCTACCCGCGCCATTGGCTTGCACGCTGATCGAGGTAATCGCGTTTGCCGTGCTGGACGTCGCGGCTGCACCGGTCTGCGGATCGATATCGACGCCCGAAATCACACCGAGCACGGTGCCGGCAGCGGCGTTGGCCGTCGACGTGTTGCTGGCCCCTGCCGCAGCACTAATGGCCGCGAGCTCTGTCGACGGCAGGAGCGCGCTGTTGCCGCCCGTGTTGAGCGATAACTGCTGTCCGGCGCTGCCGGATGTAGTAGTGAACAGCGCGCTGGTTACCGTGCTCGAGATCGTCTGGCCGTTCTGGTCGGTGAATCTGAAACCGCCCAGACCGTTAGCCACGACATTGATTGCGGTGATCGCACCGGCGCCGCCTGAGGTGTTTTCGGCTCCGCTCGAGGTCAGGTCGAGGCCCGCGAGGGTGCCGAGCGGTGTACCGCCTGGCAGGTAGTCATCCGGACCGGAGACGGCTCCAAGCAAGGCTGCCGACAGACCTTGACCCAGGTTGATGCTGACGGTCTGGCCGACTTCTGCGCCGACCTGAACAGTGATCACGCCGGCCGTACCGTTCAGCAGATTCAGACCGTTGTAGGACGTTTGAGACGCAATGCGGTTCACTTCGGCGATCTGCTGGGCCACATCCTGTTGCAGCGCAGCCTTGTCGCTCACCGATAAGGTGCCACCCGCCGCTTCGACTGCAAGCTGACGGATCGTCTGCAAACTCTGTGTAATCTGGGTCACGCCCTCGCTGGCCGTTTGCAGCAGCGATACGCCGTCGTTGGCGTTGGACACGCCCTGATTCAGCCCGTTGATCGACGATTGCAGCGTGGTCGCGATCGCGAGGTCCGCTGCGTCGTCAGCGGCGCTGTTGAGGCGTTTGCCGGACGAGAGACGGGTGACCGCCTGCGTCAGGGCACTGCCCGAGCCATTCAGGTTTTCCTGTGCGATGAGCGAATCGATGTTGCTGCTGATGCTGAGCATCCGGGGTCCGTAATCGCGTCACATCGGCGATGTGGCTACGCTGAGATTTGACGGAAGCATGTATTCACTCGTAGCGGCCTCCTGAATCTGGATATCGGCGGCGGAGGGCTGAAACTTGAGACACTGGATGGCATCCGCCGTCTCTCGTGCCCCCGCCAATCATCCGAAATACGAGGAAATCAAGGCTCTGCTCTGCGCTTTAGGCGATACAGTCTGCCTCTACACTGCTCAAAATTGCCCTCCTCCTGCATCACGCAAGTTCAAGACGCCCGCCTGATCCGCACACATCTGTCATTAGTTGCCTCGCGCGAGCGCATACCATTTTTCAACAGGACCGCTTTTTATGAATGTTGCAAGCGAGGTCGTTCTCTCTCCCGTAACGGATTTCGTGTCGCACATCCTCTCGGCGCGGCGAGGAACGCTCAATCTGACCGAGCTGTTCACGATTGCGAGCCAACTGGAGGCGGTGCAGCAGGCCGAATTGGCGGCCGTACTGTATGAAACCTGGATCGCGCACAGCAGTTCGCCGTTCAAGCATTTTGCCCATTTCAACCTCGGCACGACCTTATTCAACCTGAACGATCTGGAAGGGGCCAAACGCGCCTACCTTCAGGCCATCGATCTGTCGGCTTCTTTCGTTCAACCGCATTTCAACCTTGGCCTGATCTATGAGCGGGCGAATCAGGTTGACGACGCCCTTGCCCAATGGTCATGGGTCGCGGAGAACACCTCGCCTGACGAGGCAGAGGATCGGCCGCTTCGGCTGCTGGCGCTCAACAATCTCGGCCGGTTGCAGGAAACCAGACAGCAGTACGCACAAGCGCTATCCAGCTTGACGAGAAGTCTGGAGCTGGAACCGAATCAACCCGACGTGCTCCATCACTGGGTGTTCCTGCGCGGCAAACAGTGCGACTGGCCGGTCTACACGCCGGTCGGTCAGGTGGATCCGGCGCTGATGCGCCAATCCACCTCGGCGCTGGCGATGATCGCCCTGTCCGACGATCCGGAAGCGCAGTTGGCAGCTGCCAGGAACTACGTCAAGAACAAGATCAACCTCAACGTTCCCGCTTTGTCGGGTCCGACGGCATACGGGCACAAGAAGATCCGCATCGGCTACCTGTCATCGGATTTCTGCCTGCATCCGGTCGCGATGCTAACCGCCGAATTGTTCGAGCTCCATGACAGGAAGCGCTTTGAAGTCTACGGCTATTGCTGGTCGCGTGAAGACGGCTCCGCCCTTCGCCAGCGCATCATCCAGTCGATGGACCGCTTTGAGCGGATCCACGAACTCACTGACGAGGCGGCGGCGCGGCTGATCCGCGAACATGAGGTCGATATCCTCGTCGATCTGCACGGCCAGACTCTCGGGGCACGCCCGAACTTGCTGGCCTATCGTCCCGCGCCCATCCAGGTGACCTACCTCGGATTGCCGGCTACGACAGGTCTGCCGTTTATCGACTACGTCATTGCCGATCGCTTCCTGATTCCGAAGAAATTCGCGAAGTACTACTCCGAAACACCGTTGTACATGCCGGACGTGTACCAGGTCAGCGATCGAAAACGCGTCAGCGGACCGGCGCCTTCGCGCGAAAGCTGCGGCTTGCCGCCTGAAGGGTTCGTGTTCTGCTCATTCAACAACAATTTCAAATTCACGCCTGAGGTATTCGAAGTCTGGATGAATATCCTGCGCCAGGTGCCCAATAGCGTGCTTTGGCTGCTGTCCGACAACCCGTGGGCCGAGGCGAATTTGCGCAAGACCGCAGAGGCGCTTGGCGTCGACGCGAACCGCCTGGTGTTCGCGCCGCGCGTGGCGCCGGAGAACTATCTGGCCCGCTATGCGGTCGCCGACCTGTTCCTCGATTCGTTCCCGTTCAATGCCGGCACTACTGCCAATGACGCGTTGTGGATGGGTTTGCCGGTCCTCACCTACAGCGGTCGGACCTTCGCCTCCCGCATGGCCGGCGCGCTGTTGACCGCTGCCGGGTTGGAGGAGCTGATCACCTACAGCCTGAAGGACTACGAGGAAAAGGCCGTGGCCCTCGCCAATGCGCAGGAGGATTGCTTGCGCCTGCGTGCGCATCTCGCCCAGGTCAGGGAAAGCGGGGTGCTGTTCGACACACCGCGCTTTACCGCCAACCTCGAAAAGCAGTTCAGGAAGCTTGTTGGTGCGCTGGACCAATCTGCTGTTTGACCCGGCACTCAACCTAAGCTGTTGCAAGCGGCGAGAGAATCCTCTCGCCGCGTCGTTGCGACGCAGCGTTACGCTGCGATCGCGGTCACACATCAAACCGTCAGGTACTGAATCTGGCTCGACGTCAACGGTGTTGTGAGTGCCTCTTCTTGTGCTGCGCTCAACGCACCCACCTGGCTGGACGTCAGGCTTTGCACCTGATCCGAGGTGAGCGCTGCCATCTGACCCGTGCTGAGCGCGACAATACTTGCGGTGGACAGCGCAACCGTCTGATCTGTGCTCAACACCGAGAGATCCGACGTCGTCAGTGCCGACACCTGAGCCGTGGTCAAGGCCGCGATCTGCCCAGTCGACAGACCGCTTTGCACCTGCACCGTTGTCAGCGCAGCCACTTGTGAGTACGTCAACGCTGCCATCTGGCTGGTCGTCAGGTTTTGCAGCTGGGTCGTGGTCAGCGCCTCTACCTGATTTGTCCCAAGAGCACTGATGTCCGCGGTTGAGAGCGCGCTCGCCTGCGTGGTGCTCAGCGCTGCCACGTCCGACGTCGTCAGCGCAGCCGCCTGGCTGGTACTCAATGCGGCGAGTTGATCCGTCGTCAGACCGTTCGATACCTGTGCCGTCGTCAATGCCGCCACCTGCGCGGCGCTCAGTGCCGACGTCTGGCTCGTCGTCAGATTCTGCAGTTGCGCGGTAGTCAGCGCCGCGACCTGGCCGGTGGTAAGCGCGGCGATATCGCCAGTGGATAGCGCGCTCGTTTGAGCCGTGCTCAGCGCTGCGACTTGCGCCGTCGTCAGCGCTGCTACCTGCGCGGTGGACAACGCAGCCACCTGGCTCGTCGTCAGACTCTGCGTTTGGGTAGTCGTCAGCGCGGCCAACTGGGCTGTTGTTAGCGACGACGACTGAGCCGTACTGAGTGCCGCGATCTGCGTGGTCGACAGGCCGTTGGCCACTTGTGCCGTGGTCAGCGCGGCGACTTGCGATGTCGTCAGTGCTGCTGCCTGGTCCGTCGTCAGGTTCTGCAGTTGCGATGTCGTCAGTGCGCTGATCTGGCTGTTCTTCAGGGCGGCGATGTCTGCCGTCGACAGCGCGCCGGTCTGGGACGTGCTTAGCGCCGCCACGTCTGCCGTCGACAGTCCTGACACCTGCGCAGTGGTCAGCGCGTTGATCTGCGTGGTAGTCAGGCTGTCGGCCTGAGCCGTAGTCAGCGCCGCTACTTGTGCGGCGCTCAGCGCCGCTGCCTGGCCCGTCGTCAGGCTCTGGACCTGCGCCGTCGTCAGCGCCGATACCTGGCTGGCCTTCAGCGCGGCGATGTCCTGCGTCGACAGCGCGTTAGCTTGTGCCGTCGTCAACGCGGCGACTTGCGCCGTCGTCAGCGCCGCGGCCTGTGCGGTGCTCAGTGCGTTGATCTGCGTGGTGGACAAGCCATTGACCAGTTGTGCCGTGGTCAGTGCCGCCACTTGCGCCGTCGTCAGCGCGGCTGCCTGGCTCGTCGTCAAGGTTTGCAGCTGCGCCGTCGTCAGCGCGGTGATCTGGTTCGTCTTCAGCGCAGCGACGTCCTGCGTGGACAACGCGCTCGACTGTGCCGTCGTCAGCGCGGCGACTTGTGCCGTCGTCAGCGCCGCTGTCTGCGCGGTGCCCAGCGCGGCAATCCGGTCCGTCGTCAAGCTCTGCAGTTGCGCCGTCGTCAGCACGTCGACCTGATTGGTCTTCAGTGCGGCGACGTCCTGCGTCGACAGCGCGTTAGCTTGTGCCGTCGTCAACGCGGCCACTTGCGCCGTGGTCAGCGCCGCTGCCTGCGCCGTACCCAGCGCGTTGATCTGCGACGTCGTCAGGCCGTTGACCAGTTGCGATGTCGTCAGCGCGGCCACTTGTGCCGTTGTCAGCGCCGCCACCTGGCTTGTCGTCAGGTTCTGCAGCTGCGTCGTCGTCAGCGCGCCGATCTGGTTCGTCTTCAGCGCCGCGATGTCCTGCGTCGACAACGCGCTAGCTTGTGCCGTCGTCAGTGCGGCCACTTGCGCGGTCGTCAGTGCCGCTGCCTGCGCGGTGCTCATTGCGCCGATCTGCGACGTCGACAGCCAACTCGATACCTGCGTTGCCGTCATGGCCGCCACTTGCGCCGTCGTCATCGCTGCGGCCTGGCTCGTTGTCAGGTTCTGCAGTTGCGCTGTCGTGAGCGCGCGGATCTGGCTGGTCTTCAGCGCCGCGATGTCCTGCGTCGACAACGCGCTCGACTGAGCCGTCGTCAGCGCGGCCACTTGCATCGTAGTCAGTGCCACTGCCTGCGCGGTGTTGAGCGCGGCGATCTGGCCCGTCGTCAGCGCCTGCAGTTGCCCCGTTGTCAACGCGCTGATCTGGCTGGTCTTCAGCGCGGCGACGTCTTGCGTCGACAGCGCGCTAACCTGCGCTGTGCTCAGCGCAGCCACGTCCGCCGTCGTCAGCGCGCTCGCCTGGCTAGTACTCATGGCTCCGATTTGCGCTGTCGACAGGCCGTTCGCGACCTGCGTCGTCGTCAACGCCCCTACCTGGGCGTAGGTCAGCGCGGCCGCTTGCGCGGTCGTCAGGTTCTGCAGTTGTACCGTCGACAGCGTCGCAATCTGGTTGGTCTTCAGCGCGGCAATATCGCCCGTCGAAAGCGCGTCGATCTGACTGCTGGAAAGGACGGCGAGCGCCGCCGTGCTGATCGAGACGACGTCGGCAGTCGACACCACCGACAATTGCGTGGTCGTCAGGGCTGCGGCCTGCGCGGTCGTCAGCGCCTGAATGTTGGAGGTCGTGAGTTTCCCGATCTGTTGGGTCGTCAGGGCAGCAATCTGAGACGGCGTCAGCGACGATACGATTGAAGTCATGCTTCACACTTCCTGGATTTTATTGTTGCGCGACGGCGCTTTCCGCACACATGCATGGTTGTCCGCCCCCCGGATCGCTCGACCATGGAGTCGATCGAAGATCTGCGCTTCCTATAAAAAAACGGCGCAATCAGCCCTCAAGAGCCTAGCGCCGTAAAATTTCGCTGCTGCACCCTGGTCGCCTGACCGTGGTCAGGCGACTTGGGCCGTCATCGAAGATGCGTCAATCGATGACGTGGATTACAAGGTCAGATACTGGATCTGGGTTGTCGTCATGGCTTGCACCTGCGACGACGTCAGCGCGTTGACCTGTGCGCTCGACAGCGCTTGCACCTGGGTCGTCGTCAGGCTCTGTACCTGAGCCGTCGTCAGTGCCGAAACCTGGTTGGTCTTCAACGCCGCCACGTCTGCTGTCGACAGCGCGTTGATCTGCGCCGTGCTCAACGCCACCAGATCCGCCGTCGTCAGCGCGGATGCCTGACCCGTGCTCAACGCGCCGATCTGGCCGGTGGTCAAGCCGTTCTGTGCCTGCGTCGTCGTCAGTGCAGCGATCTGTGCGTATGACAACGCTGCGATCTGGCTCGTGCCCAGGTTCTGCAGCTGCGACGTCGTCAACGCGCTGACCTGGTTCGTCTTCAGCGCGGCGATATCGGACGTCGACAGCGCGCTAGCTTGGGCCGTCGTCAGCGCGGCCACGTCGGCCGTCGACAGCGCCGCTGCCTGCGCCGTGCTCAGTGCGCCGACCTGCGTCGATGTCAGACCCGTGGCCACCTGTGCGGTCGTCAGTGCCGCCACTTGCGACGTCGTCAGCGCGGCTGCCTGGCCCGTCGTCAGGTTCTGCAGTTGCGACGTCGTCAGCGCTGCGACCTGGTTGGTCTTCAGCGCGGCGATGTCGGCCGTCGACAGCGCAGCGGTCTGCGCCGTCGTCAGCGCGGCCACTTGCGACGTCGTCAGCGACGATGCCTGCGCGGTGTTCAGCGCGGCGATCTGCGTCGTCGTCATGCCCTGCAGTTGCGAGGTCGTGAGGGCGCTGACCTGGCTGGTCTTCAGCGCGGCCACGTCGGTCGTCGACAGCGCGTTAGCCTGGGCCGTCGTCAATGCCGCCACTTGTGCCGTCGTCAGCGACGATGCTTGCGCCGTGCTCAGTGCGTTGACCTGCGTCGTCGTCAGGCCGTTGGCTACCTGCCCGGTCGTCAGCGCGGCCACTTGCGACGTCGTCAGAGCGGCCGTCTGGGCCGTCGTCAGGTTTTGCAGTTGTGTGGTCGTCAATGCGGCCACCTGGCTCGTCTTCAGCGCAGCCACGTCTGCCGTCGACAGCGCGCTCGACTGTGCCGTCGTCAGCGCGGCCACTTGACTCGTGGTCAGTGCCGATGCTTGCGCCGTGCTCAGTGCGTTGATCTGGGTCGTCGTCAGGCCGGTGGACAGCTGTGCCGTCGTCAGCGCGGCCACTTGCGACGTCGTCAGCGCGGCTGCCTGGCTGGTCGTCAGGTTCTGCAGTTGCGACGTCGTCAGCGCGGTGATCTGGCTCGTCTTCAGCGCGGCGATGTCGGCCGTCGACAGCGCGCCAAGCTGGGTCGTGCTCAGCGCGGCCACTTGCCCCGTCGTCAGCGAAGATGCCTGCGCGGTGTTCAGCGCAGCGATCTGCGTCGTCGTCATGCCCTGCAGTTGCGAGGTCGTGAGCGCGCTGACCTGGCTGGTCTTCAGCGCGGCCACGTCGGTCGTCGACAGCGCGTTAGCCTGTGCCGTCGTCAGGGCCACCACTTGCCCCGTCGTCAGTGCCGATGCCTGCGCCGTGCTCAGTGCGTTGATCTGCGTCGTCGTCAGACCGTTGGCCACCTGTGCGGTCGTCAGTGCGGCCACTTGCGACGTCGTCAGCGCGGCAGCCTGGCTCGTCGTCAGGTTCTGCAGTTGCGACGTCGTCAGTGCGGTGATCTGGCTCGTCTTCAGCGCAGCAATGTCTGCCGTCGACAGCGCGGCGGTCTGAGCCGTGCTCAGCGCGGCCACTTGCGACGTCGTCAGCGACGATGCCTGCGCGGTGTTCAGCGCGGCGATCTGCGTCGTCGTCATGCCCTGCAGTTGCGAGGTCGTCAGCGCGCCGACCTGGCTGGTCTTCAGCGCAGCCACGTCGGCCGTCGACAGCGCGTTAGCCTGGGCCGTCGTCAGGGCCGCCACTTGTGCCGTCGTCAGGGCCGATGCCTGCGCCGTGCTCAGTGCGTTGATCTGCGTCGTCGTCAGACCGGTGGACAGCTGTGCAGTCGTCAGCGCCTCCACTTGCGACGTCGTCAGCGCTGCGGTCTGGGTCGTCGTCAGGTTTTGCAGTTGTGCGGTCGTGAGGGCTGCCACCTGGTTCGTCTTCAGCGCGGCGATATCGGACGTCGACAGCGCGCTCGTCTGAGCCGTGGTCAGCGCGGCGAGGTCAGCGGTGCTCAGCGCCGATGCCTGCGCCGTGGTGAGTGCGTTGACCTGCGCCGTCGTCAGGCTGTCGGCCTGAGCCGTGGTCAGCGCCGCTACTTGTGCGGAAGTCAGTGCGGCCGCCTGGCTCGTCGTCAGGTTCTGCAATTGCGATGTCGTCAGCGCGGTGATCTGGCTCGTCTTCAGCGCGGCGATATCGGCCGTCGACAGCGCGGCGGTCTGAGCCGTGCTCAGCGCGGCCACTTGCCCGGTCGTCAGCGACGATGCCTGCGCGGTATTCAGCGCGGCGATCTGCGTCGTCGTCATGCCTTGCAGTTGCGAGGTCGTGAGCGCGCTGACCTGGCTGGTCTTCAGCGCAGCCACGTCGGTCGTCGACAGCGCGTTAGCCTGGGCCGTCGTCAGGGCCGCCACTTGTGCCGTCGTCAGGGCCGATGCCTGCGCCGTGCTCAGTGCGTTGACCTGGGTCGTCGTCAGGCCGGTGGACAATTGTGCCGTCGTCAGCGCGGCCACTTGCGATGTCGTCAGCGCGGCCGTCTGGCTCGTCGTCAGGTTCTGCAGTTGCGACGTCGTCAGCGCGGTGATCTGGCTCGTCTTCAGCGCAGCAATGTCTGCCGTCGACAGCGCGGCGGTCTGAGCCGTGCTCAGTGCGGCCACTTGCCCGGTCGTCAGCGACGATGCCTGCGCGGTGTTCAGCGCAGCGATCTGCGTCGTCGTCATGCCCTGCAGTTGCGAGGTCGTCAGCGCGCTGACCTGGTTGGTCTTCAGCGCGGCCACGTCGGTCGTCGACAGCGCGTTAGCCTGGGCCGTCGTCAGGGCCGCCACTTGTGCCGTCGTCAGAGCCGATGCCTGCGCCGTGCTCAGTGCGTTGACCTGGGTCGTCGTCAGGCCGGTGGACAGTTGTGCCGTCGTCAGCGCGGCTACTTGCGACGTCGTCAGCGCGGCCGCCTGGCTCGTCGTCAGATTTTGCAGTTGCGATGTCGTCAGCGCGGTGATCTGGTTTGTCTTCAGTGCAGCGATGTCGGCCGTTGACAGCGCGCCAAGCTGAGTCGTGCTCAGCGCGGCCACTTGCCCGGTCGTCAGTGCTGCTGCCTGTGCGGTGTTCAGCACGGCGATCTGGGTCGTCGTCAGGCCCGGCAATTGCGCCGTCGTCAGCGCGCTAATCTGGTTGGTCTTCAACGCGGCCACGTCGGCCGTCGATAGCGCGCCAACCTGCGCGCTGCTCAGCGCAGCCACGTCGGCCGTGGTCAGAGCCGTCGCCTGACTCGTGTTCAGCGCTCCGATTTGCGCCGTCGACAGGCCGTTCGCCACTTGCGTCGTCGTCAACGCCGCCACCTGAACATAGGTCAGCGCTGCCGCTTGAGCCGTAGTCAGGTTTTCCAGTTGTGACGTTGTCAGCGCGCTGATCTGGTTGGTCTTCAGGCCGGCAATAGCGGTCGTCGAGATCGCATCAATTTGACTGCTAGAAAGGGCGGCCAGGCCCGCCGTGCTGATCGAGACCACATCGGCGGTCGGCATCACCGACAATTGCGTCGTCGTGAGAGCTGCAGCCTGCGCGGTCGTCAGCGCGGCGGTATCGGCGGTCGTCAAACTCGCGATCTGGCTCGTGGTCAGGGCGCCGATCTGAGCCGGCGTAAGCGACGATACGATTGAGGTCATGCTTGATCCTTCCTAGTTTATTGTTCCCGGGCGGCGTCTTTCACACTCGTCTATCGCACTAGATTCAATGGCCCACTCGACGCCTGACTCAATCTGGTCATCGACATTCCTTACCTAAACTTTAGGGACCGGCTTAAATAAACTTCAAACGACGCCAATCCAAAACCATCAGAATTCGGATTTATTCAATTTATTCAAAGACATGAAAAAAACCGCGCGTCCTCGCATGAACGTCGCGTATCACGGACGGCGCGCGTTTACAAGCGTGTTTTCCGTTCGATTCCTTTCCTGATCGTGACGCCTTGGTGACGAATTGGCCTGAAACTTGCTTCAGGCATGCGAGTTAGCGGGATCACGAGAGAGGGAGGTGGCGCGCGCCAAGGATGCGGGCCGTTTGACACTGGACAATCCCGGCACGATGCGCGAAGCCGGAAGAAGTGGTCACGCCAGACATGACCACGAATATTTGATCAGAGTGTGATCAGAGCGCCGGATCAACCACCTGTTTTCAGTATCCGGGCAGGCGACCCGACTACCGTCGCGCCCGCAGGCACATCCCGCGTGACGACCGAGCCTGCGCCGACCATGGCGCCCTCGCCGATCGTAATGCCAGGCAAAATTGTGGCGCCGCCGCCGATCGATGCGCCGCGCCTGACCGTAGTCGGCAGAAAAGCCTCCGGATATTGCTTCGAGCGTGGATGTTTGTCGTTTGTAAACGTGACATTCGGCCCGATAAAGACATTGTCTTCAATCCGCAAGCCGTCCCACAGAAAGTTGCCGCACTTGACCGTGACGTTATCCCCAACCACGACATCGCTTTCTATGAGGCAGTGTGCGTTGACGTTGCAGTTGCGACCGATCACGGCTCCCGCCAGAACGACAACGAATTGCCAGATTTTTGTACCCGCACCGATGGCGTCCGTTTGCACGTCCGCAAGCGCGTGGATGAAGTACGGCTCGGCTTGATGGTTCATGTAGGCGGCCTTGAGTCTGCGCGTTGGCAATCAAGCGGCGAATTTTATCATCGGCTTACGCCAGGTTGGCCAGGCAGGCATCAGCCGCCGATTTGAAGCCTAAAACCCGATCTTTTCAGCCGATCATCGGTGCGCCGGTCGGGAGATCATCCTGCCTTACAAGCGCAACCTCGAGCGCGTCGATACCTGAATCGCCTAACCTCCCAGAACGAGTACACCATGTCGCTGCCGTTAGTTAGCATCGTGATCCCGTCGTACAAGCCGGCGCACTTCGAGCAATGCCTGCGCTCCGCGATCGGCCAGACCTACCCGAACATAGAGATCCTGGTCAGCGACAACTGCCCGACCGACGCTATCGAGACGATCTGCCGCCAGTTTCCCAGCGTGATCTACCAACGCTGCCCGGTGAAGCGCACCGACAACGTACTCGCCGCCCTGTTCTCGGCCAAAGGCGAGCTGATCAAACCCTTGTTCGACGACGATCTGCTGCACCCCTTCTGCGTCGAGCGGATGGTGGCCGCGTTGCGCAGTGCCAGCGACGTGGAACTCGTGTTCTCGGCCTCGCAGGTCATCAACATCGACAACCAGCGCACGGAAACGCGCCGCCCCTACGAGGCGCACGGTTCGCTCACCGGCAGGGAGATGCATCGCATCATGACGCTGGGGATGCGCAACTTCGTCGGTGAGTTCTCGTCGATCCTGTTCAGACGGGAAAAGCTTTGGAAGATCGGTACACGTGACATGTTCCGCTTCGGCGGTCACGACTTCACGTCCGGACTGGCCGATCTGGCCTTTTACTGCCAGGTGGCGGAGGGCGGCTCCGCCTTCTATATCGACGAGGAACTGACCTATTTCCGGCGCGACGATCGCCTGGCGTCGAACTCCAACGCCAGTGCCAACCCCGACTTTGGATATTGCTTCTCCGACTATATCGACCTGCTCGTCGCGTCCTATGCCACCGGCGTGATCACGGCGGCTGAGCTTGCCGGGATGCGGGAACAGGTCCAGGCCCTGGCGGCCCGGCTGGGTGCGGTATTCCCACAGGTCAGCGCGTCCTGCGAGCGCTACCTGAGCTTTCTCGAAACGCTTCAGGCGAAGCAGACCGAGCCGCCAAAGAAATCGACTCGCAAGCCGGCCGCCAAGGCTGCGAAGCCCCGCAACCTTCTCGTGGACACGCCAGCATGAGACCAATCAAGCAAGGCACTCTGGACTATTGCGAAACGATCAGCTTGCCGAAGATCCATGAGCCGCGCGGCAACCTGACCTTCGTCGAAGGCTCGGGCCACATTCCGTTCGATATCAGCCGCGTCTATTACCTATATGACGTACCCGGCGGCGCAGAGCGAGGCGGTCATGCCCACAAGGGCTTGCAGCAGCTGATCATTGCGATGTCCGGCAGCTTCGATGTCGTGCTCGACGACGGCCGCAACAAGCGGCGCTTTCATCTGAACCGCTCCTATCACGGCTTGTATGTGTGCCCGATGATCTGGCGCGAGCTCGATAACTTCTCGTCCGGTTCGGTCTGCCTCGTCCTTGCCTCGAACAAATACGACGAAGACGACTATTACCGCGACTATCAACAATACCTCCGTGCACAGAACATCCATGAGCATTCCGTTTCTTGACGTTGGCGCGGCGTACCGCGAACTGCAGGATGACATCGAGTCGGCCGTGCTCGCCTCGATGCGCTCCGGTTGGTACATCGGCGGCGAGGAAGTCACGGCCTTCGAGCGGGAATTCGCTACCTATACGGGAACCGGCCATTGCGTCGGCGTCGCCAACGGCCTCGATGCCTTGCACCTGGCGCTACGCGCTCTCGGAGTCGGTCCCGGCGATGAAGTGATCGTGCCGTCCAACACTTATATTGCAACCTGGCTGGCGGTGACCCAGTGCGGTGCCGTGCCCGTGCCGGTCGAACCGGCTGAGGGAACGTACAACCTCGACCCGGCTCGTATCGAAGCCGCATTGACGCCCTGGACACGCGCAATCCTGCCGGTTCATCTGTATGGCCAGCCGGCCGACCTCGACCCGATCCTGGACATTGCGCGCCGGCATAACCTGAAGGTTCTGGAGGACGCCGCCCAGGCGCATGGCGCTCGATACAAGGGCCGACGGCTCGGTGGTCATGGCGATGCCGTAGCGTGGAGCTTCTATCCCGGCAAAAACCTCGGGGCGCTCGGTGATGCCGGTGCGGTGACGACCAACGACCCTGCCGTTGCCGACAAACTACGGGTGCTGGGCAACTACGGATCGCGCGTCAAATACGTCAACGAGGCGCAAGGGTTCAACAGTCGGCTTGATCCGCTCCAGGCGGCGGCGCTTCGCGTGAAGCTTCGGCGGCTCGACGATTGGAACGCGCGCCGGGCAGTGGTGGCAAACCGGTATACCGCGGCGTTCGCCGGCTTGCCCCTGACTCCTGCCTCGGTCCATCGCTCGGCCGAGCCGGTCTGGCATCTCTATGTGGTCCGCCATCCGCGTCGTGACGCCTTGCAGAATGCACTCAAGGAAGCAGGTGTCTCGACACTCATCCACTACCCGATTCCGCCACACCTGCAGGCCGCCTATAGCGACGCCGGGTTCCGCCCAGGGCAGTTCCCACTGGCCGAAACAATGGCCGCAGAACTGCTCAGTTTGCCGATCGGCCCTCAACTGGATGATGCCGCCGTGGAGCATGTGATCGCAGCAGTGAAATCCGCAGTCGCGTCCGTCGGTTAGCGCTCCGTTGGCCGGGCAGCAAGCCGCCTGGCGAAACCCATGCGCAGGCATGGATGACACGTGCATCCGTTCGCTTGCAACTGGCCTTCCTCTAATCTGTGAATAGCCCCTTAGAGTTATATGACTGACAAGGCACTCCACATCATCGTGCAAGCAGGGGGGCGCGGCAGCCGCTTGCGTCACCATACCTGGAACAAGCCGAAATGCCTGGTCTCGGTTCAAGGCAAGCCGCTGCTGTATCACCTGTTCGACCGCTTTCCTGAAGCCAGTTTTACGGTCATCGGGGACTACGCATACGAACAGCTGGAAAAATACCTGCTGATGAATCCGCCGCGAGTGCCGCACAAGCTGTTGCGCGCGGGCGGCGAAGGGACCGCCTCCGGCATCGCGGAAGCGCTACATCAGGTTCCAGCCGAGCAGCCGCTGGCCCTGATATGGAGCGATCTGATCGTGACCTCCCAGCCGCAGTGGCCCGAAACGGAAAAGCCCGTCGTGTTTACCACGTCGGCCTTCGCCTGCCGCTGGACCGTATCCGCGGAAGGCGCCTTGCACGAATCGCCGGCCTCGGACGGCGGTATCCCGGGGATGTTTTACTTCCCCCAGGCAAAGTTGTTTCCGGCGCCGCCGCCACAAGGCGAATTCGTCAAGTGGTTTGCGGCCAATGTGCACGATTTCGAGTTGGCCAACTTCAACGACCTCCAGGAGTTGGGCGACTTCGCGACGCTCGAGAGCGCCAATGATGCTGCCGGCTTTTCCCGCTTCTTCAATAAGGTGACCATCCGCGACAAGACGGTCGAGAAGTGCGCGATTGATCCGCAATACGAGGGATTGGTCGAAAAGGAGCAAGCTTGGTACCGCGAAGCGACCCGGCTCGGGTTCCGTCGCATTCCCAAGGTCCTGTCGGAAACGCCGTTTGTGCTGGAACGGATAGACGGCATGCACCTGTACCAGATTCCGGACCTGTCGCTGCGTGAGCAGCGTGCCGTGCTCGCCGACTATCTCGATGCACTGACTTCGCTGCACGACAAAAGCAGCATCGAAACCCGGCACGACGAAGTGATCGACGTTTACCTGAATAAGACCATCAGCCGCGTCAACAGCGTCGCTTCGATTATCCCCAACTTCGACCGCCCCTCCATCACCATCAATGGTCGCAAATGCCGCAACCTGTTCGCTGACAAGCATGCTGATGTCATCGGGTCACTGATGCCGCGCCTGATTCCAGACCGGTTCAAGCCGATCCACGGCGACGCAACCTTCTCCAATTCGCTGATCGACAACAAGCTGCGCACCTGGTTTATCGACCCGCGCGGTTACTTTTCGAAGCCCGGGATCATGGGCGACCCATGGTATGACTTCGCCAAAGTGTTCTATTCGGCAGTGGGCGGCTACGACACGTTCAATCGGCGCAAATTCAAGCTACATGTCGATAACGAGACCGTCGAGGTTTTGCTCGAGGAGCCACGTTATGCGCATACCGCGCGGGAAATCTTCGCCGAGTATTTTGGCCCGGAGCTTGCGCGCATCGAAGTGCTGCATGGTCTCATCTGGCTTGCGTTGTCCGGGTACGCTCGCGATGACATCGATTCGGTGATTGGCTCGTTCTACCTTGGCTTGTATTGGCTGGAAGGCGGCACGGCGAAACTATGAGCATAGCCTTGAGCAGTCTCGCGCACACCTGGCTGATCGATCTCGACGGAACCATCCTCAAGCACAACGGCCACAAATCCAGCGGCGACGAGTTGCTGCCCGGTGTGCTTGCGTTCTGGAAAAACATTCCGGAAACGGATTTTATTCTGTTGCTTAGTGCGCGCGAGGAACAATACCGCCAGAGCACGCTGGAATTCCTGAGCCAGGCGGGACTTCGATTCGACCAGGCGATTTTCGGGCTGCCGCAGGGTGAGCGCGTGCTGCTTAACGACGTCAAGCCACGCGGACTTCAAACTGCGTTGGCATTCAACCTCAAGCGCGACGAGGGTCTGTCCGGCATCGCGTTCGAGCTGACCGATTGATTCATCTACGTAGTCATACTCATTATCCTGCTGGAAAGGACCAGAAATGATACGCCTCAGGCACGGCTCTGCACGCGAATCGGCTCACGCATTTTTCGATCTGTGCCGCGAACACGTCAAACAAAATGGCATGGACCCCGACAAAACGTTTTTCGTATTTCCGTTTGGCGGTTTCGGCGAATTCACCTTCATTTGCTCCTTGCTTCCCCTCTTGCGTCAAGAAGGCCCGGTTGCGTTGTTCCTGCCCGACCATCGGATGGACTTCTTTGAACTCTTTCCGCAGGCGGCTGATTTCGTGGTGCGCTACGCGCCACATTTCGTCCAGTTTCTGCCCGAACTGTTCCACCAGGGCATGCGCAAGCCTGGCTACCCCTTCGTTCCATTTACCGATTGGTTTGCCGACGGACGTTTCAACATGGAACTGGTGTGCAGGGAAGGCCGCCTGACGCTGAAGGAAAGCTACGCCTACGCCCTGGGCTTGCCGCTGACATCCGCCGGCATAGAGGCACTCGTGCCGGAAGTGCCCCTTCCCGAGGCACTGCTGGCGCAGGCACGCCGCGTCCTGGTGATCCCGCATGCCAACAGCCACAAGCCGTTTCAACCCGAAATGTGGCAGATCCTGACTGACCAGCTGAACGCAGAGGGCTATCAGGTGTTCTTCGAAAGCACGAGCTACCCGGGTGCGATTCCACTCAATGCCCAACTGCTGCAGATGTCAGTCAAGGAGTTGATCGGCAGCATGGGCGCCTTCGACGCGGTGGTCGCCCTTCGTAGCGGACTGACCGACCTGATGGGCTCCGTGCCGTCCACCCAGCGCGGGAAACTTGCTGTCGTGTACCACGTGACAGCTGAACCGCCGGCGGAAGAGCAGCGTTTCAATCACGCGCGCGGGGTGTCCACGTCGGGCCTGGCACTTGCCCGAATCTACCCTGGCAACGATTCCATCCGCGATTTCGAGGTCGACGGCGATACGCTCGACCAGGGCGAGATCAGCCAAATCACCGATTTCGCCGTCAAAGGAAAGGCAAAGCGGTCACTTCGAAGAGCCAAATAACCGGATAGGCGGCGGTGTTCCATAAGCATGTCGCTGCTGTTTCCCGACTGACCGCGAACCGTCCCGCAACTGGACGACCCTGAGGGAGGCGCTGTGCATCGGTTTATCGCCGCTGAAACGATTCATCCTGACCCCGCGCTGGCATACGGGGCAGCGGGTGTTGCCCAAGCCGTGCTGCACACCTCGTTCAGATCGGCTAGCGCAACAGAAACCGCCGCGCTCGATGCTGTGCTGAGTTGTTCATCGTGCGCCAGAAGAAAACACCGGATCGCTTCGAACGCATGGCTATCGACCCGGAATTCGCCCGTCTTGAGACCGTGGCGCGTCCACTTCGTGATGGCTTCGTCAGCTCCGGCCAGCATGACATCCGGAATGCGTTGGCAGCCTAGTTTTCCGAGCGCACGGGCGACGACAAGATGCCGCGCGAGCAATATGAAGTTCTGCAGGGTTCCGCATCCGTTATCGAGCCAGCGAAGTGCAAAGTGATACTCCAGTGCGGCATGAGTGAGGTTGCGTTCCGGCAGTGGCTGCCGATCGTGCGAACTCGGCCGCACCCGCTTGGGCGGAACAGGCACGGGAGGGACGAATTTTTTGCGCAGCATGACTCTGGACGGTAGCGGTTTGCCTGTATAACGGCACCCTCCCCGGCAACCTGAACCGATTTTTGGACGCCGGTCCGCGGAAACCGAGATCGAGCGGTAGACACGGACCGGTCCGGCGCCGCCCTATTCGTTCGTTTTTTTCGCCCGGCTCCGTCGCAAAAGCGTGCGAGACGGTGCCCATTTCAAGGACCGACATGACGTCTGCCTCAGGAACCGCCCCCGCCCCCTCACGCGATCAAGCCGACGCCACCAGCGCCGCGCCCCAGGCGCAGCCGGTGTCGCCGGGAAACGGCCGGGAGCACATGCCCGCTGCGCTTAAGGAGCTGGCCCGCTTGCTCGACCTCGATCCGCTGAACGTCGCCCTGCACAGCACTGTCGCCGATGCGATGCACGACGCGGGCGACGAAACCGGCTCCCGTGCTCACCGCATAGCGCTCGAAACCTTCGAGGCCGTTGCAGCCGCAGCGCAGCCCCGACCTGCGCTTGCGCTCTTCAACCTTGCCACTTACTACTACCTGAAAGCCGACAACACGTCAGCGCTGCGATGGTACGAGCACACGCTCGAAGTCGAGCCGAATCTCGCGATGGCGCACCAGAACCTCGCCGCCGTATTCGACCTGCTGGGCCGCGCCGGCGACGCACAGACCCACCGTAGTCGCGCCTATAGCCTGCAACGCGTCTTCGTCGAACCGTCGGAACGGGCCTCACGCCGTGTGCTGATCCTGTGTGCCGGGCGCGAGTCGGGCAACATCCCTATCGCGACGCTGCTTCCACAGGCCACCAGTTACCTCATCAAATACGCGATCGATTGGGCCCGCGAAGCCGAAGACTACCACTTACCTCCGTTCGATCTGGTCTTCAACACGGTCGGCGATCCGGACGTCGCCCAGCCGCTCACGCAACGGCTGGAGAGCTTCGCCCGGCGCTGCGCCCGGCCGCTGCTCAACCAGCCCGCGCCAGTCATGCGTACCCAGCGTCACCGGCTGCCCGAATTGCTTGCCGGCCTCGACGACGTGCTGGTCCCGCCGTGCGTCCGTCTCGAAGGCACCTATGAGTCGCCCGACGCACTCGCGCATCACCTTGTCGGACTCGGCATCGGTTTTCCGCTGCTGATGCGCCCGCTCGCGAAACACGGTGGCGACGATTTGACGCTGCACCACTCCGTCGACACGCTGTGGCCCGCGCTCGATGCGCTCGGCGCGCCGTGCTATCTGACGATGTTTCGCAACTTCTGCAGTGCGGACGGGTACTTTCGGAAGTACCGCATCGTGTTCGTCGATCGCGAGCCGTACGCCTACCATCTCGCGATCTCGCCGCAGTGGATGGTCCACTATGTCTCGGCGGAAATGACCACGAATCCATGGAAGCTCGACGAAGAGCGCCGCTTTCTCGAGAATACGAGCGAGGCACTTGGCGAGCGGGCAGCCAAGGCGATCGCTGCGATAGGACGCCGGCTCGATCTCGACTACGCGGGGATCGACTTTACGTTGCTAGCGGATGGCCGCGTGCTCGTCTTCGAAGCTAACGCAACCATGCTGATTCATCCCGAATCGCCCGATGGCGTACTCGCCCACAAGAACGCATTCGTGCAGCGCATTGTCGATGCTTTCGAGCAACTACAGGATTCACGGACTCGCGCCGGCCGATAATGGCCGAACCGTGCTCGAGGAACCCCATAGCTCACCACCCGCAACTCAGCGCCTGAACCGCCCCCCGTCACTGAAACGTCGCATTCACCGACAACTCCACCGCATTCCCCTTCGGCCGATTGCTCACGTTGAACTCGTTCACCCAGCGCAACGTCGCGCCCACGGGTGTCTTGCTAACCTTGCCGTTCCACGTGACCATCGGCCCGACGCCCACCGAATGCCCTTGCGCGCCGCCCACAATATCCGCGAGACCGCCAGTGTCATGGCCAAGCTGCTGGATATAGCCACCCACGACGCCCACGCCCCAGCCCGCACCAAAGCGCTTGAGCGCCAGGACATCGAGCACGCTGACCGGCGCATTGTGATACTCCGTCTGGTTGTTGGTGGTGTAGAACTCGACGCCGTAATTCAGCGACAGCTCGATGTTTTCCTTCGGCAGCAGCTTGGTGTACGCGAAGGTCGGAGTGAAAGTCCAGGTGTTCTGCCCGGCATTGGCGAGGCGGTCCGTGTTGTAGGCACCCGTCGGCGCGTAGATCTGCACGCTCAACGCGATGTGATCGGTCTTGGTCAGGTGATACCCCGCCACCACCGGCGTAAAGAAGATATCGGCGAACTGCGTGGCATGGTCATCCGGCAGACGGCCATGAAACGACGAAACGTCGGTGTACTGAAGCGGCATGCCGAACGACGACGCGAAATTCCACCCACCGGCGGTAATGCCCCAGGTCTTGATCGCGTTCACGATGTTGTACGAGAGGTGGTAATCGAGACCCGCCGTGATTTTCCCGGCAATCGGCAACGTCTTGCTAGCACCGAGCGAGCCCTCGTAGTAAATCGAGGTGATCGACACGATCCAGTCGTCGGTGGGCGGCACGATGCCGGCATACGGGGCGATCTGCATGCCTGTGATCGGGCGCCCAATGCCGGTTTCCGTCGCCAGTGCGTGCGGCGGAAGTGCCACGCCGGCGGCAGCGATCACCGCTCCGGCGGAGAACCGCGCGGCTCGGGAACTGCCTTGAAACAAGGTGCGAAACTCATTCATAGCCATCCTCACGAATCTGGTTCTCGCTCCCTGCGGCGAGGAAGGTTATTTGCATTGCCATCAACTACCGTGTGTCCTGCACAACCGGCGGCGGCGTCCATGTACCATCCAGCGCGGCTTGCTCCGGCCAGTAAGCCCGTACATACAGCGAAAAATCTTCGTTGGCCGGGGCGGGCAGCCAGTTGTCGGCCTTGTCGGCGCCGGGCGTCGAACTCTGCACATAGAGCGTCAGCGAGCCGTCGTCGTTGTATTTCAGCTTCTTGTTCTTGGTGCCGAGCGAATAGCGTTTCTGCTCGTTTGGCGAAAAGAAGTGATGTGCGTTGTACAGAGTCAGGGACCAGAAACCCTTGACGGGCGGCAACTGTCCCTTCGGAAACGTCACGGTATAGCGCTGCGCGCCGTTAAGCCGCTGGCCTGAAGCGTCGGAATCGGCATAGAAGTATTTCGTCTCGTTGGGCTTGTTGACGAAGATGTTGGACTTCGCCACTGCCGTGCGCGTGAAGTAGTCGGTGCCGAATTCCGCGCCGTTGCTGATGGTGTTCCAGTGAGCCGGCAACGCCTTGCCGAACGTGTTGAAGTTGAAGAGCGGCGTGACCAGGCGGGCATCGGTTTGCGCCGCCTCATCCACGATAGCCGCCCTGATGGCAGGATCTTTCTGCGCGGCGGCCACGAGCGCCCTGGCTTGCGCGTAAAGCGCCTCTTCGCCCGGCTGCGGTGGCGTCTGATCAAGCACTGTAGGCAGTTCGTCCCAGAACTTTGCGGGGTCCACCCATTTGATTTCTTCGGCGCTCGTTTCGCCTGAGCCGAAGCTCGGCAGCTTCGACCAGTCAGTCACCTTCACCTTACCGTCGAACTCGGACAGCGGGTACAGGCCGATCTTGCCGATGACCGCCTGAACAGCAGCGCGGTCTTCCGGCGTGTCATCCATAAACACGCGCGGGATGAAACTGCCCACCGCCGTCGCGGACCGGAACACCTGGCGGATGCCCTTGGGCACTTGTCCGTGCCAATCTGGCCCAACGAACAGATAGAAGCCCGGTTTCGTACCGTATAGCTTGCCGAGACTGGCGAATCCGTCGGTGCGCAGATCAACGGCCTGGTACACCCAGAAGCGCGCGCCAAAATCCGGCACCTGTACGACGACCGGCGTCTGATCCAAGTCGAAGATCGCCGAGCCGTACACCACGTCCTGGTTCGGGCACGCCACGAAACGTTCCTGCGGCTCGATATAGTCGTGCAACATCGACAGATGATTGGGCGGGGCCACCGGCACAATGCCACCGTTCAGGCCAGGCTGCGGCACCTGCTTCATCGCCAGCAGACGGTTATAGACGTTGACCATCGGCCACGCCCAAAAGTAGGTCTGACGTGCTACTAGCCGTGCGTACTCCTCTGAGATGTTGTAGCCAGGTACCGGGCCCGGTACTGCGAGTGCTGGCGCCGCTGACATCTGAGTGCCAGTGGGGGCTCGCGCCAGAATCGGGCTTGCAAGGGACGCCAGCACGGCCGCGGTGACCCAAGTTGCGGTTTTCTTGTTCATGTCAGGCTCCGACTCGTCCATTTGTGTTCATCGCTTTTGCGGTTCCGGGAATTTCCAGCTGCCGTCGAAGACCGAAGCATCCGGTCCGTAAATACGCGCGATGACGTCGTATGCGCCTTCTGGAGCGGGCAACCAGTTGGACTCCTTATCAGCGCCGGGCGAGGCGTGCTGAACGTAGATATCGAGCGAGCCGTCGGCGCCATATTGGATGCCCTTGGTGCGGTCACCGATCGAGTAGCGATGGATCGGATTCGCCACCAGATGGCGGGCGGGCAGGTCGTACATCGTCATCGACCAGAAGAACTTCGCTGGCGGCAGGTCTTTCTTGTCGAAGTGGATCACGTAGGGTTGCGTGCCCACCAGTTGTTCGTGGTCGGCGTTGACGTGCGTGCCGACGTAAACCGCTTCTTCCTTGGTGTTGCCGTAGATACCCATCGCGGCGGCGACCGCACGTTTCATGTAATCGCCGTTCAGATCCTGCCGGCTGCCGAATAGGTCGTACGAGCTAGTGGTGTGTTTCTCCGCGTCGGCGAGTGCCGCTTTACCATCTGCGACGCCTGCTTCGATCGCCTCGCGCGTCGCGGGTGGCAGTGCAGCGGGATCGAAGGCCTCGCCCGGTGCAATGCCGATCTTCGCGAAGCGCTGCATCAGTTCCACTTCGGACGGCGCCGTCGGCTGCGTGAACTGCAACAGGAAGTTCAGGTAGGAGATGAAGTCGATCGAGGTGGCTTTCGCTTCGTCCCATTTCGGGAACGTTACCTTGGCCACCGGCGGCGGCGCACTGGTATGTTCGAACGCGGACAGCGGCGTGACTTGATACTGCTTCTGGATTGCCTGGACATTCTTCACATCAGCCGAGCCGCTGAGCGCGGTACGCCCCAAGGTGAGAATGAGGTCGGTCTCCGAGCGGAACACCTTGTCAATGCCCTTCGGGGTATCGCCGTGCCAGTTGGGACCGGCAAACAGGTAATGACCCGCGCCGTTCCCGGTCGTGCGTGAGCCGACGTAGGCAAAGTTATAGGTGAACAGGTCGATCCACTGGAACACGTAGTAGCGGTCGTTCTTCACGGCGGGCACGGTCAGCACCCAGGGCTCACGGCGCAGATCGAGCCACGCCCACGAGTACGGCGTGTCGTTGTTGGGCGTCACGATCTCCTTGTTCTCCGGACCGTACGGCTGCGAGTAGTTGCGGAATTTGCCGAAGCCGCCCACGTAGGACTTCGAACCGGGATCGAGCGCCTGCTGATACAACGTCTTGTAGTTGAACAGCATCGGGTAGGCGTAGATGAACGCATCTTTGGCGATGCCGCGCGCTTCGTCCGGCGACGCGGTCACCGTGGCCGTCGTGGCGCTCGCCTGTGCGCTGGCGTACTGCTGAGGCAGCGTCATGAGCGTCAGTGCGACTGATATCGCACCAATGCGCAGGAGCGTAGAAAGATTCATAGGGTGGTCTTCCAGGGTTTATCCGTCACGCCGACGAAAACGCCGCCGCGCACAACACCGCACTTGCTGCAACGGATCGTTTCATGGACATTCAATTTCCCCGGTTCTGGCGTTATTAATGAGCGAACGCATTCCTTTGCACAAAACAAACAGGAGGTCGCGTGATAACGCGGTCAGTTGATTAATGCTGGCGCGAATTCATACTGCCCGCTATCACCGGAAGTGGCGGGAAAATGCTGAAACGCGAATAGGTGCGACTAAATAGGCGCTAGGTATCAGGGACGCCTGTGTGGAGCTCGACGGCAGGAAACCGGGCTTGCATGGACGCTCCTCGTATATGACCCGTAAGCCGCGCAGGACGGCACATGTGCGGCCGATAATGGATGCAGTCGATCGGTGGCATCCTTGGAAAATACTAGCAAACGTTTCCTAAATGCACAGAGATAAATTTGTAACACGATAGAAAGGCAGACTTTTTGATGTTTATTGAATGACCATTCCGTCTGATAAAACCTGTTTTTGAAATGCCGATGGTCGTTCTATTGAATTGATGCGAATAGATAAACAATTGCACCTGACCAGCGCGGCGCTGAGTGGCTCGGCGATCGGAACCGGCAAGCGGTCGGGGCACAGGATGGATTCGCCATGGTCCGCCTGGCGCGTCCCGGTACCGAACTGGGAGGCCCGTGCGCAGCATGCGCACCGACCTCTGACCCAGATGCCTCTCACCGCCTCGCAAATGCGCCATAAACCGCTAAACAAACGCGCCGAATGTGATATCTAGTAAGCGCGAATTGGACTAATGGAGAATCCAATGCCGCACGACATCACACACTAATACTAATGGGGCTTTCATGATTTGCTCGATGCGCAGATGCTGGATCGGGTTGGCCGTTGTCATTCTCTGCGCCTGCGCAAGCACGTCGCACCCGGGCACGACGCAAGCCTCCCGCCCAGCCCGCGCGCCGTCTGGCAACTCAACCATGGCGTCGTGGAACGACACGCCGGCTGAGCGCTCGATTGTCGACTTCGTCACGCGAGTCACGACGCCCGAATCGAAAGACTTCGTGCCACGCGCCGAACGGATTGCGGTATTCAATCTGGACGGCACGCTGTGGGTCGAGCAACCCGCCTCCGTACAACTGGTCTTCACGCTGCAACGGGTGAAGACGCTGGCCCCCCATCATCCGGAATGGAAACGCCAGGAGCCGTTCCGCTCGATCCTGCGCGGCAATCTGAAGGTCGTTGACAGCAGTGGCGATGCGGGCGCGCTGAAACTGCTGGCCGCGAGCCATGCGGGCATGACGACGGACAGCTTCGCGTCGATCGTGCACGACTGGTTCGACACAGCGAGCGATCCGCACTTCAACCGGCCCTATACGAGTCTCGCGTATCAGCCGATGGTCGAATTGCTCGCCTACCTGCGCGCCAACGGCTTCAAGACCTACATCGTCGTGCCTGAGAGCGTCGAATTCATGCGCGCGATTTCGCAGCGCATGTACGGCGTGCCGCCTGAGGAGGTGATCGGCAGCACGATCCGGTATCAGTACGGGCTGGTGAACGGCGCAGCTTCGCTCACGCGAACCGCGCAGATCGAGACGATCAACGACGGCCCGATGAAACCGCAAACCATCCAGGCCGTGATCGGCCGGCGGCCGTTGATGGCGTTCGGTAGTTCGGACGGTGACCTGCCAATGCTCGAATGGACCACTTCCGGCGATGGTCCGCGCTTTGCGGCCCTCGTGCATCACACCGACGCGCAACGCGAGTATGCCTACGATCGCACGGCGCGCAGCGGGAAACTGGATAACGGGCTGGAAGAGGCGAACGTGAAGGGCTGGCTGATCGTCGACGTGAAGGACGATTGGCGGACGTTATTCAAAGGTGAAGCGAACGGGGCGACGACGGGTAAATAACGGCCGGGCCGGGCGCATGCCATGCCCGACCCGTGTGCCCTGCTGTCACTGTGGTTGCAGATCGCAGACCCGATCAGATGTGCAGCGCGTGCCCCAGCGCACGCAGCGCCGCTTCCTGGACCGCTTCGCCCAAGGTGGGATGCGCGTGAATGGTCCCGCCAATGTCCTCCAGCCGCGCCCCCATCTCCATGGACTGCGAGAACGCCGCGGCCAGTTCCGATACCCCACGACCCACCGCCTGCCATCCGACGATCAGATGGTTGTCGCGACGCGCCACGACGCGAACGAAGCCGTCGGTTGCCTCGAGCGTCATCGCGCGGCCGTTCGCGGCGAACGGGAACGACGCGCTCAGACAATCGAGGCCTGCGGCTTCGGCGTCTGTCGGTGACATCCCGGCCGTCACGATCTCGGGATCGGTGAAGCACACGGCCGGAATCGCCGCCGGCACGAAGCGGCGCTCCTTGCCGGCAATCAGTTCCGCAACCATCTCTCCTTGCGCCATCGCCCGATGGGCAAGCATGGGTTCGCCCGCCAGATCGCCGATCGCCCACACGCCACGCATCGACGTGCGGCATTGATCGTCGATGCGCAACGCGGCCCCGTTGCGATCGAGCTGGAGGCTCTCGAGCCCCCAGCCCTGGGTGCGCGGACGGCGGCCGACCGCCACCAGCACCTGATCGGCCGGCAACGCCTTCTCGCTGCCCTCGCGGTTCTGAACACGTACGGCATTGCCGTCCGCGCTAAGACCCAGCACCTTGTGTCCGCGCAGCACCGAGACGCCTTTTCGCGCCAGCGCGTCCGCCACCGGTTTGACGAGCTCGGCGTCGTAGGCGGGCAGAACGCGGTCCAACGCCTCGACGACAGTCACCTCGACGCCCAGCTTGCGATATACCGTGCCCAGTTCCAGGCCGATGTAGCCGGCGCCAACCACCACGAGGCGTTTAGGCAACGTCTTCGGCGACAAGGCTTCGGTGGACGACACCACCTTGCCGCCGAACGGCATCGACGGTAACGCGGTAGGTTCGGAGCCGGCCGCCAGCAGCAAGTGTTCGCAATGGATGCGCACACGCTCGCCTTCACCCTCACCCTGACCTTGACCGCTGGTGGTGACTTCCACGGTCTTGCCGTCGATCACCCGGGCCTCGCCCTTGACGACCTTGACGCCGTGCTTCTTGAGGAGCGCACCCACACCGCGGGTCAGTCTCTGCACGATGCCGTCTTTCCATGCCACCGTGCGCTCAATGTCGATCTCCGGCACACGCACGCGAATGCCGAGCGGCGATGCTTCGGCGTACTGCAGAGTCCTGTCGAATTCCTCCGCAACGTGAATCAGGGCCTTGGACGGAATGCAGCCGATGTTCAGGCAGGTGCCGCCCAGTTGCTCGCGCTCGACCAGCACGGTCGGAATGCCGAGCTGCCCCGCGCGGATCGCCGCGACATAGCCACCCGGCCCGCCGCCGATGACCAGCAGGCTTGTATGTTCGATCTGGGTCATGCTCACTCCACGAAAAGCAGGGCGGGCTGCTCCAGCAGCGCTCGAACCGACTGGATGAATTCAGCGGCATCCATACCGTCGACCACCCGATGATCGAACGACGACGACAGATTCATCATCTTGCGGGCCACCACGGCGCCTTGGCGGATCATGGGGCGCTCCACCATACGGTTGACGCCGACTATGCCGACTTCAGGATGATTGATGACCGGCGTCGAGACGATTCCGCCGAGCGCACCCAGGCTGGAGATTGTGATGGTCGAGCCAGTCAGTTCGTCGCGGCTGGCCTTGCCGCTGCGCACCGCTTCGGCGAGGCGCACAATCTCCGCCGCGATCGACCAGACGTCGCGTGCTTCGGCGTGGCGCAGCACCGGCACGGTGAGCCCTGCGTCGGTCTGCGTGGCCACGCCCACGTGCACCGCGCCATAGCGCGTGACGACGCCGGCCTCGTCGTCGAAGCGCGCGTTGATCTGCGGGAAATCGCGCAACGCGATCACCATGGCACGAATCAGCAGCGGCAGCATGGTCAGGCGGCCACGCGTTTCACCCCAACGCTTGTTCAATTGTGCGCGCAGGTCTTCGAGTTCGGTGACGTCAATCTCTTCGACGTAGCTGAAATGCGGAATGCGACGCTTGGCCTCCTGCATCTTTCGAGCGATAGCGCGACGCATGCCGATCACCGGCACCTCTGTCTCGTCGAGACGTTCGGCGTAGCCTGAGCGTGCCTGCACCGCAGAGGACGGCACAGCGCCACGAGTTTGCGCGTAGGCATCGAGGTCCGCGTGCAAGATGCGCCCTGCCTCGCCGGTGCCCTGTACAAAACGCAGCTCGACGCCCATGTCCCAGGCGCGCTGGCGGACTGCGGGTGAAGCGAGCGGACGCTCGTCGGGCTGGCGCACTGCCACCGGCGAACGCGCGGCGACTGTGGTTGAGCCGTGCGGCGCTGCCGACGCTTGCGGTGAGTTGGATGCGTGCAGACGCGGCGTCGACGCGGCGGGAGTGGACGCGGCGACGGTAGCTGCCGCAGCGCCTACGTCAACGGCAGCTTTGGACGCGGACGCGGCGCTCGCTTCTTGTGCCCGCCCTACCCCAGCGTCGTTCGCTGCCGCAGCGGCGTGCGTCCCATGATGACCGTTCGTGCCGCTACCGCCGTGCGTCCCATTCGCCCCGTTCGCTGCAGGCGCGTGTGCTCCACTGCCCGCCTTAAGATTGCCCTCGCCTTCAACCTCCAGCCGGATCAACTCGCTGCCGACTGCCAGCACTTCCCCCACCTTGCCGCCGAGCGCGATCACCTTGCCAGCGACCGGCGATGGAATCTCGACCGCGGCCTTATCCGTCATCACGTCCGCGAGCGGCCCGTCTTCCTTGACCATCTGGCCCACTTCCACGTGCCAGGCGCCTAGCTCCACTTCTGCAATGCCTTCACCGATATCCGGCATCTTGATTACGTGCACACCCATCTCAGGCCTCCATCACGCGTCGTAGTGCTTCCCCAACCCGGCGAGGGCCGGGGAAATAGGCCCATTCCTGCGCATGCGGATACGGCGTATCCCAGCCGGTAACCCGCTCGATCGGCGCTTCCAGGTGATAGAAGCAATGCTCCTGCACGAGCGACACCAGTTCCGCGCCGTAACCGCAGGTCCGCGTGGCCTCATGCACGACCACGCAGCGCCGCGTCTTGCGCACCGACTTGACGATGGTCTCGAGATCGAGCGGCCAGAGGGTCCGCAGGTCGATCACTTCCGCATCGATACCGGTTTCTTCAGCCGCCGCGAGCGACACATGGACGGTCGTCCCGTAGGTCAGCACCGTCACCGCATTGCCGGGACGCACGACCGCTGCCGAATCGAGCGGCACGGTGTAGTAGCCCTCAGGCACTGCGTTCGACGCATGCTTCGCCCACGACGTGACCGGGCGTTCGTGATGACCGTCGAACGGTCCGTTGTAGAGGCGCTTCGGTTCGAGGAAGATCACCGGGTCGTCGTTCTCGATGGAGGCGATCAACAACCCTTTGGCGTCGTACGGATTCGACGGCATCACCGTGCGCAATCCGCAGACCTGCGTGAACATCGCCTCGGGGCTCTGACTGTGAGTCTGGCCGCCATAGATGCCGCCGCCGCAGGGCATGCGAATAGTCAGGGGTGCGATGAATTGCCCGGCCGAGCGATAGCGCAAGCGCGCGCCTTCCGAAACGATCTGGTCCGACGCCGGGTAGAAATAGTCGGCGAACTGGATCTCGCAGACGGGACGCAGACCGTACGCGCCCATGCCGACCGCCGCGCCGACAATCCCGCCTTCGGAGATCGGCGCGTCGAACACGCGCGAGGTGCCGTATTTCGCCTGCAGGCCCTCGGTGCAGCGAAACACGCCGCCGAAGTAGCCCACGTCCTGACCGAACACGACGACGTTGTCGTCGCGTCCGAGCATCACGTCCATCGCTGAGCGCAGCGCCTGGATCATCGTCATCGGCCGGGTGGTCGTGCTCGTTTCGTGGATAGGATCGAATTCCGCCATGCTCACACTCCTAGTTCTTGACGCTGACGGCGCAGATGTTCCGGCATGTCCTTGTAGACATCGTCGAACATGCTGGCGGCGCTCGGGATGCGCTCGTCGTTCAGCGTGCCGAATTGTTCGGCTTCCTTCTGGGCCGCGATGACCTCGGCTTCGAGTGAGGCCATCAGTGCGTCGTGCGACTGATCCGACCAGATGCCCTTCGCGTTGAGGTACTTCCTGAAGCGCGCGATCGGGTCGCCGAGCGGGAAATCGGCCCAGTCGTCGCCGGGGCGGTATTTCGACGGATCGTCGGAGGTCGAGTGAGCGCCTGCGCGATAGGTGACCCATTCGATCAGCGTTGGCCCGAGGTTGCGACGGGCGCGCTGAGCCGCCCAGCACGAGGCCGCATACACGGCGAGATAGTCGTTACCGTCGACGCGCAGCGAGGCGATGCCGCAGCCGACGCCGCGTCCTGCAAAGGTCGCGCCCTCGCCGCCGGCGATCGCCTGGAAGGTCGAGATCGCCCACTGGTTGTTCACCACGTTCAGAATGACAGGGGCGCGATAGACGTGCGCGAAGGTGAGCGCCGTATGGAAATCAGACTCGGCAGTCGCGCCATCGCCGATCCACGCCGAGGCGATTTTCGTGTCGCCCTTGATGGCTGACGCCATCGCCCAGCCCACCGCCTGAATGAACTGCGTCGCGAGGTTGCCGGAGATCGAGAAGAAGCCGGCCTCGCGGTCGGAATACATCACCGGCAACTGGCGGCCTTTGAGCGGGTCGGCTTCGTTTGACATCAACTGGCACATCATGCCCACCAGCGGCACCTCGCGCGCCATCAGGATGCTCTGCTGCCGGTAGGTCGGAAAGCACATGTCGTCGCGCCGCAAGGCCATGGCCTGGGCCGCACCGATCGCCTCTTCACCGAGGCTTTGCATGTAGAAAGAGATCTTTTTCTGACGCTGGGCGATCAGCATACGGGCATCGAAGATGCGCGTCTTGAGCATGGCCCGCATGCCGGCCAGCAATTGTTCGTCAGTGAGATCCGGGGCCCAGGGGCCGATGGCGCGGCCGTCATCGTCGAGTACGCGTATGAGGCTGTGTGCCAGATCGCTGGTATCGATGGCACTGACGTCGATTGGCGGTTTGCGCACCGAGCCGGCAGGGGAAAGATGAAGATAGGAAAAGTCGGTTCTGCAGCCAGGGCGCCCGGTGGGCTCCGGTACATGCAGACGCAACGGCTCATTTAAGCTCATTGGGTTGTCTCCACGCTTGATTGTGTCTCACGCTGATAGGCAGCTCGCCGGGGGTAGCCGGACGAGCGCCAAGCCGGCGCGTGTTGTATCGCGCGCTGGTCTCTTAAGAGTGTAGGCCAATCTGCTAGCGGGGTTCGATGTCCAAGCCGCTCAATTGGGGTGATCTGGTTTGCCATGGGGCTGGCGGGGCGGGTGGGTGCGCGGGTTCGAGCTGGCTCTTGTGCACTGCGGCGTATCTGCTATCAGGCCGACCGGCCGCCGCGCTTACCTGAGCAGACCGAGAGCCTGGCTGCAGTGCGGCGAGACCCGCCGGTGGCCCCGAGCGCGACTCCAGGATCCGCTGGTTCTGCTGTGATAATCTCATCCAGGATGGCTTCACCTATCGAGCCTGCGGCTCCCTTTGCGAATCCACGCGTTCTGACCGTCTCATGGGTTCGCGAATGAATGGGCGGAACGAATGAGCACATTTCCCTGCGTACCTTCGGGCTGTAAAAGCTGGAGGCGTACACCGTTATGACCGTCAACACCCTTCCAGATCCGGTTGCCTCGTTAGGCAGCTTCCTTCGCGATCGCCGGTCACGCCTGCAACCTGGGCAGGATGTCCGGGGCCGGCGTCGAACGCCCGGTCTCAGGCGGGAGGAAGTGGCGATGCGGGCTAACGTCAGCGTCGCGTGGTACACGTGGCTCGAACAAGGACGTGGCGGGCCGCCTTCGGATGAGGTGCTGGAGCGGTTGGTCCGCGCGCTGGAGCTCGACGCTACCGGGCGGGAGATGCTGTTTCTGCTCGCGCAGCAGCGGCCGCCGCCGCTTAATCCGGGTGCGTCGTCTGCGGTCACGCCTGCCTTGCAACGTGTGCTGGACGGTATGCACACCAGCCCCGCAATTGTGAAGACGGCGGCTTGGGATGTTGTGGCGTGGAATGCTGCCGCGGCTGCGGTGCTGACCGACTACGCTGCACTGCCGGTTCGCGAGCGAAATGTGCTCAGGCTTCTGTTTGGCAACAAGGCCGCGCGCGGGTCGCAGAAGAATTGGGAGGAAAGCGCACGGCTTGCGGTGGGCGTGTTTCGCATTGATGTCGCGCGGGTGGGTGGTGATCCAGAAGCTGCGGCGCTTGCCGCCGAACTGCAGGAAACAAGTCCGGAGTTCCGGCGACTCTATGCCGAGAACGAGGTGCACAGTCTGTGGGGTGGGGTGAAGCACTTTCGGCATCCTGTCGCCGGGGTGCTTACGCTCGAATATTCGTCTTTCGCTATTAATGGTGCAGAGGGGCTGAATATGGTTGTGTTTTCGCCGGTGTCCGTGGCGGATAAGCAGGCGATTGAGGCGCTTGTTTCGAGGAAGCTTCAGGTGGCGTGAGGAGACTGGGGGTCGAACCAGCAATGCCTGCCTTCGGAGTTTTACTGGCGCGGCGACAGCGCCGGTGGGCGATTGCACTGCGCCTAGCTGCGGCCGCTCCCGGCATCGGCGCGCACGTCGTAATCTCCATGAGCAAGACTAAAATCTTCGTTGCCATGAAAGAGGTAATTGGCGTCGATGAGACTGCGGTCGTGCCACGCATACTGGCCGCCGTTAAACCACACCGCCCGATGTTGCCAGTCGGGCCTCCAGTGTCGCCAGCCCCATCCGTAGCCGCCGAAGTATCCTAAATCGAATCCAGCGCCGAACGCAACGCCCGGCCCATCAAGGTAGAGATTCGGATCCGGATACCAGCTTGGCCACAGCGCCACCGGCGCGCCATACACAAGCGCCGGATCGTATTCCGGCACGTACACGACCTCGGGATCGGCCGGCTGGATGCTGATCAATCCACCATCGGTCGTTACCGTCTGATGTTGGTTGATCTCCAGGTTGCCCGCTGTGCTGGCTCGATCTCGCATCGCCTGGATGGCCGCCATCACCTGCTGTGGCTGGCTCCGGTACGCGTCGCCAAGCGATAATGTCCAGACCACATTCTGGTCCATGTTCGCGAGCACTATGGGAAATCCGGTGAGCGCCTTGACGCTCGCATCCCAGATCTGCTGATCGACTTGAGCGGCGAGTTCGTCGCCCTTCAGTTGGGAATGCAAATGCATCCAGCGGTCCGCTGCGACGACTTCCACCATATGAGTGGCTGCCGCGAGAATGGGTGCGACCAGAGCATCCGGATACAGCGCGATGGGTGCGACAAGTTGCTGCAGCTCGGCAGGCGAGCGGTGGATGGCAGCGGACGGCGCAACCAATGCCTGGTTATCCTGATCAGCGAACGCCCGGCCTGCCATCCCGAACGCGATGCATGACGACACAACGAACGAGAAGACCCGTTTCATCAACTTCATGGAATGTGCTCCCGGCTTGCAATCTGACAACCCCACTATATGCAAAACGAGGTATCCGGAAACTTGTCGGTTGATGACGTTTTCTTCACGTTCCTTTTGATGAAGGCGCTCTCAAGGCTCCTTCCGGCCGCCTGAATTTTTTTGCAATAACCCGTTTCGGGCTGCGTATTTAATCATTTGGAATGCGAACCACAACTGTCTGGCCCGTCCACTTCTGCCTTTAGCTGTGAAGCTCCTCGCGCTCACGCTGCTTTCTATGTTCGTGGCGGATATCGGTGCCGCGAACAACGTAGACCACGGATTCGGCAATGTTGGTCGCGTGGTCGCCGATACGTTCGATGGCCTTCGCAATGAACAGGTAATCCAAACCTGTCGTGATTGCCCGAGGGTCTTCCATCATGTATGTCACCAGCTTTCGCACAAACGCGCGAAACTCGTTATCGATGGCTTCGTCATCCCGGATAATCTGTTCTGCGGCAGTCGTGTCCATGCGTGCGAACGCGTCCAAAGCTCGGCGAAGAACGTTTGAAGCCATTTCGCCAGAGACCTTGATTTCAGCAATGTTGATGTCCCGCGCGTTCGAATCCAGCGCAATTCGACGGGTTCGCTTCGCAATCTTGCGTGCCTCGTCGCCCGCACGCTCGAGGTTCGTGACACATTTTGAAGCAGCCATGAGGAGGCGAAGGTCGCGAGCGGCCGGTTGTCGACGAGCGATGACGTTACTTATTTCTTCGTCGATTTCCATTTCCATCACATTGAGGCGGCGTTCGCCCTCGAGCACACGCTCGACAAGGTCCAGGTCGGATGTGTGCAGCGCCTCGATTGCGTGGGCGATCTGTGACTCCACCAGTCCGCCCATTTCGAGTAGTCGTGTTGAAAGCAGAGTGAGATCCGCGTCAAACCGACTTGAGAGATGTTTGTCCGGCATATTTGCTCCTCAAGAACGGCTTATCCTTGTTAAAAACAGTATATACCGTATTACTACAGGAAAAAATTTGATGTGGGGGGTTCGATTTCCCTCCTCCGAACCGGACCGCACTGAACCGCCCCCCGCGACTGTCTTGCATATTATTAATATAAAACAATCAGTTACAAACTTATCTAAAGTATTTTCTAGAATGTCGCCTAACGTTTAGGCATGACATGCGCGTGAATTCCCCGACTCATGCGCATGATTTAGCCCTCGCCAGTCGTGGGCGTTTTTTTGTGGCGAGACGTCCCGGGCTCGGCCGTGCGCATCCGCATTCAGCGGCGGCCTTTGCGCATGCAATGGCAAGCGTTTGCGCCAGACACGAGCCTCGCATAGCGGCTTAGCTCTTCATCCAGGCCGCTACGCCTTCGTCGTAGTACCGGTGACCAATGAGAGGCTGAAGTTCGACGCCGGCCTGTACTGGCTGATTCAAAGCGTTGCCGTCCATCCACGCATCGCAGAGCAGTTGGATAAGCTTGACCTGATTGTCTTCAACCGCTGCCAGGTCAATCTTCGTCAGTGCGTTGAAGGACGCGATATCAAGTGTCCGGCCGACGGCTGGCACCGACTTATCGGGCAGTTGCCATTCGTTACCCGCTAACTTCGGTTGAATGAGCGGATTCAATCTCACGACTGGACCATCAGCGACAGGCGTTGACGCGTCGCCTGTTACGCGTCCACCAAGCATGACATGCGCAGCAAAACTGGCTGCATCGGGCGGATCATCGACGATTGCCGTGGCCAGTAGCTTGATATCGGTCACCGGCCTCGACGTCTGAGGCTGTTCGACCAGGAGGGGGGACTGCGTGGCGTAGGTACCTTGCAGAGGCAACGCGGTTCTCGCCGTCCCGATAGAAAGCGCCCTAATGCTTGCAGCGTGGCATTCATATCGGGCGGCATTCGCCAGCGCTTCAATTGCCCCAGCCAGTACCGGGTTGTTGTAGCCACCCACGGCTCCATCCCAAAAACGTCGATGCAGGAAGTCGATGCCGGTCCCAAAACCGGCTGGGTGGTCGAAGAAGTTAACGGGCGCCGTGCTTGATGCATGAATGGCTTCAGCGAGCGTCGGTGCTGGACGTCCTCTGCTCGCATTAGCTACCGAGTTGATATCGCTGCGAAAGAAAGTCGCACGACGCGAATCGTAATCGAATGCAGGTATCAGGATGTGCGGACATCGCGGCACCTCATTCGCAATCGCTTCCAGCGTTTTAGCGCCGACTGTCCCAAGGATTTGCTGCAGCGCCTTAAGCTTCGCTTCAGTTGAAAACTGAGGATAGACATGCCAAAGCGCGTGTACGCCCCTGTCAATCGGATGCGCGAACACATTCAGATAATGAAAGATTGCCTGACGCGCGGATTTGTCGAGATACAGTTTCGTCAACTCCGACAGCTTCATATCCGCCAACAGGCCACCAAGGACGACGCTGCCGCCGGAATTGGCGACGACGAGCCCGAAATTCCTAAGTACCTCATGCCCGGTTTCGTCTGGGCCATAAAGGTGCTGAAGCACTCGAATCTGTATCAACGACCACGTGCCGCCGCCGTCGAGCGACAGAATGCGAAATGCCATGGCGCGCGCTCCCCGTTGACTCCCGTTTCCTGTCCACGCGGCTCAACCTGACTCGCATGGTGGCAAGACATCAACCATAGTGCGGTCATGTAGCATACGGTGAGTCGCGGGGCAGCGTCGCCTGCTTAAAAAGGGTGGCGGTAGGCAAATCCTCTGTGCTTATACCGGTTTGATATTCGCCGCCTGCTTGCCCTTCGGTCCCTGCTTGACCTCGAAGCTTACCTTTTGCCCCTCCTGGAGAGACTTGAACCCCTCCGCCTTCACTTCCGAGAAATGAGCAAACAGGTCATCGCCGCCATCGTCAGGTGTAATGAAACCAAAGCCCTTTGCATCGTTAAACCACTTCACAGTGCCAGTCGCCATAGCGCCTCCTTCGAAAAATATTGCAGGCCGCGTTACACGGCTGCAATTGGCTGCTTCGTATCGAAAGTCCGATGACGCAGTGTTAGAGAAGCGCTAGTGATGCGCAGTCTCGTGCTGGCGTGAAAACAGCGCGGAGACCTCGATTTCCTCGTCGATTTCCGGCCAAAGCAACCGCTTACGGTCCATAGAGATTGCAAAATGCTCACGCTGCGCTGATGTTGCCGCCTGCAGGATAGGAAATCGGTCCAACGGAAACAGAACGGCCCGACCGCTGGACAGGTCGAGAAACAAGTGCCTGCTGTCAAAATGCACGCTTATCACACCGCAAGCCATGGCCATCTCCAGGACGTAAAGCAATTTAAAGATAGGTGGCGCCGGAGCGACCTTCAAGAGAAATGGCGCCAAAACCGGTACGAGCTTTGCAGGGCGATTCAGGAGAACGGCGTACGGCGCGATTCGAGCTGGTTTTTCGCGCCGAATTTCATCACGCCCCGATTAGCGACCGAACCGGTCAACCCGCCGCCAGGTACGTTTCAATCCAGGTCTATTCTGCGAGCAACTACTACCGTTACTTCGCGTTTCCAGGAACGGCGACACGTGGAAACTGTCGGGCGTAGCAACCTGTCGAAGAGGGACTGAAGCTTCATCAATCGCAATGACCCCTCGTAAGCAATGGCACACGGGGCGCGCACCGAACACAACGGAGATATTGCAATGGACGACCGATTTGATAGACGGGAACTGCTGTTGCACCTCGCGGACATGCTCGAAGCTTTGAGCTGTTTAGGCAGGACAGGTCGGCCAGAAGCGCTGGTGAGACAACTCGCGAAGGAACAGGATTCGTTGCAAGGCTTCGAGTTCCTCCGCACGGTTTCTCCGAAGATGACAGTGGCCGAGTTCAGCGCCCGCGTCGCGAGCGCCTTCTTCCTGTGGCCAAAGGAACTGCTCGATACGGAGCTCAACCGGAATGCGCTGGCGTCAACCGTTCAGCACGACCTTTTTGATGGCAACCCTGACGGCTGGAAGGCATATGCCGCCCACATGCAAAAGAAGGTGAAGTGGTTTGGGGCCGGGCTTCCCAAGATAAAAGAGGACGCCTCGACCAAACTGACGCCCGATGCTGCTGAAGAGGCGGGTCCGGGCAAGACCGCGCTGGCCTCGGATTGGGATGCGCCCGAAGAGAAGAGGGGTTGGCCTTGGCCCCAGCCTGGGTCGACGTCCTGACGCACTGCTGTTTAGGGTACCGCGCCTCCTCTGCCCAGATTCGCTTGTGGACAAGCGCAGCGAATCGTCAAGCAGACCTTGCCTAAGAGCGCGCAAGACCCCATGATTGGCGAGACCTCAAACTTGCATATCCGGGCGCCAATCGTGCCCCGAAAACGCGTGTATTGCACCGTCGAGGAAATCGTGGACTGGAAGTTCTGGAACAAGACAAGCTCTCCTACTCCCGCTGAGTCCGAACGGCCAACCGATACCTATGAGGCGTCGGGGCATCTGCTTGGTATGCTGATGCGAGCAGACGCGCCGCCTTTTTCGAACTGGAAGGCGCAGGACGTCGTGTTCGCGCCCAACGTTGAGAACACCGTGCAGAGTGCGACGAAAGGCTATCTGCTCGCCCTCTGGTTCTGGGTCTTTGCCGAGAAGCACGGCGTGGTCGCCGCGAGAATGGCTCGCGACACATTTTGTCTCCTGGCGGAAGACGCTCAGCCGTCCACAGGGGAAGTTCTCGACAATCTGATTGAACTGGAGAATCGGCTTATCCAGTCATTCGACGCAACTCCGATTGAACAACGCAGCTTCGTACAAAATGGCCAGACGGTAGCGCTGCCGATGGAGTTTTTTCTGGCAACAGGCTTCCTGCTTCAGTCTCCCGACTCACCTTACTATGCTCGACCGGGTGTCGACTTCGAGGGCAACGACATCAAGCTGGCGGGTTGCCTTCGCAGTGCCACCGAGCAAGCACTGCCGATTTTCAAACCGATGGTGCAGGCTATCCAGGGCTTTGACGCCCGCACTCTGCCTCGATGGAAATGGAGCGCGGCGCCCGGTGCCAAGGAGCGCCATCTGCAGCGGCGCTATAGCAATCCTCTGTTTCCGCTACATCGCCAGGTTGTCACCTCAAGCGACGTCTACGAAGCGCGTGTCGCGGACCATGAGGCGCTGGCTAATATTCGCAACGAACTCGCTGAACTCGCTCGGGAGTTTTACGGACTCACTGAGTTGCCTGCCGACTGGCACCCACTTCTGAATGGGCTGAGAGAGCGACTGGACCAGCTAGAAGACCATCGTCTGATGACAGGGGGCGAAAACGAGTTGCTCGGAGGCGCGATTGCAGAACTGCGGAGCAAGGTCATGGACGTTTGGCGCTCGGCGCTTCACAACAATGCCCGCCATCTCGCAACGCTCGAGCAAGCCGAGAGCGTTCAGCGGGAACGCCGTACCGCACTATTTGCAACGGACTGGATGTGTCAGCTACGCAGTCATTCGTCGCCGATACCGCCGCAAGAAGTCGTCGCAGCCCTGTTGAGTGACTCGCCGACAGAAATTGAAAGAGCGGTTGTCGCACTGCAGGCCGAGCCACAACTGCACAGCACGCTCGAAAACTGCCGCTCGTATGCACAGAGGCTGGTGGCAGAAGTCCGCGCGGGGGGCCATTCCCTGCCCGACATCGACGACAAGTTGCGCATCCTCCTGTAAATCGTCAGGACACGACCATGGACCTAGCCGGCAAGACCATATTTATTTCCGGTGGCAGTCGCGGCATCGGACTCGCAATTGCCCTCAGAGCCGCACGCGACGGCGCGAACGTCGTGATTGCAGCCAAGACCGCCGACGCGGACACGCGTCTCGAGGGAACGATTTATACGGCAGCTGCCGCTATAGAAGCTGCTGGCGGCAAGGCGCTCCCGCTTGTTGTGGACATTCGGGACGAAGAACGCGTGAAAGCCGCAGTTGCCGAGGCCGTCGGGCGGTTCGGTGGTATCGACGCCTTGGTGAACAATGCCAGCGCCATTCGACTGACTGGCACGCTGGATACGCCCGTCAAAAGGTATGACCTGATGCACGGAGTCAACGGCAGAGGCACGTTCGTGTGCGCACAGGCATGTCTGCCGCACCTCCTCAATTCGGCAAACCCGCACATCCTTACACTGTCGCCGCCATTGGTCCAGGACGCGAAGTGGTTTAGCGATTTTCCCGCATACACCATCGCAAAGTACACGATGAGCCTGTTCACGCGGGCGCTTGCTGGCGAATTCAAAAACCGTGGTGTCGCAGTCAATTCACTGTGGCCCCGAACGGCGATCGCGACCGCTGCGGTGCGAAACGAGATTGGCGGAGCGGAAATGATTGCGGCGTGTCGCAAGCCAGAGATTGTCGCCGACGCGGCCCACTATATCCTGACGCGTCCAGCCAACGAGTGTTCGGGAAACTTCTTTCTCGACGACGAAGTCTTGCTGGCAGCGGGTGTGCGCGACTTTGCACAGTATGACGTGCAGGCCGGCGCTGCGCTGCAAGCAGACTTCTTTGTAGAGGCATTGCCAGGCATGCTGCCCTCGGACAACATGACAAAGCGCAGCAGGCCCTCGTGAGATTCGGGCGTAGACGATAAGCCTGTTTAGCGCGCAACGACGTTTGCCGGTGCGCGTCAGCTACCGTTAATAGCGGTGATAGTAGCCTCCTTCAGGAACAACGATGCAGCCGCTCAACGCGGTTCCGAGACATACAGCCATCAGCATCAGCGCAAGAATTCGTTTCATACGTGCCTCACTTGTTAGTAGTGAAGCCAATATATTTGGCGCGCAGATTACCAGTGTGTTTGTGTGTAACGAGACGTGTGGGTTGAAACAGCTCGCCGGCGCGAGCCTTCTCGCAAATCGCGTCCGAAGCGAAATATTCGGTTTCGAAACTCACAAGTCCATGGTCAAGATTGCGGTGATCTGCTGCGGTCGCTGATTCGATGACGATGCCCACGGGCGAGCGTTGGTCGAACGGAGACAGTCGCGACGCGAATGCCACGTTCACGACTGAAGGGTCGCGTCTTACGTGAAATTCGGGGGGAGCGGGAACAGGTGGATTCGTCAGAACCCTTGTCAGAATTGGTGCGCCCGGCTGGGATCGAACCAGCAACCCCTGCCTTCGGAGGGCAGTACTCTATCCATTGAGCTACGGGCGCTTCAACACGAAAGCGCCACGAAAGCAGCGCCAAAGCGAGACCGAGAGGATACCCGGTTTCCGGCAACCCGTCCACCGGCCGCCCTGGAGAGGCCCCGCCGGCGCCCGCCCCAAGGCGCCGTCCGCCGCCGCCGATTCGGGTAAACGCCCGCTGAAGACCCTCAGCCGCCGCTCGCCGCCGCCGAAACTCTGCGTCTATAATCGTCCGTGGCTAAATAATCAAAAGGTCGTTGCCGTCACGCTGTACCGCTCACAATACCCACGGGAGACGAGACAAGCATGAGCGAAGCACCAAATCACGAAGCCCCGATCAAAACGCCAGGACAGCTCATTGCCGCGATCATCGCCAGTTTTGCGATCCCGATCGTCATCATCGTCCTGCTAGCGGTCTACGCCGACAACTGGACCCGCACCGGCGCCGGCACCGATAGTCTCTCCGACGCCGAGGTCAGCGCGCGCATCGCGCCGCTCGCCCAGGTCGACATTCGCGACGCCAACGCGCCTCGCGTCTACAAGACTGGTGAGGAAGTCTACAAGGCGGTCTGCTCGGCCTGTCACGCCACCGGGGCGGCAGGCGCACCGAAATTCACCAACTCCGCCGACTGGGCGCCGCGCATCGCGCAGGGCTTCGACACGCTCTGGCATACCGCCTTGACTGGCAAGGGCGCCATGCCCGCACGCGGCGGCACCAGTCCGGACGACTACAGCGACTACGAGATTGCCCGCGCCGTCGTCTACATGGCGAACAATTCGGGCGGCAATTTCGCCGAGCCGCCGGTGCCGACCGCGGCGCAAGCCGCTTCGGGCGCAGCCGCAGCGGCAGCACCCGCATCGGGTGCCGCAGCAGACGCAGGCGCGGCGGCTTCCCAGGCTGCGGCCGCGCTTGCCGCCATCGCCAGCGCACCGGAAGCCCCGCCCGCCGGCGCCACGCCGAGCGCCGACAGCGCGCAGGCCGGCAAGGCGCTCTACGAGCAGGTTTGCCAGACGTGCCACGCCGCCGGCGTGCTCAACGCGCCGAAGTTCGGCGACAAGACCGCCTGGGCGCCGCGCCTCAAGGATCCGATGGACACGATTTACAACTACGCACTGCACGGCAAGGGCGCGATGCCGCCCAAGGGCGGGTCGAACGCGTCGGATGCGGACGTGAAGGCCGCCGTCGATTACATGGTCAGCGCGGCGAAATAAACACCAACCCCGCTTCATTTCGTAGCTGGAAAACAAAAATCCCTGCACCGTGGCAACACGGGCAGGGATTTTTTACGTGCTAATAACGGGCGATAGGCCAGCAGGCGGCGGCAAAGGCGTAACGCCAAGCCCAGCCACCAATCAAGGCTTCTGCAACAACGCCTTCAAACTCGCGAGCCGATCCTTCGGCGACATCGGTGCCTCTTCCGCCGTCGGCGGCGGTGCCTCGTCCAAACCCATTTCGGGAATAAATCGCGACGGCTCGCACACTACCGTCTCCCGCGCGCGCTTCCTCTTCTTGCACCAGTTCAGGTGCAGACTGCGCTGCGCGCGCGTAATCGCCACGTACATCAGCCGGCGTTCTTCTTCGATGCGCGCGTCGTCGATCGGCGCGTCGTCCGAGCCGCCGCGGTGCGGCATGATGCCTTCCTCGACGCCCACCAGAAACACGTGCGGATACTCGAGTCCCTTCGACGCATGCACCGTCGAAAGCCGCACCGCATCCGGATCTTCTTCCTTGCCTTCGAGCATCGACATCAGCGCGACCGTCTGGATCAGGCCGAGCAGGTTCTTGCCGGTATCCGCGAGACCATCGGCGTTGTCATAGCCAGTGACCTCGGACCCCGCCGCCGGCTCAGGCTTGGTGCCCTTGCGCTTCAACCACTCGATAAACTCCAGCACGTTCTGCCATTTCGACTGCGCCTGGCGCTCGTCGAACGCGTCGTACAGGTAGGCCTCGTAGTGGATCGCGTCCATCAGGTCGTTGAGCACCTCGGAGGCGGGATCCTTGTCCGCGCGGTCGGTCAGGCGCTGCATGAAATCGCAGAAGGTGCGCAGCGGCTCAACCTGACGCGCCGACAACCGCGCCTCGATGCCGCCCATATACACCGCCTCGAACAGCGACACCTTCGCCTGACCCGCGAACGACCCGAGCGCTTCGAGCGTCGTATTGCCCACACCACGCCGCGGCGTGGTGATCGCGCGAATGAACGCAGGATCGTCGTCGGCATTGGCGATCAGGCGCAGATACGCGCAGATATCCTTGATCTCGGCCTTGTCGAAGAACGACTGGCCGCCCGACAGCACATATGGAATCCGCTCGCGCCGCAGCACCTGTTCGAAGATGCGCGCCTGGAAATTGCCGCGGTACAGGATCGCGTAGTCGCGGAACTGCGCGCGCCGCTCGAACTTGTGCGCGGACAATCGGAACACGACGGATTCGGCTTCGTGCTCTTCGTCATTGCAGCCGGTCACGGTGATCGTGTCGCCCATACCGTGCTCGGACCACAGCTTCTTCTCGAACAGCTTCGGGTTGTTCGCAATCACGTTGTTCGCGGCGGTCAGGATGCGCACCGTCGACCGGTAGTTTTGCTCGAGCTTGATCAGATGCAGCTTCGGGAAGTCCTTGCTGAGCTGGCCCAGGTTCTCGAGCGTCGCACCGCGCCAGCCGTAGATGGCCTGGTCGTCGTCGCCCACCGCCGTGAATGCCGCGCGCGGCCCGGCGAGCAGCTTCACGAGTTCGTACTGGCACGCATTCGTGTCCTGATACTCGTCGATCAGCAGATAGCGCAGTTTGTTTTGCCAGCGCTCGCGCACCTGCTCGTTCTTCGCGAAGAGCTCGGCGGGCACGCGGATCAGATCGTCAAAATCCACCGCCTGATACGCGTGCAGCGTCGCCACGTAATTACGGTAGACGATTGCCGCCTGATGTTCATCCTCATTGGCGGCAATCGCAATCGCCTCTTCGGGCATGATCATGCCGTTCTTCCACAGCGAGATGATCGACTGGATCTTGCGGATGAACCCCTTATCCGTCGAGCCGACCTGTTCCTGGATCATGCCGAAGCAGTCGTCCGAATCCATGATCGAGAACTGCGGCTTCAGGCCGACGTGCTCAGCCTCCTGACGCAGGATCTGCACGCCGAGCGAGTGGAAGGTACACACCGTCAACTGATTGACCGGCACCTTGCGGCCTTCCTTGCCGGGCGTGGTCAGCGTCTTGCCTTCGAGCAGCTTGCCGACACGCTCGCGCATTTCCGCCGCCGCCTTGTTCGTGAAGGTCACGGCGGCGATATGGCGCGGCTCGAAGCCTTTGACTTCGATCAGGTGCGCAATCTTTTGCGTAATCACGCGCGTCTTGCCACTGCCCGCGCCGGCAAGCACGAGACAGGGACCATCGAGATAGCGCACCGCTTCGTTTTGGGCGGGGTTCAGGCCTGCGGACATCGTCTGTGGATGGGGTCTTACGGTTGAGAGGGGAAGTGCGGCGGCAGGTCGGCTGAGCCGATTCGCGCGAGAGGAGCGATGTTAACACGAAGCCCGCACCGCCCTCGCGAGCGCCGCGCCGCGTGCCGCCCTAAATTGCCAACCGAGCTGCGGGAACAAGCGCCGCGCGGGACATGCCACAATTAGAGGCCGCGCGCCGCCGCCGCGGTGGCAAAGCGGCGCGCCTTTTTTGCAGGAAACTCACATGTCTGCACCGCTGAAAACAGGATTGATGGGTTACGGTTTCGCTGGCGCAACCTTCCATGCACCGGTGATCGAACATTGCGGCCGGGCCACCGTCGCAGCGATTGCCACCAGCAAGGCCGAGCAGGCCAGCGCCGACTATCCGCGCGCCACCGTCGTGCCCGATCTCGAGGCTCTCCTTGCCCTCGACGACATCCAGTGCGTCGTGATCGCGACGCCGAACGACACCCACTTCGAACTGGCCAAACGCACGCTCGAAGCGGGCAAACACGTGGTGGTCGACAAGCCGGTCACGCTGACGGCCACAGAGGCCATGACGCTCGCCAATCTGGCACTGGCGCGCCGCCTCACCTTCGCGCCGTTTCACAACCGTCGCTGGGACGGCGATTTCCTCACCGTCCGCGATCTGCTCGCGAGCGGCGAGTTGGGCCGCGTCACCCACTACGAATCGCACTTCGACCGCTTCCGTCCCGATGTGCGGCCGCGCTGGCGCGAGGAAGCGTCGCGTGGCGGCGGCCTGCTGTTCGATCTCGGGCCGCATCTGATCGACCAGGCGCTCGCGCTTTTCGGCACCCCGGTCACCGTGTCGGCCACCGTCAAGACGTATCGCGACGGGGGCGGCGCGCCTGATTACGTGCATCTGCAACTTGGCTATGAGGGCCTCGAAGTCGTGCTGCACGCCAGCGCTCTCACCGCGCTGGCGCCGCCGCGCTTCGCAATGGACGGCACGCGCGGCAGCTACGTCAAACGCGAACTGGACACCCAGGAAGATCAATTGAAGGCCGGTCTGCGGCCGGGTGACGCCGGTTTCGGTGGCGGCAACGCGGCTGGCCTCCTGCGCGTACTGGACGCCAACAATCAGGAAGTCGAGCGCACTTTGCCCACTCGCGACGGTGACTACGTCGGCTTCTATCAGGCCCTCGCCGCCACGATCCTGGATGGCGACCGCTTCCCGGTTAGCCCGCAGGACGCCGTCGACGTCATGACGATCATCGAACTGGCCGCGCGCAGCGAAGAGGAAGGCCAGCGTCTGCCGTTCGAACGCATTCGTTGAGATCGCCGCGCAAGTCACCTTAAATCTCGGCTTACATGACGGTAACCTCTGGCAACAGTTCCGAAAGGAACGCTCCGTTACAATATGTTGCTGAGTTCAGGTCATCGGGTGGCACGGCTTGGCCGTTGCTATCCGGTATCGATCTGACCATCGATCAAGAAAAGACGACGACAAGGAGTTGGTATGCAACGTTTCATCCGTGCGCTGGCTGGCTGCGCGCTGGTTTCTTCGCTGGCGGCCTGCGTGGTGACGCAGCCGCAAGCACCGGCACCGCATCCGGACGCACACGAAATTGCCGTACAGCGTCTCAGGCAGGTTGACGGCCGTGCCGACAACCTGAGCCGCCGCATCGACGCTCACGTCAACGCAGGCGCATATCCGCCCCCGCAAGGTGGCGCACTGCATCATCGCCTCGACGTGATCCGTCAGGAAGCGCACGACATGGCTGCACAACATGGCGGCGGCCTGTCCGGTGACGAACAGCGCGTGCTGAATCAGGAACTCGACGGCGCAGCTCACGCGATCGGCGAGTAATCCTCTCAGCAATCTGCCGTCTCGGTACAAGCGCGGGGGTCGCTCCTCGCGCTTTTTTTTGGCGTGCGCGGTGTGCATTGCACCACCCCGCCTTCCTCCGAAGCCTCCATTTGACAAGCCTCCGGGCCTCGCGTACATTCGCCGCACGCGTCGGGAGAGCGCGCTGGCTGCTGTTGTTTTCGCAGGCCGCGCCGCCGAAGGGGCACACCCGCAAACTCTCAGGCAAAAGGACCGACTGCGTCGAAGAACCCGTCTGATACCGGCATGTTCCGGGCTTCCATCAGGCACCGGTTTTTCGCACTCTGGAGAGCGGCAGTAGCCACCGGCATCGAACGTCATCGAGCCAGGCAGGCTGCCCACCGAAGGGGCGCGCGTTTCGCCGTGACGGCTTGCAAAAGCTCACGGCAGCGCAATCTCTCAGGTATCGAGGACAGAGGGGTCATGCAAGGCATCGCTCGCAGGCATTCCGGCCGCGAGGGATCAAGCCGCATGGCCTTTTTTGTTTCGCGAGATTGCCTGAGGCCCTGATGAACGAACTCAAACACACCCCGCTTAACGCCACCCATCGCGCGCTGAACGCCCGTATGGTCGATTTCGGCGGCTGGGACATGCCCGTCAACTACGGCTCGCAGATCGACGAACATCGCGCCGTGCGTACCGACGCCGGCATGTTCGACGTGTCGCACATGTGCGTCGTCGATTTCAAAGGCGAGCGCGTGCGCGCCTTCTTCGAACACGCGATTGCCAACAACGTCGGCAAACTGCAGACGCCGGGCCGCGCGCTCTACTCCTGCCTACTAAACCCGAACGGCGGCGTGATCGACGATCTGATCGTCTATTACTTCAGCGAAGATCATTTCCGTCTGGTCGTCAATGCCGGCACCGCCGAAAAAGACGTCGCCTGGTTCGGCAAGCTGAACGCCGAAGGCAACTACGGCCTCACCATCACGCCGCGCCGCGATCTGGCGATTGTCGCAGTCCAAGGCCCGAACGCCCGCGACAAAGTCTGGCAAGTCGCGCCGTCCAGCCGCACCTCGACCGAACTGCTCAAGCCGTTTAACGCCGCCATCGTCGACAACACGCCGTTCGGCGAGTTGATGATCGCCCGCACCGGCTACACCGGCGAAGACGGTTTTGAAGTCGTGTTGCCGGCCACTTCCGTCTGCGAGTTCTGGGACGCATTGGTGCGCCAAGGCGTGCGCCCAGCCGGGCTCGGTGCGCGCGACACGTTGCGTCTCGAAGCCGGCATGAACCTCTACGGCCAGGACATGGACGACAATGTCTCGCCGCTGGACGCCGGTCTCGCCTGGACGGTTGATCTGACTTCGCCGCGCGATTTTGTCGGCAAGTCGAAGCTCGAAGCGGACGGTTGCCAGTGCGCGTTCGTCGGCCTGATCCTGCAGAAGGAAAACGGCAAGGCGGGCGGCGTGCTGCGCGCCCATCAGAAGGTCGTCACGCCGCACGGCGACGGTGAAATCACCAGCGGCACGTTCTCGCCGACCATGCAGGAATCCATCGCCTTCGCCCGCGTGCCGAAGGAAGTGAAACCCGGCGATATCGTTCACGTGCAAATCCGTGATAAAGCCCTTCCCGCAAGCGTGGTAAAACTGCCATTCGTGCGCAACGGCAAGGTGCTTGCTGCTTAAGCCATACCGTCGCGTACGCGCCCACACTTTTAAGTCATTCCCGAACACACCGCATAGGAGCATCCGATGAGCATCCCGGCCGATCTGAAATACACCGAATCGCACGAATGGGTCCGCACCGAAGCAGACGGCACGCTGACGGTCGGCATCACCGACCACGCGCAAGAAGCGCTCGGCGACATCGTCTTTTTCGAAGTCCAGGAACTGGGCAAGACCGTCAGCGCAGGCGACACCGTCGCGGTCATCGAATCCGTGAAAGCCGCTTCCGATATCTACGCGCCGGTTTCGGGCGAAATCATCGAAGCGAACACAGCCGTGGCCGACACGCCGGACTCCGTCAACAGCGCGCCGTATGACAGTTGGCTGTTCAAGATCAAGCCGGCAGCGGGCGCAACGCAAGAACGCCTGATCGACGCCGACGCGTACAGCAAGTCCATCGGCGAGTAAGTTATTTCAAACCCGCTTTAACCGTCAGGTGCGGCGTCCGACGAACGCGGACGGCCGCACCACCAGGAACACCCCATGAAGCTCGAACACCCGGATCGTCTGATGAACCGCACTCCTCTCTCGCTCGCCGCGCTCGAAGTGCATGACGCCTTCGCCGAACGGCACATCGGCCCGGATTCGGCCGACCAGCAAGCGATGCTCGAAGCCCTCGGCTTCGCGTCGCGCGCCGCGCTGATCGACGCCGTGATTCCGAAGACGATCCGCCGCAGCGAAGCGCTGCCGCTCGGCCCCTTCGCGCAACCGAAGAGCGAAGCCGAAGCACTCGCCGCGCTGCGCGAACTGGCGGACAAGAACCAGGTGTTCCGCTCGTATATCGGGCAGGGCTATTACAACGCGCACACCCCGACGGTGATCCTGCGCAACGTGCTCGAAAACCCCGCGTGGTACACGGCTTACACGCCGTATCAGCCGGAAATCTCGCAAGGCCGTCTCGAAGCGCTGCTGAACTTCCAGCAGATGATCATCGACCTGACGGGCCTCGCCATCTCCAACGCATCGCTGCTCGACGAGGCCACCGCCGCCGCCGAGGCGATGACGCTGCTGCAACGCGTGGGCAAGCCGAAGTCGAACGTGTTCTACGTAGCCGACGACGTGCTGCCGCAAACCATCGAAGTGGTGAAGACACGCGCCACGCCGGTGGGCATCGAAGTGAAGGTCGGTCCGGCTGCGGGCGCTGCCAGCGCCAACGCCTTCGGCGTGCTGCTGCAATATCCGGGCGTGAACGGCGACGTGCGCGACTACCGCGCGCTGGCTGAAGCCATCCACGCAGCGGGCGGCCATGTGGTGGTCGCCGCCGATCTGCTCGCCCTCACCGTGCTTACCCCTCCGGGCGAATGGGGCGCGGACGTGGCCGTCGGCAACACGCAGCGCTTCGGCGTGCCGGTTGGTTTCGGCGGCCCGCACGCGGCGTACCTCGCCGTGCGCGACGAATTCAAGCGGCAAATGCCGGGCCGTCTGGTCGGCGTGACCGTCGATGCACAAGGCAAGCCCGCCCTGCGTCTCGCGCTGCAAACGCGCGAACAGCATATCCGCCGCGAAAAGGCGACCTCGAACGTGTGTACCGCGCAAGCGCTGCTCGCGATCATGGCCAGCATGTACGCGGTCTATCACGGCCCGCATGGCCTGAAGACGATTGCACAGCGCGTGAACCGCATCGCCTCGCTGCTCGCAGCGGGCGCGAGAAAGCTCGGCTATACGCTCGTCAACGAGACGTTCTTCGATACGCTTACGTTCGAAACCGGCGCCCGCACCCAGGCATTGCATGACGCGGCGACCGCCAAGCGCATCAACCTGCGCCGTGTGAGCGATACGCGCGTCGGCATCTCGATCGACGAAACCACCAAGCGCAGCGATCTGGCCGATCTGCTGGCCGTGTTCGCGCAAGCGGCGTTCGTAAGCGAAGTGCCGCAAATCGACGCGCTCGACGCCGAACTGCCCGCAGAAAGCACCGTGCCGGCCGCGCTCGAACGCACCAGCGCGTACCTCACGCACCATGTGTTCAACCGTCACCATTCGGAAACGGAAATGCTGCGCTACCTGCGCAGCCTCTCCGACAAGGACCTGGCGCTCGACCGCTCGATGATCCCGCTCGGCTCCTGCACGATGAAGCTGAATGCGACCTCGGAAATGCTGCCGGTCACGTGGCCCGAGTTCGGTCAGATCCACCCGTTCGCTCCGGCCGAGCAAACGGTCGGCTACCGCGAAATGATCGATCAGCTCGAGCAGATGCTCGTGGCGGCAACCGGTTACGCGGCTGTGTCGCTGCAACCGAACGCCGGCTCGCAAGGCGAGTACGCGGGCCTGTTGATCATCCACGCTTACCACGCCTCGCGTGGCGAAGGGCACCGCAACGTCTGCCTGATCCCCGCTTCGGCACACGGCACGAACCCGGCTTCGGCACAGATGGCCGGCATGCAGGTGGTCGTCGTGGCATGTGATGCCCAAGGCAACGTCGACATTGAAGACCTGAAGGCGAAGGCCGCGCAACACGCGGACAAGCTGGCGGCGATCATGATCACGTATCCGTCGACGCACGGCGTGTTCGAAGCGAACGTGCGCGAAATCTGCGAAATCGTGCATGCGCACGGCGGCCAGGTCTACGTGGACGGCGCTAACATGAACGCGATGGTCGGCCTCTGTGCACCGGGGCAGTTCGGCGGCGACGTTTCGCACCTGAATCTTCACAAGACCTTCTGCATTCCGCACGGCGGCGGCGGACCGGGCGTCGGTCCGGTGGCAGTCGGCGCGCACCTTGCGCAGTTCCTGCCGAATCAGACGTCGTCGGGTTACGAACGTGCGCCGCAAGGTATCGGTGCCGTGTCGGGTGCGCCTTACGGTTCCGCTTCGATTCTGCCGATCTCGTGGATGTACATCGCGATGATGGGCGCGAAGAACCTCACCGCTGCGACCGAGACCGCGATCCTCAACGCCAACTACGTCGCCAACAAGCTCGCGCCGCACTATCCGGTGCTGTACTCGGGCCCCGGCGGTCTGGTCGCGCACGAGTGCATTCTCGATCTGCGTCCGATCAAGGAAACCAGCGGCATTACCGTCGACGACGTCGCCAAGCGTCTCGCCGACTACGGCTTCCACGCGCCGACCATGAGCTTCCCGGTGCCGGGCACGCTGATGGTCGAGCCGACCGAATCGGAATCGAAGGAAGAACTCGACCGCTTCATCGAAGCGATGACGGCAATCCGCGAGGAAATTCGCGCCGTCGAGGAAGGCCGCTCGGATCGTGAAGACAACCCGCTCAAGCACGCGCCGCACACGGCAGCCGTGGTGATCGCGGATGACTGGAAGCATGCTTATGCGCGCGAAACTGCGGCATATCCGCTGCCGTCGCTGATCGCGAACAAGTATTGGCCGCCAGTCGGCCGTGCCGACAACGTGTACGGCGACCGCAATCTGTTCTGCTCCTGCGTGCCGATCGCGGATTACGCGTAACGCCGCTTTAGCAACTGTCTCGAACCGCGCACCGCCTTACAGGTGGCGCGCGGTCCTGTCGTTCGCGCCCGGGAACGGCTAACATCACACACCGAATCAGCCCAACGAAGGAGTTTCGCATGGTGCGAAAGGTGCTAATGATGGAAAGCCGGAGCTATTCACGGCGCATGCCGTCCTGGCAGGCAGCGGGCACGCCGCTCGCGACGCTGCTGCTGGTGTGCGGCGCCGTCATGCTGCCGATGCGGCACGCCCGCGCAGCGATGAATTTTTGTGCAGCGCCTGCGCTGCAGACGAGCGAACGCACCAATGCCGATCCCGGCGTCAAGGCACTTGTCAGCAATGTGGAAGCGCATCTGAACGACCCGGCCCATGCCGTGTCCAAACTACATACCGAAGGCACGCTGCCGCACGAGGGCATTTACGATCAAAGCGTCGAAGCGGAGAAGGATCTCGACCTGTTGCGCGACGCCGCGCTCGCCTGGCGCGCCACCAGCGACGACCGCTATCTGAAACTGGTCGACCGTCTGCTGTACGCGTGGGTGACTACGTACCAACCGAGCTTCAACCCGATCGACGAAACCCAGTTAGAAGGCTCGATCCTCGCCTACGACATGACCGCGAGCGCGTTGCCGGTGAAGACCCGTAACGCGTCCATGGCGTTCCTGACAAAACTCGGAAACGGTTACATCGCGCAGATCGACGCGCAGCCGCGCCCGCTGACCGGCACGTTTCGCAACAACTGGCAGAGCCACCGGATCAAGCTGATTGCAATGGCCGCGTTCACGCTCGACAACCGCAAGATGATCAACGCGGCGCAGCGTCTGTTTGTGGAACACATTGGCGACAACATCGAGCCGGACGGTTCGACGATCGATTTCAAGGAACGCGATGCGCTGCATTACGTGGCCTACGACTTACAGCCGCTGGTAACCGCGGCGCTAGCGGCACGCCGCCACAACCGCAACTGGTTGCCGGAGAAGGGAAGCAACGGTGCGACGCTGGCAGCCGCACTCAACTGGTTGACGCCCTACGCATTGGGCACGAAGACGCATGAAGAATTTGTGCATTCGGACGTCCCGTTCGATGCAAAGCGTCGCGAAGCCGGCTTGCCGGGCTATTCGGGTCAGTGGGATCCGAAGAACGCGACGGAACTGTTTCACCTGGCTGCGCGGCTCGATGGCCGCTATACGCCGATCGCGCTGCATCTGGCGCCCACTCCGCCCGCGTGGCTGGCCGTGTGCCTGCCGCTACCGGCGCGGTAGACCCGATTCATTCTTTTGCAGGAGCAGTAATGGCAGTCAGTGTGTTCGACCTCTTCAAAATCGGCATTGGGCCGTCCAGTTCGCATACGGTCGGGCCGATGCGCGCGGCGCTGATGTTCGTCCAGGGGCTCGAGCGCGACGGACTGCTTGCGGCCACGGCTTCGGTGAAGGTGGATCTGTACGGCTCGCTCGGCGCAACTGGCAAGGGCCACGGTACGGATCGCGGCGTGATGCTCGGCTTGATGGGCGATGCGCCGGATACCGTCGATCCGGATACGATTGCGCAGCGGCTGGAAACGGTGCGCACCTCGCGCTCTTTGGCGCTGCTCGGCACGCATCCCGTGCCGTTCGTGCAGAAGGATCACATTTCGTTCTACCGTCAGGCGCTTACCGAGCATCCGAACGGGCTCAAGCTGCGCGCGTTCGACGCGCAAGGTGAGACGCTGCGCGAATCCACATATTTGTCGGTGGGCGGAGGGTTTGTCGTCACCGCAGGCGCGCCGAATACCAAGGTGCTGAGCGCCGTCGATCAACTGCCGCATCCGTTTCGCAGCGGCAATGAACTGCTGGCGCTGTGCAAGGCCACCGGTAAGAGCATTGCGCAGTTGATGTGGGAAAACGAGCGCGTGTGGCATACCGAAGAGGAGACACGCACGGGCCTGCTGAAGATCTGGGACGTGATGCAGTCGTGTGTCGCGCGCGGCTGCGGCATCGGCAATCCGGATGCGGACGGTACGCTGCCGGGGCCTTTCCAGGTGAAGCGGCGCGCGCCGCAGTTGTATCGCTCGCTGTCGGGTAATCCGGAACTGGCGCTGCGCGATCCGTTGTCGATGGTCGACTGGATCAATCTGTACGCGATTGCCGTCAATGAAGAGAACGCGGCCGGTGGACGTGTGGTCACCGCGCCGACTAACGGCGCTGCTGGGATCATTCCGGCGGTACTGCATTACTACACGCGCTTCATGCCGGGTTCGAACCAGCAGGGTGTGATCGATTTTCTGATGACCGCTGCGGCGATTGGCATTCTGTACAAACTGAATGCGTCGATTTCGGGCGCAGAAGTGGGCTGCCAGGGCGAAGTGGGCGTGGCCTGCTCGATGGCTGCGGGCGCGTTGGCTGCGGTGATGGGCGGCACACCGGAGCAGGTTGAGAACGCCGCGGAAATCGGCATGGAACATAACCTTGGGCTGACCTGCGATCCGGTGGGCGGCATGGTGCAGATTCCTTGTATCGAGCGTAACGCGATGGCGTCGGTGAAGGCGGTCAATGCGGCACGGATGGCGCTGCGTGGCGATGGCAGCCACTATGTTTCGCTGGACTCGGTCATCAAGACCATGCGCGAAACCGGCGCAGATATGAAGACCAAGTACAAGGAAACCTCGCGCGGCGGCTTGGCGGTGAATATTGTTGAGTGTTGATCTCATAAGGCACGAGGTGCATTGCTGACAGCACCCTTGCGGCACACCGCCGTTGATGCGCCGCGGCATGGCCTTCCCCGTGACACCAGCCGCCCAGTCGGCGTAAGCTGTCGAAGCCCGTCGGCCACCCTTTGGCCGACCAGCCGACCGACCCGACTGGAGGCTTCATCGCAATGCCGCTGCCGAATGTTCCCGCTTCCGCCACCACCACTGGTGCGCGACTTGTAGTCGATGCCCTGCTGACGCATGGTGTCGAACGTGTGTTCTGTGTTCCCGGCGAGAGTTTTCTTGCCGTACTCGACTCGCTGCACGATGAGACCGAACGCATCGAGACCGTCGTCTGCCGGCACGAAGCTGCCGCGGCCAATATGGCCGAAGCAGTCGGCAAGCTCACCGGTCGACCCGGCGTCGCGCTCGTCACGCGCGGCCCCGGCGCGACGCACGCCTCGATAGGCGTGCACACCGCGTTCCAGGATTCGACGCCGATGATCCTGCTGATCGGCCAATGCGCGCGTGAGCATCTGGACCGCGAGGCCTTCCAGGAAATCGACTATCGACGCATGTTCGGCCAGATGGCCAAGTGGGTCGCGCAGATCGACGATCCGAAGCGTATTCCCGAATATCTGAGCCACGCGTTCCATACCGCAACTTCAGGACGGCCGGGTCCGGTTGTGCTGTCGTTGCCGGAAGATGTGCTGAGCGACGTATGCCCGGTGGTGCCGGGTGCACCCGCTTATCACCGGGTGGCGGCGTCGCCGTCGGCAGCGCAGATGGAGCAACTGCGGCAACTGCTGGAAAGCGCCCAGCGGCCGATGCTCATCGCCGGCGGCAGCGGCTGGACGCCAGAAGCCTGCGCCGATCTGCAGCGCTTCGTCGAAAACTGGCAGTTGCCGATTGGCCTGGCGTTCCGCTTCCAGGACACGCTCGATAACGAGCACCCCAATTACGCAGGCGATGTGGGTCTCGGCATTAACCCCGCGTTGGCGAAACGCATCCGTGATGCGGACCTGTTGCTCGCGTTAGGCCCGCGTCTCGGCGAAGCGACGACCGGCGGCTACACGCTTCTCGATATTCCGAAGACGAAGCAGACGTTAGTCCATGTGCATCAGGGCGCGGAGGAATTAGGCCGCGTGTATTCCGCGGATCTACCGATCGTCTCGGGGATGCCCGAACTCGCATCGCTTCTCGCGGCCCTGCAACCTCCTTCAGGAAAGCCGGCGTGGGCGGGGGCTGTGGAGGAAGCACATCGCGCCTATCTCGACTGGCGCACGCCGCGCCCGATCCCGGGCGACGTGCAGATGGGCGAAGTGATCCAGCAACTGCGCGCGCACTTGCCGGACGACGCGATCGTGACCAATGGCGCGGGCAATTACGCGACATGGCTGCACCGGCATTTCTCGTATCGCCATTTCCGCTCGCAGCTCGCGCCGACCAGCGGCGCGATGGGCTACGGCGTGCCGGCGGCGATTGCAGCGAAGTCGCTCTACCCTCAGCGCGCGGTGGTAGCACTGGCCGGCGACGGCTGCTTCATGATGTCTGCTCAAGAGCTGGCGACGGCGATGCAGTACGACCTGCACGTGCTTTTCATCGTCGTGAACAACAGCCACTTTGGCACGATCCGCATGCACCAGGAGCGGCACTATCCGAACCGTGTGCACGGCACGGGTCTCACCAATCCGGATTTCGCGGCCTTCGCGCGGTCGTTTGGCGCGCATGGCGAGACGGTGGAGCGTACCGAGGATTTCCTGCCGGCGCTCGAGCGCTCACTTGCGGCAAAGCGCGCGGCGGTGATCGAAATTCGCATGCCGCAGGAAGCCAGCACGCCTGGCGCGACCTTGGAGCAGATTCGGGAGCAGGGGCGCAAGCTGCGGGGTGAGTAGAAATAGGCGGCAAGGGGGCGCTCTTACCGGCGACGGCCGCCCAACGCGCTCACGAAGGTCCGCTGCTAAGCAGAAATCGCGGCCAAGGCGCTGAGCTCCTTCATCAAAGCCGGCTTGCGCGCTTCGATTACGTCCGCCTGAATCTGATAGATCATTACGCCTTGGTGGCCTTCACTTCCTTCAGGCGCGCTTCCCGAATAGCCGGAATGGACTGCGCCGGAACAGCGACCACTTGGTTGCACAGACCGCAGACTGCAACAAGGATGTCTTTTACCTCGCCTTTGCCGTCACTAAAGGGCACATCGCGCCGGGCAAAGGTTGTACTCACGATCTGCCGACAACTCTCGCAGATCGCCTTGCTCTTCTCACCTTTTTCATTCAGTTTCGTGTTCATGGGTTCGCTCACTGAGTAGCCATGCTGATTCGCAGAGAACGACAATCTCAGCGCCGCATGAAGGTTCGAGCGCGAACAAGGCTTTTTTCCCTTCCAAGAAGTCTTGAGTGAGCTGTTCCGCCTGCTCTTCGCTTACGTGCGCGGGTCGTGAATCTACATAGCTGCGGACCCATCCGACGAATGAACACACATCGAGGTTAGAGAACACGTGCATTGGCGTTAGCAGTATTCGGGACGCGACGTTTTGTTCGGCGAAGTCTACGATGCGTAGAGCGCTTACCTGCAGGAAACGCAGAAACTCGATTTCACCGTTGACACGTTTGAAACCAAGGTCCAATTGGTGTTCATCGGGACGGTGCTCAATCCGAATGAGTTCCGCGTCGTGGAAACTCGGGAGTTTCCCCAAATCCCGCACGTTGGTGTAAGTTGCGTCTTTCATTTCGGTTCCACCGATTTAGGGTAGCAAGGAAAATGGTAGGCCAGGTCCGCGCAATAGCTTTCCGCTAAGCGGATCGACTGCCCAGTTATGTGCGTGAGGAACACCCTGACCGTGGTCGTGATCGAAGTCAAAATCAACAACACGCTGGCCATCGCCGCCAAACATACGCATTTGTCCACTGCCCGGGTTCGTGTACCACGTACCCGGCTCACCTTCATTTGGCGTTTTCGCAATCTCGAAGGAGTCGCCATCAGGCGTATTTGGCAGGTATTCGAACGGCTGTGCATCGCCGAGCTGCGTAGCCGTACCACCGCTATTCTCGGTCACCTCGTCAACTCGATCGTCTACCCCAGAGTCAATGCCGAGCATGGCACCGGCCGCTGCCTCAAGCACGCCAAGCAGATCGCCGATCGTGCCACTTGTGCTCACTGCGGCGCGCGCCTCGGTGAGTTGGGATTCGCGCGTGGCGGGGTCATAAGGCCCAGACAGAACTGGCTCCCCGTTGAACGTCAACGGACCTGGACCGGCATTCACGAAGGCCGCCCACTTCTGACTGCCCCCGTCAAATCCGCGCCCGCCCGACGGCCACCGTTGCGGCGCCGGCGCAGGCTTGGCCACGCGGCCCAGTGACCGCCATTCGCGATTGACGACGGGCACCAGTCGCCCCGACGATACCGTGTCGCGAAGCGCTCGCTCGACGCCCGCGTTGTCGGTAGGCTGGTTCCAGTGGACCACATTCAGCGTATCACGCAGGAACGATTGAATCTCGTGCAGTTCGGCCTCTCCGCTCACGGTGCGCAGGTTCGAGCGTGGCCGGAAATAGCAATCGAAATCTCGTCTGTCCTGCTCAATCTGTTCTCGCTCATCGCCCCTCGTGAACGGTAGCCAGTTACCTGACGGACTGCTGTACTCGCTGGCGAGGACCAGCGTACATTGCCAACCGTTCTCCAGTGGGACCGAGAGCGTATTCCATTGCGACATGGGCAAACCTACTTTGCTCGTTGTGACAGGCAATTCCAAGCCTGGCTTGGCGCATCAACACGTTGCCAAGTCCTTTCGATCGTGACGGTGTAAACCTATCAGATATAAGGATACCTATGTTTTTAGGATGAAACTTGCGGTGCGTCACCCCTTGAGTCAAGCATAGTGGCGCGCACCACCTGGTCCGCGGCGTGATCACAGCGGCGTCTTGAAGAGCCCCATCGCGAGGTACGAATAGGTAACTTTGAGGAGTCCGTCGCATCTCACAAAAATAAGAATAGTCCGATTATTCCACCCAACTCATCGCCGGTAGGATCGTTAGCGATGACTGGGGCGATTCTCTCTCTTTCCCTAAGTCGTCAGTCTTCCTTTGGGGTAGCTGTCATGCGCGCCAGAAACCGCCGCGAATTTTTCAATGCCCGAAACAGTTCTTCCCACCTCCACCCCAAACCCGATCAAATGAACGAACGACATCTTCTCCTAGTCGCTGCCACTTCATGTGTGCTTTTCGCTGGCTGTGGAGGCGGGAGCAAAGACGCAGCCACTCCCATGCCGGGTCCCGCAGTTGTTGACAACGTTCTTATGTTGACAGGGCCGGCCGCTAATGCTGTGGTTGTCACAATAAATAGCGCTGGCTATCTACGCGCATTTGGGAACGGCACCGATCAACCATTGACGATTGGCCTCGGAAGTGTGTCGATGGCCGGAAATGCGAACAGCGCTACAGGTGACGGCTGGCTGCCATCGGCGGGGACGTTTGTGCAAGGCAACGCCACGTTAAGCTTGAATTCGGGCGGTACGACTTATTCCTTGAAGGTTCAAGGTCCGAGCGGCACCGCTTCGGATTCGACACTGGAATTGAACAGCATTCTGGTCAAACCGACAGTCTCATCGCTAGCGGGAACTTTCGGCTAGACTTCGACGACACAGATCGTCATCGCCGGAACTTCATTCAGCGGCACTTACGGATATAACTGTACATGGAGCGGTAGCTTGACGCCGCAAACCAATACTATTGACGTGACAGACATCCAGTTTCAGACGGCGACGCAGGACACGAATCCCGCCAGGAATCCTTGCCCGTACGCCGGGAAGAATTTCACGGGAACTGCGTTCCTGATGGGGCCTAGTGCCGCCTACCCGAAGGGCGTTTTTGTCATCAACTGGGATGACGGCGGCTCAAACATGCCGACAGCCATCAACGAGGGCTATTTCACGAGGCAGTAACCGTTCTTCTTTAGGGACGGTCCAGCGTCACGGGCGATATCGTGCTCGATATCGTTACCGTGACGGGAGCGGCTCGTCCGCATTCGCCGCTTCGACCGCCGCTACGCTTCCTGCCGCGTTCATCCCCATACCACGAACAAAACAAGGCCAAGAGCAAAAAAACAAAAGCCCCACGAGTCAGGAGACCCGCAGGGCATCACCACCAAGCAAAACAGCAATCGCTCAAAGAGCTAACAAAAATCACCCTCAAGCGCCGCCAGGCAAAAAAAGCTTACTTCCCACCCACGCTTTGCAGCGTAGTCCACTTCCCATCAACAACCTTATACAGCGTGATTCCACCATTCTTAAGATCACCCTTACCGTCATACTCAAGATGAGTAGTAGTAACAGCAGGCATATCGGTCTTAGCGAGCAGCGGCAGATACTTAGCCGGATCGGTAGAGTTAGCCTTCTTCATAGCATCGAACATGGCCATAGCGCCATCATAGGCATACGGCGAATATGTCTGCACATCTTCATTGAAGCGCTTCTTGTACCTGGCGACGTAATCAGCACCACCAGGCATCTGCTCCAACGGCAACCCAGCCAGCGAGGCAACGGTGCCATTAGCCGCATCACCAGCCAGCTCCAGGAAAGTAGGCGTGTGAACCATCTCACCGCCCATCAACGGAGCCTTGATACCGAGCGTCTTCATCTGCTTGACCATCGGCGCGGCTTGCGAATCAGCACCACCGTAATAGATCAGATCCGGATTAACCGACTTCAGTTTGGTCAAGATCGACTTGAAGTCCACAGCCTTGTCATTGGTGAACTCACGATCAATGATCGTCCCACCTGAAGCCTTCGCCGCCTTCTCAAACTGATCGGCCAGACCCTGACCATAAGCCGTACGATCATCAACAATCGCAATCTTCTTCATGCCCAGGTTCTTCACCGCGAACGTGCCCGCGACCGAACCTTGCTGCGTGTCGGACGTCATCATCCGGAACGTGGTCTTGAAGCCTTGTTGCGTGTATTCAGGCGCCGTCGCCATGGCGATTTCGGGGATGCCTGCGTTCGCGTAGATGCGCGAAGCCGGGATCGTCGTGCCCGAGTTGAAGTGGCCGAGCATGCCCTTGATGCCGTCGTCCACCAGCTTCTGCGCAACGGTCGTGCCGGTGCGCGGGTCAGCCTGGTCGTCCGCCGCATCCAGCACGAAGCGCACCGGCTTGCCGCCGATCACCGGCTTCGTGGCGTTCATTTCTTCCACAGCCAGCGTGATGCCGTTCTGGAAGTCCTTGCCGTAGTGAGCCTGTGCGCCCGTCATCGGACCAGCAAAGCCCACCTTCACGTCTTCGACCTGCTGTGCATGTGCTGCCCCCGACAGTGACATCGCTGCGACGAGCGCCGCGCCTGCCAGCTGTTTCATCTTGTGTTGCATAGCTTCTCCTTGGTACCAGGTGTGAGTGGAGCGGTTTCGGGGTCGCCGTACCGCTTCCGTTTTATTGAATCGACCGTTAAAGGTTCGCTCAACCGATCGTCATCAAATTCGCATTACCGCCTGCTGCTGCCGTATTCACGCTGACCGAACGTTCCGTCAGGAGACGTTCGAGCGCGTAATCCTCGTCACCGCTTTCGAGCGCGCGTGCCGCCACGCCTTGCACCGAGACAATCGGACCGGCGCGCTTGGCCACTTCCTTCACCAGCGCAAGCAGTTCGTCGCTATCGCCTTCGAACAGCACGGCGTCGAACGGCGTGTCGGCGCTCTTCTTCACGCTCGCGTACGGCTTGAGTGCTGCCGGCAGCGCCGACACCAGTTGCTCGCCAGCCGCGCCTTCGAACAGCGCGCGATTCCCGGTGGCCAGCGCCGCGGCGAACTGCACGCGTGCGCCGCTTGCCGTCGACGCCACGCACAGCACGGTGCCACGCGCGCCCAGCGTGTAGGTGTTGCGCTCGCCGGTCGGCCCGGGCAGCACCGCGGTCGCGCCAGCCAGACCTTGCGACAGGTAGCCGTCGCAACGCGCCGCCAGTGCCGCCTGGCGCTCGCCGATCAGCCAGTCACGCAAGGCCATCAGCGCCGAGGACGGATTGTCGCCGCGATTATCACCGTTTACGCCCGCCTGTGGTGCATCGGCCACGAGCAACTGCGCCAGCGTTTTCGGCAGACCCGCCGGACGCGTGGCCAGCAAACGCTGCAGATACAGCGCTCCGCCTGCCTTCGGCCCCGTGCCCGACAGGCCTTCGCCGCCGAACGGCTGCACGCCGACCACCGCACCCACCACATTGCGGTTCACGTAGATGTTGCCCACATGCGCGCGGCTGATCACGTGCGCGATCGTCTCGTCGATCCGCGTGTGGATGCCAAGCGTCAGGCCATAACCGGTCGCCCGGATCTGTTCCAGCAGCTTGTCCAGCGCGCTGCGGCGATAGCGCACCACGTGCAGCACCGGGCCGAATACTTCGCGCTTCAGTTCGTCGATGCTATCGAGTTCGATCAGCGTCGGCGGCACGAAGGTGCCTTGTGCGCCGCCTTCCGGCATCGACAGTTGCTCGACCTTGCGGCCCTTCTCGCGCATCGCTGCGATATGGGCGTCGATGCCACGCTTCGCTTCCACGTCGATCACCGGACCCACGTCGATCGACAGGCGATCCGGGTTGCCCACTGCGAGCTCGCGCATCGCGCCCGTCAGCATTTCCAGCGTGCGATCGGCGACGTCGTCCTGCAGACAAAGAACGCGCAGCGCGGAACAGCGTTGACCGGCCGAGTCGAACGCCGAGTTCAGCACGTCCGCCACCACCTGTTCGGCGAGCGCCGACGAATCGACGATCATCGCGTTCTGGCCGCCGGTTTCGGCGATCAGCGGAATCGGCTTGCCTTCTGCGTCCAGACGGCTCGAGAGCGTCTTGTTGATGAGGCGCGCGACTTCGGTCGAACCGGTGAACATCACCGCACGGGTACGGGCATCGGCGACCAGCGCCGCACCGACCGTTTCACCGTCGCCCGGCAGCAGTTGCACCGCGCCGGCCGGCACGCCGGCTTCGCGCAGGATGCGCACGGCTTGTGCGGCGATCAGCGGAGTCTGTTCGGCCGGCTTCGCCAGCACGGTGTTACCGGCCGCCAGCGCAGCAGCAACCTGCCCCATGAAAATCGCCAGCGGGAAATTCCACGGACTGATACAAACGACCGGACCGAGCGGACGATGCGTGTCGTTCGAGAACTCGGTGCGGATCTGCGCCGAGTAGTAGCGCAGAAAATCGACGGCTTCGCGAATTTCCGCCACCGCGTTCGGCAGCGACTTGCCCGCCTCGCGCACCACCAGGCCCATCAGCGTGTGCATCTGCGCTTCGAGTAGATCAGCGGCGCGCGCGAGGCAATCGGCGCGCGCTTCGACCGGCGTCGCCTGCCAGATCGGCGCGGCGGCTACGGCATGCGCGAGCGCGGCGCTCACGTGTTCCGAAGTGGCTTCGACAACGGTACCAACGAGGTCACGGTGATCGGCCGGATTGCGCACGTCGCGCGAGGTGCCTACGGCGATTTCGTTGTCTTCGAGCATCGGAGCCGCGCGCCACGGATGATGCGCGCTCGCCAGCAGCGCCGACGAAAGCGACGCCAGCCGGTGTTCGTTCGACAGATCGAGACCCATCGAATTGAGACGCTCCGCACCATACAGGTTGCGCGGCAACGGAATCTTCGTGTGCGGCGCGCCGAGCGGCACGACCTTCGACGCCTCTTCCACCGGATCGGCGACCAGATCCTTGATCGCGACGTTTTCGTCCGCGATGCGGTTCACAAACGAGGTATTCGCGCCGTTTTCCAGCAGACGCCGCACGAGGTACGCCAGCAGCGTTTCGTGCGTACCGACCGGTGCATACACGCGGCACGGACGGTTCAGCTTGTCGCGGCCCGTGACTTCTTCATACAGCGGCTCGCCCATACCGTGCAGACATTGGAACTCGTACTGACCGGGATAGTAGTTCTGACCGGCGAGGTGATAGATCGCCGAGAGCGTGTGCGCGTTGTGCGTGGCGAACTGCGGATAGACCGCGTCCGGTGCCCCGAGCAGCTTCTTCGCGCACGCGAGGTACGACACGTCCGTGTAGATCTTGCGCGTATACACCGGATAGCCTTCGAGGCCGTCCACTTGCGCACGCTTGATCTCGGTGTCCCAGTAGGCGCCCTTCACGAGGCGCACCATGATGCGGTGACGGCTGCGGCGCGCCAGATCGACGATGTAATCAATCACGAACGGGCAGCGCTTCTGATAAGCCTGCACCACGAAACCAATGCCGTTCCAGCCCGCCAGTTCCTGATCGAAGCACAGCGCCTCGAGCAGATCCAGCGAGATCTCGAGGCGGTCCGCCTCTTCAGCGTCGATGTTCAGGCCTATGTCGTAGCGGCGCGCGAGAATCGCGAGTGACCGCACACGCGGCAGCAGCTCGCTCATCGTGCGTTCCTGCTGCGAGCGCGAATAGCGCGCATGCAGCGCCGACAGCTTGATCGAAATGCCCGGGCCTTCATAGATGCCGCGTCCGCCGGCCGCCTTGCCAATAGCGTGGATCGCCTGCTCGTACGACGCGTAGTAGCGCTGTGCATCGGCTTCCGTCGTAGCGGCTTCACCGAGCATGTCGTAGGAGTAGCGGAAGCCGCGCGCCTCGAACTTACGGCTATTCGCCAGCGCTTCGGAGATGTTCTCGCCGGTGACGAACTGCTCGCCCATCAGGCGCATCGCCATATCGACGCCCTTGCGGATCAGCGGCTCGCCGCCCTTGCCGATCAGACGCGTCAACGCCGACGACAGACCCGTTTCGCTATTGGTCGTCACCAGCTTGCCGGTGATCATCAGCCCCCACGTGGCGGCATTGACGAACAGCGACGGCGCCTGGCCGACGTGCGATTTCCAGTCGCCCTTGCTGATCTTGTCGCGAATCAACGCGTCGCGGGTGGCGCGATCGGGAATCCGCAACAGCGCTTCGGCGAGGCACATCAGCGCCACGCCTTCCTGGCTAGACAGCGAGAACTCGTGAATCAGACCTTCGACGCCGCCACCCTTGCTCTTACCACGCAGCGTTTCGACGAGCTTGCTCGCCATCGCCTGCACGTCGTTGGCGAGATTGGCCGGCAAACGCGCCTGACCGAGCAGGAACGGCAGGCATTCCGGCTCGGGACGGCGATAAGCCGCGGTGATCGCCGCGCGCAGTACCGATTGCGGTTGCACGTTCTGCGCGAAGTCGAGGAACGGGTGCGACGCGCCATCCACTTCGGACTCGACGCTTGCGCCGTCGGCCAGATCGGCCGAACCATGCGCGCCGGACAATTCCGCCGGCAGTTGACCGTGCTCGATCCGTTCGAGATACGCAAAGATCGCCTGCTTGATCAGCCAGTGCGGAGTGCGTTCGAGACGGGTAGCGGCATCTTTCAGCCGGGAACGCAGGAGGTCGTCGACCTTGACGCCGAGGGTGGTGCTAGCCATGTTTCCTTCTCATATGCCAGCCAACCCGCCGGCCAAAGACTTAAAAGTTGGCCGAATCGTACGCCTCTCAATAAAAAGGTGCAACCACCCAAAAGGCATGGTTGCACCATTGATAAATCCTTGTACGACCGGGGTTTGCGGCCAGTGGCGGCGGACCGGGCCAACCGCCTCTGGCATCGGTACTTTCCCCTATGAATTTCTTTTTTGGCAACCCTTATCGAAATCGCAACCGCGCCGTTATACAGGCTATGGATGCGCACTAGCGCACGGTACGGGGCTTACGGGGTGGTCGAAATGGAAAAGTGGCTGGTAGTGGCGGGAATCTGGACGATGTGCGCGATGTGTGCGGTTCTTTTCATTCGCGGTGCAACGTGCTCGGTCGCAAGGGACCCTGCGGATGAGCGCCGCACGCCCAGCGGCAGCGGTGTGCAGGGAGCCGTCCGGGAGTGAAGGACTCGAGGACCAGCGCTCAGGCGCGCGCCACGAACTGACTGCAGGCGTCGTCCGGCGAAACGAGCTGATCGTGCAGGCGGCATAGCCGGCTTGCCGCCACGCTCGCCCCAAACCCTGAACTGAAGACAGCGAGGCCCGGGATGCTCTGCTCAAGCGTTAGTCGATCGTCAGCGCGGTACCGGCAACCCGCGCAACTGGGCCGGCACGCGCGCAGCGCCGCCGTCGTCGCGTCGGCGCGTTCTGCCGGGGCAGTCACGAGCCCTGCCCCAAGCTATTCCAGTACGACGCGAACACGTGCGCGGACAGCGCGTAGCCGATGGCGATATTGACGACCACGCCGGCCGTGAACGCGAGGAACGGCTTTAGACCGGTGGTGCTCAGCAGGCGCAACCGCGTCGTCAATCCGATGCTCAGAAAGCAGAAAATGAACGCCCAGGTGCGCAGCGCGGTAATCGGCGCGACGAACTCCGGCGTCGCTACCTTGCGGTAATCCGCCAGCGAATAGTGGCTCGCGATCCACGTCACGAGCGCCGACGCGATCACGAAGCCGATCACGAATTTCGGGAAGCGCGCCCAGATCTCGCCTGCGTTGGCCTTGGCTTTGACGCCGTTGTCCTCGCTCTCCCAGCGGGTGGTCGCAACGATCGCCAGCACGAACGCCCAGATGCCGATCCAGATATCGCGGCCCACCACCTTCATCAACGTGAAAGCCTGCAGGGACGCTTCGGGCGCACCGGCGATCGCACCGCCCGCGTGCTTCGCGAAGTCGCCGTAGGCTTGCGCGGCGGCGATACCGGCGGCATCCGCAAATTCAGAGGTGCCGATCCAGGCGCCCGCGACCGCCGTCGAAAGCCCGAGTGATCGCGACGCAAACGGCAGCACGAAAATCATCACGATGGCCCACAGGATCACCAGCGTGATCGCCACCGAAGCCTGCTCGCGCTTGGCGCGCACGGCGCCGGCAATTGCAATCGCCGCCGAAACGCCGCACACCGCGCCGCCTACACCAAGCACTGCGGCAAAGCGGCGATCGAGACCAAACGCCTTGGCGGCAAAGAAGATCACGAAGAACGTCACCAGCGAGACGATGCTCGCCTGCCCGACCGCAACCGGACCAGCCCACACCAGCAAGGTGAACGGCAGCGTCGCCCCGAGCAGCACGATGCCCACCTTGATATAAAACTCGACGCGCAACCCGGCCGAGAACCACTCTGGCAGACGGAACACGTTTGAGACCACCAGGCCGAGCGCGAGTGCAACCAGCGGCGGTTCGAGGTTGTACCTGGATGCATTGACCCACGCGCCCAGGATGAAAATCACTATCGACGCGACGAACAGGATCAGGAACGACGGCAGAAAATGCGCGAGCCGCTGTTTCAAGGCGGCGAGGCTCACGCCGAACAGCACGGCAAACACGACGAATAGCGCGGCGTAGTTCGGCAGGTGTTTGACCAGATCCCGAGCGGCTGCCGCTGGGTCAGACCATTTGGCCGGCGCGACGGCGAGCCATTTGATGCTGCTACCGGAAGCGAACAACGCCCACGCAACGACGATCACTAGCAGACCGATCCAGACGGCCCACCAGTCTTCGGTGGCGAACAAGCCCCCGCCACGTTGGGTGGCCGTGTCACGGTTGGGATCGGATTTCGCCGGTGCTGCGCCCGCCGGCAGGCTGTGATTGGTATCGCTCATCGCAAAGCCCCGAGAGTTGAGGTGCGTCGGCGCGGGAGAAATTGGGATTGTTGTTAAAACTGCGCCGATTTGGCGAAATATAGACGAGTGGCTTTCAGAACTGAAACGACCTTTCGCTCTATGAATATGACTGAAAGGGATTTGCACGCCAATCAAGGCGAGCGAACGCGGATGGGAGGCGTCAGATGTCGAGCGGGTCGACCTCGAGATTCCAGCGCAAGACGCCCTTAAAGGTCCGCAAGACGGGTTGCCAGGCCCGCAGCGTGGCTTGCAGCGCGGCGCGCGACGCGCTTTCGATCAGCAGTTGCGCGCGATGCACATGCATCACCTTGACGATAGTCAGCGGCACGGCGTCGTAGACCGTGACCCGCTCGGCGGACGGCATCTCCGCTAGCGCCGCGGCGGCCTGTTGCAGGAAGGCGAGCGCCGCTTCAAGGGTGCGCCCTTCGGCGCGCAGCAAGGCCTGATAGACGAACGGCGGCAGATGGGCGTCGCGGCGCTCGGCCAGAGTCGAGTTGGCGAAGCCCACGTAGTCGTGCCGCGCCAGCGCGTGATACAGCGCATGCCGCGGATAGCGCGTCTGCACCAGCACTTCGCCGGGCAGCCCGGCGCGACCGGCACGGCCGCTCACCTGCATCAACTGGGCGAACAGGCGCTCGCTCGCGCGGAAGTCGTGCGAGAACAGCGCGGTATCCGCATTGAGCACACCCACCAGCGAGACGCGCTGGAAGTCGTGGCCCTTGGCGATCATCTGCGTGCCCACCAGGATGTCGACATCACCCGCGTGCACGTCGGAGAACAGCGCCTGCGCGCTGCCTTTGCGGCGGGTGCTGTCGGCGTCGATACGCAGGACGCGTGCGCCCGGCACTGCGGTTGCCAGCGTCTCCTCAACACGCTGCGTGCCGCGCCCGAGCGGCGCGATATCGACGTTGCCGCAATCCGGGCACGAACGCGGAATGCGCGCCTCCCACCCGCAATGATGGCAACGCAACGCGCGCTCAGGCTTGTGCAACACGACGTAGGCACTGCAACGCGGACAGCCGGCCACCCAGCCGCAGGCGTCGCAGGCCAGTTGCGGCGCGTAACCGCGGCGGTTCAGAAATACCAGGCTTTGTTCGCCCTTTTCCAGGCGCGTTTTCAACGCCGCAATCAGCGGCCCCGACAAACCTTCCACCGAAGCCCGTCCGCGTCGCCGCTCCTCTTCGAGATCGATCAGCTTGACGGTGGGCAACACCGCTTCAGCGACCGCGCGGCGCGACAGCGTCAGCCGCGTATAGCGCCCCTGGTCGGCCTGCCACCAGCTTTCGAGCGAAGGCGTCGCCGAGCCGAGCACCACCGGCAAAGCCAGTTGCTTGGCGCGCCAGATGGCCAGATCGCGCGCCGAGTAGCGCAAGCCTTCCTGTTGCTTGTAGGCAGGGTCGTGCTCCTCGTCGACCACGATGATCGCGAGCTTCGGCAGCGAGGCAAGCACCGCGAGCCGCGTGCCGAGCACGATCCGCGCACGGCCGCTGTGTGCCGCGAACCAGTTGCGCGCCCGTTCGCCCTCCGCGAGACCGCTGTGCAAAGTGACGATCGAGGTGCCGTCGAGCGCGGCGAAACGCGCGCGGAAGGCAGCCTCGAATTGCGGCGTGAGATTGATTTCGGGCACGAGGACGAGCGCCTGGGCGTCGGGCCGCGCCGCAAGGATCGCGGCGAGGGCGCGCAAATAGACCTCGGTCTTGCCGCTGCCGGTGACGCCGTGCAGCAGGAACGGGGCGAAGCCGTTGGCGTCGCGGATCGCCTCGACGGCAGCGGCTTGCTCGTCGGTGAGGGTCGGCAAGGCGGGTGAGGCGGCATGCTGCTGCGCCTCGTCGCTTACCGGAGGTGCGCCGAGTGCGGCAGCCTCGGTCACCTCCAGCGTCACCCAGCCCTCGGCTTGCCAGGCGTCGAGCGTCGCGACGGCCTTTGGGTGGATGACGCGCGCGTCGGCAACCAGCAGTGCTTCCGCTTCGATCAGTGCCTCAGCAAGGCGCCGCAAGGCGCTCGCGCGTGCCGGCAAGGCGTCGGGCAAGGCCTCACGGCCGGCCGGCAGCAAGCTGTAGCGCTCCTGAGGTGCGAGCAGGCGTGCCCAGCGCGACGGGTCGCGCAATGCTTGCGGCAACGCCGGCAAGGCGACTTCCCCGAGACCCCGCTGATAGTAGTCCGCGGCAAAGGCGGCCAGCGCCAGCCATTCGGCCGATAGCGGCGGACATGCGTCGCAGAGGGCGTCCACGGCTCGCAGCTTGTCCGCGGGCACGTCGCTGTGAGCAGTCACTTCGCAGACGAGTCCCACATCCTGACGCCTGCCGAACGGCACGCTGACGAGCGTACCGGGCCGCGGTGGCTCGGTTGCATCGCAGCGATAGTCGAACAGGGTCGGCAGCGGATGATCCAGCGCGACGCGGACAAAGACGTGGCTCAAATTAGATTCAGGATGACAATCGGGGTCGGCAGACGCGGCGCATGACTGGCGCGATATGCCGTGAAGCGGCGGCGAATACGATGAAGTTAAAGTAAAACTTCACTTTCCGCGCTAAGTTTTGGATTCGACTGAACAATTGCTGTTTGCCCGCGCGTCCTGTGGATAACTTTGTTGAAAACTCTGCCCGGAAGGCTGGAAAACCGCGCCGCTGCTGCGTTGTGTGGGTTTTCGCACATTTCGTCAAGGCCCGTGGAAACCCTTGCCAGTCAAGGACTTGATCAAATGCGCACACAACTTGCAAGCGCAATGCTGCGATGAAAGCCTCTACCGCGCCGCAGCGTGATAAGTGTGTATAAGTCAAGTCTTGACAACGGCAGAAGCGCCATCTGACGGCCTAGCTGACATTATTTTTACCTTAGTCCGAGAGCCCAGCTCGCCGCAGTGCAACAAAATTGTCACGTAGCCGGCGCCGTTCCGCCTGCTCCAGCAGCGCGAATGGCGCGGCTGTGGCGATGCACTTCGTCGACCAGTTCCGCGACGTTTTCCGGCGGCGTGAATTGCGAGATGCCGTGCCCGAGATTGAAGACGTGGCCCGGATGATTGCCGAAGCTGTCGAGTACGGCGCGCGCTTCGATGCGAATCGCCGAGGGCGGCGCGAACAGCACGGACGGATCGATGTTGCCCTGCAATGCCACCCGGCCACCGACACGCTCGCGCGCCTTGGCAAGGTTCACCGTCCAGTCGAGGCCGACCGCGTCGACGCCGGTAGCCGCGATTTCCTCGAGCCACAGGCCGCCGCCCTTCGTGAAGGTGATCACCGGCACCTTTTCGCCGTCGTGAGTGCGTTTGAGCTGGCTCACCACCTGCTCGATGTAGTACAGCGAGAAGCGCTGATAGATGCCGTCGGCCAGCGCGCCGCCCCAAGTGTCGAAAATCATCACGGCTTGCGCGCCGGCTTCGATTTGCGCATTCAGGTACGCCGCCACGCTTTGCGCGTTCACCTCGAGGATGCGCTGCATCAGGTCCGGACGGGCATACAGCATGGACTTCACGGTACGGAAGTCGTCCGAACCGCCGCCTTCGACCATGTAGCAGGCAAGCGTCCACGGGCTGCCCGAGAAACCGATCAGCGGCACGCGCTGGCGGCCTTGCGCGTCGGTCAGCGCCTTGCGGATTTCGCGCACGGCGTCGGTGACATAGCGCAGCGTGGCGTCGATGTCGGGCACGGCGAGGCGTGCGACGTCGGCTTCGATGCGCACCGGGCGGGCAAACTTCGGCCCTTCGCCGGCCACGAACTCCAGCCCGAGGCCCATTGCGTCGGGCACCGTGAGAATGTCGGAGAACAGGATGGCGGCGTCGAGCGGGTAGCGCTCGAGCGGCTGCAGCGTGACTTCAGTCGCGTAGGCCGGACTCTTCGCAAGCCCGAGGAAGCTGCCGGCACGGCTGCGCGTCGCATTGTATTCGGGCAGGTAGCGACCCGCCTGACGCATCAGCCAGATCGGCGTGTAGTCGGTCGGCTGGCGCAGCAGCGCGCGCAGGAAGGTGTCGTTGAGAAGGTTATGGGCCACGATGCGTGCGTACGACTGAAGGCAAAGGGGCATTTTACCGGAGGCAGCGCGCCCCAACTTGCATCTTCATTGATCGCGGCGATAGCTGTGTATAGCTGCGGGGCTTCCTCGGCCTTGCGGCCAATGTTCAACGGCGAATTGCCGGGCTATGATCAGCGGCCTTACCAAACAATTACGGTGTTCGAGGAGATCCGATGAGGAAGGTGGCATGGATCCTGGCCGGCGCGCTGTTGTGCGCTGCAGCCGGCATGGCAAACGCGCAAGGCGCCGCAGGCCCCGCCACGGCTGGCGGCGCCGCCGCGACGGCCGCGTCGCGACTCGATGAGATTTTGGCCCGCGGCACACTGCGCGCCTGCACGACTGGTGATTACAAACCGTACTCGTTCTACAAGGGCGAGGGACAATTCGAGGGCATCGATATCGACATGACCGAATCGCTCGCCAAGTCGCTGGGCGTGAAGGTCGAGTACGTGAAAACGTCGTGGCCGAACCTGATGAACGACTTCGTGGCCAAGTGCGATATCGGCGTGGGCGGCGTATCGCCATCACTCGAACGGCAGAAGCGCGCGTTCTTCACCCAGCCGTATATGGTTGACGGCAAGACTCCCATCGTGCGCTGCGACGACGTGAACAGGTATCAGACAGTGGCCGAGATCGACCAGCCCGCGGTCCGGGTGATCGTCAACCCCGGCGGCACGAACGAGCGGTTCGCGAGGCAATATTTCCCGCACGCGAACCTGACCGTGTATCCGGACAACGTGACCATTTTCAAGCAGATCCTGGCCGGCAAGGCAGATGTGATGGTGACAGACGCATCGGAGACGCTGCTGCAGCAGAAGCTTAACCCTGGGCTGTGTTCGGTACACCCCGACAAGCCGTTCCAGTACGGCGAGAAGGCATGGCTGCTGCCGCGCGGCGACGTGGTTTTCCAGCAGTACGTGGACCAATGGTTGCACCAGGCGCAGGCGACGGGTGAGTATCAGACGATCTCGGACAAGTGGTTGAAGTGAGCGCTTGGGGGGCCACGCCTGGGGCCCCGGGTGTCGGACTTCGGCGCCTGACGACCGGCGGTATTGTTCGAGTACGCGAAGTTCATCGGAACAATCCTGTAACCGTGCGTATGCATGTAAGCCAATATGGAATAGATCGGCCGATGTCGTTGTTTGACAAGCCAATCACCGCAGTGACGCAATCGCGCTCACGTAGGTGCTACAGCGCAGCCCGCTCGTTCATCAGACCATCTCTCAGGATATTGGAGCTGTAACCGCCTGTACAGACGGCGATTCGCGCTGCAAAGCGCGTCACAGCTCATGCATTCATGCAGTGAAGACTGAACGAGAAGCGGCCCACGATGCACCTCGAATAGCATCAATCGCGCCCGTGTGAAAACCTTCAGGGCAGTCGGTAAAAATTACGTTTTAAACAGCTTTCAATGGCAAAAAATCCTTGGGAGCCTTATCCGGCGGGCGTTACAACCTGAAACACTTTGTTACCGCGTTGCTGAAGTTATTCGCCCACAATGCCCTTCAACGGTTTCAACACGGATGTGGCTGGGTGCGTGGTGTGAGCGGATACGATGCACTTGCCGGTCGGCAGCACGCCGAAGCCCTGGAAAGGGGCATCCCTGTTGGCGCCGTGGTCGACGTTTAGCGTCTGGCCAGTCGGTTCCTCCAATGGTCTCCTCGCGCTAACCCCGTAGCGTGTGGTTTTTAGCGGGCTCCAGGCCCGCTTTTTTTTTCTCTAGCCAAACGTTTGCGCGCTGCTCAGACGAGCCCTGCCAAGGTCGTTTTCAGGCCTGGCTTCGCAGACGGTGGCTAATCCAGGCCAACCCGGCGGCGTCACGTGAAGGTTACGTGACGCCGCAGTCGTATCAGGCCGTCTTGCCTTCCTTCAGCTTCAGCTCCTGAATCATCCGTTCGCGCATCACGAACTTCTGCACCTTCCCGGTGACCGTCATGGGCAACTCATCGACAAAGCGGATGTACTTCGGCACCTTGTAATGGGCGATCTGGCCGCGGCAGAAGTCCTGCACCTCTTCGGCGCTACACTGTTCGCCGGCGCGCAGCACGATCCATGCACACACTTCCTCGCCGTACTTCGCGTCCGGCACGCCGAACACCTGCACGCTCTGGATCTTCGGATGGCGGAACAGAAACTCCTCGATCTCGCGGGGGTAGATATTCTCACCGCCGCGAATCAGCATATCCTTGAGCCGGCCAACGATGTTGCAATAGCCGTCGGCGTCGAGTGTTGCGAGGTCACCGGTGTGCATCCAGCCATCGACGATGCTTTCGCGTGTTTTGGCTTCGTCGCCCCAGTAGCCCTGCATCACGGAGTAGCCCTTCGTGCACAGTTCGCCGGTTTCACCGACCGGCACGATATCGCCTAGCGCGTCGACCACTTTGACCTCCAGATGCGGCTGGATGCGCCCCACCGTCGAGGTGCGTTTGTCGAGCGGGTCTGTGGTTGAGCTCTGAAACGACACCGGGCTGGTCTCCGTCATGCCGTAGGCGATCGTGATTTCCGCCAGGTGCATCTTCGATACGACCTTTTTCATCGTCTCAATCGGACATGGCGAGCCGGCCATGATGCCCGTGCGCAGACGCGTGAGATCGAAGCGCGCGAAGTCCGGGTGATCCAGTTCGGCGATGAACATAGTCGGAACGCCGTGCAACGCAGTGCATTTTTCCTCGGCGACCGCGGCGAGCGTGGCGGCCGGATCAAACGCCTCTCCGGGGAAGACCATGTTCGCACCGACCGATACGCAGGCCAGTACCGCCAGCACCATCCCAAAGCAGTGATAGAGCGGCACGGGAATGCAGAGTCCGTCCTGTTCCGAGAGGCGCATCGCCATCGCGATATAGCGGGCGTTGTTGACGACGTTGCGATGCGTGAGCGTGGCGCCCTTCGGATTGCCGGTAGTGCCGCTGGTGAACTGGATATTGATCGGGTCGCCGGCTGAGAGGGTGGCGCCGATGGCTTGGAGCTTCGCCGGGTCGAGCGTCGCGCGCCCCTGCTCGATCACATCGGAGAAGCTCAACATGCCCGGCGTCTGGGCGTCGCCCATGCGGATCACGACGCGCAGGTCCGGCAGGCGAGAGGCATGCAGATCGCCGGGCGCCTGCGTGGCGAGCTCCGGAGCCAACTCCTGTAGCATTTCCAGATACTGTGAAGATTTGAAGCACTCAGCGGCAACGATAGCTTTGCAGCCGACCTTGTTCAGCGCGTACTCGAGCTCGGCCAGCCGATAGGCCGGGTTGATGTTGACTAGCACGGCGCCGATGCGCGCGGTGGCAAACTGCGTAAGCAGCCACTCGACCCGATTTGGCGACCAGATGCCGACGCGATCGCCCTTGCCGATATCCCGCGCCAGCAGACCCGCGGCGAACACGTCGACCTCTTGCAGAAACACCTGCCACGTCCAGCGGATTCCCTGCTCGCGGAACACCACAGCGGGTCGGTTTGGGAAGCGTCGCGCCGTTTCGAACAGGAATTGTCCGACGGTCGCGTCACTCAACGGGATAGCGGTCGAGCCGCGTACATAGGACAGACCGTCCTTCGGTTCAACGAGTGCGCCTTCACCTGACATTTGCGTCGCCATGGCGGTGTCTCCCTGAGCGGATATTTGCTTTATTGGGTGCCCCCTGACCTGCCGCTTCGCGCTAGGCCCCCGAGGGGGTCAATCCCGCAAGAGGACTTCCGGCAGGGCGGAAAACGAGGGGCAGCCCGGCGTTTTTCTTGAGGAATTTGAAACTGATTGTGCCTCGGCGGATAACGGCAAGGCATCAAGTCTTACCCGCAGGTCTCTGCCGGCTTCCGCCGCTTCACGCGCACTAAAGCTGCGACCCTTCTTCCCTTTCCGTAAACGTCAAGCCAACATGAAAAAAAGCAGCCGGTCAGGCTGCTTTTCCTTTGATGCTTGCCGCTTAGTTCTGACCGCGCAGCTTGCGCAGACGCTGAATCGCCGCGAGCTGAGCCGTCGCATACGCCAGTTCCGCCTGAGCGGTTGCGTATTCGAGGTTCGAACCCGTGTTCTGAAGCGCTTCTTCTGCGCGCTTGCGTGCGTCTTCGGCCTTGGCTTCGTCGAGATCCTTGCCGCGGATTGCCGTGTCGGCGAGAACCGTCACTGCGCCCGGCTGGATTTCGAGGATGCCGCCGGCGACGAACACAAACTCTTCTTCGCCGTTTTCAGCTTCGATACGCACCGCACCCGGACGAATCCGCGTGATGAGCGGCGTGTGGCCCGGCAGAATGCCGAGTTCGCCCGCTTCGCCCGGCAGCGCCACGAATTTCGCCTGACCCGAGAAGATCTGCTCTTCCGCGCTGACGACGTCTACTTTAATGGTTGCCATATCGACTCCTGTGGCGACCAGAGTTAGCGCTTTAGCGCCTACTCTGGTCCCATGCAAAGCTCGACGAGTGTTAGCGCTTTAGCGCTCACCCTCGTCCCATGCAAGGCTGGGTTGAGCGTAATAAGAGGCGCCGGCTTTGCGTGCCGATACCCAACACGTATCGATACGCGCGAGGCCTGCGCCCGCCTCGTTACACCCGACCTTTACTGGATCTTCTTGGCCTTTTCGAAGGCTTCGTCGATCGTGCCGACCATGTAGAACGCCTGCTCCGGCAGATGATCGCACTCACCGCCCACGATCATCTTGAAGCCGCGGATCGTTTCCTTCAGCGGCACGTACTTGCCCGGCGAACCCGTGAACACTTCAGCAACGTGGAACGGCTGCGACAGGAAACGCTGGATCTTACGAGCGCGCGCCACGGCGAGCTTGTCTTCCGGCGCCAGTTCGTCCATGCCCAGAATCGCGATAATGTCGCGCAGTTCCTTGTAGCGCTGCAGCGTTTGCTGCACGCCGCGCGTGATGGCGTAATGCTCTTCGCCGATCACGTTCGGGTCGATCTGACGCGAGGTCGAATCGAGCGGGTCGACTGCCGGATAGATACCCAGCGAAGCGATGTCACGCGACAACACGACGGTTGCGTCCAGGTGGCCGAAGGTCGTAGCCGGCGACGGGTCGGTCAAGTCATCCGCAGGGACGTACACGGCCTGCACCGACGTGATCGAGCCAGTCTTGGTCGACGTAATACGCTCTTGCAGCTTACCCATTTCTTCAGCCAGCGTCGGCTGATAGCCCACTGCCGACGGCATACGGCCGAGCAGTGCCGACACTTCCGTGCCTGCCAGCGTGAAACGGTAGATGTTGTCGACGAAGAACAGCACGTCGAGGCCTTCGTCACGGAAGTACTCAGCCATCGTCAGACCGGTCAGCGCGACGCGCAGACGGTTGCCCGGCGGCTCGTTCATCTGGCCGTACACCAGCGCGACCTTGTCGAGAACGTTCGAGTCCTTCATTTCGTGATAGAAGTCGTTCCCTTCACGGGTACGCTCGCCAACACCGGCGAACACGGAATAACCACCGTGTTCCTTGGCGATGTTGTTGATCAGTTCCATCATGTTCACGGTCTTGCCCACGCCGGCGCCACCGAACAGACCCACCTTACCGCCCTTGGCAAACGGGCAGATGAGGTCGATAACCTTGATACCCGTTTCGAGCAGTTCCGTGGACGGCGACAATTCGTCGAACGCCGGAGCCTTCTGGTGAATACCGCGCGTCACGTCCGAGTTGATCGGGCCGGCTTCGTCGATCGGGCGGCCCAGCACGTCCATGATCCGGCCGAGCGTCGGCTTGCCAACCGGCACGCTGATCGGCTTGCCGGTGTTCTTCACCGTCGTGCCGCGGCGCAGGCCGTCCGATGCACCCAGACAGATGGTCCGCACGACGCCGTCGCCCAGCTGCTGCTGAACTTCGAGGGTCAATTCCGAACCGTCGAGAATGAGCGCGTCGTAAATCTTCGGCATGTGGTCACGCGGGAATTCCACGTCGATCACCGCGCCGATGCACTGTACGATCTTGCCTTCTACCAAAGCAGTAGTACTCATCGCTTTTCCTTTAGATACTCAATTCTTCACTCGCGCAAAGGCGCAGTTTCGTAGCGCTTGCCGTAAGGCGCGCCTGACCGTTAGGTCAGACCGCCGCAGCGCCACCGACGATTTCCGACAGTTCTTTCGTGATCGCGGCCTGCCGGCTCTTGTTGTACACGAGCTGCAGTTCGTTGATGACCGTCTTCGCGTTGTCCGAAGCGGCCTTCATCGCGACCATCCGTGCCGACTGCTCCGACGCCATGTTTTCCGCCACGGCCTGATAGACCAGCGCTTCGACATAACGCACGAGCAACTCGTCCACCACCGCCTGCGCGTCCGGCTCGTAGATGTAGTCCCACGACGTGCTCGGCACCGTGCCCTCGTCTTCCTTGCGCTCGAACTGGTCTGCCGACAGCGGCAGCAGTTGCTCGATCACCGCTTCCTGCTTCATCGTGTTGACGAAGCGCGTGTACGCCAGGTACACCGCGGAAATCTTGCCTTCCGAGTACATGTCGAGCTGCACTTTCACCGCGCCGATCAGCTTCTCGAGGTGCGGCGTGTCGCCCAGATGCACGACGTTCGACACAACCTTCGCGCGCAGGCGATTCAGGAAACCGAGACCCTTGGTGCCGATCGCCGTCGCTTCGATCGTCTTGCCCTGGCCTTCCAGTTCCTTGAACTTCTGCAGCGCCGCGCGCAGCACGTTCGTGTTCATGCCGCCGCACAGACCCTTGTCGGTCGTGACGAGGATCATGCCGGCCTGCTTCGCGCCTTCGTTCGACACCATGAACGGGTGACGATACTCAGGGTTCGAACGGCTCATGTGTGCAGCGATGTCGCGGACCTTGTCGGCATACGGGCGAGCAGCGCGCATGCGCTCCTGAGCGCGGCGCATCTTCGATGCGGCCACCATCTCCATCGCTTTCGTGATCTTGCGCGTGTTTTGCACGCTCTTGATCTTGCCGCGAATTTCCTTCATTCCAGCCATTGCTTGCTCCTTTGTCGGCCCGAGTTACCGCTTTAGCGGTTACTCGGGTCCCATGCAAAGCGATCGAAGCAGCACGGGGGCACTCACATGCGGCCCGCGCCGCTTCAAGGTCCGTTTATGCCTTGCGGGTCACTCGCGGATCAATAAGCGCCGGACTTCTTGAAGTCTTTGACGGCCGTATGCAGCAGGCCTTCGTCGTCCTTCGAGAGTTCCTTGGTATCTTCGATGCGCTTGATCAGGTCAGCGTGCTTCGACTTCAGGTAGTCACGCAGGCCCTTTTCGAACGGCAGCACTTGCGCGACTTCGAGGTCGTCGAGGTAACCGTTGTTCGCAGCGAACAGCGCGATAGCCAGTTCCCACACTTGCAGCGGCTGATACTGCGGCTGCTTGAGCAGTTCCGTCACGCGGCGGCCGCGTTCGAGCTGCTTGCGGGTTGCTTCGTCGAGGTCCGAGGCAAACTGGGCGAATGCTGCCAGTTCACGGTACTGCGCCAGGTCGGTACGGATACCGCCCGACAGCTTCTTCACAACCTTCGTCTGAGCCGCACCACCCACACGCGACACCGACACGCCGGCGTTAATTGCCGGGCGGATACCTGCGTTGAAGAGGTCGGTTTCCAGGAAGATCTGGCCGTCGGTAATCGAGATCACGTTCGTCGGAACGAATGCAGTCACGTCGCCTGCTTGCGTTTCAATGACCGGCAGTGCCGTCAGCGAACCGCTCTTGCCCTTCACTTCGCCGTTGGTGAACTTCTCGACGTACTCTTCCGAGACGCGAGCTGCACGTTCCAGCAGACGCGAGTGCAGATAGAACACGTCACCCGGGTAAGCTTCACGGCCCGGCGGACGGCGCAGCAGCAGCGAGATCTGACGGTATGCCCAAGCTTGCTTGGTCAAGTCGTCATAAACGATCAGCGCGTCTTGACCGCGGTCGCGGAAGTATTCGCCCATCGAACAGCCGGCGTACGGTGCGAGGTATTGCATCGCAGCCGATTCCGAAGCCGAAGCGGCCACGACGATCGTGTATTCCAGCGCGCCGGTTTCTTCCAGCTTGCGCACCACGTTCATGATCGACGAAGCCTTCTGGCCGATCGCGACGTAGATACAGAAGAGGTTCTTGCCCTTCTGGTTGATGATCGTGTCGACAGCGACAGCCGTCTTGCCGCACTGGCGGTCGCCAATGATCAGCTCACGCTGGCCACGACCAACCGGCACCATCGCATCGATCGACTTCAGGCCGGTCTGGACCGGCTCCGAAACCGACTTACGCCAGATCACGCCCGGTGCAATCTTTTCGATTGCGTCGGTGTGCTTCGCGTTGATCGGGCCCTTGCCGTCGATCGGGTTGCCAAGTGCGTCGACCACACGGCCGAGCAGTTCCGGACCCACCGGCACTTCGAGAATGCGGCCCGTCGTCTTGACGATGTCGCCTTCCGAAATGTGTTCGTATTCACCTAGAATCACGGCGCCGACCGAGTCACGCTCGAGGTTCAGCGCGAGACCGTAGGTGTTGCCCGGGAATTCGAGCATTTCGCCCTGCATCACTTCCGACAGGCCGTGGATACGCACGATACCGTCGGTCACGGAGATCACGGTGCCCTGGTTGCGAACGTCTGCGCTCGCTTCAAGGCCCTGGATCCGGCTCTTGATCAGCTCGCTGATTTCAGAGGGATTGAGTTGCATTATTCGCTCCTGATAGTCAATTCTGTTGCGTGCCAGCCGCTTCAGCGTTTTAAGCGCTTCAGGCCGTCAGAGCCGTCTGCATGCTGGCAAGCCGCGCGCGGACCGAGGTATCGAGCACTTCATCGCCGACCGTCACGCGCACGCCGCCGATCAGCGACGAGTCGACCTCGATCACCGGCTTCAGCTTGCGCTTGAACTTGCGTTCGAGACTTGCGACGAGTTCGTTCAACTGCGCGCCTTCGAGCGGGAATGCGCTGACGATCAGCGCATCAGCCGCCCCTTCGCGGGCGTTTTTCAGCTCTTCGAACTGCGTGGCGATTTCCGGCAGCAGTTGCAGACGGTGGTTGTCCACCAGCATCTGCACCAGATTCTTCGCTTGCGCATTGTCCTTGAGCGGCGACTTCACCGCGTTCAGCAGCAGATCGCTGACCTGCGCGCGGCTTACTTTCGGGCTCGTGGCGATCGACAGCACTTCGGGCAGACGCGCAACCTGTGCCAGCTCCTGCACGAGCGTGGACCAGGCGGCGATGTCACCAGCTTCGGCCACGCCAAACAGCGCTTCTGCGTACGGACGGGCGATGGTTGCAAGTTCGGCCATGATCAGAGCTCGGCTTTCAGTTGATTCAGCAGGTCAGCGTGAACTGCCTGGTCGACTTCGCGCTTCAGGATCTGTTCAGCGCCCTTGACGGCGAGTACAGCCACTTCGCCGCGCAGCGCTTCACGCGCCTTGACGACTTGTTGTTCTGCATCGGCCTTCGCTTGCGCGAGAATGCGGGCGGCTTCAGCTTGTGCCTGGGCCTTGATTTCGTCAGCGAGGGTCACTGCGCGCTTTTCGGCATCAGCAATGCGTTGCTGACCATCGTTGCGCGCCTGTGCCAGTTCCTGGTCGACGCGCTTGTGCGCGGCTTCCAGTTCCGCCTTGCCCTTTTCAGCAGCAGACAGACCTTCGGCGATCTTCTTCGCGCGCTCGTCGAGGGCGTTGATCAACGGAGGCCACACGAACTTCATCGTGAACCACGCGAGGATCAGGAACACGACCATTTGCGCAAACAGGGTTGCGTTGAGATTCACGGTGTTTCCTTAAACGTTGCTAGTTCGGAAAGTGAAACGGCAAGGCGCTCATCGATTCTGTATTCGATCAGCGCCTAAGTGCCCGTTCCGCCCTGCGCCCTGTACTAGTTATAGCTCAGGCGCAAACTTCCGAGGAACCTCAGCCTGCCAGCTTCGACAGCAGCGGGTTCGCGAACGCAAACAGCATTGCCACACCAACGCCAATCAGGAACGCCGCATCGATCAGACCAGCCAGCAGGAACATCTTGGTTTGCAGCGGGTTCATCAGTTCCGGCTGACGAGCGCATGCTTCAATGTACTTGCCGCCCATCAGGCCGATACCGATACAGGCGCCGATTGCACCCAGGCCGATGATGATGCCGATACCGATGGCGGTCAGACCCTGGATGTTGGCGATGAAAGCTTGCATGATCACTCCTTTGTGAAAAGTCTTTTTGGAACTGGTTGGAACTAGGATTTAAAAAACTAAAAAGCTAAAGCAATTCGTTGTTCGACAGCGCAGGTTAGTGCTTGTCGTGTGCCTGGCCGAGGTACACCAGCGTCAGCATCATGAAAATGAACGCCTGCAGTAGAACGATCAGAATGTGGAAGATTGCCCACACGCTGCCGGCGATCACGTGGCCGATGAAGCCAAGCACCGTCGTGTCCGCGCCGAAGCTCCAGATGCTGCCCAGGAGGGCGATCAGCAGGAACAACAGTTCGCCCGCGTACATGTTGCCGAACAGCCGCATGCCGAGGGAAACCGTCTTCGCGACGAACTCGATGATGTTCAGTGCCAGGTTCGGGATCCACAGGAGCGGATGCGCGCCGAACGGAGCGGACAGCAGTTCATGCACGAAGCCGCCGGCGCCCTTGATCTTGAAGTTGTAGTAAATCATCAGCACGAACACGCCGAGCGCGATGCCGAGCGTGCCGTTCAGGTCGGCCGTCGGAACGATGCGGTGGTGCGGAATGACTTCCGAGAGGCCCAGCCAGCCGATCACACGGCCCGGCAGGTCGACGGGGATGAAGTCGAGCGAGTTCATCAGAGCAACCCAGACGAACACGAACAGTGCGAGCGGAGCAATGAAGGTGCGGCTGCCGTGGATCATCGACTTCGATTGATCTTCGACCATTTCGACCAGCATTTCGATCGCGCACTGGAAGCGGCCCGGCACGCCGGAAGTCGCTTTACGGGCAGCGAGATGCAGGATGAAGATGGTGAGCAGGCCGCAAACGATCGACCAGAACAGGGTGTCGAGATTCCAGACGTGGATATCGAAAATCGACGTCTGGTGCGCGGTAGAAAAGTTCTGCAAGTGGTGCGCGATGTACTCGGACGGATCCATCGCGCGCGTTCCTTCGCTAGCTGCCATATCGTTAATGCCACCCAAATTGTCGAAAATCAGTCCGGGCCGTTCCCGCTGCAAGAGTCTATTGCGGGAACACGCCGGCGCGAGTCATGTCCTACCCGCGCGCCTTTTTGCCGACGCCTTGCGCCAGCCAGTATTTTTTGCGTTACTTCTCCGCTCACCGCCAGGCAAGCGCGATCCAGTACGTCTTCAATGCAATGAGGTAGGTCACGAGCAGCGGCACCCAGCGTACGTCGTGATACCAGAAAGCGATGGCTACAAACATCGCGATCGTTGTCCCCATCTTGAGCGCTTCGCCGATCATCCAGCTCATGACTGTTTCGGCGCCGCTCAGTGTTCTTAGTCGTGCCGCGAACAATGCGCCCGGCACCCAGCAAATCGCTCCCCCCAAGAACGCGGACAGCGCAGCAGCGCCCGGCGGCTTGTAGAACAGCCACCACACCAGCGTAGCACCCAGGGACAAAACCATTTGCGCCGCCACGACCTTGAAAGGCGTGACCCGCGATGGACGACTCACATTCGGACCGAACAGCTTCTCTGCCTCAGCCCGCGTGAGCGGAACGATATTGTTATCTTGTTGCTCGACATCCCACCCATCGTCATGTGTAACGGGCTGACCAGACGCAGCGGAAAACGTGCGTTCTGCGCGGTCTTCGTCGTGCCCATTCTTCGGCGCCTGATTCGACGTTTTGACCGCCATCGCTGTGTTCCGAAAGTCTAGTTCCGTCCGCCAGCTTACGCGACGCTTACGGGGTTGCCGTGCAATTAAATCCGGGCGATTGTAAGCGATAGTTGCAGGCAATTCAAGACTTTAGGCCGTTCAATAACCCGCGTGAAAAGGCGCTCCATGATGCGGGAAAGCGGCTTTCAGATCCCAATGGACGCCAACTGTAAGGCTGTCGGGGGATCGCAAAAAATGTCAGCTAAATTGACCTGATTCGGGCCGGAAGGCTAGCACGGGGACGCTCTGGCGTCCGTATCAAATATGCAACAGAAGCCAGCCGCCGACTGCCCCGCCGGCCAGCCAGAACGGCACGGAGTAAAGGTGAAACGGCAGCCACATGCCGCGTTCCTTCGAGAGTCGCACGGCAATCAGATTTGCCAGTGAACCGATTGCGATACCGAAGCCGCCCACACTCACACCGAAGGCGAGCGCGCGCCAGTCTTTGGTGAACTCGGCGAGCATGATCGCAGCCGGAACATTGCTGATTCCTTGCGAGAGAACGGCCCCTGCGGCAAAAGCGCGCAGCGGGGTCGCGAGACCCAGTTGGCCGACCAGCGTGTGCACCCACGGCAACGCCGCGACGCTGCGCAACACGATAAACATGAAGACAAAAATCAGCAGCAGCAGCCAGTCGATTTTCAGGACGATCTCGCGGCGCCAGATCAGGAAGCCCACCACGATGGCCGCGAGCGCAATGCCGGCGTGATGGGAATCGGCGAGCAGCACGAAAGCAATAAACAACAGCACCGCCACGCCTACGAGTACGCGGTCGACGGGGTGAGTCTCCGTATCTTTGGACAGATCGAGCGGCTTCGCGCGGAAGCTCGCTGCCGCCATGACGTAAAGCATCACCATCAACACGGCACAAAGCGGAGCCAGCCCCCAGACGAAACCGCCAAAGGACACGCCGCTGGTTTGCCAGAGAAACAGGTTTTGCGGATTGCCGAGCGGCGTCAGAATCGAGCCCGCGTTCACCGACAGCGCGATGAAAATGACGAGACGCTTGAGCGGCAGCGGCGTGAGTTCGTGCAGGGACAACGCAAGCGGCACGACCACAAACAGCGCGACGTCGTTGGTCAACAGCGTTGACAACGCCGCCGCCAGGCCGATCAGCAAGAACGCAAGGGCCCGTTCCGAGTGGATGTAATGAATCACCCGGTGCGCCATCCACATCAGGACTCCTGATAATTCGATGGCTTTCGTCAAGATCAGGAGTCCTGCAAGTGTCAGGACGGTCTGCCAGTCGACGAGCCCCGGCAGCGTGAGCCACGGGCGTGGGTGCAGACACTGCAGCGCGATCAGCGCGACGACGAGCACAGAGAGAACCGGCTCTTTCGTCGCAAGGGCGATCAGCTTATGCAGCGGACTTCTTCTGGCGGTTTGGGACTCGCGCTCGGCAACCGTCACGGGGAATCGTCAATCAGGCCGTGGCGTTGCCGCGCAGCCGCACGAGGATGCCTTCGAGCGCATCGAGGTCGCCGAAGTCCACCAGCACCTGGCCACGCCCGCGGCGGCCGAGCTTGATCTTGACCGTGGCGGCCAGCAGATCCGACAGCTCCTCTTCGAGGCGCCGTGTATCGCGGCCGCCGTCGTTGTTTGCCTTCGCCTTTACCGCTGGCGCGACCTTGGTGGTCGTGGTCACCAGCTTCTCGGTTTCGCGCACCGACATCCGCTTGTTGACGACCTGGTTGGCGAGCGTGATCTGCGTGGCGGCGTCGACCGCCAGCAACGCACGGGCGTGGCCCATGTCGAGATCGCCCGCGAGCAGCATCGTCTGCACCGGCGCCGCCAGATTCAACAGACGCAGCAGGTTCGACACTGCACTGCGCGATCGCCCCACCGATTCCGCTGCCTGCTCATGCGTAAAGCTGAATTCGTCGAGCAGACGCTGGATGCCTTGAGCCTCTTCCAACGGGTTCAGATCTTCGCGCTGGATGTTCTCGATCAGCGCCATCGCTGCGGCGGCCTGGTCGGGCACGTCCCGCACCAGCACCGGCACCTCTTCCAGACCCGCGATGCGTGCCGCGCGGAAACGCCGCTCGCCGGCGATGATCTCGTACTTGTCGGCCGAGACTGGGCGCACGAGGATCGGTTGCATCAGACCTTGCGCGCGAATGCTGGCCGCCAATTCCTGCAGCGCACCTTCGTCCATGCGCGTGCGCGGCTGGTACTTGCCGGCCTGCAGCTTGCCAAGCGGCAAGACGTTCGGCGCGCCTTCGATCTTCACCGCCTCGGTGATGTCCGCGCTGCCGCCGAGCAAGGCTTCCAGCCCCCGGCCCAATCCCTTCTTTCGTGCTACTGCATTCATCGTGCTTCCTCGATCAGCTTGGGGGTGCCTCGCCACGCGTCAAATGATCGCGCGCACTCGCTCAATCATTTCCGCGCCAAATTGCACGTACGCCTGCGCACCGCGCGACGCACGGTCGAACACGACGCCCGGCAATCCATAGCTGGGCGCCTCGGCGAGACGCACGTTGCGCGGAATGACGACGTCAAATACCTTGTCGCCGAAATGCTCTTTCAATTGGTCGGACACCTGCTGTTGCAGCGTGATGCGCGGATCAAACATGACGCGCAGCAGCCCGATGACCTTCAGATCGCGATTCAGGTTCGCGTGCACCTGCTTGATGGTATTGACCAGGTCCGACAGCCCTTCAAGCGCGAAATACTCGCACTGCATCGGGATCACTACGCCGTGCGCGGCGCACAGGCCGTTGAGGGTCAGCAGCGACAGAGCCGGCGGGCAGTCGATCAGGATGAAGTCGTAGTCGCCTTCCACCGACGCCAGCGCATCCTTCAACTGACGCTCGCGATGCTCCACGTCCACCAGTTCGACTTCAGCCCCCGCCAGTTCGCGGTTGGCCGGCACTACGTCGTACGAAACCGCTTCAGGCCGCACCCGCGCATCCGCTATCGCCAAGCCGTCCACCAGCACTTCATAAACGGTGTTGGTACAGGCGGCCTTGTCGACACCGCTGCCCATGGTGGCGTTGCCCTGCGGATCCAGGTCGATGAGAAGAACACGCTGTCCCTGCGATGCGAGGCTAGCGGCGAGATTGACTGCTGTCGTCGTCTTCCCGACGCCGCCCTTCTGGTTCGCAACGCAGAAGATTTTTGCCATCTTTGGTGTGTCCCTTTTGCTGCCTGGATGAGTTGGAATGCGCTTGTATCTAATCTCTGGTTCGCGGGGCGGCTTAGCTATCGGCGTCCAGCACCACCTCGACGAGGTGGCGCTCTGCTTCGAGCGACGGCACCTTGAGCCGGATGATCTGTTTTGCGTGGGAGCCCGCCGGTAGGCGTTCAATCTCGCCATCGGGCCGTACGCCCTTCATAGCCCAGATCGCGCCCTGCTCAGCAACCAGATGACGGGCCAGTGTAACGAAATCCGCGAGCTCTGCGAATGCACGCGAGACGATTACATCAAACTTTCCCGGCACTTCCACGCCAGGCTTCAGTGTTTCGACGCGGCCGGTCACCACGGAGAGATTGGTGAGACCGAGTTCCGCCTTGGCCTGCGCTTGAAACGCCGTCTTTTTGTGGACGATGTCGTTGAGCGTGACCGTCCAGTCAGGCAAGACGATCGCTAACACGATTCCGGGCAGGCCACCACCCGAGCCGACGTCGAGTGCCAACGACGGACCGAGGCTAGCGAGATGCGGCACGATTGAAAGCGAATCGAGGATGTGCTGGATCAGCATTTGCCGCGGCTCGCGGATTGCCGTGAGGTTGTACACGGCGTTCCACTTCGCAAGCAATGCGACGTAGTCGAGCAACTTGCCAAGCTGGGCGTCGCTCAGATCGAGGCCGAGTTCCTCGACACCCTCGTTGAGCAACGCACCCAGCGCTTCCCTGCTATCTGCGCCGCCAAACCCCTTCTGCCGTGCCGTCATTGCGTCACCGGCGTGGAGTCGGTGCCGCTGTCGGCTGCACCGGCGGGTTTCGTCAAGCGGCGGCCAAGGCCGCGCTTCAGGTGAACCATCAGCAGCGAGATCGCCGCTGGCGTAATGCCGGAGATACGCGATGCCTGGCCGATGGTTTCGGGGCGGAATTGGGTCAGCTTCTGACGCGCCTCGAATGACAGGCCGCGCACCTCGGCGTAGTCGAGTCCTTCGGGCAGGCGGGTGTTTTCATGCGATTCGTTACGCTCGATTTCTCCAGCCTGACGCTCTATATAGCCCTGATACTTGATGCCGATCTCGATCTGCTCCTTGATCTGCGCCAGCAGGACGTCGTCTTCGGCCAAGGTTTCGGCCGGGGCGCAAACGCCGTCGCGCAAACCACACACGCCGTCATAGGTCACACCCGGACGACGCAAGAGATCAGCAAGGCTGTACTCGTGATCGATCGCCTTACCGAGCAACGCCGTCGCCTCTTCCGCGGACACCGTCTTCGGATTCACCCACGTTGTGCGGAGGCGCTCTGTTTCACGTGAAACAGCCTCGCGCTTGCGGCCAAATGCCTCCCAGCGGACGTCGTCCACAACTCCGAGTTCGCGACCGATTTCCGTCAGACGCATGTCCGCATTGTCTTCACGGAGGCTCAGACGATACTCGGCACGGCTGGTAAACATACGATACGGCTCGGAAACACCGCGCGTTACGAGGTCGTCGACCAGCACACCAAGGTACGCCTGATCACGACGTGGGCACCACGCTTCGCGCCCCTGCACATGCAGACCCGCGTTTATGCCGGCCAGCAGACCTTGCGCCGCAGCCTCTTCGTAACCGGTCGTGCCATTGATCTGCCCCGCAAAGAACAGACCGTTGATCACCTTCGTTTCCAGCGACGCCTTCAGCCCACGCGGGTCGAAATAATCGTATTCGATCGCGTAACCGGGACGCAGGATGTGGGCGCGCTCGAGACCCACCATCGAGCGCACCAGTTCCAGTTGCACGTCGAACGGCAGGCTCGTGGAAATCCCGTTCGGGTAGAACTCGTTCGTGGTCAGGCCTTCGGGTTCCAGGAAGATCTGATGCGACTCTTTCGACGCAAACCGGTGAATCTTGTCCTCAATCGACGGGCAATAACGCGGCCCTACCCCTTCGATCACACCCGTGTACATCGGCGACCGGTCGAGCCCGCCGCGGATGATGTCGTGGGTACGCTCGTTGGTATGCGTCACCCAGCACGGCACCTGACGCGGATGCTGTTCGACGCGGCCCAGGAACGAAAACACCGGCACCGGATCCAGATCGCCCGGTTGCTCTTCAAGCTTGGAAAAATCGATTGTGCGGCCGTCGATCCGCGGCGGCGTCCCGGTCTTCAGTCGGCCTTGCGGCAGCTTCAGTTCCTTGAGGCGCGCCGACAGCGACACGGCGGCCGGATCACCTGCGCGGCCGCCTGTGTAGTTGTTCAGGCCAACGTGAATCTTGCCGTCCAGGAAGGTCCCGGCCGTCAGCACGACAGCGCGAGAGCGGAAGCGAATCCCAACCTGCGTGACTGCGCCGACCACCCGGTCGCCTTCCACCATGAGGTCGTCCACCGCCTGCTGGAACAACCAGAGATTCGGCTGATTCTCGAGGCGATGCCGGATAGCCTGCTTGTACAGGAGACGGTCGGCTTGCGCGCGGGTCGCCCGCACGGCAGGGCCTTTCGACGAGTTCAGGATACGGAACTGGATGCCGCCTTCGTCGGTAGCTGCGGCCATCGCGCCGCCGAGTGCGTCGACTTCCTTCACCAGATGGCCTTTACCAATACCGCCAATCGACGGATTGCAGCTCATCTGACCGAGGGTTTCGATGTTATGCGTCAGCAGGAGCGTCTTGTTGCCCATGCGTGCAGAAGCCAAAGCGGCTTCGGTGCCGGCATGACCGCCGCCAACGACAATTACGTCAAATTCAGTGGGATAAAGCATCGCGGATCTCACGCCGGGACACCGCGTGAACCTTCTAAGGAAAATGTATTGGCGAATTATAGCGGGTTCGCTTTTGGCCCGAATTTCGTCCGTTTGGCCAGACGATAAAAAAAGCGGTGTGTTTCACGTGAAACGCACCGCTCGGTCACCCGCAAACGCTTGACGCCAAAGGCTTTACGCCACCTTCTTCGTTAAACCGAGATATGTCTCAATCACGCGAGGATTCTGCGCCAGATCCACGGCCGGCCCCTCAAGCGCCAACTCGCCAGTCTCCAGAACGTAGCCGTACTCGGAAATCTGCAGGGCGGCGCGCGCATTTTGCTCGATCAGCAAGGTCGCGACGCCCGTCTGACGCAGCGCGCTAATGATGTGAAAAATCTCTTTGACGATCAGCGGCGCAAGACCGAGGCTCGGCTCGTCCAGCATCAGTAACTCAGGCTTGCCCATCAGCGCCCGCCCCACTGCCAGCATCTGGCGCTCACCGCCGGACAGCGTCCCCGCCGCCTGCTTCCGACGTTCCTTGAGCCGCGGAAACAGCGTGAAGACCGGTTCGAGCTGGTCAAGATAATTGCGCTCCCCCGCCCGCTTGCGCCGGTAGGCGCCCAGCACGAGGTTGTCCCCGACGCTCATCGTCGAAAAGAGCTCCCGTTTCTCGGGGACGAGGCACATGCCCCGCGCCACCCGCTTTTCCACCGGCACCGCGCTAACGTCCTCCCCCCGATACAAAATCGCGCCCTTTGCATGACCAGTCACTGGCAACGCGCCCATGATCGCGTTAAGCAGAGTGGACTTACCCGCTCCGTTTGGGCCGATCACGGACACGATTTGCCCCGGTCGGACCTTGATGCTGGCGCCGTGCAGCGCCTCAACTTTGCCGTAGCGGACCGACAACCCCTCCACGTCGAGAATCGGCATCGCGGAATTCATCATCGTTTCCATCAGTCCACCCCACCCAGATACGCTTCGAGCACCGCCGGATCCTTCTGCACGTCCTGCGGCAAACCTTCCGCGATCCGCGTCCCAAATTCCATCACCACCAGCCGGTCGGTGAGATTCATCACGAAATCCATGTCGTGCTCGACCAGCAGCACGCTCATTCCCTCTTCCTTGAGCTTGCGCAGCAAGTCGGCGAGCCGCTGCTTTTCCTGATAGCGCAGGCCCGCAGCGGGCTCGTCAAGTAGCAACAGTGTCGGATCGCAGCACAGTGCACGCGCGATTTCCAGAATTCGCTGCTGGCCAAGCGCGAGACTCCCCGCTTCCTCGTACATATGCTCTTCCAGCCCCACACGGCGAATCTGCCGGGCGGCTTCCGCCATCAGGCGCCCTTCTTCTGCGGCGTTTAGCTTGGCGACGCTACGCCAGACGCCCGCGTGTCCGCGCAAGTGCGCGCCGATCGCGACGTTCTCCAGCACGCTCATGCCCGGCAGCAGTTTGACGTGCTGGAACGTCCGGCCAATTCCGCGTTTGACGATTTCACGTGAAGTGAGTCCATCGATCCGCTCGCCGCGAAACGTGATCTCGCCGCTAGTTGCGCGCAATACGCCGGTGACCAGATTGAAGGTGGTTGACTTACCCGCGCCGTTCGGCCCGATCAAGCCGATGATCTGTCCCGCCTTCACCTCGAAGCTGACGTCGTTCACTGCCACTAGGCCGCCAAACTCCTTGCGCGCCTTATCCACGGTCAGAAGCGTTTCACCCGCCGCCGGCTTGCTGCGCTGCGGCAACGGCTCAGCCTGCTCTGGCACATGGGCACGTGGTCCACGCGGAAAGAAGCGCGCCACGAACGGCCACACGCCCTGCCGCGCGTACTGCAGCAGCAGGACCATCAGCACGCCGAACACGATCACTTCGAAATTGCCGCTCTCCCCCAGCAACTTGGGCAGCAGCGTCTGCAGATAATCCTGCAGGATGGTGAGGATCGCCGCCCCGAGCACTGCGCCCCACACATGCGAGACGCCTCCCACCACCGCCATGAACAGGAATTCGATGCCGTGGTTCAGACCAAACGGCGTCGGATTCACTGCGCGTTGCAAATGCGCGTAAAGGAAGCCGGAGATCGCCGCCAGCACCGCGGCGTAGATGAAGATCACCACGCGCATCCACGCCGTATTGACGCCCATGGCTTCGGCCATCGCGCCGCCGCCTCGCAACGCACGAATCGCCCGTCCAGGCCGGCTATTAAGCAGATTCTGAACGGACACCACTGCACCGATCACCACCACCCAGATCAGGTAATAGATATGGCGCCCCGACTCCAGATTGATGCCGAACACGTTGAGCACCGGAATGCCGTTAATGCCGTCGTACTTGCCGAGGATGTCGAGGTTGCCGAACAGATAGAACAGCGCCAGCCCCCAGGCAATCGTGCCGAGCGGCAGGAAGTGCCCTGAAAGACGCATCGTCACGGCACCGAGCATCAACGCAATCAACGCTGTCAGCACCACGCCGACGATTAGCGCGAGCCACGGCGACACACCGTACTGCGTCGTCAGAAAGGCGGTCGTATAGGCACCCACGCCGACGAACGCCGCCTGCCCGAAGCTCGTCATGCCGCCGATGCCTGTCAGCAGCACCAGGCCAATCGCCACGATCGCATACAGGCCGATGTAATTGAGCAGCGTCACCCAGTACTCCGGCACATGAATCGGCTGCGGCAGCACCGGCAGCGCGAACATCACCACGAGGAACAGCCAGAAGAACTTGTTTTGCATGATGTGCTTCATCGTGTCACTCCTCGTCCTCTTCAGCGTGCGGGCTGGCGAGACTGCGCCACAGCAGCACCGGGATGATCAGCGTGAACACGATCACTTCCTTATAGGCACTCGCCCAGAACGACGAATACGATTCCAGCAGGCCCACCAGCACCGAGCCCGCAGCCGCCAGCGGGTAACTGACCAGGCCGCCAATGATGGCCCCCACAAAGCCCTTTAAACCGATCAGGAAGCCCGAGTCGTAGTAGATGGTGGTGAGGGGCGCAACGAGGATGCCGCACAGCGCTCCGAGCCCCGCAGCCAGCGTGAACGCAAGCCTGCCCGCCTGGGTCGTGCCGATGCCGACCAGCCGCGCCCCAAGACGGTTGACCGAAGTCGCGCGCAACACCTTGCCCGAGATCGAGCGGTCGAAGTACAGATAGAGCGCCGCGATCAGCACCACGGCCGTCCCGACCACCCACACGCTCTGCCCGGAGATCGACAGGCTGCCGAGGTTGAACGTGGCATCGGAGAAGGCATTGGTGCGCGAGCCCTCCGCGCCGAACATCACGAGCCCGAGGCCGACCATCGCGAAGTGCACCGCGACCGCCACGATCAGCAGCAGCAGCGTTGTGCCTTCGGCGATCGGCTCGAAGGCCAGCCGGTACACGAATGGCCCCATTGGAATCACGATCAGCAGCGTCAACGCAATCTGCGCGAGCATCGGCAGTGGCTGCGCGAATAGCCCGTGCGTCACCGCGTACACCGCAACCGGGAACAGCAGATACTTGGCCGCGAGTATCACCAGCGTGCGTGCCGCATGAGCGCGCCGCTCCGGATGCCGTACGAGGCCGGCCGTCTCGACGACAAAACATGCCGCCCCCAGCGCCATCAGCAACCAGCAGGTGGCCGGAAATTTCTGCGACTGCAGTGCGGCAAGAGTCAGCGCACCGTACGAGACAAACTCGCCCTGCGGGATAAAGATGACCCGCGTTACGGAAAACACCAGCACCAGCGCGAGCGCGAGCAGCGCGTAGATCGCTCCGGTGGTGATGCCGTCCTGCGCGAGGATCGCCGCAATAGATAGATCCATACTTCCTCGTCCTGAAAACGTCGAAATCGATCGCAATAAATTGCATGAGACCAGAGCAAGCACTGAAGCGCTAACTCTGGTCGACACTGGGAAACCGTCATGGCGGGTGATGACGGCAAGACAGACTACCCGCCCTTAAGCCGTGCCGCTCGGATGGGCACACGTGCCGCACAGAGGCTTCACTAACGCCGTAAGGCCGCAAGACACAGCCGCCGCGCCAGAGCCCGGCGCAGCGGACACAACCATTGTCATCGAACAGAATGGCAGAGCGGCGTCATCCACCGCAGGCTGTGCGCGAGAAGCGTGTATCGTCCGCTTTTATTGCGTTACTCGTCCTGCAGCTTCCACTTGCCGTCGACGATCTCTACGATCACACGAGCGCGCTTGTCGAGCCCGTTGTGGTCGGTCGCCGTGGTGTTCATGATGCCGTGCGCGAGCGGCAGCTCCTTGATGTTTGCGAGCGCGTCACGCAGCGCCTCGCGGAACACTACCGTGCCGGGCTGGCCCTTCTTGAGCGCCTCGGGAATCGCCCGCTGCAGCATCTGGCCGGCATCCCATGCGTGACCGCCGAAGGTCGACACCGAGCCCACGCCGTACGCCTTCTCATACGCGTTCTTGTACGCCTCGGACGACTGCTTCACCGGGTTCGAATCCGGCAACTGGTCGGCCACGAGAATCGGGCCAGAGGGCAGCAACTCGCCTTCGCAATCCTTCCCGCACACGCGCAGGAAGTCGTTGTTCGCCACGCCGTGGGTCTGATAGATCTTGCCCTTGTAGCCACGCTCTTTCAGTGTCTTGGCCGGCAATGCTGCAGGCGTTCCTGAACCGGCAATCAGCACCGCGTCCGGATTCGCAGCCATCGTCTTCAGCACCTGGCCGGTCACGGAGGCGTCGGTGCGGGCGTAGCGCTCATTGGCGACAAGCTTCAGATGATGCGCGGCCGCGGCCGTGCTGAATACGCTGTACCAGTTCTCGCCATAGGCATCTGCGAAGCCGATGAAACCGACCGTCTTGACGCCGTGTTTCTCCATATAGCCCGCAATCGCATCCGCCATCAGGCTGTCGTTTTGCGGCGTCTTGAAGGCCCACTCGCGCTTCGCATCCATCGGTGCGATGATCGCCGCCGAGGCGGCCAGCGAAATCATCGGCGTCTTGCCTTCCGACACCACGTCGAGCATCGCCAGCGAATTCGGCGTGACGGTCGACCCGATGATCGCATCGACGTGATCTTCGTCGATCAGCTTGTGTGTGTTCTGCACCGCCTTGCTGGTGTCCGATGCGTCGTCGAGCACGATGTATTGCACGCTCTTGCCGCCTATCTCCTGGGGCAGCAACGCAATGGTGTTCTTCTCAGGAATCCCGAGCGATGCGGCCGGTCCTGTCGTCGACACCGTCACCCCAATCTTCACCTGCGCCATCGCCGCGCTCGCACCGCATACCAATGCTAGTGCGATCGCCGTGCGGACCCACTGCCCTGTCTTTTTCATTGTCTGTCTCCAAACGCTTGATGCGTGTATCTGTTATCCGGCTCGTGGGCCGAGTGTCTGAATCTATTGATCGGATTCAGGTGTGCCAAGCATGGTTTTCCCTGCCGAGCCGGCACGTCTCGCCTCTCTCGCGCGACGACTCACGGTACCGCGCGAGCAACAAAAAAGGCGCGTCAACTGCACGCGCCTTGTATCTGGTTCCGATTCGCTGTTCCGCCTTCTCAGTCGCCGGCCAGCTTCCACTTGCCGTCCACAATCTCCACCATCACCCGCGCTCGCTGATCAAGACCGGAATGGTCGTTTGCGCTCATGTTGAAGATGCCGTGTGAAGCAGGCAGGTCTTTGGTGCCCTCAAGCGCGGCGCGCAGCGCTTCGCGAAAAGCCTGCGTGCCGGGCTGGCCTTTTTGCAGTGCCAAAGGAATCGCCTTTTGCAGCAACAGGCCCGCGTCCCATGCGTGGCCGCCGAAGGTCGAAATCGAGCCGACGCCGTAAGCCGCTTCGTACGCGTGCTTGTAGGTAAGCGCACTCTTTTTCACCGGGTTCGAATCAGGCAGTTGATCGGCCACCAGCAGCGGCCCCGCCGGCAGATAGGTGCCTTCGCAATCCTTACCGCACACGCGCAGGAAATCGTTATTCGCCACGCCGTGCGTCTGATAGTACTTGCCCTTGTAGCCGCGCTCTTTCAGCGTCTTCTGCGGCAGCGCCGCCGGCGTGCCGGCACCCGCGATCAGCACCGCATCCGGGTTCTGCGACATCATCTTCAGCACCTGGCCCGTGACCGAGGCATCGGTGCGCGCGAAGCGCTCGTTGGCGACAATCTTGATCTTTGCCAGATCGGCGGCCTTGCCGAACTCCTTGAACCAGCTCTCACCGTAGGCGTCGGCAAAGCCGATAAAGGCCACCGTTTTCACGCCGTGATTAGCCATGTGCTGGGCGATCGCGGTTGCCATCAGGATGTCGTTCTGCGGCGTCTTGAAGACCCATGCGCGCTTCGCATCCATCGGTTCGACGATCGAGGCGGCCGCGGCCATCGAGATCATCGGCGTCGACGTTTCGGCGGCCACGTCGATCATGGCGAGCGAGTTCGGCACGACGGTCGAGCCGACCAGTGCGTCGACGTGGTCTTCGCTGGTGAGCTTGCGGGCGTTCTGGACGGCCTGGGTGGAATCGGTCGCATCGTCGAGCACGATGTAATCGATTTTCTGCCCCGCCACTTCTTTCGGCAGCAACGCGATGGTGTTCTTTTCCGGAATACCGAGCGAAGCGGCCGGCCCGGTCGCCGACACCGTTACGCCGATTTTCACATCCGCAAACGCATGGCCGCTCCACACCGCCGATACACCCGTCGCAATCAACGCCGCACTCATCCAACGCAATGCCGAATTCATCCCGCTCCTCTTGCTGCTCCGTTACCCGTTCGAATTAAATGTGCTGGGCTAAAACCCCGACCCAGCGGTCAGTGAACGGCGAGTGTAGCGGACGCCCACGGCCTGCGGCAAGCGCTTTGCAAGCATTGACGGGGGCAAAAAAACTGTCCGGCGCTAAAGGGCAAGCGTCAGTCGGGTGCGGAAAATCTGCAGAAAAACCCGCGCTAAAAGGTGAGAAAAAAGCGCGGAAAGTGCACAGGCGGCGAATAAGCGATTTGTAAAAGCACAAATAAAAAGCGCTGTTGGATCGATATCCAACAGCGCTTTCGTCTGGGCACTGAGTGCCTCATTGTCTCCTCGTTCTCCACCTGCAAATTCGGTGTTCATCAGAACTGGGTGAAGATTAAACAACCGCCCCCATCCGGACAACTAGCATTTACCCTAGTGGTGCATCGCAGCACTGAATTGGGGCACGTTTGAAACACCCGGACATAGCGCCGTGCGCCATGCCGCCAACCCTCTCCCTTTCACATTGCATCGGACACCGAAGTACTTTAAGACCGCATGCTGTCATGCGCGCAACAGCCGCACCCGCGCCACGATCTCTCCAACGATGCCGCGTCTGAATGCCAGCACGCAAGCGATGAAGATCAACCCCGTGACGATGGTGGCCGACTCGCCCAGCGAGTTGAACCACTGCACCCCGGTCACCGATGCCAGCGCGCCGCCGATATCGCCGAGCCGGTCCTCGAGCGCAACGATCAGCGCTGCGCCGAGCAGCGGCCCAAACAAGGTGCCCATGCCACCGACCAGCGTCATCAGGATCACCAGCCCCGACATGGTCCAGTACGCATCGCTCAGGGTTTCAAAGCCCAGCACCAGCACCTTCATCGACCCCGCCAGCCCGGCAATGCCTGCCGACAACACGAAGGCCAGCAACTTGAAACGGTCGCTGTCATAGCCGAGCGAGACCGCCCGCGGGCCGTTCTCCTTGATCGCCACCAAAACCTGTCCGAACGGCGAGTGGACGATGCGTACGATCAACAGGAACATCAGCACCATCACCGCCAGTACGACGTAGTACAGCGTGAAATCGGACGAGAGATCCAGCACTCCGAACAGCTTGCCGCGCGGCACGCCCTGCAGACCATCTTCGCCATGCGTGAACGGCGCCTGCAGAAACACGAAGTAGACCATCTGCGCGAGCGCGAGCGTCACCATCGCGAAGTAGATGCCCTGGCGCCGGATCGCAAACAGGCCCACTACCAACCCAAGGACAGTCGCTGCCGCCGTGCCCGCGAGCACGCCCAGTTCGGGTGAATAGCCGAGGGTCTGGATCGCGTAGCCGGTGGTGTAACCGGCCATCCCAAGAAACATGGCATGACCGAACGACAGCAACCCCGTGTAGCCGATCAGCAGATTGAAGGCCGCCGCAAACAGCGCGAAGCACAGCACCTTCATCACGAACAATGGATAGATGCCGATGAACGGCACCGCGATCAGCAGGAGCAGCAGCACGGCGTAAAGCGCTTTCCTTTGCATCATTTTTCCTTGCCGAAAAGACCCGCCGGGCGCACCAGCAGCACCAGAGCCATGATGACAAAGACGACGGTCGCCGATGCTTCGGGGTAAAACACGCGTGTGAAGCCTTCGATCACGCCGAGCATCAGGCCGGTGAGAATCGAGCCCATGATCGAGCCCATTCCGCCAATCACGACCACCGCGAACACGGTGATGATCATCGGCTGCCCCATCAGCGGCGAAACCTGGATCACGGGCGCCGCCAGCACGCCGGCAAACGCGGCGAGCGCGACGCCAAAGCCATAGGTCAGCGTAATCATCAACGGCACGTTGACGCCGAATGCCTCCACCAGTTTCGGGTTCTCGGTACCGGCGCGCAGATAGGCGCCAAGGCGCGTCTTCTCGATCACGAACCACGTGGCAAAGCAGACCACCAGCGAGGCCAGCACCACCCACGCGCGATAGTTCGGCAAGTACATGAAGCCAAGATTGGTCGCACCGGAAAGCGCCTCGGGTACGTCATAGGGCTGTCCCGACGAACCGTAGATGGAGCGAAACACGCCTTCAACGACCAGCGTGAGACCGAAGGTCAGCAACAGGCCGTACAGATGGTCGAGCTTGTAGAGCCAGCGCAACATCGAGCGCTCGATCACCATGCCGAACGCACCGACAAGCAGCGGCGCGAGCACCAGCATCACCCAGTACGGCAGGTTGAAATACGACAGCCCCATCCACGTGAGCATCGCGCCCAGCATGAACAACGCGCCGTGCGCGAAGTTGATCACGTTCAGGAGGCCGAAGATGATCGCGAGACCGAGGCTCAGGATCGCATAGAACGAGCCGTTCACGAGTCCCAGCAGCAACTGGCTCAGCATCGCCGAGAGCGGAATGCCAAAGATTTCCATTGAACGCCTTAGCCCTTAACCATCGTCAAGGTGAGATCGAAATGCGCGCGACCGGCTGCGCGCGGCCCCCTGTCCCGCCCGCGCGCAGCGTGGTGAACCGGGCCCGTCTGTTGTACCGGCTACAGACGGACGGGATTCAGCCCGCGTTTATTTCCACAGCGCGCAGCGCGTTTCCGCCTTGGTCGTGAACGCCTGATCACCCGGAATGGTCGCCGTAATCTTGTAGTAGTCCCACGGTTCTTTCGATTCAGCCGGCGTCTTCACCTGCATCAGATACATGTCGTGAATCATGCTGCCGTCCTCACGGATATAGCCCTTGGCGTAGAAGTCGTCGATCTTGGTCTTCTTCAGCTGAGCCATGATCTTGTCAGGATCCGTCGAACCCACCGCCTGCACCGCCTTCAGATAGGTCGTAACGGCCGAGTAGTCGGCTGCCTGCAGGCTCGACGGCATCTTCTTCGTCTTGTCGAAGTAACGCTCAGCCCACTTGCGCGTGGTGTCGTTCTTGTTCCAGTACCAGCTGTCGGTCAGCACCAGACCTTGCGTCGTTTCGAGCCCGAGACTGTGGATGTCGTCGATGAAGATCAGCAGCGCCGCGAGCTTCATGGTCTTCGTGATGCCGAATTCCTTCGCCGCCTTGATCGAGTTGATGGTGTCGCCACCGGCGTTCGCAAGGCCCAGCACCTGCGCCTTCGACGCTTGCGCCTGCAACAGGAACGAGGAGAAATCCGAAGCCGACAACGGATGGTGCACGTCGCCGAGCACCTGGCCGCCATTTGCCTTCACCACGGCGGCGGTCGCCGTTTCCAGCGCCTTGCCGAACGCGTAGTCAGCCGTCAGGAAGAACCAGGTTTTACCGCCCTGCTTCGTCACCGCCGTGCCCGTGCCCTTCGCGAGCGCCGTCGTGTCATACGCGTAATGGATCGTGTACGGCGTGCATTGCTCGTTGGTCAGGGTGTCTGCGCCAGCGCCGACGTTGATATAGACCTTGTGCTTTTCGCCCGCCACCTGGCCCATCGACAGACCTGTCGCCGAGTTCGTGCCACCGATCAACATATTGACGCCGTCGCGGTCGAACCATTCGCGCGCCCGCGATGCGGCGATGTCCGCCTTGTTCTGGTGGTCCGCGTAGACGAGTTCGATCGGCTTGCCATTGACCTTGCCGCCAAAGTCGGCGATCGCCATGCGGATCGCTTCGAGGCCGCCGGGGCCATCGATATCTGCGTAAAGGCCGGACATGTCGGTGATATAGCCGATCTTGACTGTGTCGTCAGCCGCCCGCGCGCCGCCCATCATCAGCGCGGCGCTGGCCGCTGCTGCAAAGCAGAATGCCGAAAGTCGCGCGAGTGTATTCATTTTCATTGCGGTCTCCTTGTTTCCTTGCTTGTGGTTATCAGAGGCAATCGGGCACCTATACGCCAAGCAGGTCGTGCAGCGCCGGCATCTTGCTTTCGAGTTCGCCAGCGCCGAAGTGTTCGACGATGCCGCCATGCTCCATCACATAGAAGCGGTCGGCTAGCGGCGCGGCAAAACGGAAATTCTGTTCGACCATCACGATCGTGTAGCCGCGCGCCTTGAGCGTCACGATCATGCGCGCGAGCGCCTGCACGATGACCGGTGCAAGGCCCTCTGAGATTTCGTCGAGCAGCAACAGACTGGCGCCGGTGCGCAGGATCCGGGCCACGGCGAGCATCTGCTGCTCGCCCCCGGAGAGCCGCGTGCCCTGACTCACCCGGCGTTCCTGCAGATTGGGGAACATCGCGTAGATTTCATCCAGCGACATCATGTGCGCAGCATCGCCGACCGGCGGAGGCAGCAGGAGGTTTTCCTCACATGACAGGCTCGAAAAGATGCCGCGCTCTTCGGGACAGTAGCCAATGCCGCAGTGGGCGATGCGATGGGTCGGCATATCGATGGTCTCGCGCCCGCCGACGCGAATCGACCCGGTACGCCGCCCGGTGAGTCCCATGATGGCGCGCAGCGTGGTGGTGCGTCCGGCGCCGTTGCGGCCCAGCAAGGTGACGACTTCGCCCCGGTTCACGGTCAGGTCGACGCCATGCAATATATGGGATTCGCCATACCACGCCTGCAGGCCTGCGATCTCCAACGCGGGTTCCGCGCTGGCCACACCGCTGACTTCGACGTTCTCGCGCTCCGCAATCGTGCTCATGCATGCGCTCCGGTGAGCGCGGCATCGGCACTACCCATATAGGCCTGCATAACGAGCGGGCTCTTCGATACTTCGGCGTACGTGCCTTCGGCGAGCACCTCACCACGTTGCAGGACAGTAATCGTGTCGGAGATGCCGGCGATCACATTCATGTTGTGCTCGACCATCAGGATGGTGCGGCCGCTCGAGACCTTCTTGATCAGGGCGGTCACGCGATCGACGTCTTCGTGGCCCATGCCCTGGGTCGGCTCGTCGAGCAGCATCAGTTCGGGCTCCATCGCGAGCGTGGTGGCAATTTCGAGGGCGCGCTTGCGGCCATAGGACAATTCGACCGTCAGCACGTCGGCAAAGTCGGTCAAACCGACCTGCGTGAGCAGATCCATGGCCCGGTCATCGAGCTGATGCAACGTGCGTTCGCTCTTCCAGAAATGAAAAGCGGTGCCCAACGCGCGCTGCAAACCGATGCGAACGTTCTGCAATGCCGTCAGATGCGGAAACACGGCGGAAATCTGGAACGAACGGATGATGCCGCGCCGCGCAATTTGTGCCGGCCGTTCACGGGTGATGTCGACGCCGTTGTAGACGATCTGCCCTGCGGTGGGCACGAGGAATTTGGTCAGCAAATTGAAGCAGGTCGTTTTACCGGCGCCATTCGGGCCGATCAACGCATGAATCGAGCCACGGCGCACGCGCAGGTTGACGCCGTTGACGGCGACAAAGCCCTTGAACTCTCTCGTTAGTCCGCGCGTTTCGAGAATCGTGTCGCCGAGAATCATGTTCCCTTCCATGCGAAGTGAGGCGAAACACTACGATCTTCCGCGCCAGAGGCTGCGCGACGTGTGATGGCGACGACACCCCCGTGCCGATCGTTGGCGTGGTGCACCAATTACGGACGGTAATCCACGGCGCGCCACGCAGCATGGCGCCATTGTCGCGCCAATGATGCAGCGCATTCATTGGGATTTGCACTTAGTATGCGATGCGCGCCGGCAAGCCGCGGCGCGCATCGCGCTTGCATGTCACGCAATGGACATCGAAGCCGCCGGGCGTGACTGCGATGTTTGCCCGGCAAGACGTGCGCGACGATCCTCGCGAATCATGTCGCTCGCGCGCTCGGCGATCATCAGCGTGGGCGAGTTGGTATTGCCCGAGGTGATGTTAGGCATGACCGAAGCATCGACCACGCGCAAACCTTCGACACCGATCACGCGCAGGCGCTGGTCGACGACGGCGGCTGGGTCGTCCGGCGTGCCCATCCGGCAAGTACCGACTGGATGGAAGATCGTGGTCCCCACATTGCCGGCGGCCTGCTGGAGTTCCTCTTCGGTCTGAAACTCGATGCCAGGGATAATTTCTTGCGGCCGATACGGGGCCAGTGCGGGCGCGGCCGCAATACGCCGCGTCAGACGCAGCGCATTGGCTGCGATGTGACGGTCGTAATCGGTGGACAGATAGTTGGGCGCGATTAGCGGCGCCGTGTGCGGCTCGGCAGAGACGATATGAACACTGCCGCGTGACGAGGGTCGCAAATGGCACACCGAGGCGGTAAACGCGTTGAAGCGATGCAGCGGCTCGCCGAAGCGATCGAGCGAAAGCGGTTGCACGTGATACTGGAGATCAGGCCGGGTGACCGAGCGGTCATCGGGGTCCGATTTCGCAAATGCACCAAGTTGCGACGGCGCCATCGACATTGGTCCGCTCTGGAACAGCGCGTACTGCAGGCCGATCATCAGTTTGCCCCACCAATGCGCCGAAGCGGTATTGAGCGTGCGCACGCCGTCGACCTTGTACGCCATGCGCAATTGCAGATGATCCTGGAGATTCTCGCCGACGCCGCGCAGATCCTGCACGACCTCGATGCCGAGGTTCTGCAGTCGTGCACCGTTACCGATGCCAGAGAGTTCGAGCAACTGCGGCGAGTTGACCGCGCCGGAACTGAGGATCACTTCACAACGGGCTTTGGCGAAATAATCGATGTTATTGCCGTGATATTCGACACCGGTGCAACGGCGCCCATCGAACACGACGCGCTGCGTGACGGCGCCGGTGATGACAGTCAGATTGGGGCGCTTGAGTGCGGGGCGTAGAAAGGCCTTCGAGGCGTTCCAGCGGATGCCGCGTTTCTGGTTGACGTCAAAGTAGCCGACGCCGCTGTTGTCACCGCGATTGAAGTCGTTGGTGGCGGGGATGCCGGTTTGCTGCGCGGCCTGCGCGAAGGTCTCGAGAATTTTCCATTTGAGGCGTTGTTTTTCGACGCGCCATGGGCCGCCTGCGCCATGCGATTCGTTGGCGCCGCCGTGGTAGTCCTCGCTGCGTTTGAAGATGGGGAGGACGTTGTTCCAGGACCAGGAGGCATCATTGGTGACGCGGGCCCATTCGTCGTAGTCTTCGCGCTGACCGCGCATGTAGATCATGCCGTTTATGGACGAGCTGCCGCCCAGGACTCTGCCGCGGGGGTATGAAAGGGAGCGGCCGTTCAGGCCGGGTTCTTCGCGCGTTTTGTAGAGCCAGTCGGTGCGGGGGTTGCCGATGCAGTATAAATACCCTACCGGGACGTGGATCCAGTGGTAGTCGTCCTTGCCGCCGGCTTCTAGTAGAAGTACGGAGACTTCTGGGTCTTCGGTTAGGCGGTTTGCTAGTACGCAGCCTGCTGTGCCGGCGCCTATTACTATGTAGTCGAATTCGCCTTCTAACGTTCTCGTTTCCGTTTCTGCGCTGCGCGCGGCTGTCTTGCTGGTCGTGCTCACTGTTTCGTCTCCTTAGTTTGTTTGCCTACGGCGTTTTTGGCGTTGCTCATACGGCGTTCGCCTTTCCTTGGTTTCTTCGTGGTCTGTTTGCCTGCGGGGCTTTTGGTGGTGGTTTTACGGCGTTGGCCTCTCCTTGCATTCTTATCGGTCTATTAGCTTCGCCCCTGTGCGGGGCGGCACCTACTTTCTTTGCCGCCGCAAAGAAAGTAGGCAAAGAAAGCGGGCTGCAACCGCCAGCCCGTAGTGAGCCATCTCGGTCATCCACCGGAAACGGCCCAACACGAGACGCGCCCTCGCACCACTCGCGTTAGTGACAAAGCACTCATCCGTTCCAGCGTCGCGCTGCGCGCCCCGCCGTCTGGCATAACAATTCTTCGATACGCTCTTACTGTTTTTCTCATGTTTAGGTATCCAAACATTCACCACCTACCCCACGCACGCATTCACACGCATCGCAGTAGAGCCAACCCATCCGCCGCGCACGCAGCGCGCTGGCGGGATGAATGAGCCCTGTGTCACTAGCGCTTGCGGTGCGAGAGACGATCTCGTTTTGGGCCGTTCCCGGTGGATGACCGAGATGGCTCACTACGGGCTGGCGGTTGCAGCCCGCTTTCTTTGCCGCCCCGCACAGGGGCGAAGCTAATAGACCGATAAGAATGCAAGGAGAGGCCAACGCCATAGGAACACAGCCAAAGACAAACCCAACCAGACCGAAAACAAAACAAGGAAAGCCCAACGCCATAGAAACACCAACCAAACACCGTAGGCAAAAACCAAAAAAGCCCTGATTCCGGAAGCCTACCCGCCAGCGCAGCACAAAATCCAATGAGTTCTACTCAACCGCGCTATAAGCCGCGCTAATATCACCAAATGGACTTAACCCTACTGCGAGCTTTTGTCACCGTCGCCAACGAGGGCAACCTCACCCGCGCCGCGGTGCAACTGCATCTAACCCAACCTGCCGTCAGCCTGCAAATCAAGCATCTGCAGGAAACGCTAGGACTAACGCTATTCACGCGAACCTCGCACGGACTAGCATTAACGCGCGACGGCCAGGCGCTACTACCACACGCCGAACGCGCCCTCGCCGCAGCCAACGACGTACAACGCGCCGCCGCATCGCTCCGTCACGAGGTACGCGGCACGCTCCGCATAGGCACAATCCTCGATCCGGAATTCCTCCGCCTCGGCGGCTTCCTCAAGCAGCTCGTCGAAACCTGGCCGCATATCGAAACCGCCCTGCGGCACGGCATGTCCGGCTGGGTCCTCGAGCAGATCCGCGCGGGCGAGCTCGATGTGGGTTACTACATCGGCCATCCTTCAGAAGACGATACCCGCGACGGCGCCGCGTTTCATGCGCTCACGCTGACGCATTTCCAGTACCGCGTGCTCGCGCCCGCCGGCTGGAAGGACCGCGTGAAAGGCGCGCGCGACTGGCGTACACTCGCCGCCCTGCCATGGATCTGGACGCCGCCCGCCTCCGCCCATCATCGGCTGCTGTCACGGCGCTTTGCCGAGGCTGGTGTGAAGCCTGTTAAGGTGGCTGAAGTCGATCAGGAGCCGTCGATGCTCGATCTGGTTAAATCAGGCGTCGGCCTCACCCTCGCGCGCGACGCCACCGCCATCGCCGAAGCGCATGCCCACGCGCTCACGATCGTCGAGGGTGTCACAGTGCCGACCCAGTTGAGCTTCGTCACGCTGGCCGCGCGCCAGGACGATCCGGCGATTGCCGCGGCACTCAAGGCGATCGAGCAGCAGTGGGCGATATGAGGCGCACTCATGACAGCGCCGCCCGATCCGGCACTCGATTACGGACGCCTTAACACCATCGTCACGCGCTTTTTGCTAGATTCAGGGTTCGCGCGTCTGTTTGCACCCCGCCTTTGTTTAAGTTTCTTCCGAGTTTGTCCTTCCTGGCGCGCTTCGCCCCCGTAACATGTCTCTGAAGCCGCCCACAATCCATCCTTCCTGAGGAGCCTGACATGGCACGCAACATCGAAATCAAAGCCCGCGCACAGCAATTCGAGCAACTCCGCGAACGCGCCGCCGAACTTTCGCCCGAGGCTCCACTGATCTTCCGCCAGCAGGACTTTTTCTACGATGTGCCGCGTGGACGGCTCAAGCTGCGCCAGTTCGACGACGGCACACCCGCTGAGCTGATCTTCTATCAACGCGACGATCGTGACGGCCCGAAGGCGTCCTACTACACGCGCAGCCCTGTGACCAACCCGGAAGCCATGCATGCGCTGCTTGCCACCGCACTGACCACGCGCGGCATCGTCACCAAGGAGCGCCACGTCTACACGACCGGACGCACGCGCATTCACCTCGACCGGGTGGACGGCCTGGGTGACTTCGTCGAACTGGAAGTACTCCTCGCCCAGGACGACGACGAGGAAGGCGGCCACGCCGAAGCGCACGAAATGTTCGCGAAGCTCGGCGTGCCTGAAACGGATCTGGTGGCCGTCGCTTACGTGGATCTGCTCAGCCCCGACAGCGAGCCGCGGCAAGCGGCGTAAAAGTCTACAGGCGCCGCCTCAGCTAGCGGCCGACCCTGGTGCGAGGTGCCCCAACGGCAAAGGACCGTTGCGCTTGAACGTGGTCAACACGATGTTCGAACGCACGCTGTCCACACCCGGCACCCGCATCAGCTTCTTCATTACGAACGACGACAGCGCGTTCAGATCCGGCGCCACGATGCGCAGCAGATAATCGGCATCCCCCACCACCGCGTGGCATTCGAGCACCTCGGGCAGCACGTCGATCTGCTGTTGGAACTGCTCGATGATCGAATCGCCGTGATGCTTAAGCTTGAGACTGGTGAACGCGGTCACGCCGAGCCCGAGTTTCTCCGGGCGCAGCACGACTCGATAGCCGTCCACCACGCCCACCTGTTCGAGGCGCTGCAGTCGCCGGCCGATCTGCGACGGCGACAGCGGCACCTGCTCGCCGAGCTGCTGATGAGTCGCCCGTCCAAAGCGCTGCAGCACCTCTAGCAGCGCGAGATCGAAGTGATCTAGTTCCAGCATGATTAATCCCCGCATAAATTTGGATTTTAATGCACGATTATTGCATAAACATCCTAATTACCGCTCTCTTTGCGCCCTTTCCGCGGCTTCTCCGCTCTACACTGGCTGGACTGAAACACTGCATTCGAACGCCGCATCATGTCCAGTCCGAACACCGCCAAACTGCAGGAACAATTCGACGCCGGCCTCGAAACCCGTGCCGATTTCACCATCGACCAGCCGCTCCAGCGCTACGGCGCAGTCGATCACGCGGTCTGGAACCAGCTCTACGCGCGCCAAACAGCTTTGCTAAAGGGCCGAGTCTGCGAGGCGTTTCTGGCCGGCGTCGAGCGTCTGAACCTGTCGGCCGAGCACGTACCGTCGTTTGCCGCCATCAACGCACAGCTTACGCCCGCTACCGGTTGGGAGATTGTCGCGGTGCCGGGGCTGGTGCCGGAGCAGGTCTTCTTCGAACATTTGGCGAACCGCCGTTTTCCGGTCACCTGGTGGATGCGCCGTCCCGATCAGCTCGATTATCTGCAAGAACCGGACTGCTTTCACGACCTGTTCGGCCATGTGCCGCTGCTGATCAATCCGGTGTTCGCGGACTATATGCAGGCCTATGGCCGCGCGGCGCTAGCGGCGGATGACGTCGGCGCCCTGCCCTTACTCGCGAGGCTCTACTGGTACACCGTCGAATTCGGTCTGATCCGGGACGCGGCGAGCCCGAACGGCGTGCAGATCTATGGCGCGGGGATTGTGTCGAGCAAGAGCGAGACGCTTTATAGCCTCGAAAGCGCGGCGCCCAACCGGCTCGGCTTCGACCTCGCACGCGTCATGCAGACCCGCTACCGGATCGACACGTTTCAGAAGACGTATTTCGTGCTCGACGATTTCGCGCAACTGTTCGAGCTGGCCCGCACCGATCTCGGCCCCCTCATGGCGAAACTGGCCAACGCCGCACCGTTCGCAGCGGGCGCGGTGCTCGAATCCGATCGCGTGCTCAACCGGGGCACCCAGGAAGGCTGGCAAGCCGACGGCGACGTCTGAACCTACTTGGCCCAAACTCAGGGCGAGCCCAAAAGCGGCCCAACCCGATCCGTGAAAAAATAGCCGCATGTCCGCGTATCGCTCGCGCGTCTCAAGACGCGCGCGATCGCCGGTCTACAGGACGGGTGCGCTCCGGCGCGCCGATCCGGACAAACGAGCAAACAAGCGAGGTATCCTCATGATTAACAAACTGACTTCCGAAGAACGTTCAACGCAATTGCCCCAATTGCACGGCTGGGTGGCGGTCGCCGGCCGGGACGCGATCCAGCGGCATTTCAAGTTTGCCGATTTCAACGAGGCGTTCGGTTTCATGACGCGGGTTGCGATCAAGGCCCAGGAAATGGACCATCATCCGGAATGGTTCAACGTCTACAACAAGGTGGAAATCACACTGTCGACGCATGAGGCCGGTGGTCTCACGGAACGGGATATCTTGCTGGCCCGTTTTATCGATCAGGCCGGCAAAGACTCGCAGAAAGGCTAGGCATCGACGCACGCAGGAAAACCGCCTTTGCAGTACGATGAAAGGGCTTTGCAGGTATTACGGCACGCAAACCTTCAGTTCTACAGGCCATTCTTAAGGCGAACGTAAGAATTCCACGCTTCCCGCGCGGTTGCATCCAAACCTTCCGGTGATAGCGCGGTCTGACGCTGTACAATCATCAGCGCATACGGCTTGGAGAGCGCGCTTGCCTCCTTGCACAGAACCAGTTCGTCGCCGCTCGAAGGTGAGCGGGCGCGCCAGAAGTTGATCGCGGCTTCCAGTTCGTGGATCGTTATATCGGACATGACTTTCGTGATTGCTCCCTGGACGCGCAGGTACGGCGACGCCGCCCGGCATCCTGTGCAGCAGGCGCCCCGGCGAACCGCGTGCCCGAACGCCTAAACCCATTGTACTTGAGCGAAATCCATGCGACTCCTTCTGATCGAAGATGACCGCCCCATCGCACGCGGCATCCAAAGCAGTCTCGAACAAGCCGGCTTCACGGTCGACATGGTCCACGACGGCATTTTCGCCGAACAGGCCCTCACGCAAAACCGCCACGAACTCGTGATCCTCGATCTGGGTCTGCCCGGCATCGACGGCATGACGCTGCTCTCGCGCTTTCGTCAGAGCAACCGGCACACGCCTGTGATCGTGCTGACCGCGCGCGACGAACTGAACGACCGCGTTCAGGGCCTGAATTCCGGCGCCGACGACTACATGCTGAAGCCGTTCGAACCGGCTGAACTCGAAGCGCGCATCCGTGCGGTAATGCGCCGCAGCGGCCCGCACGGCGACATGCCGCGTCCGGAAGTGTCGTTGGGCGGCGTGCGCCTGTCGGGTGTCGACCGCCGCATCTTCAATGACGACAAGCCGCTCGAACTGTCGCCGCGTGAATTCGCCGTGCTTGAAATGCTGCTGCTGCGCCACGGCCGCGTGGTCAGCAAGGCTCAACTGCAAGACCACCTGACGCACTTCGGCGGCGATCTTGGCGACACTGCGATCGAAGTCTATGTGCACCGTGTGCGCAAAAAGCTCGAAAACTGCCGCGTCGAAATCGTCACGGTGCGCGGTTTCGGCTACCTGTTGCAGGAAATCCGTCAGGCCGCATAATGGTTATGAAGGCTCGGGCCACGCTGATGGCCCGATAACCTGACGGCGCTGGGCCGGCACGGCGCATTCGTCGCACGGATGCGTAGTTTGCCGCGGCCCAGCGGCTTTCGGCGGCTCAGACGCCGCTCTGCCTCTTTTATCGCGTTCGACCATGCCCCACCCGGCCGCGAATAGCCTGCGTCGCACGCTGCTGCGCCGCTTGGCCGCCCCCCTTTCCCTGCTCGCATTGATGAGCGGCCTGATCGCCTACTGGCTCGCGTGGCAATACACGCAGCATGTGGTCGACCGGTCGCTGGCCGACCTCGCCACCGCCATTTCCAGGCAGATCCAGATTGCCGGTCCCAATGCGTCGGTCAGCGTGAAACCGCTCGCCCAAGCCATGTTCTCCGATCCGATTGAACATCTGTCTTATCGGATCAGCGACGGCGAAAGCGAAATCGCCGGTGATCCGAGCCTGCCGCTGCAGGGCAAGAACGTACGCATCATGCACTACGCCTACGTGTTCGAGACGCAGCACCAGGGCATCACCATGCGCGTCGCACAAGTGCGCGTGGACCAGCCCAAAGGCAATCCGATTGTCGTGGAGGTGGGACAACCGGTCGAGCACCGCATTGAGATCGCGGCCGAATTCCTGGTTGCGATCATGATGCCGCTGCTGCTGTTGCTGCTCGCCGGCTGGGTGATCGTGTGGCGCGTGGTCAATCAGCAGCTCAATCCGTTGACCGATCTGGCCGACTCGCTGAACCGGCAGACTCACACTTCGCTGGAGCCGGTCGACGAGACCTACGTGCCGGTCGAAATCCGTCCGCTTACAGGCGCACTAAACGCACTGCTCGACCGCCTGAAAGCCGCGCTCGACGCGCAGCGCAAATTTATCGCCGACGCCGCGCATCAACTGCGCACGCCGCTCACCGCCGTCAAGCTGCACGCGGAACAGGCAGCCGTGGCCCGCGATCCGCAAAAGACGCTCGCCGCTGTGCGTGAACTGCGCGCCGCCGCCGATCGCGCGGTGCGCCTGTCCAACCAGTTGCTCTCGCTCGCACGCGCCGAACCGGGTGAGCAGGCTGCGCGTTTCGTCAACGTCGACATGGCCGCGCTGGCTTTCGAAACTGGTGCGGAATGGGTGCCGCGCGCGCTCGCGGTCCACGTCGACTTGGGCTTCCAGCGCCTGGACGACCCCGCCAACGATCGGCCGCTCACCGCGCGCGGCAACCCGGTGCTGCTGCACGAGGTGATTGCCAACCTGCTCGACAATGCGCTGAAGTATGTGCCGCCTTCGCGTTTCGACGGCGGGCGCATCACGCTCACCGTCTCGCAGAGCCACGTCGACAATGTGGCGATGGCGGAGGTCATCGTCGAAGACAACGGACCGGGCGTGCCGGTGAACCAGCAGGTCGATCTGTTCAAGCGCTTTTTCCGCGGCGACGGCCAGAGCGAAAGCGGCGTCGACAGCGGCGCGGGCCTCGGCCTCGCGATCGTTCACGACATCATGGTGCTGCATCACGGCAGCGTGCATTACGAAGACGCACCGGACGGCGGCGCGCGCTTTATCGTGCGGATACCGTTGACAGCAAGCAACGCGGTGCGCGAGCCCGAGGGCCGGCGCGCGCCAAAAAAATCGGCGCACAAGGCGCCGATCGGTCTGTAGTCCCGCAGTCGTTATCTGGTCAGGTGTTGTTCCACTGACTAATGGCAAGCCCGGCCATGCCGGGCTGCGCTCACGCAGCCCGCGCGTCACTTCTTTTTCTTTTTGCCTTTCTTGTCGGCCTTTTCCGGCGGTGCCAGCATCGTGCCGCGGCATTTGCGCGCACCGCACCGGCACTCGTATTCCTTCTGCAGCTTCTTGGTCTGGCGCGCGTCGATCACGAGGCCGTAGTCGTAGAACAGTTCTTCGTCGGCCGCGATATCGCGCAACGCGTGCACATAGACGTGCCCGTCGATCTCCTCGGCTTCGCAATTCGGCGCGCACGAATGGTTGATCCAGCGGGCGCTATTGCCGTCCACCTTGCCGTCGATCACCCCGCCGTCATCCAGCGCGAAGTAAAACGTGTGATTCGGTTCTTTCGGATCGTGTGGGTGACGTCGCAAAGCTTCTTTCCACGAGATCCGCTCGCCCTTGTATTCGATCAGGCGCTCGCCGGCCGCAATCGGTTCGAGGGCAAACACGCCTTTGCCATGCACTCCCGAACGGCGCACGACGATCCTGCGTGAACTCATTGAATGAATCCTTGTGAAGAACTGGGGGTGAACATCTCGACTGTCGTCAGCACTGGCTGCATGCTGACGGCCGGATTTTCTGACTCGAATAGCAAACGCGGCGCCTTGCGGGCGCCGCGTCGACTTGCGACGCACATGCGTCACATCCGGCATCGTACACGCTTGATATGGCTTCCTTCAACCGTCAGACCGCCTTCAGCATGTTCTGCCCGTCAAAGACCTAACGCTGTCCGAACGAAATGTCACCGAACAGTGCCTTTTGATCGCGTGGTTGCGAGCGCCAATACTGCGGCGGCGCCTCGACCGTCGCGCCCAGTTGGGCGGCAGCGTGCCACGGCCAGCGTGGGTTGTAGAGCAGTCCGCGAGCTAACGCGATCAGGTCGGCGTCGCCCTCTTCGATCAGTTGCTCCGCATGGAACGGATCGGTGATGAGACCCACGGCGATAGTCGTGAGATCTGTGGCCTGCTTCACAGCGTGTGCGAACGGCACCTGGTAGCCGGGCTCAAGCGGGATTTTTTGCAAAGGCGAGACGCCGCCGGAAGAGACATCGATCCAGTCGCAGCCGCGTTTTTTCAGTTCCAGCGCGAAGGCAATCGTATCGTCGAGGGTGCACCCACCTTCGACCCAGTCGGTCGCCGACACGCGCACGCCCACCGGCTTGTCGGCCGGAAACGCGGCGCGCACGATCTCAAAGATCTCCAGTGGAAAACGCATGCGGTTTTCGCGCGAGCCGCCGTATTCGTCGGTACGTTGATTGGCAATCGGCGAGAGGAACTGATGCAGCAGGTAACCGTGCGCCCCGTGGACTTCGAGCGCGTCGATACCGAGCCGTGCCGCACGCCGGGCCGACGCCGCGAACGCCTCGCGAACCCGGTTGAGCCCTGCCGTATCGAGTGCGAGCGGCGGCTCTTCGCCCGCTTTATGCGGCAGCGCAGACGGCGCATGCGGCAACCAGCCGCCCTCGGCGACCGGAATCAGCTGACCGCCGTCCCACGGTGTATGGCTCGACGCCTTGCGGCCCGCGTGTGAGAGCTGCATCGCAACCGGAATCGAAGAATGTTTGCGGATTGCGGCGAGCACCGGCACGAGTGCGGCTTCCGTGACGTCGTCCCACAGGCCCAGATCCCCCGGCGTGATGCGACCTTCGGGTTCGACTGAGGTGGCCTCGATGCACAGCAGACCCGCGCCCGATAACGCCATGCTGCCCAGGTGGATCATGTGCCATGCGGTGGCTTCGCCACGCTCGGCGGAATACTGGCACATCGGCGACACGACGATGCGATTTGCAAGCGTCACGCTACGCAGCGTGAGCGGAGAAAAAAGCGCGCTCATGGATTACGCCCAAGGAAAGCGGAGGAGCGAACGAGCATAGCACCGCGTTCGATTCGCTGCTGGACAGGCATTCATGCCTGTCGGCCAGAGCGCACTCGCGCCGTCACGCATCGCTTTGTGGGTCCGGCGCGATTGAACCTGATTGAACCTGATTGAAACTGACATAAGCCTGACCGCAACCTGGCGTGAGCCTGGTAGTACGTACCATTTACGGCTTCGTACCGTTCTTCTCGACCTGGTCGAGCCACTCGCCGAACATCCGGCGGGCCGCTTCTTCAAGACCGGGGCCGAAACGGGCCGTCTCGGCGCGCAGTTCGCACACGTCGAGGCCTTCAGCGATGATTTCTCCAGCATTACCGATCAGCCAGGGCTCGAAACGGTCAGCGCGGATTTCCGGGTGGCATTGCAGACCCAGCACGTGCTGGCCCCAGGCGAACGCCTGGTTCTCACAAGCAGGGGTCGAGGCAAGATGGGTCGCACCGGCTGGCAGGTCGAAAGTGTCGCCGTGCCAATGCAGCATGGAGGTGAGCGCCCCGTCCACGTGACGAAGCGGCGAAGCGCGTCCGGCGTCGGTCAGCGTGAGCGGTGTCCAGCCGAGTTCAGTCCGGCCTGCTGGATAGACCCGGGCGCCGAGCGCCCGCGCAATCAGTTGCGCGCCAAGGCAGATGCCAAGCGTAGGCAGACCCGCCGCAATTCGCTTTTCGATCATCGACAAAAGCGGCAGGAGTGTCGGGTAGCGCGCATCGTCGCCGGCACTGATCGGGCCGCCCAGGACGACCATCAGCGAAGGTGCGACAGGGTCCGGCGCCTCAATACGGCCCAAGCCGACATCGAGGTAGCGAACCGGCCGCCCGCGCTCGCCCAGCACCAGTTCCAGACTGCCCAGATCTTCGAAGTGGACATGGCGAATCGCCAGAACTTCGTGAATCATCGGCAGATCCCATCATCAGTTGGACAAAAAGATACGGCGCCAGACAGCGCAAGGCCGATCAGGCAGGCTCGCATCTAGCGGCTGCCGGACCGGCTTTGCAGTGTGGCGGACCCGCGTTACTGCGCGTAGATCTTCCAGGTCTTCTTCTGGGTCGCGACGTCAGCGGCTTCGTACACCGAACAGTCCAGACGCACGTCCGTGTCCGACATCTTCAGATTCAGCAGCTTGCAAAAATGCGGCGTCTTCTTCGGATTCTTGCTCGGCTCGAAATGCGTGCAGGTCAGACACATGCGGTGCGGCGGAATGTCCTCCTGCGTTTCGAGCTGATGAACCGTCTTCAGCAGCGTGCGGTAGAACAGCGCCTGTTCGTCCTCGCGCAGCGTCCCCACCGCCTTGGCGAGGAAGTCCGGCCATTGCGCGGCGCGCTTGGCCGACGTGCGTCCACGGGCCGTCAGACGCACCGCGAGGGCGCGGCCGTCGTCGAGGGCACGGCGCTTTTCGACCAGCCCCTTGCTTTCCAGGGTGCTGACCGCATCGCTCGTGGTCGCGGCGGTCAAGGCCGTTTCACGTGCGATTTCGCCCAGGCGCATTGGACCCTTGCGTTGCATCAGCAACACCAGAATCTCGCCTTGAGTGGGCGTCAAACCCGCGCCTTCGGCCCACTCCCATGCCTGGCTTCGCATGGCCGTGCTCAGTCGCAATAGGCTGTGGGTGACTCGCCCGGTTGCCTGCTCTCCGTATACGCCTTCGCTCATAATCTTTCGTTGGTTATTGACAGCATGTCGCTGTTAGCTGGCCGTCGGGTGCCAAACACGCCGGCAGCCTGTATGTGGGCAGCCTCGCCCGGACCACGGACGGACTGAATCAACTATCTTGAAAATTTACTGCCTCGCACGCCATTTCTGGCGCACCTTACTACAACGCTTTTTTGCCATCTCCAACCACCCTGCTCGCCATCAAACCGGCCAGCGGTACAACGTGGTCGAAGCTGCGCAAACGACATTCTATGCGAGAGCGGCGAATCGTACAGCTAACTTATTCACCGGATCCTGTGGATAACCACGGGAAAACGCCCGGGACTGGGTGTGCACCGATTCTTGACAAGCCTCCCGAGCCCCTCGCCACCGTCGAAGTTATCCGCACTTTCCGGTCCGGATGCGAGTCTGAACAGCATGGTTATCATTTACGCATCGCTTTGACTTTGCAAGGAATTATTCAGTTGTCCACAGGCCCGTGCAATGCTTGTTAACTACTACTACGTTTGTATACGTAAACTTTGGAAACTTCTAAGGAACCCTGAACTGGAATCAGGATTGCGAAAAAAAACCCGCAAAAAACTGTTTTGCGGGTTTCGGCTAGGCCAACCGGCTGCCTTTGCCTGTCGTTTTGCCTACCGGTTTGTCACTCGCGCCACTGCAGACACTGCTGCCGTACCGCTTCATGCAACGACTTTTCATGTTCGAACACGGTCCGCAACCAGGTTGCATCGTTGAGCTGACCACGTGCGATCGACGCCACTTCAGCCAGCGCCTTGCCTGAACCCAACGCGTCGGCATGCGGCGCGATCCGTTCAAGCGTTTCGAGGATGTCTTCCGAAATCGTCTTGCGCTCGCCGGTTTGCGGATCGATGCAGGTGCCGGCCAGCCCGAAGCGGCATGCTTCGAACCGGTTGAATGTGTAGACGAGGTAGTCGTCCTCTCTCGGCGTCAACGGTTTATCGAGCAACAGATGACGTGCAAGCGTCTGGATGTAGCAGGCAATCGCCGCGGCGCGGTCGACCGACAGCGGCGTATCCATCACGCGCACTTCGATGGTCCCAAAACCTGGCTTCGGACGAATGTCCCAGTAGAAATCTTTCATGCTGTTCACGACACCCGTGTGAACCATCTTCGAAAAGTATTCTTCGAAGCTGTCCCAGGTCAGCATGAACGGCGCGCGGCCGGACAGCGGAAAGGCAAACACCGAATTCAGACGGGCCGAATGAAAACCTGTGTCCACACCTTGCACGAACGGCGATGACGCCGACAGCGCGATGAAGTGCGGGATGAATCGCGACATGGAATGCAACAGATACAGCGCACTGTTGGAATCCGGACAACCAATGTGCACGTGCTGGCCGAACACCGTGAACTGCTTGGCGAGATAGCCGTACAGTTCCGAGAGGTACTGAAAGCGCGGCGTATCGACAATCTGCCGGTCGCTCCATTGCTGAAACGCGTGCGTGCCGCCGCCGCACAAGCCCACGTTCAAGTGGTCTGCCGCGGAAACCAGCGTGTCGCGAATCGTGCGCAGATCGGCCAGCGCCTGCTCATGCGATGTGCAGATGCCGGTCGACAGTTCGATCATGCTTTCCGTAATCTCCGGCGTAATGTTGCCGGGGATTTTTTCATCCTTGATGAGCCGCAGCAGATCGGTGCCGGCTTTGGTCAGATCATAGTCATGGGTGTTGACGATCTGCATCTCGAGTTCAATACCGAAGGTGAACGGTTGCGAATCGACGAAGCGTTCGAGTGACATGGCGTCCCCTGATTCAAGTCGGCGGGACAGGCTTTATCTGCCCCACCGTTTTCAATGTCGAATGTGTGCGCGGAGTGGGATAGCGTTTTATTTCGCTATCCGCAATTATTCGCGGCGCTCGCCTACCAGCGCGAGCGAGCGATAAACCAGCCAGGGTCCGACAATCTGCAAGACGACGATCGAGCACATCATGATCGCGCGCAGACTAGGATCCAGATTCGGATATAGGGTGTACGTATCGTCGACCAGCAGATAGGCGAGCGCCGACATCGGCGAAAGCGAGAGACCGAGCGCGACACCCTGCTTCCAATCCAATCCGCTCGGCTTCGCGAAAGCGAGCACGCCGACAAGCTTGCCGACAAGCCGCGCAATGATCAGTCCAAGCGCGGCCAATCCGCCGATGCCGATGTCCTTCCATTCGAACGAAGTGAGCGTGAGCACGAACAGAATTACGGTGAGCAGCCAGCCGGCCGTGCCGAAATGCTGCGGCCACAGTTGCGGCCGCGCCTCCATGTTTTTAACGATGATGCCCGCGGCGAGCAGACTGAGAATCGTCGAAAGCTTGAATAGATGCGCGATTGCGATGGCGAGCAGCACGAGGCCGAAGAGCGCGACGAACGAATGCTCGTCCTGCATGTTCATGCGTCGATAGAAAAAGATGCAGGTGCGCGCGAGCGCAAACGCAAGAATTAGCGATCCGACGAGCAGATAAAGCGGCTGCAGAATGGTGGCGAACACATTGCCGTAGGCTTCCTGATGCAGCCAGCCCGACACGAGTTTTTCGATGACAACCGCATACATGCTGTTGAGCGCAGTCAGCGTCATCAGCCGTTGGGTGACCTGGCCTTCTGCACGCAATTCCGTTTTCAGCTGGATCACCATCGCCGGCGACGTGGCCATTGCGATGGCGGAGAGTACCAGTGCGACGATGGTCGGAACATGCAGGAATAACAGCACCGGCAAGACCAGCACAAACGTCAGGGTTGATTCAGCGACGCTCGACAGAATCAGCCAGGGATTACGGCGGATCCAGCGCAAATCGAGCCGGCTGCCGAGTTCGAACAGCAACAGGCCGAGTGCGACATCGAGCAATGGCCGCGCTGCTTTCGCCGAAACCGTGTCGATCACACCGAAGCCGGCAGCGCCGGCCACGAGACCGATCACCGCGTAACCGGAAATGCGTGGCAGCCGCCACGCGCGATAGCAAAGTTCGCCGCACAAACCGGCGGCGAGCAGCGCAAGCCCTGCCCAAAAAATGGCATCGGGTGAAAGCGGCCAGCCTGGGAAGAATGAAAACGCCGACTTCATCGTGGTGGGATCTCCTTTGTCGACTGGAGTTAGCGCTTTGGCGCTTACTTCAGTCCCATGCAACATAGTTGCTATCCGCAACGGCAGGCGACACGAACCGGCGGAAACACCGGCAAGCCCATCAACGCGCGATGTCTTGATTGCTGCGTTTGCTTTGTGCCGACCAGCGTTGCGAATAGTCAACGATCGGGTGAAATCAGAACGCGCCGGCCCTGCACACCTGCAAGCGGCGAACCCGGTGCGCTGCAGCAGCGCAGATTGCCCCAGCGATGGGTCCCGGCACGGGTGAACGAACGACGTCGACTTGATTCAGAGTCTGATGGACCGGCACCGTTCCATTGGTGCGTCTGCCGTTAGACGCAAGGCATGACGCGGAAAGAACGGCGATTGTGCCATAGGTTTTCCGGGTCGATCGGAAACGCTCGAATGAGGGGGTGAAGCGGTAAAAATGAACCGGTTTCGCCGAAGAACAAGAAAAATCGACCGGATGGAAGCTTGGTCATTCTGTGCTTGCGGACTCATAGCCGGTTTCCTTTTTGATTTTTACTGAACCTCGAAGATCAGCTCGATCAGGACTTTTGCGTCGTCGATCGGCGTTGGCGCGCGATGGTCTTTCTGTTTATTGGTTTACTCGTATGTATACGTAGTAGCAGTTAACAAGTGTCGCCCATTTCTGTGGATAACTCTGGTTTACCTAGCTGCGTCAGTGCCTTACCGAACGCACAACCGGATGCACAGTGTGTGCGGCTGCGACGGGTTGTGGTGGGTAACTTTTTGCGTTTTCGACGCGCGACAAAGTTACCCCGTTTACGTCCACATCCCGTCCACACGAGTTGCACTCGCAATTAGCGAGGTTATCCACAGCAAGCCGTGGATAACTTTCCGCCTGTTTCGGGGTCGGCGCGAGCGTGCAACGAGGGTCAGCGGGCCGTGCCTTGGCGCAACGCACGTAACAGGAAACGGGCAGGGTCGAGATCCTCGGCGAGGTCGCGCCCGATCGGCAACGGTTCGCCCTCGATTTGCGAGGCGATCAGCTCTGCGCCCAAGCCGGCCCATACGAGACCGCGCGAGCCGTATGCGAAGGCTCCATACAAGCCATCCGTGCGCGGCAGATCGAGCGGCCACGCGCCGCGTAAACGTTCCCTCGCGTGGATTGCTGCGGCTTCGTCGGCGAGTGCGCCGATCATCGGCAGACGATCGCTCGTCACGCAGCGAAACGCGACGCGTCCCGGGAGCGAGTCGGCACGCTGCGTGTCGACGTTGCTGGCGAACGTGGGCAACATCTGAGCGAGGCGTTGCAGGTTTTCGATGTGCCCGGCGGTTTGCACCCCACGCTCGGGGTCGTCGATGTCGAAGGTCGCGCCGGTTAACGTGACGCCGTCGGGAAGTGGCACGGCATAACCGTCGCCGATCACCGGCAGCGCGAGCGACGGCACGCTACCGGCGGGCAGGAACGTCAGTTGACCGCGTACGCTGCGGGTCGGTGCGTACTGCAAACCGGCGACGCGCGCGGCGTCATGCGCATTCGCAAAGATCACGACGCTCGCGCGTGCGAGCATCCCTCCGTCGGCGTCTAACACACACCATTCATCGCCCATGCGTTCGACGCGCGCGGCTTCGACGCCGAAGCGCCGTTCGAGCCGCTCGCCGGCCGCCGCGCATTGTGCCGCGCAGAGCGTGGCCGGATCGATCCAGCCGCCGTGTGGAAACAGCCAGCCGCCCTGCGTCAGCGGAAATTTCGCAATCCTCTCTGCTTCAGCACGCCTGAGTAGCGTCACGTACTCCTGTGGATAAGCGAACCCGGCCAGCGCAGCGGCCATCATGCTGGCTTCCTCGTCGTTTTCCGCGAGTTGTAGGAGTCCTTCCGAGCCGCGTACGGGACAATGTCCCGCCTGTTCGAGCGCTTTCCAACGTTGCAACGCATACAGAAAGCCGGTACGTGTGATGCGCGAAGCCACGCCGTCGTCACGCGAAAGTAACGGGTGAAACACACCTGCCGGATTACCCGACGCGTCGCGGGCGAGTGCAGCATGCCGTTCGAGCGAAGTCACGCGCCAACCGCGCGCCGCAAGCCGCTCGATCACGGCGCAACCGGCGAGCCCCGTGCCAATCACGACCGCGTGTCGTTCACGCACCGCGAGCGGCGCCGGCGGCTCGTGCCGGCGCACCCGCCAGCGCGGTGCGAAGCGGCCCGCGAGCATGGCGCGTTTCCAGCCGAAGCCTTCGACCTTGCGGTATTCGAAGCCCGTTTGCGTGAGGGCACGTTTCACGTCGCCGGAGCTGGTGTAGGTCGAAAACGTAGCGTCTTCGCCGGCGAGGCGCGCGAGTCCCTTGAAGATAGCCGGCGTCCACAACTCCGGATTTTTCGCCGGTGCAAAACCGTCCAGATAGAACGCATCGGCGCGCAGCCAGAGTGTCGGCAGGGTTTCCGTGGCATCGCCGAATACGAGTGTCAGCGTGACGCGCCCGCCTTCGAATTCGAGCCGGTGGGTACCAGGGACGAGCATCGGCCACGCGTCGGCGAGTGTCTGGCCGAGGCCGGAAATGGATGCGTCCGCAACCGTCGCGGCATACGCGCTCAGCAAATCGGCCTTTATAAACGGGTGTTTTTCCGTCGAAACGAAATGCAGCCGCTCACAACGTGCGGGGTCGGCGCGCCATGCAGCCCAGGTCATCAGGAAGTTGATACCCATTCCGAAGCCGGTCTCGAGCACGGTGAAAAGGCGTCTGCCCTGCCATCGGCCGGGCAGGCCATTGCCTTGCAGGAAGACGTATTGCGCCTGGGCGAGACCGCCCACGGCGCTGTGATAGATGTCGTCGTGACGTGGCGAAAACGGCGTGCCGTTGTCGCGAAACGCCAGGGTGGCGGGGATCAGCGGATCGGTCATGCGGGGCAAAAAATCGATGGACGAACGGGTCAAGCGTTGCGGGCCGGGGCGCATCGGCCATCGCGCAACGGGCCGCCACGCGCTCAAATGACGCCTGGAACGTTGGCAAAAACCAACGCCAGTCTCATGTAAAGCCCTGGTTAGACGGGCGTTTCGATTCCAGGAATGACAAAAATGGTAATTTCCTGACTGGGCGGGCCAAACCACCGTGTAATTCTTCGAAACCCTTGTCCAGATTGGGTTTGCGCTGCGCTATCATAGCAAGCGCCGCGGAGGGAAGCGGCAGCACGGCCGTCGGGCAGAAACCTGTCCAACGTGTTTGTCCGGAGTGCTCCGGAGCCGTAGCTGCTCGACGGCGCGGCCCGCGCACGTATAATCGGCGCGTTCGCGCTGTTCGTGTCAACCTAAACCAGAAAGGAACCTTAATGAACAAACAGGAACTGATCGACGCCGTCGCAGGTCAGACGGGCGCCAGCAAGGCTCAAACCGGCGAAACGCTGGACACGTTGCTTGAAGTGATCAAGAAGGCTGTGTCGAAAGGTGACGCGGTCCAGTTGATCGGTTTTGGTAGCTTTGGCTCGGGCAAGCGCGCAGCACGTACGGGCCGCAACCCGAAGACTGGCGAAACCATCAAGATCCCGGCCGCCAAGACCGTCAAGTTCACGGCTGGCAAAGCGTTCAAGGACGCAGTCAACAAGCGCTAAGCACATCGGTGCTGCGTTGTTGAAACCCGCCTCAGGCGGGTTTTTTTTCGCCCGTGCTTTGCCGCGTTTTGCCGGGTCTTGCATTACGTGCGCAGCAAGCGCGACGCCACGACGCGCGCAATCAACGCAACTGATAGCGTGCGATCAGTGATGGTGATGGACGATTTCGCCGCTGCCATGATCGTGGTCGTGGTCATGATCGTCTTCGGCGTCGAAGTCCCATGCCGGGAACGGATCGTTAAATTGCAACCAGCCCTGCGGCCCCAGCTCATATTCAGCATCATTTAACAGGCATGCATCGAACTTCGCACGCCACACGGCCGGCTCGATACCGACTCCGATCATCACCAGTTCCTGACGACGGTCACCAATGCTGAAATCGTTCGGGTCGCCGTGCCAGTCTGCGGCGATTTCTGCGGCGAGTTCGTCGTCGCCATCGGGCCATTCGCTGCGATCCTGCGCGGCCCACCACATCCCTGCCGGACCATGGCGGCAAGCACCGCCCGCCTGCGAGAGCGAACCGGCAATGTCATTGCGCGTCGCAAGCCAGAAGAAGCCCTTGCTGCGCAGCACGCCCTTCCACTCTTCGTGCAGCAGTGTCCACAGGCGTTCCGGATGAAACGGGCGGCGCGCGCGATAAACGAAATTGCCAATGCCGAATTCGTCCGCCTCGCCGCTGTGATCATGGTCGTGTTCTTGATGAAGCGACGCGAGCCAGCCTGGCGCACTCGACGCTTCGTCGAAGTCGAAGCGGTTCGTGTGGAGCACTTCATCGAGCGGCACGACACCAAAGCGGCTCACGAGCTGCACAGCACGCGGATTGATGCGGGCGAGGATGCGTTGCAAACGCACGAGATCGTCGGCGCTGACGAGATCTGCTTTGTTCACGACGAGTACGTCGCAGAACTCAATCTGTTCGATCAGCAATTCGACCAGCGTGCGGTCGTCCTCAACGCTTGCTGCAATGCCGCGTTCGGCGAGCGCGTCGGCCGAGCCGTAATCGCGCAGGAAGTTGAATGCATCGACCACCGTCACCATCGTGTCGAGCCGCGCCACATCGGAGAGCGACGTGCCGTCATCGTCTACGAAGGTGAAGGTTTCGGCGATCGGCATGGGTTCCGCAATACCGGTCGATTCGATCAGGATGGCGTCGAAGCGCTGCTCGCCCGCAAGGCGGCGGATTTCGGTCAAGAGATCATCGCGCAGCGTGCAGCAGATGCAGCCGTTCGACATTTCGACCAGCTGCTCTTCCATATGGGACAGCGCCGCGGCATCGCGTACGAGGGTCGCATCGATATTCACAGCGGCCAGGTCGTTGACGATCACGGCGACGCGCAGGCCTGCGCGGTTGGCCAGAATGTGGTTCAGGAGCGTGGTCTTGCCGGCGCCCAGAAAACCGGAGAGCACGGTGACGGGCAGGGTCGGCTGGTTCATCGCAGTACGGAAACGGAGAGAATTAGGAGGCGTACCGGGCGCGTAGCGAAACGCTGGGGCGGCGGCAGCACGAAGCCGCATTGTGCATCAAAGCCGCGCTGGACGCGCAAATGGGCTCACCGTGAGGTACTGATGAGGTTCCATTTCCGCAGAATGCCGACGATTTGCTGCGCATACTGGTCGCGCAACGCGGGCGTCTCCGAATGATAGGCGCCGACCGCCTGCCAGGTGTTGCCATACTTATTCATCTGCTGACGCAGATGCCAGGCCGCGATATAGACGTTCTTGCACGGCTCCATCAAAGTGTTGGAGGAGATGCCGTATTGAGCCAGCGTGGGCAGATGAATCGAGTTGATCTGCATCACGCCGTAGTCGGTCGACCCATTCGCATTCTTATGCAGCGCGTCTGGCCGGTTGTGCGATTCCTGCCAGGCAATGGCCCGCAAAATCAGCGGGTTAACCTTCTGATACCGAGCCGCTTCATCGAAACAGTCGGCGTGCGCCGGCCCTGCGGCGAGCAGCGTACTGAGTATCGCGGCAACTGTCAGAAGGGCCTGTTTCATCGCTCAAGATGACTGAACAAATGATGAAAGAAAGATCCGGTAAGGTATTCGGCTCGGGGTCAGGATGCGCCTGTCAACCGCCTCAGACCGCCAACACCGAGCCTGTGGCGGACATCGGGGAAAACCCGCCCAGGCAAACTGCGTTCGGCAGGTTCAACCGCCGTATGATACCGGCAGGCACTTGAGCGTCAAGTTTGACTGTCCGACATAAGCGTGCGAACAACGAATGTCGCCGACCGGCCCACGAGTCCTTACCAAAGCTTTCAAAATTTTGACAGTCTGCGAGGCTATTTAGAGTAATCGCACCGGAGCCGTTGTTTTGTGACAAATCCGACATGAAAAGCTGTTACTGTTCATTTTTTTCGGACATAGGCCGGACGGTAGTGGGGGTTGCCTGCGCCCGCGGGGGCGTGAGCAGACTTGGGGGATCGCTGCTGGTACATACCTATGTTTGCTGCGCATGACAGCCGATCGCTTCGGCGGTCGGCATCGACATCAAATTCCATGAGAAGAAATCGTATGGCATTGCGTCGCGTCGCAACGGCGCTGCTGGTGGCTGGACTGATCACTGCGCAGACCGCACACGCTCAGGTGACACTCAACTTCGTCAACGCCGACATCGATCAGGTGGCCAAGGCGATTGGCGCCGCGACCGGCAAAACGATCATTGTCGACCCGCGCGTCAAGGGTCAGTTGAACCTCGTCTCCGAAAACCCGGTGCCCGAAGACCAGGCGCTCAAGACCTTGCAGTCTGCGCTGCGGATGCAGGGCTTCGCACTCGTGCAGGATCACGGCGTGCTGAAAGTGGTGCCGGAGGCCGATGCGAAGCTGCAGGGCGTGCCGACCTATGTCGGCAACACGCCGGTGGCGCGCGGCGACCAGGTAATCACGCAGGTGTTCCAGCTCAAGAACGAGTCGGCGAATAACCTGCTGCCGGTGCTGCGTCCGCTGATCTCGCCGAACAACACCGTGGCGGCCTACCCGGCCAACAACACGATTGTCGTGACCGACTACGCCGACAATGTGCGGCGTATTGCGCAGATCATTGCGGGTGTGGATACGGCCGCGGGACAGTCGGTGGTGGTGGTGCCGCTGAAGAACGCGAATGCGCTCGATATCGCTCCGCAGTTGACCAAGATGCTCGACCCCGGCGCGATCGGCAGTACCGATGCGACGCTGAAGGTGTCGATTACCGCCGACCCGCGCACCAACTCGCTGTTGATTCGTGCGACGAACGGCGCCCGCCTCGCGGCGGCGAAGCAACTGGCGAAGGAACTCGACGCGCCCACCGCCATACCCGGCAACATGCACGTGGTGCCGCTGCGCAACGCGGATGCGACGACGCTCGCGAAGACCTTGCGCGGGATGCTCGGCAAGGGCGGTGACACGGGCTCGTCGGCCAGTTCGAACAGCGCGAATTCGTTCAACCAGAACGGCGGCGGCTCGTATGGCAGCAATTCGACGGGCGCGTCGGGTACGCCGCCGCTGCCCTCGGGCGGACTCGGCAGCGGCTCAACGTCGTCGCCGCTGGGCGGCGCGGGAGGCTCCGGCGCTAACGGCGGTTCCGGCGATACGATCGGCAGCGACAAGGACAAGAGCGAAGACAATCAGCAGCCGGGCGGCATGATCCAGGCGGACGCGGCGACCAACTCGCTGATCATCACGGCGGCCGAGCCTGTGTACCGCAACCTGCGGGCGGTGATCGACCAACTCGATGCGCGGCGCGCGCAGGTCTATATCGAGGCGCTGATCGTCGAGCTGAACTCGAACACCAACGCCAATCTTGGCATTCAGTGGCAGGTTGGCACCGGTGCGGTCCTGGCCGGCACCAACCTGGCAACCGGCGGCGCCAACAGCATCATCAATCTGACTGCGGCCGGGGTCGCCGGCGGTCTGCCTGCGGCACTCGTCGGCCAGAATCTCCAGCAGGGGCTTAACGTCGGCTGGGTGCACAACATTTTCGGTGTGCAGGGACTGGGCGCGTTGCTGCAGGCGCTGTCGCAGACCGCCGACGCGAACGTGCTGTCGACGCCTAACCTCATCACGCTCGACAACGAGGAAGCCAAGATCGTCGTCGGCACGAACGTACCTATCCAGACGGGTTCGTATTCGAACCTCACGAGCGGTACCACGAGTTCGGCGTTCAATACTTACGACCGCGTCGACGTTGGCCTGACGCTGCATGTCAAGCCGCAGATCACCGACGGCGGCATTCTTAAGCTGCAGCTCTACACGGAAGACTCGGCGATCGTGACCGGCACGACCAACGCGGCGACCAACCCGGCCGGCCCGGAGTTCACCAAGCGTTCAATCCAGTCGACCGTGCTCGCCGACAATGGCGAGATCATCGTGCTTGGCGGCCTGATGCAGGACAACTACCAGGTCAGCAACAGCAAAGTGCCGCTGCTGGGCGATATTCCATGGATCGGTCAGTTGTTCCGCTCTGAACAGAAGAGCCGCAACAAGACCAACCTGATGGTGTTCCTGCGCCCCGTGATCATCAACGATCGCGATACCGCGCAGGCCGTGACGTCGAACCGCTACGACTACATCCAGGGCGTACAGGGCGCGTACAAGTCGGACAACAACCTGATCAAGGACAAGGACGATCCGGTGGTTCCGCCGATGCCGATCGGCCCGGCCGAGGGCGGCGCTCCCGCGATGAACCTGTTCAATCTCGATCAGATGCGTCGCCAGCAGGCGATGCCGCCAGCCTCTACTCCCGTACCGGTGACGAATGGTGGTGCTGTGCAGACCAATCCGGTGATGAACGGAGCGCCTGCCCAGTCCAACCCGGTGCCAAATGGCGCAGCCGTCCAGACCAATCCGGTCACCGTCGCGCCTGCCACCACTTCACCAGGAGCGCAGCCGTGAGCACGCCGTCCACGCCGCCGTCAGGTTCTGCGTCGTCGGCAGCGACCCGCGCCGGCGCCACGGCAATTCCGTCCGCGGTTGCAGTGGAGCATGCCGAGCGCAGCGCGCCGTCGGCGATCGCTGCCCGCCTTGTGCCCTACGGCTTTGCGCGTAGCGGCCAGATTCTGGTGGCGCATCAGCACGCTGATGGACTGGAAGTCTGGATCAGCGAGCGCACGAGCGATGCCGCGCTCGCCGAAGTGGCGCGCAATTTCGGCGCGCTTTCGGTGGTGCGTTTGCCGGCTGACGAACTCGCGCTGGCGATCAATCAGGCGTATGCGCGCCAGGATGGCAGCGCGGCGCAAGTGGTCGGTGAAGTGGAAGGCGAAGTCGATCTGTCGCGCTTGATGCAGGAGATCCCCGAGGTCGAGGATCTGCTTGAATCGGAAGACGACGCGCCGATCATCCGTATGATCAACGCGCTGCTCACCCAGGCGGCGCGTGAACAGGCTTCGGATATTCACATCGAGCCGTTCGAGAATGCGTCGGTGGTGCGTTTTCGCGTCGACGGCACGCTGCGTGATGTGGTGCGGCCGAAAAAGGCGCTGCACGGCGCACTGATCTCGCGGATCAAGATCATGGCGCAGCTCGATATCGCCGAAAAGCGTCTGCCGCAAGACGGCCGGATCACGCTACGGGTGGGCGGCCGGCCGGTGGACGTGCGGGTGTCGACATTGCCGACGGGGCACGGCGAGCGTGCGGTGCTGCGTCTGCTCGAGAAGGACGCCTCGCGCCTGAATCTCGAAGCGCTCGGCATGGGCTCGGACACGCTCGTCAAATTCGACAAGCTGATCGGACGCCCGCACGGCATCGTGCTGGTGACCGGGCCGACCGGTTCGGGCAAGACCACCACGCTGTACGCTGCGATGTCGCGCCTCGAAACCGCGACAACCAACATCATGACCGTCGAAGACCCGATCGAATACGATCTGTCGGGGATCGGCCAGACGCAGGTCAACGAGCGTATCGGCATGACCTTCGCACGGGCGCTGCGCTCGATTCTGCGGCAGGACCCGGACATCATCATGATCGGTGAAATCCGCGACCTCGAGACGGCGCAGATCGCCGTGCAGGCATCGCTGACGGGTCACCTGGTGCTGGCGACGCTGCACACGAACGATGCGGCATCCGCGGTGACTCGTCTGACGGATATGGGCGTCGAACCTTATCTGCTGGCTTCGTCGTTGCTGGGCGTGCTGGCGCAGCGGCTGGTCCGCAGATTATGTCCGGTGTGTCGCGAAGAACGGACCGACGCAGATGGCCGCGTCCGATGGCATCCGGTCGGTTGCGACAAATGCGGCCAATCCGGTTACGCAGGACGGCGTGGCGTGTACGAGTTGCTGCTGATCGACGACGCGATCCGCACGTTGGTTCACCGCAATGCGGCGGATTCGGAAATTCTCACCGCGGGCCGTGCCGAGGGCATGCGCACGCTGCGTGAAGATGCCGACCGCTGGCTCGACTCGGGGCTGACTTCGCTCGAAGAAGTGATCCGCGTAACGGGCGGAGCATAAGCTCATGCCGGCATTTCGTTTCGAAGCAATCGATGCGACCGGCAAGGCGCAAAAAGGCGTGCTCGACGCCGACAGCGCGCGCGGCGCGCGCACGCATCTGCGCGGCCAGGGGCTGACCCCGCTCGTCGTCGAACCGGCCTCGAGCCGCACGCGCGGCGAGCGCAATCAGAGGCTCTCGCTGGGGCGGCGGCTGTCGCAACGCGAGCAGGCCATTCTCACGCGGCAGTTGGCGAGCCTTTTGATTGCCGGCCTGCCGCTTGACGAAGCGCTTTCGGTGCTGACCGAACAGTCGGAGCGCGACTACATCCGCGAACTGATGGCGTCGATTCGCGCCGAGGTGCTGGGCGGCCATTCGCTCGCCAATGCGCTGCAGCAACATCCGAAAGATTTTCCGGAGATCTACCGGGCGCTGGTGGCCGCGGGCGAACACACCGGCAAGCTGGGTCTCGTGCTGTCGCGCCTTGCGGACTACATCGAACAGCGCAACGCGCTCAAGCAGAAAATCGTGCTGGCGTTCACGTACCCGACCATCGTCACGATCATCGCGTTCGGCATTGTCACGTTCCTGCTGAGCTATGTGGTGCCGCAGGTCGTCAACGTGTTCGCGAGTACCAAGCAGCAGTTGCCGGTCCTCACCATCGTGATGATGGCGCTGTCCGGGTTCGTGCGGCAATGGTGGTGGGCGGTGCTGCTTGCGGTCGTGGTGTTGGCGTATATCGTGCGGTCGATTCTGGCGCAGCCTGGGCCACGTCTCGCCTTCGACCGGTGGCTGTTGACCGCCCCGCTGCTCGGCAAGCTGGTGCGCGGCTATAACACGGTGCGCTTTGCCAGCACGCTCGGCATTCTGACGGCAGCCGGCGTGCCGATTCTGCGCGCACTGCAGGCGGCCAGCGAAACGCTGAGTAACCGGGCGATGCGCGACAACATCGACGATGCGATCGTGCGCGTGCGCGAAGGCACGTCGTTATCGCGCGCGTTGGGCAATACCAAGACGTTTCCGCCAGTACTGGTCCACCTGATCCGTTCGGGCGAAGCGACCGGCGACGTGACGACGATGCTCGATCGCGCGGCGGAAGGCGAAGCCAATGAACTGGAACGGCGCACCATGTTCCTGACGAGCTTGCTGGAGCCGTTGCTGATTCTGGCGATGGGCGGTGTGGTGCTGGTGATCGTGCTTGCGGTGATGCTGCCGATCATCGAGCTGAACAACCTGGTGCAATGATGCGCGGTTGAGCGTGCCCTTGAGTCTTGAGGCGCGCGAGCACAAAGGGCGCGCACTCAATGATGGCTGTGGAGATAACGACCGCAGCGGTCCTGTTCAGCGCACGTAGATGGTGGGGCCAGCCGGGTTGGTGGGCAGGAACACTTCGGTATGGACGCCGTTGCGGTCGACGATGATCGAACGGGGGCGTATTTCGTAGAGCTTGGCGCCTTGCATGATGGCGCTGCCGAGCGACACGGCCCGCGGTGGTTCGCCGCCGGCGCTGATGATGGCCGCGCCGCCTTCCTGGAGCGAGAGAATGCCGAACAGGTGCACGTCCTGGTTGGCGGTGCGCTGGAGCTGGCCGCCGAACAGCGTGGCGGCCTGTTCGACCGAGACCGGTGCGCGTACAGCCGCTGCCGGCAACGGTTCGCCGCGTAGCGCGGTGAGCGAGACGACCCAGTAGGTAAGCGTCGCGCAGAACACGGCGAACAGCGCGAGCGACAGAAGGCGGATTTGGATGGCGTTCATGCGCAACATTGTACGGAGTATTGTGAAATTTGCGTTGGGGGAAAATGCCCCTAACCTGACGCTTCGCGCCAGGTTCCCCCGAGGGGGGCGATCCCCCAAGGGACTTCCTGCGGAGCGGAAACTTGGGGCGGCCCGGCGTTTTCTCGCAACCCTTCAAGTGCATGACATTAAAATGACAAACCGGGTGTGTTAAATCGCGCACTGGCTAGAGCCCGCGCGACGCCCGCCAGTCGAAAAATCTTCCTGAAAAGAGGTAGCAAGCTATGCAAATGTGGACCACTCGCCGCACAGAAATCGCGGGTCCGGGTAATCGTCGCCAACGCGGCTTTACGCTGATCGAAATCATGGTGGTGATCGCGATTCTCGGCATTCTGGCCGCGCTGATCGTACCGAAGATCATGAGCCGTCCTGATGAGGCGCGGCGTGTCGCTGCGAAGCAGGACATCGGCACGATCATGCAGGCCATGAAGCTGTACCGCCTCGACAACGGCCGCTATCCGACCCAGGACCAGGGATTGCGCGCGCTGGTTGAAAAGCCCACCACGGATCCGGTGCCGAACAACTGGAAGGACGGCGGGTATCTCGAGCGTCTGCCGAACGATCCGTGGGGCAATGCGTATCAGTACCTGAACCCGGGCGTGCACGGTGAGATCGATATATTCAGCTACGGCGCCGACGGCAAACCGGGCGGCGAAGGCAACGACGCCGACATAGGCTCGTGGGAATGATCTGTTGAGTTTTTTACGCGCACTCTCGCTTAACACCAGCACCATGGCTCCGTCCGATTGCACGTCTCATGTGGCCACTGCCCGTGCGGCGATGGTGCCGCGCGCCGAGGAGTGCCGCGAGTGCCGGCAACCCGTCGCGCTGACGCACGACGGCGGCCGGCGTGCCGGACGACAGGCGGGTTTCACGTTGCTGGAGATGCTGGTGGTGCTGGTGATCGCCGGGATTCTGGTGTCGGTGGCATCGTTGGCGCTGACGCGCAATCCGCGCACGGACCTCAATGAAGAGGCACAACGTTTGGCGCTCCTGTTCGAATCGGCTGGTGATGAAGCGCAGGTGCGGGCGCGGCCTATCGCGTGGCAGCCGTACGAGGGCGGTTTTCGCTTCGACATGCATACCGATGACGGCTGGCGTCCGCTGCGCGACGACCTGCTTGGGCCGCGTCGCTGGGAAGGCGGCGTGACGAGCGTGACGATCGACTATCCGGGTTCGGACGTGCATCCGTCGCGGGTGGTGTTCGGCACTGAGAGCATCGATGCGCCGGTGGAAGTCACACTGTTTTCGGCCGGGGGCTCGGTGCGGATCGTTGGGATGGGTAATGGCCGCTATGAGGTGCATTGAGATGGGCGGCCGGATGAGGGATGGTCAGTGCGCGCCGGTACGCGGGCGTTCGCAGCGCGGCTTCACGATGATCGAAGTGCTGGTGGCACTGGCGATTATCGCGGTGGCGCTGGCTGCGTCGATGCGGGCAGTGGGCAATCTGGCGAGCAGCGAGGTCGAGCTGCATCAGCGGCTGCTGGCGGGTTGGAGTGCCGACAATACGCTGGCGCAGTTGAAGCTTGCACATAGCTGGCCGGAGGTCGGATCGAGCAGTTTCGACTGTTCGCAGGGGAATTTGCAGATGCTTTGTACGGAGCGCGTAACGGCGACGCCGAACCCGGTGTTCCGTCGCGTCGAAGTGTTGGTGACGACACCGGGCCGCACCGGCAATCTTGCCCAGATGGTGACGGTGGTGGCGAATGAAACGAATCGTTCGCTCTGAGCGCCGCGGCCAACGGCCGTCGCGTGGTTTTACGCTGATTGAGTTGCTGGTCGCGATAGCGATTCTGGCGGTGATCGCGGTGTTGTCGTGGCGAGGTCTGGACCAGATCATCCGCGGACGGCAGGCGATTACGAACGCGATGGAAGACGAGCGGGTGTTTGCGCAGTTGTTCGACCAGATGCGCATTGATGCGCGCCACGCGGCGACGGATGACGAGTCTGGGCAAGCGGCGGTATCGGTGAGCAGCAATGCGCTGCAGATTGTGCGCGAGCTCGACTTGCCGGAGACGGCGCCGCGCTTGCAGGTGGTGCGATACCGGGTGGCCGATGGGCGGGTGACCCGGTATGCCTCGCCGCCGCTGGGCAATGTGGGCGAGTTGCAGGGGGCGTTGCGGGGTGGCGAGGGAGAGGGATGGAGTGCGGTGCCTTTGATGGGTGGTGTAGGTTCTATTTCTGCGCGGCTTTTTGTGCCCAAGGTGGGTTGGACCACGCAGATGAAGGATGTGCAGGCGGCGATTACGGAGGCTGATAACAACTTGAAGGTTCCCCAGCTGGGCGGGGCGCCGCTGCCGCGGTCTGTTACGGGGCTTGAGGTTGTGATTGGAGCTACTTCGTTGGCGCGGCCTGTTACGAGGGTTTTTCTCGTCGGAGAGTGATGGCGTGGGGTTTTTTTTGTTGCTACCGCCGGGGTTGTCTCTTTTCTTTTCTGCTGCGCAGGCGGGGGGGCGTTTGCCTGCGGCGCCTTGGTTTTTGGTTGTTGTTCTTGGGGTGTTGGCCTTTCTTTGTATTGTTATCGGTCTGATTAGGTTTGTCTTTGGTTGTGTTCGTACGGTGTTGGCCTTTCCTTGCTTTGTTATCGGTCTATTAGCTTCGCCCCTGTGCGGGGCGGCACTTACTTTCTCTGCCGCCGCAAAGAAAGTAAGCAAAGAAAGCGGGCTGCAACCGCCAGCCCGTAGGTGTCCACCTCTGTATGTAACCGGTAGTGGTGCGAGACGAGATGCGCCCTCGCCCCACCTTCACCCGGTGACAAAGCATTCATCCGCTCCAGCGTCGCGCTTCGCGCCCCGCCGACGGGCACAACAGCCACAGCAAGCGAAGGCAGGCTCTGCGCTGCTCCCACGTATGCAGCGAGCTGGCGTGAGTTTTTCGATGCCGCCAGCCATTCGGACGGCATCGACAGGTTTGGCCAGTGCATTAGTCGCGCGGCAAGCCGCCGGTATTGTTCATACCCTAGGATCCAAGTACCCCACCGAAGGTTATGCCGAACCGTCACGCACGCAGTGCGTGGACGGGATGAATGAGTGCTTTGTCACGAACGGGGGAAATGCGAGGGCGGGTCTTGTCTTCGGACCGCTCCGCGATGGTTTGCGTGGTGGACACCTACGGGCTGGCGGTGTGAGCCCGCTTTCTTTGCTTACTTTCTTTGCGGCGGCAAAGAAAGTAAGTGCTGCCCCGCACAGGGGCGAAGCTAATAGACCGACAAGAAAGCAAGGAAAGGCCAACGCCGCAGAAAAACAGCCAACCGCCGTAGCCACACCAAAAAAGCAAACCGGCGTAGCCATAATCAGCGCGTTACTGGTTGTAGCCCTATCAGCAATCCTGGTATCCGGCATCCTGTGGCGCCAGCAAGTGCAAATCCGAAGGATCGAAAACCAACGCCTCCTATCCCAAGCCCAATGGATCTCGCGAGGCGCCTTAGACTGGACTCGCCTAATCCTAAGATCTGAAGGCGACACCTCGGCAGGCATCACCTACCTGGGGGGGGTTTGGGGCGTCCCCATCGCCAAAACGCGCCTATCCGATTTCCTCGGCCAAATAGGCGAAGTAAGAGCGTCAGAAGGCGCAGCTACGTATCTATCAGGCTCAATAGAAGACGCAGAAAGCAAATTCAACCTGCGTAACCTGGTTTCAAGCCCCGTGCCGGGCATCCTGCAATTGAACGTGGAACAGATCGCGGCATTCCAGCGCCTGCTCGTCGAGCTTGGCCTCAGCGGCCAGCTGGCGCAGAGCACCGCTGTGCAACTCCGCAATGGCCTCGGTCATTCCGCCACGCGTTTCCAGAGCCAAACCACCACGGCCGGCGGTTCCGTTACCCCCGAAGGCGGTGCAACGGGCGGCAACACCTTCACCAATAAACCCGGCATCGAAGACGACGACAACACCGGCGTCGCGCCGCTGCAGATGACCAGCGTCGATTCGCTCCTCGACGTGCCCGGCTTCACCCCCGAGATGATCACCCGGCTGCGGCCGTTCGTGACCTATCTGCCTACCAATACGGCAGTCAACATGAACACCGCAACCGCCGAAGTGATCGCCGCCGTCGTGCCCGGCATGAGCCTGTCGAATGCCCAGGCGTTCGTCGCGCGTCGCCAGACAGTGTTCTTTCATAACGTTGGCGATGTACAGTTGGCCTTGCAGGGTGCTGGTGTGACGCAAGTGGCGATCGACCCCAGCCTCCTCGATGTCACGACCAGTTACTTTTTTATCCACGGCCGCGTCATTCATGAACGCGCGCAAGTGGACCGCACGACCCTCGTCTATCGCGATCCGCTGACACACACCACCCGCGTCGTGCGCATACAAGATCAACCATGAATAACGCTTTTCCCGGAGAGAGTGGCCTTTGAGCACGCTGATCGTCCTATTGCCGCCGCGTGACCCGGCGGTGCCATCGCAGGAATGGCAACTGCCGGAGTTGCCGTTTGTGCTGCTCGACAAGTCGGGCCGCACGCAGCGCGCCGGTCGCTCGGCACTCGCGCTGCTGCCGCGCGCGTCGTCGACGGTCCTGATGGTCGCCGCGCGCGACCTCCTGATGATGCCCGCGACGCTGCCTCCGCTGAAAGGCCCGCGCCTACGTCAGGCCTTGCCGAACATCGTCGAGGATCAACTGATTCAGGATCCGCAGACCTGCCATATCGCGCTCGATCCGCAGCCGCTCAGCAAAGGCCGGCGCCTGCTCGCGATCGTCGATCGCGGCTGGTTCCGCTTTATTTGCGAAGCCTTCGCTGCGGCCGGTCATCGCAGTGTCCGCGCAGTGCCGGTGACGCGTTGTCTACCGCCGGCTCCCGTGGTGGCTACCCCCCTCGAGGACGTCGAACTGGCGTCCGCCGAGCTACAGCCTGCCGTGGCGGCGAAACTGGCAGCCGGCCTGCCGATCGCGCCGCCGGCGCCGGTCGTCGCAGCCGTGCTGGGCACCGTGGTGTCCACTGCCCCCGCGCTGCTCGCCGAGATCGCGCCGGACTCCAGCACTACCCGGGTGGAACTCGCGATTGCGCGCGGCAGCCAGGGTGAAGGCCTCGCCGTGCCCGCGACGGCGGTGAATGCGACCCTCGCGGCGCTCGCGGGCGACGCCCCGGTCTCGCTCTATCTGCTCACCGAGGTGCCGGGCAACGAGCCCGGCATGGGTTTGAGCGCGCAGGCGAAGCTCGCTGCCCAGGTGACGGGCACGCGGCCGTTGCCGTTCGAACAACTGGCGCGCCGGGCGCTGGAGTGCCGTTTCGACCTGTGTCAGTTCGAATTTGCCGCCCAGCCGTGGCGCCTCGATCGCGCAACGTTGCGGCGTCTGCGTCTGCCCGCGCTGCTGGCCGTGGGTGCACTGGTGGTCGCCATCATTGGCGCGAATGTGCAGTGGATGATGCTCGCCCACCAGCGCGATGCGATCAACACTCAGATGACCGAGTTGTTGCTCAACACGTTCCCGAAGACCACCGTCGTGCTCGACGCGCCCGATCAGATGTCGCGCCAGACGCAGCAGTTGCGCGTGGCCGCGGGTGAATTGTCGCCGGACGATTTCCTCTCGCTGGCATCCGGACTCGCACGCTCGCTGGGCCCGGTGCCGGTCAACGGTATCGCGGCGCTCGACTATCACGACCGCCGTCTCGACGTCACGTTCAAGCCTGAGATCAAGGTCGACTCCGGCCTCTCGCAACGTCTGTCGGTCAACGGGCTGAGCGGCGGGATCGATAGCAATACCGGCAAGTGGACCATCAGGAGCGGACAATGAAAACTGAACTTGCTGAAGCATGGGCCGGATTCTGGGACGGGCGCACCGAGCGCGAGAAAACTCTGCTGCTATGGGGCGGCGCTGTATTGGGTGTGGTGATTGCGTGGTCGATCCTGTGGGCCCCGGCCCAGGACGGCCGCGCGCATCTGCGTGATACGTTGCCGGCCATGCAGCGTCAGCTCGCGCAGATGAACGCGCAGGCCGATGAGGCGCGCCGTCTGTCGGCGGCGGCCCAGGGTGTGGCGCCCACGGGCGGCGCGCTCAAGGATGCGCTCACCGCGTCGCTCACAGACCACGGCATCGTGCCTGTTCAGGTTCAGTTGCTCGGCAATGCGGTGCAGATCCAGTTGAAGAACGCGTCGTTCCCCGTGTGGACCACGTGGGTCGACGATGCGCGGCATCAGTTCAAGGTGCAGGTCGCCGAAGCGCATGTGACGGCGCTTAAAGACGATGGACAGGTCGACCTGACGGCTTCGCTGCAGCCGTCGACCGCTAAATGACGGTGCAGCCACAGGATCTCGCATGAATTTCTGGACGCGGCGCCTGCGCGCTGCCCTGCCGTGGCTGCTGGTCGCGGTGTTATCGAGTGGTACCGTGTTGCTGGTGCTGTTACCCGCGGCGTGGATCACGCCGCAGTTCACGAAGGCAAGCGCCGGCCACGTCAACCTTGTGGATCCCACAGGCTCGCTGTGGCATGGCTCGGCCACGCTGATGCTGGCGGCCGGATCGGACATCAGTGCTGCGACGTTGCTGCCGGGGCGCATCGTTTGGCATACCGCCTTCTGGCCGCTCTTCACCGGCCGCATACGGATGACGATGCTGCAAAGCGAAGCGATGCCTGACCCGATCACCGTCGACGCCACCCGGCGTGGCGCGATCCTGTCGCAGGGCGCGATCGCGGTGCCGGCGTCGTTGCTCTCAGGTCTGGGTGCGCCGTTCAACACGCTCGATCTGCAAGGCGACGTGCGGCTCGCGTGGAGCGACTGGCGCAGCTTCGGTGACGAAGCATTCGGACAACTGACGATTACGTTCAACGATGCAAGTTCGCGGGTCTCGCTCGTCAAGCCGCTGGGGTCTTACCGGGTAGTGATTCAGGCGCAGGGCGCCGATTCCACGATCGACCTCTCGACGCTGAAAGGGGCGTTGAAGCTGGACGGTCACGGCGTCTTGGGCGCGGGCTCGACGTCGTTCAACGGAACGGCGAGCGCGGCACCGGAAGCGCGCGACAACCTCGCCGGCCTGCTGAATCTGCTTGGACGGCCGACAGGGCCGGACACCGTGGCACTTACCTTCGTGCGCTAACTGCGCCACGCGGGTCGTAGGGCGATTCAACGACAAAGGGGCATGACCGCGTCGCGGCCATGCCCCTTTGTCCTTTTCTTTGCCTGCGGTTCGTTCCGTTCCGCTGGCGGGTCGGATGCTCAATCGCTTTGAGCGTGCGGCTGGCCGACGGCCGCGGCTTTTTGCGCGTCGGCTGCGGCCGGCGCCATCCCCGTAGGCGTACCCGATGCCGCAGGCGCTGGCGCGGCCACGGTGCCGGTTTCACGCGCCATCTGCGAGACATCCCAGCCGCCGCCTAGCGCCTTCACCAGACCCGCGGACGACACCATCCGCTCGCCTGCCAGACTGGCGAGCTTCTGCTCGGCCGTGAACGCGGTGGTCTGCGCAGTCAGCACACTCAGGTAGGCGACCGTGCCCGACTTGTACTGGTTCGTGACGATATCCAGCGCCTGTTGGGCCGAAGCGACGGCCTGCTGTTGCACGCCGATTTCCTGCTCGAGAATGCGCTGCGACGCGAGGTTGTCCTCGACGTCCTGAAATGCCGCCAGCACTGTTTGACGGTAGACCGCCACGTCCTGATCGTAGGTTGCGCGGGCCGCCGCGGTCTGCGCCGCGCGCAAGCCGCCGTCGAAGATCGTGCCGGCCAGTTGCGGGCCGAGGGTCCAGAAGCGCGCCGGCGTCGTGAGCAATTGCGACAGCACGGAACTCTGGTAGCCGCCGCCCGCCGACAGCGTCAGCGTTGGGAAGAAGGCCGCGATGGCGACGCCGATCTGCTCATTGGCCGCCTTGGCGGCACGCTCGGCCGCTGCGATGTCGGGGCGGCGCTCGAGCAGCGCGGACGGCATCTGCGCCGGCACGGCGGGCGGCGTCGCGGTGAGCGGCGACGGCGGAATCGAGAACGTCGAGGCGGGCTCGCCGACCAGCACGGCAATTGCGTGCTCGTCCTGGGCGCGGGCGATGCCGTTATCGATGGCGGCGGCCTGCGCCGATTGCAATTGCGCCTGCGCCTGAATCACGTCGGATCGGGCGGCCACGCCTTGCGCATACTGGTTCTGCGTGAGCTTGAGCGACTTCTCGTAGGCAAGCACCGTGTCGTCGAGCAGCTTCTGCATCGCATCGAGCGAGCGCAGCGAGAAGTAGGTTTGGGCGAGCGTGCCTTGCGCGGACAGCCGGGCGTTGGCGAGGGTGGCCGCAGCGCCTTGCTGGCTGGCCTCCTGCGCACTGACCGTGCGGCTGACCTTGCCCCACAGGTCAGGCTCCCAGCTTGCGTCGAGTGACACGTTGTAGCTGTTATTGACGTTGGCGCGTGCGCCCGACATGCTGCTCGCGGTTGCCGATGCACCGTTGCCCGACCGGGTCATGCCCGCCGAGCCGCTGATCACCGGGAAGTATGCGGCACGCGCCTCGCCGACCAGCGCGCGGGCCTGCCGGTAAGCGGCGGCATATTGTGCGACGGTCTGGTTCGAGGTGTTCAGCTTGTCTTCGAGCGCGTTGAGCTGCGCGTCGTCGTAGATGGTCCACCACTGGCCGCGGTCGTGCTGATCGGCTGGCTGTGCGACCTTCCAGCCCGGTGCAGCTTCCTTATAGGAGGCTGGCACCTGGGTCGTGGGCGTCTTATAGTCCGGGCCGACCGCGCAGCCGGCCAGCAGGGCGCCGAGCGCTGCGGCTACAGCGAGGGTGAGGGCGCGCGGCGCAACGGCCCGCGCGTGCGAGCTTCGGTCAAACTGCATGCTATGGATTCCTGTCGATTCGGCCGAGGCAAGTTTTCCCGAACGTCCATGGTGTTCGCGGGGCTTGGGAAGATCGGCGGGCCACCGCCCCTTTGACCGCCGATAGGGCAATCGGAGACGGGACGTCGCGACGATCCGGAATGGTAGCGCACGCGATGCCGATGGGGCAGAAAACCGAAAGGTTAATGCAGGGCGCGCCGTGGGTGTGTAACTTGCGCGGCGGTGACGGTTACGTGCGGTTACGGCGGCGCGCTGGCGACGCTCGAGTGAGCGGCGGCAGGGTCCCTATGGGACAAAAAAAACTGCGGGAGAAAACCTAAGCGAGCGGCCGGGAGGCGCGCCCTCGCCTTAACAGCGCAGTTCGGCCGCAGTCGTTTGACGGGCCTGTTTGCCGGCTGCTGCCCGGCAAGCCGGCGCTTCGGCGCGCGGCTGGCAGGCCGTGGCAACGGCCAGTGCCGTACCCGGTGCAACGGGTTTCGCGGCGGACTTTGTTGCGCTCGCGCTGCCCGGAAGCGCCACCGGTGCAACGGCGGCGGCCGTTGCCGCCTTCGTAGCACGGCCATTGCGGCGGTGATCGAGCCACGCAAAGAACATCACCCCTAGCGATCCCCCCGGCAGCACAAACATGACCACGTACAGCGCCAGTTTCAACCAGCGATACGGCCCCTGGAAGGTTTGCAGTGCGGAATCGTGAAGGGAGCGGCTTAGGCCGCCCAAGGTGTTTTTCAGGTACAGCATGACGGGGAATCCTCTACGCACCACCTAGGTTGGGTGCGCGGCAAAGCGGTCAGAACATGGTCTCGGGTGGCGCGGATCGCGCGTGACTCGTTGTCTATCATAATATTGCCTATGCAATTAAATTTCAAGATGCTGCGACGCCGCATCTGCTGCTGTGTTGTTTTTTCGCGAGCGTCACCAGGGGCCGCTAACGTTGACTTGTCTGCTTAGGCAGCTAAAATCCCCTCTGCTCAATGTTTCAAACGCGATGCGGTGCCAAATGCGGACGTTCCAAGCGAATTTCGATGACTGACGGTCCCTATAACGCCGACGAGATTCATCTCGAATCGAGTCTTGGCTATTACCTGTCGAAAGCGCGCAATGTGCTGGTCGAGCGGATGGACCGTGCGGTCAAGCCGTTGGGCCTTACGGCGCAGCAGATTGGCGTGATCCTGACGTTGTCGTGCAACCGGGCGCATACGCCGTATGAGCTGTCCCGCGCCATGTCGTATGACAGCGGCTCGATGACGCGCATGCTCGATCGTCTTGAAAAGAAAGGCTTTATCGTCCGTACGCGTAGCGATGCCGACCGCCGTATGGTCAAACTGGAACTGACGCCGCATGGGCGCGAAGTCGCCCAGCAGTTGCCCCGTCTGGGCGCGGCGGTGCTCAACGAGCAGCTGCAGGGTTTCACGCCTGCGGATGTCGCGACGCTGACGAGCCTGTTGGGCCGCGTGATCGCGAACGGCTCGGGCAACGGGCTGGATTGCGGGTTCCAACCCTGCGCAGCAGAAGAAAACTCAGCGTCGCCGGAAGGCGGCAAGTCGTAGCCACGAGACGCCTGCCAACGCGTCGACGTTTAAAGAAATATCTGTCTGGGCAGAAGATGACGGGACATGTAAGACATCCCGCCGAATGGCGAGATATGCATGCTGGGTCAAGTTTCTGCCGACTGAGGAGATTCGATCATGGCCGCTACGGCTCCTGCAGTTGCCGCACCCGCCGCTGAACCAGCCCCATTAGCCGGCGGCACGCTGGCGTTACTCACCGTTGGACTCGCGCTCGGCACGTTCATGGAAGTGCTGGATACGTCGATTGCAAACGTCGCCGTGCCGACCATTTCCGGCAGCCTCGGTGTCGCCACCAGCCAGGGTACGTGGGTGATCTCGTCGTATTCGGTCGCCTCGGCGATTGCGGTGCCGTTGACAGGCTGGCTCGCGCGCCGCGTCGGCGAGGTGCGTCTGTTCACGCTGTCCGTACTGCTCTTCACGATCGCGTCCGCCCTCTGCGGCTTCGCGCAGAATTTCGAGTCGCTGATTGCGTTCCGGTTGCTGCAGGGGCTTGTGTCCGGGCCGATGGTGCCGCTCTCGCAGACCATCCTGATGCGCTCATATCCGCCCGAAAAGCGCGGTCTTGCACTCGGCCTATGGGCGATGACGGTGATCGTCGCGCCGATCTTCGGGCCGGTGATGGGCGGCTGGATCACCGACAACTACACGTGGCCGTGGATCTTCTACATCAACGTGCCGATCGGCCTGTTTTCCGCGGCGTGCGCGTTCGTGCTGTTGCGCGGCCGCGAAACGAAAACGACGCAGCAACGTATCGACGCGATCGGTCTCGCGCTGCTGGTGACCGGCGTATCGTGCCTGCAGATGATGCTCGACCTCGGCAAGGACCGCGACTGGTTCAACTCGAAGTTCATCGTCGCGCTGGCGATCATTGCCGTGATCTCGATTGCGTTCCTGCTGGTCTGGGAGATGACCGAGAAGGAGCCGGTGATCGACCTGACTCTCTTCAAGGATCGCAACTTCGCGCTCGGCGTGCTGATCATCTCGTTCGGCTTCATGGCCTTCTTCGGCTCGGTGGTGATCTTCCCGCTCTGGCTGCAGACGGTGATGGGCTATACGGCCGGGCTCGCCGGGCTGGCGACCGCGCCTGTCGGACTGCTCGCGCTGGTGCTCTCGCCGATGATCGGGCGCAACATGCACCGGCTCAATCTGCGGATGGTGGCGAGCTTCGCGTTCATCGTGTTTGCGTTCGTGTCGTTCTGGAACTCGACCTTCACGCTCGACGTGCCGTTCAATCACGTGATCTGGCCACGTATCGTGCAGGGGATCGGCGTGGCGTGCTTCTTCGTGCCGATGACCACCATCACGCTGTCCAGCGTGTCCGACGAGCGGCTCGCGAGCGCCTCGGGTCTGTCGAACTTCTTCCGTACCTTGTCGGGCGCGATCGGTACCGCGATCAGCACGACCTACTGGGAAAACGACACGATCTACCATCACGCGGTGCTGACGGAATCGGTCAGCACCTATGCGCCCAACACCACCGCCTATAGCGATTCCCTCACGGGTCTCGGGTTTGCCGGCCAAAGCCTGACGGCGCAGTTGAACCAGATCGTCACGCAGCAGGCGTACATGATGGCCACCAACGATTTCTTCCGGATCTCGTGCGCGAGCTTTATCGTGCTGGCCGCGCTGGTCTGGATCACGAAACCGCGCAAGGGCGCGGGACCTTCAATGGGGCATTGAGAGGCGCCGCCTGCCGCACGGCGGCGCTTTCGCTTATTTTTCGCTTATTGACTCACAGGCACGTCACCCGGCGTACCCACTGATTGCGCCGGAGCGGCCTCGAGCGACGGCGGCGTTGCCGTGGCCGGCGCGGTTGCACCGTTGTTTTGCGGCGCTGGGCTACCGGCCACGCCGCTGCGCACGAACTCCTTGAAATCGGCGCCGGCTTCCCACGGATTCGGTTTGCAACCAAGCGAACTGTCGCAATGCGCCGCGAAGCCGATCGTGGCAGTGCCGTCGTTGTTCGGCGTCTTCGTGATCTGATAGGCCAGCGCGCGTTTGCCGCCAAGCGGGCCCGCGGTCTGGATCAGCGAATCGTTGGCGGCCTCGATCTTGTAGGTCGAATTGTTTGCCACCCAGGTCTGGGCGCGTTGCCACCAGAGACTGCATTCGGTTGCGTTCGAACACGTCAGCGGCGTGGTGGCGATCTGCATGACGTCGGGATTTACCTGCCCACGCGTCGAGCAACCCGCAGCCAGCACACACAATGTTGCCAACAGAGCTTTCTTCATCGCCTTGCATCCTCCCTGCGTGGAGACGACCGGACGCGCGCAACCGGCGCGCGGAAGGTCATTCGGTGTAAGGGTTGGACCACGGCAATGCGGTGACGTTTCATACGCCTCGCCGAAAGCCTGGCGACGGACACTTGTTGGGCACTTCTTGCCGAAACGGCAGACCTCGCGCTGGTCGGATACGTAGCCGTTACCGGCTCGTTTGAACAAGCGCCGCCAGAAGCAAAAAGGGCAGCCTGACTGGCCGCCCTTCTCTGCTCGGTGACTTTCGCCACGACGCTCGCATTGACGCTGCGCCGTCTACACGCTAAAGCGATTCAACGTATAAGCGCGGTAAGCGGCGACGAATGCGTCGAACGAACCGACCTCTTCGCGCTCGAGTTTCGCCTGCTGTTCGAGCGATTGCGCAGCGAGATCAGCGAACTCTTTTGTAGCGTCAGCGTCGAGCGGCCACGCGCGGAAGTACGCGGCGTGCGCTTCGCTCTGTTCGAGTCCGAAAGCGAGAAAACTCTGCTGCTTGTCGCGCATGGTCTGCAGCACGCGTGCCGAAGGCGTCAGCGATGGGTCGGCAAGCTTCGCGCGTTGTGCGGCGAGCGAGCGCACATGCGCGTCGTCGCCGCGCAGTGCGTCGAGCGCTTTCGCAGCAATCTCGATCTTTGCGAACAGTTCATCGGCCCACTCGCGCATCGCGATCGGTTGACCGTCTCGCGTGAGTTCGAGGCCGGGCTTGCGCCCTTCCTGGGTGACGCGCCCGAAGTTCTGGTTCGCCTCGCAATACGCCTCCGGCGGCAGCGACGGACTGTCTTCCAGAGCGCAGACCAGCAGGTACGCATCGAGAAAGCGCGCGGTTTCCAGCGCAATGCCGGTCGGCTCAAAAGGATCGATATCCATGCAGCGCACTTCGACGTATTGCACGCCGCGCGCGGCCAGCGCATGCAGCGGACGCTCGCCCGGATAAGTGATGCGCTTGGGGCGAATCGTCGAGTAGAACTCGTTTTCGATCTGCAGCACGTTGGTGTTGATCTGCACCCACTCGCCGTCGCGTTGCGTGCCGATTTTCTCGTACGGCGGATAGGGCTGGCTGACCGCTTTGGCCAGCGCATCGAGGTAGCCGTGCAGCGTGTCGTAATCCGCGTGCAGCGCGGCCTGCCCGGTGGTGTTCGAATAGCCGAGATCGCTCATCCGCAAGCTGGTCGCGTATGGGCGATACAGCGTGTCGGCGTCGAAGGTTTCCAGCGTATGTTTGCGCCCGCGCAGGAAACGGCGATCCAGCGCCGGCGATGCGCCGAACAGGTACATCAACAGCCAGTTGGTGCGGCGAAAATTGCGGATCAGCGCCAGATAGCGCTCGGACTGGTAGTCCACCGCGCTCGCCGTGGATTGCTGGTCCGCATGCAGCAAGCGCCACACTTCTTCGTTCAGCGAATAGTTGTAGTGGATGCCGGCGATGGTTTGCATCGTGCGACCGTAACGCAGCGCGAGGCCCACTCGGTACACGTACTTCAGCTTGCCGATGTTCGACGAGCCGTATTGCGCGATCGGAATCCCGTCGTCGATGTCGGGCAACAGACCCGGCATGGAGTTGTTCCACAGGATCTCGCCGTCGAGCTCTGCATAGACGAAACGATGTAGCTCATCGAGCTTCTCGAGCGTGATGGCGGCGTCGTGTTCCGCCGGCGTGATCAGTTCGATCAGCGCCTCCGAATAGTCGGTGGTCAGCGACGGGTGCGTGAGCGCCGAGCCCAGCGAGTGCGGATGCGGTGTTAACGCGAGTTGGCCGTCGGGCGTGACGCGCAGGCTTTCCCTCTCGATGCCGCGCAGGCCGGTCATAAGCACGTCGCGCTGCGGACCGGAGGCGAGCACGGACAGGCGGTGCGAAAGCAGGTCGGCCGTGTGGGAAGGTGTTGTGTTTGGCATTGATGCGAGTCGGACGTTGTCGGCCGCCATGTGCCGCTCAAGTGAAGCTATGTGCGGTCGACAACATCCGGCGGAATTTTCAGTAGCGGGCACTTTAACATCTACCCACAACCCCTGCTTGAGGCTACCTCGGCCGCCTCCCGGCCGGCTTTTATCGAGATGCTTCGGGATGTTGCAGGCCACGCCTACTCTACGCCGCCAGCGCTTCACGCACGATCCGTGCTCTCCCCGCTAGCGCCTTTGTGCTAGCCGCCGCGAGCCGTGCCCGCGCGGTCCGCCACTTCGTTCCACAAGTGCATGGCCGCATATGCACGCCATGGACGCCACGCGTCAGTACGCGAGCGCTGTTGGGTCGGCCGCAACAGTGTTGGGTCGCGGGCGGCGATCGACTGCATCAGCACCAGATCCCAGGCGGGCCAGGCGTCGGCGTCGCGCCATGCGCGCATTGCCACGTATTCGACGGTCCACGGGCCGATGCCCGGCAGCGCCAGTAGCGCGGCACGCAAGGCGTCGGTGTCGACGGTGTCGGCAGCGGCATGGCTGTCGAGCGGCACCGCGCCACTCGCGACCGCTGCCGCCATGCCTTGTAGTGCCGCTACGCGCTTGCCCGGCATGCCGATCTGCGCCATGTCCGCGGCGGCCAGGGCGGCCGGGGTCGGAAAGCGCCAGGCGGTGCGTTCGTGCGGGTGGTCCTCGATGCGTTGGCCAGCGCGCTGCACCAGTCGGCCGATGATCGTGGTGGCCGCTTTCACGCTGACCTGCTGGCCGACAATCGCCCGCACCACCAGCTCGAAGGCTGACCAGGCCCCCGGTACACGCAGGCCCGGTGCTGCGTCGATCAGCGGCGCCAGCCAGGGATCGGCGGCGAAATGCGCGGCGATGGCCTTCGGATCCACGTGCAGGTCGAACATCCGCGCGATCGGCGCGGCGAGCGCCTCGGCGTGCCGGCCGGCGGGGCCTTCGATGCTGGCGACGATGCAGCGCTTGCGCGGGTGCGGGCGGACCGTCAGCGTACCGCTGTCGCCGGCCCAGTCGATGACGCGGCGGTACGCGCCATCCTCGACCGCTTCGACGCCGGGCGTGGCGCGTCCGGCGAAGAAACGCAGGATGCGCGGCCAGTCGAACGGGGCTTTGAACGGCAGTTCAAGGATGGCGAGGTCGGTGGCGGTGCTCAAGCGGCGTGATCCAGATTGGGGGTGGGTGTGATTGACGGCTTCGCTTTACGTTTGCCGGCTCCGGCGGCGACTGCTGCGCCGTCGGCCTTAACCACCGGTGCGGTATTCACGACGCCCGCGTTTACGCCCGTATGGTGGGCTTCGGCATCGAGTAGCGCGGCCTTGCGCGGCAGTCCCCAGCGATAGCCGGCGAGCGCCCCGCCCTTGTGTACGACGCGATGACACGGAATCGCCAGCGCGACCGGGTTCGTCGCGCAGGCGCTCGCGACGGCGCGCACCGCACGCGGCGAACCGACGGCTTCGGCGATGTCCGAATAGCTTCGCGTCTCGCCGTAGGGAATGCGACGCAGTGCGTCCCAGACGCGCTGGCGGAACGCCGTTGCGTCGATATCGAGCGGCAGGTCGAAACGCTGACGGGTGCCGTGCAGGTAGGCGTCCACTTGCGCGATGAACGGTGCGAGCCGGGCGGCATCCTCGACCAGCTGGGCGTTGGCGAACTCGCCGCGCAACTCAGTGGCGAGCGCGCTAGCGTCGTCACCGAAGCCGATCTTGCAGATGCCCTTGGCGGTGGCCGCCACCAGCACGAAGCCGAGCGAGGTCGGCGCGCTGGCGTAATGCACGGTCAGCCCCGCGCCCTTGCGCCGATAGGCCGACGGCGCCATGCCCAGTTCGGTCGGCGCGGTTTCGTACATACGCGACGGCGAGCCGAAGCCGGCGTCGACGGTGGCGCGCGTTACATCCGTGCCGCGGTGGAGCGCCTCGCGCAGCGCCGCTCCGCGCTGGGCCGCCTGATACTGGCGCGGCGACACGCCCACCACGCGTTTGAACAGCCGCTGCAGGTGAAACGGGCTGACGTGCACGGCGTCGCTCAATTGCGCGAGCGTGAGCCGCTCTTGCGGGTCGGCGTCGAGCGCAGCGCAGGCGCGATTCACGATCTCGAGTTCGCGCGGCAGGCCGCCGGGCTGGCAGCGTTTGCAATCGCGATAGCCCGCGGCGCGGGCGGCGTCTGTCGTAGCGAAGAAATCGACGTTTTCACGACGCGGCTGGCGCGATGCGCACGATGGACGGCAGAACACGCCGGTGGTTTTGACGCCGTAGAAAAATGCGCCATCGGCGTGCGGGTCGCGCTGGGTCAAGGCTTCCCAGCGTTCGGCGTCTGTAGACCAGGCAGGTGTCACGGTACGGTTCATGATGTCCCCGAAAAGACGGTTTCGATGGTCACCAATGTAGTTTGCATGCCGACACACTACGCTCCGGTTCTTGCTCTGTCATTGCGTGGCCCTTGCGGCGACGGGGGCTTAGGGGCCAGTTGGGGGCCAGTTTAGGGTCAGTTCAGGCCGGGCTGCGACAAAACGCCACCCTATCGGGTTTTCCCTTAAAAAGTTATTGCGTCGCACCAACCCCGTGTGTATAGTAGTTCCTGTCTCCTCCATGTCTCCTCCTGATATGGATTCAGCCTGCTCCCTGAGAGCGGGCTTTTTTTTGCCTGGCGTCCGTCAATCTGGCCCCGTATTTCTTCCGCCGCCCGCCTCGCTTTGGGCCCTCCGGATGCCCTGCCTTTCTTCTACACTGCCATTGACCGGTAGAGAACCGTCCAAGGGGCGCCTTCCATGAAGATCCATATTCGCGAGATCGACCATGTTGTCATTCGGGTTGCCGATCTCGAATCCATTACCCGCTTCTATTGCGACGTGCTCGGCTGCAGCGTCGAAAAAGAGCAGCGCGACATTGGGCTGATCCAGCTGCGCGCGGGTCGTTCACTGATCGATTTGCTGAAGGTGGGCGCAAAAATCGACCGGCCGGAGAACGGCACGCCCGGCGAAGGTCGAAATATGGACCATCTGTGTTTGCGCGTCGAAGGCTTCGACGGCGAGGCGCTCAAGGCGCATCTGCAGGAGCGCGGCGTGCGCATCGGCGAACTGGGTGTGCGTTACGGCGCGGATGGTTTTGGGCCATCGCTGTATCTGTTCGACCCCGAGGGCAATATGGTCGAACTGAAGGGGCCACCGGAAGGGGCCGTGTGAATGCCTTGCCTGCTGGAATTACCGGCAGCAGCGGCGCGGGGGATGTCGCGGTAGTTTCGCCCTTCCCTCACTAGGCGTTCGCGGGCGCCTTCAGCACGGTCCATTCAATCGGTACCGGGTCTGCGTCGGCACTGCCCAGCCAGGCTGCGCCGTCCTGCACCGTGCATTGCAGGCGCATGGTCCGTTCCGCCAGCTTGCCAAGCGCGGCGCCGACATCTTCGCCGAGCGTCCAGACTGTGACGTTGCGTAGCCGGTCTACCTTGTTGCGAATCCCCTGCCACCAGATCTCCGAGGTGCGGCCGCCGTAGGCGATCACCACGACCTCGTTGGAGCGGCCACTCGCCTTTGCGATGCGCCGTTCGTCCGGCTGGCCGACTTCGATCCAGGTTTCGATCGCGCCGGTCAGATCCTTTTGCCAGAGATCAGGTTCGTCGGTATCTGACAAACCTTTGCAGAACTCCAGTCGTTCCTGAGCGAACAGTGCGAACGCCGCCACGCGCACCATCATGCGTTCGTCGGTTTCCGACGGATGGCGCGCGATCGTCAGCGCATGGTCGGCGTAGTAGTGCCGGTCCATGTCCGCAATCTGCAGTTCTGCCTTGTAAATCGTCGATTTGAGAGCCATGCCAATCCAGGGGCCCGCGCCTGCGGACCGGACAGAGAAGGAATCGTCGGCAGCTCGCTGCCGCTTACCATGTTGTTTGTACATTGCTCGCTCCTGCACTGGACTGCGGGGGCGGCGTGACGCTACCAAAGAAAAATGGCAGCGAGACGACGCCGGCCGGACTGCAGCGTGAGGTGGCGAGATCGGATCTTGCGCGATGGATTTCCCTACCTTGGCTGCTTTCTGCAGCCACGTACGAGCATTTAACGTGCCATCGCTGGGTCGAAGGCCGCACCATACACGTCGACAGCCGCTAAGCGCAAGGCTTCCAGCACTACCGACGCCGCCGGCGACAGCAATTGCGACTGGCGCGTGATGATACCGAATGTATCCATTCTGCACGGTAGAGTGACCGGCATTTGCTTCAACATGCCGTACTGGTGGTACTGCCGCGCGACTTCGTCCGGGAGGACGGCGAGCATGTCGCTATGGAGCAAAAGGCTTGAAATGGCCAGAAAATTGTTCGTATTGACGACATTTTGCGGCGGATTGAGTCCAATCTGCGAAAACATCAGATCAAAACGGTGGCGCAGCACACTGCCCGGCGGATGCAGCACCCAGCTTGCGCCCACCACATCGGCGAGCGTCAAACCTGTCTCATTTTCGAGAGGATGACCGGTCCGGGCGACCACGCATAACGGTTCGTCGGCGAGTGGTTCGTAGCGGACTTCGGTCTTCAACGGATCCTTCCGCTCGAGCACGCGCCCAATCATGATATCGAGTTCGCCTTCCGCGACCTGCGCCAACATCACGTCGGACGTCTCGACCTGCAGCCAGATCTGCAATTGCGGGTAACGTTCCTTCACGCTGGCAATGGCACGGGGGACCATGGTCGCGGCCGCCGCGGCGATCACGCCGATGCGCACCTGGCCGGTCAAGCCTGCCCGCAGCGCCGATATTTCATCATGCGCGTGACTGAGGTTTGACAGCACCATGCGCGCGTGACGAATCATCACTTCGCCGTAGAGGGTCGCGCGCATGCCGTGCGGGGTGCGGTCGAACAGACTCACTCCCAGCATGTCTTCAAGCTCTTTCAGGAGGCGTGACGCGGCGGGCTGGGTGATGCCGAGCGAATCCGCGGCGCGCCGGACGTTGCCTTCCTCCTCCATCGCCGCCAGCAACAGCAACTGGCGCGTCTTGAGCCGCGCGCGCACGAACCAGTTCGAGTAGCTGCGTGTCATGGGGTGTCCCGATATCGCGGCTCGACGCCGTCTGTGTATAAATGATTCGATGATGCCATACCGAAATTGATATTCGGAATAGAGGAAAACGCGTTGAAGTGTTATCTCGACGGCCGAATGGAAGCGCGGGCGCATGGCAGCGCCCGGTGCAGTTTGCATCGAGGAGGGATTTTTCCTGCAGATGAGGAAGACGGTGAAGCAGTCCGTACCTGCAGTTTCGCTTAAAGAATCGAATAAAAATAAAGCGGCTGGGCATTTGCCCAGCCGCTTTCATTTACCTCGACTGTCCACGTAGGTTTTTAACCACGCGCATTCATCACCGGACCTCTTTAATAAGCCCGGTGCGGGCGCCAATCAGACGACGTTTTAAAACCTCGCCGTTGCCTGGCTACTGCTTGATGAACCGGTCGTTAGCCCAAAGGCCTTGCGTGTCGCTATTGCCGGCATTGACGAATTCGACGTCATGTCCGACCACGCGCACGACGCGGAAACTCGAATTCTCAGGCGTCGAGAGGCACTGATAGCCCGAGAAGAATTCCTGCATCTGCTGCTGTTCGCCAGCCTGCGCATGCTGATCGGCGGCGTCGAGTTTATCCTTCGACAAACACCCATAAGCGTTCGGCTTGAACTGGATGGTTTGCGCGGGCTTGATGACACTGTCTTGAGCCTGCACCACCGATGCGGCGAGCAATCCCGCCACGGCGAAAAGAAGAGCGACTTGCTTTTGCATATTTGCCTCCGTGCGGGTTATTACTCAGGTTAGCTATGTATTTAACTTCAAGGTCATACCCGCATCTTGCACTTTAGAAGAAGTTATGCCGACGACAAGCACATCTTGTGTGCGCTCGCAACAGTGGCGAATTGTCGCACCTGCGATTAGGGGCTCTAAAGGCCGGCGCACGACGTAAAAGAGCCGACATATGACGGATTCCTTAAAGTCCGACAGGGCGTTGCGCTTTAACTGTCAAAGCTTAGCGGCATACATGCGAGTAAACGAGTACAGCTAATTAAGCGAATTAATATGAAATGAAAGCTGTTTGATGCAGTGCACACAAAGTCATTCTGCAGATAATTGAAAACGCAACACATATGGGGTTAGTTGCAGAATAAAAACGGTGCCAGGTCTTAAACGGAGGGTTGCGACGAGGCCGCCGCGTTGCACTACAAGGTGCTTGCAGTCGCCTGAAGTTCGTGGATAAATCGGACAACTTTTGGAGAATTCCTCATGACGCTTGCCCATTGGCTTCCCTTTGCGATCGCTTCGGCGATTCTGGTTGCGATTCCTGGCCCGACCGTGTTGCTGGTTATCTCGTACGCGCTGGGCCACGGCCGCCGCTTTGCGCTGGTTACGACCGCCGGCGTGGCGCTTGGCGACCTCACCTCGATGACGGCGTCGATGCTCGGGTTAGGCGTGATCCTCGCGGCATCGGCTGCGCTGTTTACGACGCTTAAATGGGTCGGCGCGGCCTATCTGATCTATCTTGGCATCAACCTATGGCGCGCGCGCGCGCAGGCGCCGGATACGCCTGATACGGCAGAGACGCGTACCAGCCGGATCTTCGCGCACGCCTTCGCGGTGACTGCGCTCAACCCGAAAAGCATCATCTTCTTCGTGGCGTTCGTGCCGCAGTTCATCGATCCGCACGTTGCGGCCGCATCGCAGATCGTCGTTTTCGAGGCGACGTTCGTGCTGCTCGGCACCTTGAACGCATTTTGCTACGCCATGCTTGCCTCGGCTGCGCGGCGTGCAATACGGAGCCCGCGCGTGCAGCGCGTCATCAATCGGACCGGTGGAACCTTGCTGATCGGTGCGGGCATCTTCGCCGCAACCTGGAAGAAGGCGTCAGCCTGATCGCGCGCCGACAGTTTCGCGGAGGTTTTTAGACAGACGTGGCTGCGCATGGCGTGGACGCCCGCGACCCGGCGGTCGTGCGTCAGTCGCCACGCTTGTAGGTGGCGAAGAACTCTTGCTGGAACATGCACATGCGCAAGGCGTTGTGATACTTGCCGTTGCCGAAGAACTCCTCGATCAATTCCGCTTCGTGCCTGAAGCCGCACTTCTCGTACACGTGAATCGCGGCGGCGTTCGACGTGTCGACGATCAGGTAAATCTTGCGCAGATTGAGCACCGAAAATGCGTAATCGATCGCGAGCCGTGTTGCGACGGTCGCATAGCCGCGGCCCTGCGCCTGAGGGGCGATGATGATCTGGAACTCGCCGCGCCGGTGAATGTAGTCGAGCTCGATCAACTCGGCCAGGCCCACGGTTTCGCCGTCGTTATCGACCGCGACAAAACGACGTTCGCGCTGATCGTGCACGTGCTGGTCGTAGAGCTGCGACAACTCCGAGAACGTTTCATAGGGTTCTTCAAACCAATAACGCATGATTTTTGCGTCGTTGTTCACTTCATGCACGAAGCGCAGGTCGTGACGCTCCAGCGGCCTTAAGGTGAGCCTGGTATCGCGTTCAATCGTCATGAGATTCCCCTTGAGAACTGTTGGTTTTTAGATTGCGCCGGAATGACCCGTGTTGTGTCAAAAGCGGCAGGTGCCGCTAAGTGGCCAATGATGTCCGGCGAGTTAGGGTTAGTCCCGGCGCAGCGTTAGGAGTTCTTAGTGAGGGTGTGCGAGGCGGTGGCGTAACGCCCGCCGGACGAGACGTGGCAAGGGTTTTGCAAGGGCAGGGCGTCGCGTTGTCGCAGATGGGGCCGGATAAGTGTGAGCGCGCGCCCACACACCGGGCACACGGAGTGCGGATACAATGCAATTACGGATTGGGCGAAAGGAGGTGCTGTGATGGAGCACGTGATACTAGGCGCGTTTCTGGTCGTGCCGCTGCTGATAGTTGCATTCCTGTTCTCCGATGAACTGTGGCAGGAACATCTCCAGCGCGCGCAAAAGGACCACCCGCGGCATATCGATTGGCATCATCCGCTGCGCAGTCTGCTGCATCGTCATTGAGGCCCTTCGGCATAACGGCGAGGAAGTGTGGCGACTCTCGCGGGCCGCTCGCCACTGCCGTTCAGGTTGATGTGCGCCGTCAGGCGCACGTTTCGGTGTGCCTACCTGCTTAACCCACCTGCTCATCAAGTTGGGCACGGATGCGTCGTGCGAGCGCTTCGAGCGTTGTCTGTTCGGCCATCTCGCGCGCGTGCATGCGTAGCGGCTCGCCTTCCCAACGCGGAATGACGTGGAAATGCACATGCGCGACGGTCTGACCCGCTGCGGCACCGTTGAACTGACCGATAAACATGCCATCCGGCTGAAGTGCCGCGCGTAGCGCGACGGCGATTTTCTGCGTCATCCGCATGCACGCCACCGTCGCCGCATCGGAGAGTTCGAAGATCTCCGCGGCGGACTCTTTCGGTACCACCAGCACATGCCCGTCCGCCTGCGGCATCAGATCCATGAAGGCCAGCGTGGCGTCCGTCTCAGCGACTTTGATACACGGTAGTTCGCCGCGCAAAATTCTTGCGAAGGGGTTGCTCTCGTCGTACTTCATGGCGCTCCTTGAAATCGGTTCTTGTTTGTCGATCTTTGTGGCGTTTGTATCAGCGCAAACAGGTTTTTTTCACTGCCGCATCATGAGGCGAGTCCTCGCGAGGCGCAAGCCGCCGGGCACGGCAGACGCGCCGTGTTCCGCGTACCCGTTCGCGGCCGCTTACGCCGGTAATACCTGGTTACCACTTGCAGCATCTGTTTCCGCGCTTCGCGCTCACAATCCGCCGCATGTACTTACATGACCCGATGGCGGAAAAATAAAATGCGAAAAATTGCGGCAGCAGTGTTGATGGTCGGCGGCCTTGCCGTCGCGGGTCAGGCTTCAGCTCATGACGGCGCGGCCGTCGTCGGCGCGTTGCTCGGCGGGGCGGTGATTGGTGCGGTGGTTGGTTCGGCGTTGAACCCGGTGCCGCCTGTCGTGTATCAGGCACCGGCCTACGCGCCCATGTATCAGGCGCCGGCTTATGTGCCGGCTTATGCGCCCGCGTATCAACAGGCACCTGTGTATGCAGGGCCGCCGCCGGGATATTGCTATGACCAGTATCAAGGGGGCTATGTTGCTTGCGGCCCGGCGCCGGCTGGCCCGTACGGCTATGCACCGCCGCCGCAACCGGGTTGGTGAATGACAATGACGAGCCGCGGAGGCGTCCGCGCTAGTAGGGTCACTCTATGGGGTATGCCCGGATGTCACGCTTCGGTCACTAAAGTTTGCGCGGAACAGGCCGACATCCTGGCAATGAACGACGAATATTTCATCCCCTTCGGGCCGGACCATCCGCAGTATCTCGAGGCACGAGCCCTCGCACTGAGCATCGCGGCAATTCGCAAGGCTCAGGGCAAGAGGAATCCGGTCGATTATGCGGTCGGCTCGCCGGACTGGGAGACCGCGGACCAAGACTTCGCGCGCGATATTTTGCGCATACTCGGCGGCCAATAAGCCGCGTACCGTAGTCGCATAGCGGGGCGCTCAGGCGTCCGCTTTGCGCTTCCGTCAGTGCCGGTGGCGCATCCAGTCCACGTGATGCGTATCGAGCCAGCGCTCACGACGCCCTCCACGATCGCCGTCACGATGGTAGTGAGAGACGGCCCACAGCGCCACTCCCACCACCGCCATTACGAACGGCCCCAGCAAATAAGCCATTATCGATTCAGTCATGAGATCCTCCGTCGAGGTCGCGACCGCCATCACAGAATATGTATTTTAGGCGATAGCTGAGCGAAGGCGGTTGCTTAAAGTAGGGAGGCATTCGCGCTTGCGTGACCGGCCTCCAGCATTGAGCCGCCAAAGTTAAGCGGATTCTTGGTCTGCCTTCGCACATTCCCATTTGCTGGACTGCGGGAGGATGCTTCTGCGCGACGCCGGTCCCCGGATAGCGCGTGTGAGTGATACGCTGAACCCTTAGCCCGCCTCGTTGCGGGCTTTCTTTCGTGCGGTGACGAGCGAGGACTAGGCCTCTCCTTATGGAGCAGGATCTTGTTCCTGGTAATTGGACGTTAGCCTGTTAAAAGCGTCGGCAGCAATCTAAGATGAATCTCAGGGCATACCCGACGAGGAGCAGCCATGGACGAGACAATGGTGGGCGTCGCAATGGGTTTCTCAGTGCTGCTGATCGCAACGTTGCTGGTCGTCGGGCACTACCGGCGCGAGCATCTTCGGCAACGCATGATTCGTGCGATGCATGGGCACCGTCTGCACGATTTCACTCGACCGAGGCGGTGACGGCTTTGTCGGCGTAAGCGTGCCGAGCAGCGGAGCTAACCGCATCACCGGATGTTGTGCTTCTCGAACCACCTGATGAGCCGATCGCGGTTGAGATGGGTCGCCCGAATCGCAGTACCGAAGACGATCAGGATGGCCGCCATCGAAATGGCTAGCATTGACTCGGTCATCGCCGCCTCCCAGAAGCATGTAACCTTGCTTGCAGTTTAGGCGTCCAGAAAGCGATGAGAGAGCCGTAGGCCGTCGAAGTCGGTGCTGTTGTGAGTGTCAACGAACAGCAAACAAAAAGGCCGCCAGATAGGCGGCCCGCAAATGGTACTTCGTGCGCGGGGGGGCACGCACGGGACAGACTCTAAGCCATACCTGATCAGGTGGCGGCCTGTGCGCGGCATTGGTCTGAGATTTGTCGGATTTCGACTGCATTGGTTTTCCATATCGCACCCTGACACTGACAAAGCGACGTGCGGGTGGCTGACGCGCGATTATGGGCACCATCAAGAGCCTAGGGTTTACCCCTAATTTGATAAGAATCCTTCCCAAACCGGATACTTAATCTTAAACGCCTACTTACCTAGACTGTGATTACTGGTTACGAACAAGGGTGTTCGTAGCAGGACAAGAACAGAATCTCGAGGTAAGCCATCATGAAATCGCTCATCCAAGCTGTTGTCGTTGCTGCCGCTTTGGCCGCTCCGGCCCTGTCGTTCGCCCAATCGAATGCGCCTGTCACGCGTGCACAGGTACGCTCCGATCTCGTCCAGATCGAAAAGGCCGGCTATCGCCCGGGCGACGATGAAACCCATTACCCGGTTGCCGTGCAGGCCGCAGAAGCGCGTGTGGCCGCGCAGAATGGTGCGACGAGCGGTTACGGTGGCGTCGCAAGCGGTGTGTCGCAGTCGGGTGGGCGCCGGGTGTCGGCTGCGGACTGGAATGCGATGTACAACCGTCCGTAAGCTGTTTTGTCGGGGTGCTCGGGCGGGATGCGGGAAGTGTATTTCGGTCGAGCACCCGGAGTGACGTCTAGCGCGATATCAGTCCATTCCGTAACCTAGTAAAAATGTCTTGTTTGCTTGGTTGGAAAGGGTTGCTGGGAATACGCGAAAGGTCTGTGTACCAAAAAGGCATGGCGCACTCAGCGGTGATGCGCTCAAGATCGTGCGAAGAGACGCGACGCGTCGCGTCGCGTTTTCAAACGCTACGACGCCGACTTGGCCTTACTGGTTACGCCCCGCGGGACCGCTTCAATCTGCGCTTCGACAAAATCCGCCCATCGCTGCAATACGCCGCGCTGCTCGTCGGCATAGCCCGCTTGCTCAGTTGCGCTGGTGATTTCTCTGCTGGCGCGCGCCAGGGCCATTTCAATTGCCTCGGCCGTTTGCCCCATTTCCAGCAGATGGGTTGCGGCGGTACGACGAAAGTCGTGCAGGACGAAGTGCTCGACTTCGAGCCCAAGCGCTTTGACCGCCTGATTCAGCGTGCTCTTCGCGATGGGACGATCCTCGCCCCTGACTGTCGGAAACACATAGGTCCGGCTACTCCTCGCCTCGCGCAGCTCTCGCAGCATCGCGAGCGCCTGCTGCGGCAAATACACCCAATGTTCACGGCCGCTTTTCATCCGCGTTGCAGGGATTTTCCACAGCGCCGCCTTGAGGTCGAATTCGGCCCATGTCGCTTCAATCAGCTCGGACTTGCGGACCATCGTCAGCACGAGCAGATGCAAGGCGAGCTTGAGCGGTCGACGGATGCTCGATGCGCTAATCGCACGCAGCGTGGCGCCAATTTCGCCGGGTGTGAGCACGCGGGTACGGCTGTCCTGCGTCGCGATGAAGCGCGCCGGTACCACCACCGCTGGGTTGCTGGTGGCGAGCTGCCGTGCGATCAGGAATTCGTACAGTCGCTTGATGACGTTGCGCGTGTGCAGCGCCATTTTCGGGGAGCCGCGCTTCTTGATCCGCTCGCAGATCGCGACGATATCTTCCGAGGTCACTGCGACGATCGGCTTGTTACCGACTGCCTGTAGCACGTCCTTGTCGAGTGCGCGCCGCGTCGTCCGTTGATATTCCTCGGACTTGCTCGCCATCGCCGTCGTCATGTAGAGCTCAGCAGCGTCGCGCAGAAGGTCGACGCGTTTTTCGGCGCCGCGATCGCGCCGTGCGGTCGCCGCCGGCGATACGCCGGCCTCGACCATCTCGGCGTATTTCCGTGCCCGCTCGCGCGCGACGCGCAGCGAAATACGTTTGTAGTCGCCGATGGTGGTGAGCGGTTGCCGTTTGCCGTCGAGGGTATAGCGAAAGCGCCAAACCTTGTTGCCGGTCGGCATGACCTCCAGCACCAGACCGTTGCCGTCGGCTACGGAGTAGCGGGTTGCGCGGGGCTCCATCGCGCGGATTTGTGCTTCGCTGAGTGGAGGGACGGTTTTGGGCATGCTGGGGGTTATTGGTACACAGAGCATTATGAATGGTGGAAATGCCACTCTGTGTACCAACAATGCGGTTTGATCAGGACTCGAAGTATAGCGGCCGTCTGCCGTTTGGTGTCATGGAAAAAGGCATATTGTCTATCTGGTCCGTGGATGCATTGTGCCCAGTTGCCTAGCTAGACAGAAAACACTAAAAATCACTCCCAAATATTTAACAGTCGGGAATCTCTCGGAAACGGCTTAGCAGGGGTTTGCGATCGATTTGCATCACGCAATCGTGAAAAACGGTCTCCGCTTTCTGAATCGCGTGCGGGAAGCTGCGCCGCCCCCGGTGATCGAGGAATGCTGGAATCTTTGGTACACAGGATCTGCCAGATCGTGAAATTCCCGTTCTGTGTACCAAATCTCGCCGTCTCACCAATTGTCGAATCAACAGCGACTACTCAAGGTTTGACGCCGTAAATCAAGGGATTTTATCGATCCGAAGTGCAAGCCCATCGTACTCAATCACTTACCAATACAGAAACGACTAAAAATCACGCCCAAAAGATCGTCCGAGGTGAACTCACCCGTGATCGAGTTCAGTTGCTCCTGGGCAAGCCGCAATTCTTCCGCGAACAGATCGAGCGCCTGGGCATTCTGATCCGCATGTTGTGCGGCGGTCGCAAGATGTTCCTGCGCTGCGCGCAGAGCAATCAAATGCCGCTCGCGCGCGAGATATACGCTTTCCGCACCGGCTTGCCATCCGGCGATGCGCAGCAATTCGGCACGCAGCAGCGCGATGCCATCGCCTTTTTTCGCAGACAGCCGCACTTCGCGCAGATCGACATCTTCCGCCACATCCAACGCACGCACGGCAGGCGCGATATCCGTCAAATCGGTCTTGTTCATCACGCGCAGCACCGGCACGCCGGCTGGGAAACGCGCGGCAATCGCGTCGTCCTCGAGGTTCATTCCAGTGCGGGCGTCGAGCAGATGCAGCACCACGTCCGCGCGTTCGATCTCGTTCCACGTGCGCTCGATGCCGATCTTTTCCACCTCGTCCTCGGTTTCGCGCAGGCCGGCGGTATCGATCACATGCAGCGGAATGCCTTCGATCTGGATGGTCTGCGCGACCTTGTCGCGCGTCGTGCCGGCGATCGGCGTGACGATGGCCAGCTCGGCACCCGCGAGCGCATTCAGCAGCGACGACTTGCCGACGTTCGGCTGCCCCGCCAGCACCACCGACAGCCCCTCGCGCAGCAGCGCACCCTGACGCGCCTCGTTGAGCACGTGAGCGAGCTGCTGGCGGATCCGTGCGAGCTTGCCGTGCGCATCGGCGGCTTCGAGGAAGTCGATTTCTTCCTCGGGGAAGTCGAGCGTGGCTTCGACCAGCATCCGCAAGGTGATGACCTCTTCGACCATGGCGTGGATATCGCGCGAAAACGCGCCCTCCAGCGAACGGCCCGCCGAGCGGGCGGCGGCCTCGGTGCTCGCCTCGATCAGATCGGCAACCGCCTCCGCCTGAGCGAGATCGAGCTTGTCGTTGAGAAAGGCGCGGCGGGTGAATTCACCGGGCTCCGCGAGCCTTAACCCAACCGCTCGACCGGCGTCGATGCAGCGCTGCAGAACCAGCTGCAGCACGATCGGGCCGCCGTGGCCTTGCAGCTCGAGCACGTGCTCGCCGGTGTAGGAATTCGGCGCCGGAAAGTACAACGCGATGCCGCGGTCGAGCGCGTTGCCGGCCGCATCGAGGAAGGGCACGTAGCTCGCGTGACGCGGCGTCAGCGCCTGACCGATGAGCGCTTGCATCAGCGGCTCGGCCGCAGCTGCGCCGGCCTGCCCGAACGAAATCCGGACCACGCCGATTCCGCCTCGACCGGGCGCAGTAGCAATGGCGACGATGGGATCGGAATCGGTGGCGAGCATGGGATTGGGCGCGAGAACTGAGAGAACGGAAGGCCCTGATAGGGGCGCGAGGCATTGTAACGCGAGCGATCAGAGTGACTCTGCGCGTGGCCGGAGAATCGGACTCCCCAAAGTTTTATCAGACAAATAGAGATTTATCTCAATTACGATAAGATAACTCTTTAGATGAATACGATTGCTAGCGCGGACCTAAGGCGCGAGATGCCCGCTCCAAAAGGAAAAAAGCGCAGATCGATGAAATTGTCCGGCGCTTTATCCGGCGCTCATTTTGGGCTAAAAGTAGCTTAAATGCGCCAAATTATCGCCTAAATGGTTGTCCACTGTTCGGGCGCCGGATTGCACAATTTGGCCCATGCCGACATCCAAAGAAAAACTAGCGTTCGCCAAAAGGCTGCAGGACCAGATTGCCCGGAAGAACGTCAAGGGCGGGACTCAACTCGCCAAGGAATTCAATCTGCTGCATCGGGGTGAAGCGCCCGTTTCGCCGCAGACCGCGCACAAATGGCTGACGGGCCGAACCATTCCCACGCCGGACAAATTGCAGACACTCGCCGATTGGCTGGGCGTAGGTATGCACTGGCTTCATTATGGACCGCCGCCGCCGGTGGGTATCAAAGCCAAGCCTCTGGCGCCGGGCGAGAAATACCCGCTCGCACCGGAAACTCTCGAACTCGCTTCCAAGATCGAGGCACTGGATCCGAAGGATCGTCACTTTCTCGAGGAGTTTGTCGAGCGCTTGTACGACGCCGGCAAGGAGTGAATCCCGCGCATCGACTTCGATTTCAACTGTACATTAAAAAAGCCGCCCGGCGCAAACCGGGCGGCTTTTTTGCAGCTTGCTGCGGTGAAGAGACTTGGGCGGGCCGGTGACTCGAAACCCGCCCGCCCGCCTCATCAGGCCGCCTTGGTCTTCGACTGCCCCATCATCCGCGTGATGTAGTACTGCTGGGCGATCGACAGCACGTTGTTGACCACGTAGTACAGCACCAGACCGGCCGGGAAGAAGAAGAACATGACCGAGAACGCGATCGGCATGAACATCATCATCTTGGCTTGAACCGGGTCCGGCGGCGTCGGGTTCAGACGCGTCTGCAGGAACATCGAGACAGCCATCAGTACCGGCAGGATGAAGAACGGGTCTTGTTGGGACAGATCGTGAATCCACAGAATCCACGGCGCGCCGCGCATTTCCACCGACGACAGCAGCACCCAGTACAGCGAGATGAACACCGGGATCTGGATCACGACCGGCAGACAGCCCCCGAACGGATTGACCTTCTCGGTCTTGTACAGCTCCATCAGCGCCGCGTTCATCTTCTGCGGGTCGCCCTTGAAGCGCTCGCGCAGGGCTTGCATGCGCGGCGTGATCGCCTTCATGCGAGCCATCGACTTGTAGCTGGCCGCCGACAGCGGGAAGAACACGGCCTTGATCAGCAGCGTGAGTAGCACGATCGACCAGCCCCAGTTGCCGACATAGCTGTGGATCTTCTCAAGCAGCCAGAACAGCGGCTTGGCGATGATCGTCACCCAGCCATAGTCCTTCACCAGCTCCAGACCCGGCGCGATGCCTTCCAGCATGCGCTCTTCTTCCGGACCGGCGAACAGCTTCGCGGACACGTCGGCCGATTGGCCCGGCGCAATGGTCGGCACCGCTTCCTTCACCCCAACGCGGTACAGCGACGGATCGATCTTGTTGACATAGATATCGCGCTTGACGCCTTGCTGCGGAATCCACGCCGTCGCGAAGTAATGCTGCACCATCGCGATCCAGCCGTTATCGGCCTGGGTCGCATAGTCTTCCTTGTTCTTGTCGATGTCGCTGAACGTCATCTTCTGGAAGTGGTGCTGATCCGTGTAGACAGCCGGTCCGATGAACGTGTGCGAGAAGCGCGGCGTTTCCACCGGCTGGCTATCGCGCACCAGTTCCATGTAGACGGTCGGCGTGACCGGGGTCGAACCCACGTTGACGATCTTCGTATTGACGCCGATCACGTAGCTACCGCGCGTGAACGTGTACGTCTTCACGACCTTCACGCCACCCTTGACCGGCGACTCGAAGCTGAGCGAGAACGACTTGGCGTCGCCCGTCAGATCGTGCGGCTCGTTCGGAACCGGCGTGTAGATGTCCGTGTGGTTCGGGAAATCGCCGCCCAGCAGACCGGTGCGCGCCAGATACGTGTGATCGGCGGTGTGGTCGAACAGGGTGATGACGAGATCCGGCTGCTTGCCGTTGCCCTTGTTGATCAGCGACAGCTTCGACAGCGTACCGCCGCGTGTGTCGATCTCGCCGCTGTAGACGTCAGTCGAGAACGGGATCAGTTGGGCTTGGGCAGCGGGCGCAGCGCCCGGAGCGGAGGTGTCGGTCTGCGGCAAATCGGCAGGCTGGGTTCCCGGCGTCGTCGTTCCCGGTGCTGCGCTGGCCGCGGTTTGCGTCGGCGTGGCGCTCGGGAAGAACATCGACGGGCGTCCGTGGTCGCGTTGCCAGTTGTCGAACAGCATGACCGCTGACATGAAAAATATGACCCATAGGACGGTGCGTTTGATATCCATGCGTTGTCTCAGTGTCGATGGAACGGCGCGTCAGCGCTTTTCAGAAGTGGGAGGCGGGACAAGATCGATGCCGCCCGCCGAAAACGGGTGACAGCGGCAAATACGCCTGGCGGCGAGATAAGTCCCGCGCGCGGCGCCATGATACTGGATTGCTTCGCGCGCGTAATCAGAGCAGGAAGGGTAAAAACGGCACCGGCTGCCGAGCAGGGGACTCACGGCAACCTTGTAGAAACGCAATAAAGCGAAAAGTACCGTTTGCATGACTAGTGCGGCCAACCGGCGCCGCCCAAGAAGGGATACCGGGGGAGGCCAGCGCGACCAGACCGCTTAATCAGCAACATGAGCGGTCGCACGAGCCTCTCCATGAGCGTCATTGGGTCGCAGGCGCATCCGCGGGTGGCGCCTCACGACGGGCAATTTCGCGCGCTGCCTTGTTGAGCAGCTCCTCTATTTCGCTACGACACAACGCCTTTAACGGCGGCGACGAGGCGCCCGGCATAGCCTTCTTGTCGAAGCGCGTGTGCAAACGCAGCAGCACGTCCCAACCGCCGAACTCCGCGCGGCGCAGCCGGAAGGCTTCACGCGCGAGACGGCGTACCAGATTACGCGTGACCGCGCGCGGCGCATACTTCTTGCCGATCACGAGGCCCAAGCGCGCGTCATTGCCGGTGGGCCGGGCGTACACAACGAAGTGTGCGGTGCGGCGCCACGGGCGCAAACGAAAAACGGATGAAAATTCATCCGTTTTTAGCAGCCTTGCGGCTTTGGGGAAGGCGGCTTGCGCTCGCAACGGAACCGAGCCCTGTTGCGGCGCTCCTGCCGTTCCCGCGCTGCCGCGGGCATCGGACATAGCGCGCAATCCACTCGCCAGCCTTAGATGGCGAGGCGCTTGCGGCCCTTCGCGCGACGTGCGTTGATGACCTTGCGGCCACCAGCGGTCTTCATGCGAACGCGGAAGCCGTGGGTGCGCTTGCGACGGGTAACGGAAGGTTGGTAAGTACGTTTCATGTTGCTCTCACTTGGCAGAGAAATAACCGCGCGAGCATCGCGGAAAGTGCAATGGCCGGTGGTTCAAAAAATTGGTTTTCGCGGAACCCGCTATTTAAACCGGTTTTCTTTTGGTCGTCAATAGTTTAGCGACGTCTTCCACAGGCTGAGCCCGTGGCGGAGGTTTGGTCGGTCCCTGTGGATAACTCCCCTTTCCTGGTTGTTTTGGCGGTAGAATCTCGTCCTACTTCCCAAAAATCATGCACGCCGCTCCGGCCCGCTTGCCCCGCAAACCCTTGTGGCACAAGCGCCTGGGGCCGTTCCGCCTGGCCGCTCAGGGCCTTGTTGTGTATCTGCAACAGGCGCGTCGGCGGTCCGCCGTGCAACCATAACGACAGCAACTCGATGAACGAATTCTGGCAACACTGTTCCGCACTGCTAGAGCGTGAGCTTACGCCCCAGCAGTACGTGACGTGGATCAAACCGTTGGCCCCGGTTGCCTTCGACGCGGCGGCGAACACGCTGAGCATCGCCGCGCCCAACCGCTTCAAGCTTGACTGGGTCAAGAGCCAGTTTTCCGGCCGCATTTCCGATATGGCACGTGATTTTTGGCACGCGCCTGTCGACGTCCAGTTTGTCCTCGACCCCAAGGCCGGCATGCGCGGCGCGGCGGCTTCTGCGCCGGCGCCGCAACGTCCGTCGCAATTCGCCGGCAACGCCAATACGGCTGCCGTGGATGCGGCGGTCGGCGCGGTTCAGGCGGCCCAGGCTGCGCGTACCAACGGCGCCAATGGTGCCGGGAACGGTGCGAACGCCGGCCATGGCGCGCAACAGCACCATAGTGACGACGGCGCCGATCTCGATCTGCCCAGCCTCGACGCGAACGAAGCCGCCGCGGCGCGCCGCACCTGGCGGCCGGGCCAGAGCGCCGCGCAGCAGGGCAACGCCGAGAGCGATTCAATGTACGAGCGCTCGAAGCTCAACCCGGTGCTGACCTTCGACAATTTCGTGACCGGTAAGGCCAACCAGCTGGCGCGCGCTGCTGCGATCCAGGTGGCGGACAACCCCGGCATCTCGTACAACCCGCTGTTTCTGTACGGCGGCGTGGGTCTCGGCAAGACCCACCTGATTCATGCAATCGGCAATCAGCTTTTGATGGACAAGGCCGGCGCGCGGATTCGCTACATCCATGCGGAACAATATGTGTCCGACGTGGTGAAGGCTTACCAGCGCAAGGCGTTCGACGACTTCAAGCGCTACTACCACTCGCTCGACCTGCTGCTGATCGACGATATTCAGTTCTTCTCCGGCAAGTCGCGGACGCAGGAAGAGTTCTTCTACGCGTTCGAAGCGCTGGTGGCGAACAAGGCGCAGGTGATCATCACGAGCGATACGTACCCGAAGGAAATTTCGGGCATCGACGACCGGCTGATCTCGCGCTTCGACTCCGGCCTGACGGTGGCGATCGAGCCGCCCGAGCTGGAAATGCGCGTCGCGATTCTGATGCGCAAGGCGCAGTCCGAAGGCGTGAGCCTGAATGAGGACGTGGCGTTCTTCGTAGCCAAGCACCTGCGCTCGAACGTGCGCGAACTGGAAGGTGCGCTGCGCAAGATTCTCGCGTATTCGAAGTTCCACGGCCGCGAAATTTCCATCGAGCTGACGAAAGAAGCGCTGAAAGACCTGCTGACGGTGCAGAACCGGCAGATTTCGGTGGAAAACATCCAGAAGACGGTTGCTGACTTCTACAGCATCAAGGTCGCTGACATGTATTCGAAGAAGCGTCCGGCTAACATTGCGCGGCCGCGTCAGATTGCGATGTATCTGGCGAAGGAATTGACGCAGAAAAGTTTGCCGGAAATTGGCGAGCTGTTCGGGGGGCGCGACCACACCACCGTGCTGCATGCGGTGCGTAAGATTGCCGCCGAGCGTGGCACGGATGCGCAGTTGAACCACGAACTGCACGTTCTCGAGCAGACCTTGAAGGGCTGATGCAGGGCTGATCTGGCGGTAACTCCCAAGGCAAATTCGCGGTAACCGTGGGGTAGGTATGAGGTAAGCGAGGCCTGAACGCGCGACCGCGGCGGTATTGCCTAAAGTTTGGGCAAAAAGAAGGAAAAATCGACCTGTTTATTTCGGAACTCACCCCCATTTTAGGGGAGCGGTTCCGTTTTCAGGCACAATACAGGTTTAACCGCCCGGCGGCTTGGGGCGGGTGTACGCCGTGACTGGCGCAGCGTAGCGCCGGCGGGGGCCGGGGCCGCGTGCAGGAATTGCCGAGTGGGCGCGCAGGCCGTCACATCAACGAAGGAACTCTATGCAACTGGTCAAGACCGAACGCGATAACCTCCTCAGGCCGCTGCAAACCGTGAGCGGCATCGTCGAACGCCGCCATACGTTGCCGATCCTCGCCAACTTGCTGATTACCAAGAACGGCCCCGACGTGTCGTTCCTGTCCACCGACCTCGAGCTTCAGATCACCACGCACGGCGACTTCGGCGTGGGCGGCGATTCGGTTGCGACAACGGTAGCGGCGCGTAAGCTGCTGGACATCCTGCGTGCCATGCCCGACGGCCAGGTCACGCTGACTTTGAACGACAAGCGCCTCACCGTGCAATCCGGCAAGAGCCGCTTTGCGCTGCAGACGCTGGCCGCGGACGAATTCCCCACGGTCGCTCAAGCTAAAGACTTCGGTGCGAACCTGGTGGTTCCCCAGAAGACGTTCCGCCAGCTGCTCGGCATGGTCCATTTCTCGATGGCCCAGCAGGACATTCGCTACTACCTGAACGGCATGCTGCTGGTGGTGGACGGCGACCAGTTGATGGCGGTCGCAACGGACGGTCACCGTCTGGCGTTCTCGTCCATGAAGATTGAAGGTTCGTTTGCGCGCCAGGAAGTGATCATCCCGCGCAAGACGATTCTGGAACTGCAGCGTCTGCTGGAAGACATCGACGACACGCTGAAGATCGACATTGCGCCGAACCAGGTTAAGTTCACCTTCGGTCAGGTGGAACTGGTGTCGAAGTTGGTGGAAGGGAAATTCCCGGACTTCCAGCGCGTGATTCCGAAGTCGCACAAGAACCAGTTCCTGATTGGCCGGGAAGAACTGCAGCGTTCGCTGCAACGCGCGGCCATTCTGACCTCGGACAAATTCAAGGGCGTGCGCTGCATTATCGAGCCGGGCCAGCTGAAGATCATGTCCACCAACGCGGACCAGGAAGAAGCGCAAGAAGAACTGGAAATTGCGTATACCGGCGACAGCGTCGATATCGGGTTTAACGTCACGTATCTGCTCGACGTGCTGGCAAACCTGAAGGTCGACATGTTGCAAGTGAGCCTGGGTGATGCCAGCTCCAGCGCGTTGATCACCATTCCTGAGAACGACGAATTCAAATACGTCGTGATGCCGATGCGCATCTAACGCGTCCAACATCAAGAAGAACACCAAGGGGCGCAGCGCCCCTTTGGCGTTTTTATGGTGTTTTGAAAAGTCCCGAGCAGCAACCAAGCAGCAACGCAGAACCGGAAAAAATCCATGACTGACACGAACAATTCGCAACCCGATAACAGCTACGGCGCCTCTTCGATTCAGATCCTCGAAGGTCTGGAAGCAGTGCGCAAGCGGCCGGGTATGTACATCGGGGATACATCGGACGGCACCGGTTTGCACCACCTCGTATTCGAAGTGCTGGACAACTCGATCGACGAAGCGTTGGCCGGGCACTGCAACGATATCCAGGTGATCATCCACGCGGATAACTCCATCTCCATCACCGACAACGGCCGTGGTGTGCCGACCGGTCTGAAGATGGACGACAAGCACGACCCGAAGCGCAGCGCCGCTGAAATCGTGATGACCGAGCTGCACGCCGGCGGCAAGTTCGACCAGAACAGCTACAAGGTGTCGGGCGGCCTGCACGGCGTGGGCGTGTCGTGCGTGAACGCGCTTTCGGCATGGCTGCGTCTGACCATTCGCCGCGACGGCAAGAAGCACTTCATGGAATTCCACCGTGGCGTGCCGCAGAACCGCATCATCGAACACATTGACGGCGTGGCCGTCTCGCCGATCCTCGTGACCGGCGACACCGAAAACCGCGGCACCGAAGTGCACTTCCTCGCCGATCAAACGATTTTTGGCGACATCGAATATCACTACGACATTCTGGCCAAGCGGATTCGCGAACTGTCGTTCCTGAATAACGGCGTGCGGATTCGTTTGACGGATCAGCGCACCGGCAAGGAAGAAGATTTCGCGTTTGTGGGCGGCGTGAAGGGTTTTGTTGAGTACATCAACAAGAACAAGGCCGTGCTGCACCCGAACATTTTCCACGTGAGCGGCGAGAAGGACGGCGTGGGCGTTGAAGTGGCGATGCAGTGGAACGATAGCTACAACGAGAATGTGCTGTGCTTCACGAACAACATTCCGCAGCGCGATGGTGGGACGCACTTGACCGGTTTGCGTGCGGCGATGACGCGCGTGATGAACAAGTACATTGCCGATCACGAGATTGCCAAGAAGGCGAAGGTTGAGACCTCGGGCGATGACATGCGCGAAGGGTTGTCGTGCGTGTTGTCCGTGAAGGTGCCGGAGCCGAAGTTCTCCGCGCAGACCAAGGACAAGCTGGTGTCTTCTGAAGTGCGCGCGCCGGTTGAGGAAGTGGTGGCGAAGGCGCTTGAAGAGTTTCTGCAGGAGACGCCGAACGACGCGAAAATTATTTGCGGCAAGGTGGTGGATGCGGCGCGGGCGCGGGATGCGGCGCGGAAGGCTCGGGAGATGACGCGGCGGAAGGGTGTGCTTGATGGTGTGGGCTTGCCTGGGAAGCTGGCGGATTGCCAGGAGAAGGATCCGGCCAAGTCTGAGATCTATATCGTCGAGGGTGACTCGGCAGGTGGGTCGGCCAAGCAGGGCCGCGATCGGAAGTTTCAGGCTATCTTGCCGCTGCGTGGGAAGGTGCTTAATGTCGAGAAGGCAAGGTATGACAAGCTGCTTTCTTCGGAGCAGATTGTTACGTTGATTACTGCTTTAGGCTGTGGCATTGGCAAGGAAGACTACAACCTCGAGAAGCTGCGTTATCACCGCATCATCATCATGACCGATGCTGACGTCGACGGTGCGCACATCCGGACGCTGCTGCTGACGTTCTTCTATCGGCAAATGCCGGACATGATCGAGCGTGGGTTTATTTATATCGCGCAGCCGCCGCTTTACAAGATCAAGGCTGGGAAGGATGAGCGGTATCTGAAGGATGCGGCTGAGTTGAATGCTCATATGCTGAAGCTCGCGCTTAATGGGTCGGAGCTTGTGACGGCCGAGGGTGCTACGCCGATCGCTGGGGATGCTTTGGGTGAGCTCGCTCGGTCGTATCTGCTCGCGCAGGGTGTTGTCGATCGGTTGAGCCGGTTGTATGACGCTGGGGCGCTCGAGGCTGTGATGGATGGGGTTGTGCTCGATCTGTCTAGTGAAGAGGCTGCTGAGGCGTCGGCTAAGGCGTTCGAGGCTAAGCTCAGGGACGATCCGCTGAAGCCTGAAGTGCGGGTTACGACTATGTATGACCAGGTGCGGGAGCTTCGGTCATTGAAGGTGTCGCGGACGCATCATGGGAATCAGAAGGTTTCTGTGCTGGATGAAGAGTTTCAGTTGACCGCTGACTATCAGCAGCTGCTGAATACGGCGCTGACGTTTAAGGGGTTGATTGGGCCCGGGGCTGTGATCAAGCGCGGTGAGCGGAGTATGGCTGTCAATGACTTCAAGAGTGCTATGAAGTGGTTGATTGCTGATGCTGAACGCAACGTCTCCAAGCAACGCTATAAAGGCCTGGGCGAGATGAATCCTGGGCAGCTTTGGGAGACTACGATGGATCCGGCTGTGCGCCGCTTGCTTCGTGTGCAGATTGAGGATGCTATTGCGGCTGATGGCATTTTCACGACGCTCATGGGGGATGACGTGGAGCCGCGTAGGGCGTTCATTGAGTCGAATGCGTTGAGGGCGGGGAATATTGATGTTTGAGGTTGTCGTCGAGGCCGTCGTAGAGTGCCAGAGTAAGTGCGACTGGCGCCACAGTTTTAAGACTGGCAAGCGCTAGAAATCGCGAATACCCTAAGGTTGCGCTCGCGATGCGGACATCGGGAGTTCGATCCCCCTCCTCCCACCATCAGGTATTCCAAGCGTTTCCATAGTATTCCGCAAACCCCGCGTGCCGTAAGGCGCGCGGGGTTTTTGTTTCCATTTCGGGATCATGGGTTCCGTTGACAGCCGGGGGCATTTCGGAGCACGTTAGGCGGGCATCGGGCCATTTTTTGCCTTGGTCAGAATTTTATGCCCGCACGGACTGGACATGCCCCATGTTCCTTACTGACCCGGAAGTTCGCCGCGCCGCAGTCAGAGCGAAAACGTATCGGACTTTGGATGGCCTTGCGGCACGAGACAGGCACTGTCGGCCTCCATGTATGAATGAGCCGGGTCGCTCTTATCTCAATAAAACGTGATGATATAGGAGGGAGGGTCCGATGCGTACGGTATTTGCGTGGCTTCCCGCAGCCGCGACTCGCGCCCGCATGCGGCGAATATTCCACGCTTTCTCCGCAGTTTTTGCGGAGAATAACCTGCCGTTGCGGCGATTACACCGGATAATCACCGCATGAACAGCGGAGATTGGACCTACATCTGGCAAGCCCCTGACTGGCCCAGTTGGCGCTACGACCTGTCGCGTCTAGCCGGCCCGCTCGCTGACGTCTCTCGCTCCCAAGGTGTCACCTTTCGGCGTAATGGAGCCGGGCATTTTCGCCGTAATGACGCCACTGGAAACGAGCAATTCGAGGGCTCGAACGGGGATCAAGGTTGCTTGATTTTGCCTCCTTTTGCAAGCTCGGTTCTGAATGTTTCGACGCCCGGTTTTAGTCCGCGATAGCTCTCGCCGTCGAGGACGATTTTGTGAGCGCCATGACGCAAGCGGTCGAGGGTTGCAACGCCGATCATCTTGTTACCTGGGAATGCTTCCCCCCATTCTGGGAAGTCCAAATTCGACGTTAAAATCGTTGCTGCGCGCTCATAACGCTCGGCGATCAGGTCGTGGAAGTCTTCATCGTCTGGCGAACGCAGTGGCTTAAGGCCAAAGTCGTCAATGATCAGAAGTGGAAGCTTGGCGAGATACTGGAAACGACGGTCGTAAGTGCCCACGGCTGCCGCGCTGCGCAGGCTTGCTAATAATTGGCTTTGTGTTGAGAACAGCACATCGTGTCCTTGCCGAGCTGCAGCGTGTCCGAGGGCTTGCGCAAGATGGCTTTTCCCCGTTCCGCAAGGCCCGGCAATCAGGACCGCCACCTTCTCGTCAATAAATCGGCACGTGGCGAGATCATGGATAGCGGATCGATTCAGCCCTGGTAGCCGGTCGAAGTCGAATCCCTCGAGCGTCTTCTGGCTACGGAAGTTGGCGCGTCGCATGCGCAGGCTGAGCTTCTTGTTATCGCGCCGGGCTACTTCGTCGTGAATGAGCAGCGAAAGGAATTCGGTGAAGGCGAGCTTGCGATCGATGGCCTCGCGGTTTCGCGCTTCCAGCGAATCGAGGATGCCGGACAAGCGCAACTGCTTAAGCAGTGGAGTCAATTCAGGAATGGGATGCATGGCCGGCCTTATTGGAGAATGGTTTGTGTGTTGCGGCAGAAACGGCCGCCTTCGGTGTAGGTGCTCGCCAGCGCATCAAAGGCGTTTAACAGCGTCAGCTGATCCAATCCCTTTTGCAGAATGGTTTTAACGGCCGTGTAGTGCGGCGTGCCGTAGTGGTTGGCGCGCGAGCAGGCAGCTTCAAGGCGGACTGCTCCGTATTTCTGTTTGAGCCGCAAAACGCCTTGCACCGAGCGCATCTTGATTAAGACTTTGTCGCCGAAGAGCGCCTGAACCAGGGCATAGCAGGCAGGCCCGATCTGCTCAGCAGCTGCCAAACACCACTGGGTGTCCTGCAGTTGCCACGCCTGGGCAGCGGATGGCAGATGATCGTCTACCGTGCGACGGCCGCCTGCGCGAGTAAGGCGGGCGTGGGCTGCGACCGATTCCTGCCCGCGATACAGCGTCACCATGGTGTCGGTCGCCTTGAGCCACAGTTCCTGGCCGACCAGCCTATACGGGACCGAGTAAAAGCTCTGCTCGAACTGGACATGAGCGTCGCGGTGCACCTTGGCCTTCGCCCACACGGCAAGCTCCGGCGGCACGTCCGGCAAGCTGATCAGCAGGCTTCGTTCAACTTCCGCGAAGCGCTTGAGCGGCATGTCGCGAGTCGTACCGTGAATGCGGTTGCCGGCTTCGTTCATCACCCACGCGTGTACCTGGCGATTGGCGTCAGCCACGCCACGAAACTCGCGTAAGGGCAAGAAGCCTCGCTTCACAAATTTGACGCCCGATTCCACGATTCCCTTTTTTTGCGGATCCCTTGGCGGACAAGCATCAATCTTGAAACCGTATCCTTCTGCGCACTCGCCGTACGCGCGTTGCACCTCGGGCTCGTAATAGCACGCGCGCGTGATCGCACACTTGCAATTGTCGATGATGACCCGAGCCGGCACACCACCAAATGCCTCGAACGCGCGCCGGTGACATCCCAGCCAGGTTGCTACCGTCTGGTCTCGGACAAACTCAACATATTGGTGGCGCGACCAGGCTAGGGTCATGACGAAGAACCATGTCTTGTGGATCTCGCCGGTGAGCGCGTCGGTCATCATCGGACCGGCGCCGAAATCAACCTGGGCCGCTTCGGCCGGCTTGAATTCCAGGCGCAGCGGCACGTCGGGCGTGTGCGATGCATCTATATGCAGAAGGAAACGATAGACCGACGAATAGCTGCCGCCGTACCCGTGGTTGCGAACGAGCGTGGAGTGGATCGTCGTGCATTGAACTCCGGTTGCCCGCCACTTGGTGATCTGCTCCCGCCACGGTTCCAACGTTGAGACGCAGCTCGATGGTAGCGGCGCCTCTTTGCGATCCAGGAAAGCGGCCATTACGTGTTCGTCGGGCAAAACCGCTTCACGCGCCAACCATCCGTTCCTGGCGGCAATCTCCCGCACCTGCGCGATCTTCTTGCGCCCCATGGTCTTCGATCGTGCGATATCCCGGTCAGAGTCGCCTCGGCGCATGCGCACCAGGATCTGTCGGTATTGGTACATCTCGAACCTCCGATTGGCCACGGCCTCTCCCGGCAAAAGGCCGGGAGTCTAGCCGATCAATGAAGTTCGAACCCTCGCTGCTCGTCATCTGGGTGGCGCCATTACGCCGAAAAACTACTGGCGCCTTTACGCCGAAAACGCCCTGGCTCCATTACGCCGGAAATCCGGTGGCGCCATTACGCCGAAAACGAAATGGCGCCTATATGCCGGAAATTCACACAAGGCCTACTCCTAGGGCGCCTAGCCGACGTGGGCCTAGCCTTGCGCGATCAGGCCAGCCTCGCCGCGCTCACCGAGGACGTCCTCAAAACCAGCGAGATCGAAGGCGAGCGGCTCAACGTCGCATCAGTACGATCTTCCATCGCCCGTAGACTTGGCGTGGATATTGGCGCACTCGCGCCCGTTGACCGGCATGTCGAGGGTGTGGTCGAGATGGTGCTCGATGCCACCACTCGTTGTGATGCCGCGGTGACGAGCGATCGGCTATTCGCCTGGCACGCGGCACTGTTTCCAACCGGATTCAGCGGCATGTCACGAGTTCAGGTCGGTACTTGGCGCGACGATGCGAATGGCCCCATGCAGGTCGTTTCCGGTCCTATCGGCCGCCAGCGTGTCCATTTCGAGGCGCCGCCCGCGGATCGCCTCGACGCTGAGACAGCGAGGCTTATAGACTGGGTCAACAGCGATTCCGGAGAACCTCCAGTCCTTAAGGCAGGGCTCGCCCATCTATGGTTTGTGACGTTGCATCCCTTCGCCGACGGCAACGGCCGAATCGCCCGGGCCTTAGGCGACTTGCTGCTCGCACGCGCAGATGGAGGTCCGCACCGCTTCTACAGCCTGTCGGCGCAGATTCAGCGAGAGCGCAACGCCTACTACGACATCCTCGAAAAGACGCAGAAAGGGACGCTCGACGTGACGTCCTGGCTCGCCTGGTTCCTCGACGCGCTCCACCGCGCAGTGGACAGTGCCCAACATACCCTCGACGCCGTGCTCGCCAAGACGCGTTTCTGGCAACGTTGGGCCACCACGCCGTTGAATGAGCGTCAGGCCAAACTGCTTAATCGTCTCCTTGATGGATTCGAAGGCAAACTGACCAGCAGCAAGTGGGCGTCGATTGCGAAGTGTTCGCCTGACACCGCGTTGCGAGATATCAGTGAACTGGCTGCGCTCGGGATATTGCGCAAGTCCGCTGCGGGTGGGCGGAGCACGTCCTATGAATTGGAGAACTGATTTAAATATCAACAACCTTCCGCAGCAAAGCGTACGAGACTCGCCAATGGCCTTCCGAATCATTAACGGCGATAGACGCGGTTTTTGCGTTGAGCCTGACGATGATGCCGACTCGCTCGCTCAGATGTTTGTCGGTAAAGCCAACCGTGTCGCCAACGAAGAATTCCTCCCGTTGTGCTCGCGATGGCGGCGACGGCGGTACGTGAGTTGGACCGCGGGCAGTGTCGGGGATAACCGCCGCGTATAGTATCGACCAACGCTGACGGCTCTGGTCGTCCTGAATCACTGCCTGGGTTTGCCGCAGCTCCACCACCGTTCCGTGCGAAGGTGGCGCGAGCGGATCGGCCCCGATGTAACTGACCTCCATTCCCAGGTACAAGCGTTGACGTACTTCGAGAATACGTCGCGGGTCGTCCAGCATTTTGCCGATGGCGAGATAGAGGCGATATAACTCGGCGCTGGGCGCCTGCCGAAGCGAATCGAGAATATCCATGGGCGTTTACCGGCGGCCGGCAACAGTTAGTGTACGTGATTGACAGGATACGACCGGGTCACATTCGTTGCGTTTCCAGCCCGTTCATTCGTTAGCGCGAATTTCATCATGCTCCAGATCTTCCGGCCACGCACCTTGAAGTCCCTCAGAACGGAATTTCGTCGAAGTCAACTGCAGCACGCTGACGTTTGACGCTCTTCAGCCAGCTCTTGAGCGCCTTGGGGTCTTCGAACATCAGCAGGTCTTCTTCCAGGTCGTGTACGCTTTGCCGAATCGCTGCGATTTCACCGGCGAGATTGCGTACGACGGTGTCCGGCGATATCTCGATGAATGGCGGAATTCCATAGGCCTCCCTAAATCGCGCTTCGACATACAGGATTTCCTGATCCAGTTCGCCGACTTGCTCCTTCAGGATCGCGTTGTAGTGCTTCAGCCGGTCTTCGCTGATATTGTTGATCGCGCTCTGATCGATGTGTTCAAGTTCGAGCTGCAATTCCAGCAGTTGCAACAGATTGTTGTTGGCATAAGCCTGGTTGGCCCGCTGCATCAGCTCGGTCTTGCGTTTGCGCTCATCGGGATCAGGTTCACGATCGGGATGAAGGGCACTCGCAAGTTTGCGATAGACCTCGCGGATGGACTGGCTTAGCTGTGCCTGCTTTGCCTCCTGCCGCGCCTCAGCGGCGACCTGCTTTGCCGACTTTTTCCGTTTGGCACGACGTTCCTCTCTTGCCTGACTTTCCGCGGCTTCCCGCACCTGTAGCTCTTCCATTTTCGCGTGCGCGCGCCGCAACAGGTCTTGCGGTGAGCTCGTGTCGACGTCGTCGCCTAGTTCCTCACCGAGCATCGCCTCCAGCACCGACTTCATGTCCTCGAGCTCGGCCGCTGCTTCGCTGTCGTAGTCAGATTGACTATGCCTGTTGTAAATGGCTTTCAGTTGCGCGTCGTCCCGCTCTTCGATCAGTTCCCCGGCCAGTCCGGTGATCAGCTCCGAAATCGTGTGGCGTTCGGATTTTGTTATTCCTTTCTGGTCACAGGCCTGCTCAAGGCGATGAACCATCTTCACCTGCAAATCCGTGCAGATCTTTTCGATTGGAAGGAGCTCGTCGGTGTATTTCTTCTGGAAGGTTGGCCCGACCGCTTCCCACGCACCGAGATGGTGACGCCGCTTCTCAATCTGCCGAATGAGCGTGTTGAATGCCTTCTGTCCTTTGGACAGATTGGCCTTGTTGTGGTCCGGGGCGATACTTACGGACCGGCGGTTCGTCCTGGTCATGGGATGGTTCTCTCCGATTACTGCGCGAAGCGACGCAGACGATATCTTAACCGGCCCCCCGGACCTACCGCGCTGACGTCATCCCAGCCCCCTCAACGCCGCCTCCACCCACCGGAACCCAACCTTTTCCTGCTCAAGCCGCAGATTCATGCGCAACCGGTTATCCCGCAAGTCATCATAAAGCGCCTGCTCTTCACGATTGAGGCTCGGGAGATCTCGCACGGTCTGCCTCTCCTCCCAATCCGATCGCGACGCGAACGCCAGATCGAGCGTGGAGTAGTCGAAGTTCATGGTGGCAGGCTCTGACAGGGAACGAGACGATCCGGAACTGACGACGCGCATGCTTCGGGATTCGCAGTAGAGATGCTAGATTACCCCCTCGCCGGAATCTCCAGATCAAGCAACGCCGAGCTAACCGATTTCCCATGCGCATCGAGCGCGAGGGAACGCGTCACACCACCGCCCAGCGCATCCCTAAGAACAAAATTCATCGCCCCAATCAGGGGCAACTCATAACGAGTTACCTCACCATGCACGACATCGCCAAGATGAGCCTTCACCCGTTCCGCAGTGACATGCAAAAGCAAATGAGCATAGTCACGCTCGTCGTAACAGATAACGGACACGTTCAACGTATTACCCTTATCCCCAGTCCGCGAATGCGCGAGTTCTCGCAGTTTCATCTCAAACCTCCTCAACCTCGAACGTCGGCTTCACCAGATCACGCGGCAGCAAAACAGACTGCACCGCGACGACCTCACGCGTACCTTTAGTCACGCCACCACCACCAGCAGGCCCATTCGTATAGAGCGTCTCCACTTCATTACCAATGCGGATCGCTTCACTCCTCGAAGCCGTTCTTCCCGTCACCCGAGCGCGCACTTCAAACGGTCCTGAGCCGCCATTACCGCCAAGCGTAGAGCCATACAGCGAGTCAACACCAATCAAATCGAACCGCAACTCGCTCACATCCACGCCTGTGATCGCGAGTCGCTCACGCACAATATCCAGCGCAAGTCGCCCGCGCGCCACCGCGCCCGGGCCGCCATAAGAAATCTGTCCTTCGCCGATATACCCATCCACATAAGCGACCGAGACCTTAAGCGTCGCCGTGCGCGCCGTCCCTCGTCCACCTGTAACCCGCACACGATCCTTCGCTTCCTCTGCAATTTGCACGTGCGTGAAATCGGCCACCACATCAGGCTGCAGATAGCGCTGCGGATCATGGATCTCATAGAGCAACTGTTCCTTGCAAGTCGCCGCCGTCACAAACCCACCCGCGTGCGGAACCTTGGTGATCACCACCGCGCCATCCTCCGAAACTTCACCAATCGGAAACCCCAGCCGCGCGAGACCCGCAACGTCCTTGAAACCAGGATCAGCAAAGTACCCGCCGGTGATCTGTCCGGCGCACTCCATCAGATGGCCGACCACAGTTGCCTGTCCAAGACGATCCCAATTATCGAAGCCCCAGCCGAACTCATGAATTAACGGCGCCGTGAATAACGACGGATCGGCGGCGCGTCCAGTCAACACAACATCCGCGTCGGCATCCAGCGCCGCAACAATTGGCGCTGCGCCAAGATAGGCATTGGCCGAAACGATTCGCTGATCGAACGAAGCAACCGCATCATCCGATTCTTCAAAGCGGTAATCTCCACGCCGAACGACCTCAAGCACATCATCACCCGTAACCGCCGCGATCTTCAGGCCCACGAGCCCAAGTTCACGAGCAATCGAAGCCGTCTTGCGTGCCGCAGCCAACGGATTCGCCGCACCCATATTGGACACAATCCGCACCCCGTTGCGCCTTGCGACTGGCAACACCGCCCGCATCCGCGCCTCAAGCAGCGGGTCATACCCACCCTCAGGATCATTGCGCCGAGCCTGCTGCGCCAACGCAATAGTCCGCTCAGCAAGGCACTCGAAGACGAGATAGTCGAGCGCGCCATGCGTCGCGAGTTCTACTGCGGGCTCGATGCGATCGCCCGAATAACCGGCGCCGGCACCGAGCCGCACCACACGAGAAGGATTCGCTGAATTCATCGCGGCTCAACCGATCAAAGAGGAAAAATACCCAGCACGACGCAAGCGATCGTCATCACGATCGACGCACCGAACAGGAGAGGAAAGGTGAATTTCTGATGATCGGCCAGATCGATGCCGGTCAGCCCGCACACGAGAAACGTGGCGGGCGTCAAAGGACTGATTGGAAAGCCGGTGGTCATCTGACCCAACAACGCTGCCTGACCGATCTTCACCGCAGGCACGCCGAGTTGGCCTGCCACTTCGGCAATCACAGGCAGCACGCCGAAATAAAACGAGTCAGGATCGAACAGCAGGCTAAGCGGCATCGAAACAAGGCCGAGCACAACCGGAATGTGCGAGGCCATCGTCGCAGGCACGAACCCCACGGCGGTTTGCGCCATTGCCTTGAGCATGCCGCTGCCTTGCATCACACCGGTGAACACACCGGCTGCGAGCAGAATGCCCGCCATCATCAACGCGGCTCGAGCATGCGCATCAATGCGCTGGCGCTGCATGTCGACGTTCGGATAGTTCACGAGCAACGCTATGCACAGTCCAACCATGAACACGAGCGCGGGCGGCACCTTCTCACCCATCACGACCATCGAGCCCAATACGATGACGGTCAGCACGATGTTGAACCAGAAGTTGCGCGGCCGGCGCAGTGCCTTCTGTTCTTCAGTGAGTTCGCGCTGCGGCATCGGAACGCTGCCCGCCGCGGCCGTCAGTCCAAGCCGCCGTTCCTCACGCCGTCCGAGCCAGAACGCCATGCCGAACACAAACACCAGACCGATGATCTGCACCGGAATCAGCGGATTAAACAGCGCCGAGATCGGCAGATGCAGCGAAGCGGATGCGCGAATCATCGGCCCGGTCCACGGCAGAAAATTGATGCCCGCTGCCATCGATGCGGCCGCTGCCAGCACACGCCGGTCCATGTTCAAACGGTCATAGAGCGGCAGCATGGCGGGAATGGTCACAAGAAAGCACACCGCCCCGGAACCGTCGAGGTGAATCAGCAGCGCGAGCAGCGTCGTGCCCATCACGATGCGCGTCGGACGGGTGCCGACCGTGCGCAGGATGCGGTCGATAATCGGATCGAGCGTCCCGGCATCGGTGATCGTGCCGAAGTAGAGAATCGCGAACACGAACATGCCGACCACAGGCGCAAGGCTTTTCAGTCCGTCGATCACGAACTTGCTGGTTTGCAGCCCGAAGCCGCCGATCAGCGACGCGGCGATCGGCACGATGATCAGCGCGACGAGCGGCGACATCCGTTTGGAAAGGATCGCCGCGAGCAGAACGACGATGGTAACGAGACCCAATAGTGGCAACACGTGTTTGTCTCCGATCTTGTCTTTTAGTGTCGACAAGCGTAGGTTCCAGGCATGAATAGAGCAATTGAAATGATTTGATCGCAGCAATCACACTTTGTAATGGATCTGAATCTCCGCGAAATCCGCGCTTTCATCGCAGTTGCCGAAGCCGGCAGCTTTACCCGCGCCGCGCTGCGGCTGCATCTGTCGCAACCCGCGCTGACGGTACAGATCCGCCGGCTCGAGGAGACGCTGGGCGCGCGTCTCTTTGATCGCAACAGCCGCAACGTCGCGCTGACGCCGGTTGGAAGGGAACTGCTGCCGGTCTTGCAGAAGTCGCTGCGGGAGATGGAGCATGTGCTTCTCGACGCCCGTGCGTTAAGCGACGGTTCAACCGGTACGGTGAGGATCGCCTGCTTGCCGTCATTTGCCGCGAGTCTGCTGCCGGATCTCGTACGTGACTTTCGACAAGAGGTGCCGGGTGCGGCCTTCGACATTCGCGACGTGGTTGCGAACGTCGTCAACCGCCTCGTCCGCAGCGAAGAGGCCGATCTGGGACTAACCGGCGGCGACGTGGTCGATCCGTCGCTCGAAGTCCTTCATGCGGGCGAGGACCGGCTTTGCGTTGTCTGTCCGGTTGACCATCTGCTCGCCAGGAAACGCCGCATCACGCTGGATAACCTCGTGGGACATCCACTGGTCCTTACCGCTGCGGGCACGAGCGTGCGGGCCGTCGTCGACGCGGCATTCGAACAGGCGGGCGTCGCGCCCATCCTCACCTGCGAACCCATGTACATGATGACCGCCGTCGCGATGGTGCGCGCAGGTTTGGGGCTGACGATTCTGCCGGGGTCGTCGCGCGAGATTCTTGCCGAACCGAGTGTGGTGGCGCGCGCCATCGACGATCCCCGTTTCGTGCGGCCCATCGCGCTGGTCAAGAAGCGAGGGAGAACCTTGCCACCGGTAACAGAAGCTTTCGTGACCGCGATTGCGCCTGCGCTGGAAAACACGAGGAAAGGCAACGGCAAGTAGCGAGTTATCCACACTCGCGTCTGGACAACTCCGGGATAAGGCTCCTAACTTCCTGTGGGCCAAACTTTGATAAAACGTCGAGCCGTTCAGACGCATCAAAAGTTGTCCCTGGCTCAAGCCGGCTGTTCAGAAACGGCACCTAGGGTTATCGAATTCGTAGAGCCTTGATCCGTCAACGAAGATTGGAGTTATCCACAGAAAGAGTCCGCCCTTGTTAACTATTACTACGTATATATATGTATACAGAGACAGACAAAGATAGGGCACGCGCTGCGATGCAGCCAACCGCGCAAAAGCGTAGCAAGACACTAACAAGCCCTTCAAAGCAAAATCAGAAGCATCAGACCAGCGGCAAACAGATCTCCGTCACCAACTCAGAAGGCGCAGTGTCTTTAGGGTTGTTCAGATACTCTTCGAAGACAGGCGCATCAGCGGCTTCTCGTCCTGACTGCACCAGCCATTCCCCATACAGCCATTGATAGGCCCCAGCCATATCCGCATACGGACCTTTGTGTCGCAACACCGCATACGTTGCAGCGCGCACAGGCGTCAATCCAACCGGCGCGGCCACCTCAACCGCACGCGGCAACACCACACCAGCCTTCGACCTCAACTCCGCTTCAGCCACCACGCCCGGATCGTCGTAATAGATGCCCACCATCCGCATCTCAGGAGACAGCAGGTCTCGTGCAGCAAGCCATCCGATCAGCGCATCGAATGCCTTGCCGATCTGCATATACGAACCCGTGTGATCGATTGTCAAAACCTGCATGGCAGGCACTTCCCGAATCTCCACTTCGTGCATCGTCATTTGATTGCCTCCTGATAGCGCCGGCTTGAACCGGCTATGTGTGCCCTGCTTGCGATATTGCGCCGGCGGCATGCCGAACATCGCCCGAAACGTCCGCGAAAACGACTGCAAACTGCTGTAGCCAGACCGCTCCGCAATCTCTGCAATCGACATCGACCCGTTCGCCAGATATCCCGCCGCGCGATGCAGACGCAACCTGCGTACCGTCGACGCCACGGTTTCGCCATGCATCGCCTGATAGATCCTGTGCCAGTGATAGGGCGACAGGCAGGCGATTTCCGCGAGCCGGTCGATATCGAGCGGTTCATCGAGGTGATCGTAAATATGCTCAAGCACTCGGTTTAAACGTGCTTCATAGCGTGCCCGGTGGCTGAGGTCGTTCATGTGCGTGAGGAAGAGAGCAACGGTGCAGGGGTTGAGTGCAGACAAAAGTACCACGCCTCGATTTACCAAATCCTGCGGATTTTGTTTAAAGAGACTTGGTCAAAATTCGCCCCAACCTCATATTGCGGCGCAACAAAGTCCGCGTAACGGCCACAAAACCCGCAATATTTTTTCCCTTCCGCGAACTTTGCCGATTTTCGATAACGGCTCGATTTATGGTTCCGTACCATTGGCTGACGCCTGTCCGCTCGCGCGCCGCGACGGAGGATCAAACCGCTGCGTGAGCAGCGGCGACGGAGTCGTAGAGATGAGTTATACGGAGATCATCGGCAGTCGCACCTATCGGTTTGCCGATCTGAAAACGCTGATGGCGAAGGCGAGCCCACTGCGCTCGGGCGATCAGCTCGCGGGCATCGCGGCGGCCAGCGAGGAAGAGGGCGCAGCAGCCAAGATGGCGCTGGCGCAGGTCCCGCTGCGCACCTTCCTCAACGAGGCGTTGATTCCGTACGAAAGCGACGAGGTCACGCGGCTCGTGATCGACGACCACTCGCCCGAAGCCTTCGCCGAAATCGCCCATCTGACGGTAGGCGACTTTCGCAACTGGCTGCTCAGCAGCGAGACGGATACTGCGGCGCTAACCCGTATCTCCGCGGGTGTGACGCCCGAGATGGTGGCGGCTGTCTCGAAGCTGATGCGCAACCAGGATCTGATCGCGGCAGCGAAGAAGCGTCCGGTGATCACGCGCTTTCGCAATACGGTGGGCTTGCCCGGTCACATGTCGGTGCGTCTGCAACCGAATCATCCTACTGACGACGTCAAGGGTATCGCCGCCTCGATGCTCGATGGCCTGATGTACGGCTGCGGCGACGCGATGATCGGCATCAACCCGGCCACCGACAGCCTCGCTGCGATTACCACGCTCCTGTTGATGATCGACGACTTCCGGCAGCGTTATCAGGTGCCGACGCAATCGTGCGTGCTGACTCACGTGACCAACACGATCGCCGCGATCGACAAGGGTGCGCCGGTCGATCTCGTGTTCCAGTCGATCGCCGGCACCGAAAAAGCCAATGCTGGCTTCGGCATCTCCCTCGCGCTGTTGCAGGAGGCTTATGAAGCGGCGCTGTCGCTCAACCGTGGCACTGTCGGCAACAACGTGATGTATTTCGAAACCGGGCAGGGCAGTGCGCTCTCGGCAAACGCGCATCATGGCGTCGACCAGCAGACTTGCGAAGTGCGCGCGTACGCGGTGGCGCGCAAGTTCAATCCGTTCCTCGTCAACACGGTGGTCGGCTTTATCGGCCCCGAGTACCTCTACGACGGCAAGCAGATCACTCGGGCGGGTCTTGAAGATCACTTCTGCGGCAAGCTGCTCGGCGTGCCGATGGGCTGCGACATCTGCTACACGAATCACGCGGAAGCGGATCAGGACGATATGGACAACCTGTTGACGCTGCTCGGTGTCGCGGGCATCAACTTCATCATGGGCGTGCCCGGTGCGGACGACGTGATGCTGAATTATCAGAGCACGTCGTTCCACGATGCGCTGTATATACGCGACGTGTTGGGCCTGCGGCGAGCCCCCGAATTCGAAGAGTGGCTGGAGTCGATGCAGATCGCGGACACGCGCGGCGTATTGCTCAACGGTGCAACACGGCAGCCCTTGCTGGAAGGCGCGCACGAATGGATAGGGATTGTATGAGCAACGACTTCCTGGAAAAAAATCCGTGGGGCGCGTTGCGGCAGTTCACCAATGCCCGCATTGCCTTGGGCCGCGCCGGCAACAGCTTGCCGACCGAGCCGCTGCTCGCGTTCAATCTGTCGCATGCTCAAGCTCGGGATGCGGTGCATCAGCCGCTCGATGCCGAGTTGCTGCATGAGCAGTTACGCGCCAATGGCTTCCTGACGCTCGATGTCCATAGCGCGGCGCCGGACCGGCAGCATTATTTACGGCGTCCCGACCTGGGTCGACGTTTGGCGGACGACAGTCGCGAGACACTCGCTCTGGAGCAGGCGGCCATTGAACCGCCTGACGTGTTGTTCGTGATCGCCGACGGTTTATCGGCGTTCGCCGCATCAAAGCAGGCAATCCCGCTGTTGCAGGCGGTGTGCCCGAAACTCGCGGATTGGAAAATCGGACCGGTGGTGGTCGCGCGACAAGCACGCGTGGCGCTTGGCGACGAGATCGGCGAACTGCTGGGCGCGAAACTGGTGGTGATGTTAATCGGTGAGCGTCCCGGGTTGAGCTCGCCGGATAGCCTCGGCGTTTATCTGACTTATGCGCCCAAAGTGGGCTGTAGCGACGCGCAGCGCAATTGCATTTCGAACGTGCGGCCGGAGGGCCTGAGCTATGGGGCCGCGGCGCACAAGCTGCACTATCTGCTGACGCACGCGCGCCGCCTGAGTCTCACCGGTGTGGGGCTGAAAGACGATAGCGATGCCTTGCTGGAATAAACGCAAACCCCTCACGCATCTGCGCGCTCAACGGGATGCGTTTCCAGCCATGCGTGCTCATCATCCTGAAAGAGCCGCGAGCGCGTCAGAAACCTCAACCCCGTCGGCCGTTCCAGCGAAAACATTCCACCATTCCCGGGGACGACGTCGATGATCAATTGCGTATTCTTCCAGTACTCGAATTGCGATTCGCTCATATAAAACGGCACGTCCGCGATTGTGCCCAGCTTCACATCGGATGAGCCGACCATAAACTCTCCCGCGGGAAAGCACATCGGCGCGCTGCCGTCGCAGCATCCACCCGATTGATGAAACAGCAACTGCCCGTGTTCGGCGCGCAGCTTCTCGATCAATTCCGCCGCTGCGGGTGTCACGATCACGCGTTCCACTTCCTTGTCAGCCATGACTATTCCTCGCTTAATAAAGAGAGCGAGCCGCGCAATGCGCGGCCCGCCCATCAGGAACGTCTGGCTTAGAAGAAGCCAAGCGGCTTCTGACTGTAGCTGACGAGGAGATTCTTGGTCTGCTGATAGTGATCGAGCATCATCTTGTGATTCTCACGGCCAATGCCCGATTGCTTGTAACCGCCGAACGCCGCATGCGCCGGATACGCGTGATAGCAATTGGTCCACACGCGGCCCGCCTGAATGCCACGCCCCATGCGATAGGCAAGCGTGCCGTCGCGCGTCCACACACCGGCGCCGAGACCGTACAGCGTATCGTTGGCAATCTCCAGTGCTTCATCTTCGTTCTTGAAGCTTGTCACCGAGACCACCGGTCCGAAGATTTCCTCCTGGAAGATCCGCATCTTGTTGTTGCCGCGGAACACGGTTGGCTTGATGTAGTAACCCTTGCTCAGCTCGCCGTCCAGCGCATTGCGCTCGCCGCCAATCAGACATTCCGCGCCTTCCTGCTTGCCGAGATCGATATAGGAGAGGATTTTCTCGAGTTGTTCCTGCGAAGCCTGTGCACCGATCATCGTCTTGCTGTCGAGCGGGTGGCCTTGCGTGATCGCAGAGACGCGTTTGAGCGCGCGTTCCATGAAGCGGTCGTAGATCTTCTCTTCGACCAGCACGCGCGACGGACAGGTACACACTTCACCCTGATTCAGCGCGAACATTGCGAAGCCTTCGAGCGCCTTGTCGAAGTAGCTGTCGTCGTGGTCCATCACATCGGCGAAGAAAATGTTCGGGCTCTTGCCGCCGAGTTCGAGCGTCACCGGAATGATGTTCTGGCTCGCGTACTGCATGATCAGGCGGCCAGTCGTCGTTTCGCCGGTAAAGGCGATCTTCGCGATGCGCTTGTTCGACGCGAGCGGCTTGCCCGCTTCCAGTCCGAAACCGTTCACGACGTTGATTACGCCGGCCGGCAGCAGATCCTGAATCAGTTCGAGCAGCACGAGGATCGAAGCGGGCGTCTGCTCCGCCGGCTTCAGCACGACGCAGTTGCCGGCGGCCAATGCCGGCGCGAGCTTCCAGACGGCCATCAGAATCGGGAAGTTCCACGGAATGATTTGCCCCACCACGCCTAGCGGTTCGTGGAAGTGATACGCGACGGTGTCGGCGTCGATCTCGGAGATCGAGCCTTCCTGGGCACGTATGCAACCCGCGAAGTAGCGGATGTGATCGATCGCTAGCGGAATATCCGCCGCCATGGTTTCGCGCAACGGCTTGCCGTTGTCGATCGTCTCGGCGACGGCCAGACGTTGCAGATTCGCTTCCATCCGGTCGGCAATGCGATTCAGGATGTTGGCGCGATCGGTCGTCGATGTTTTGCCCCACGCCGTTTTGGCGCGATGCGCGGCGTCAAGGGCGAGTTCGATATCGGCTTCGCGTGAACGCGGAATCGACGTGAACGGTTCACCTGTGATGGGCGAGATGTTGTCGAAGTACTCGCCGCCAACCGGCTTGACCCATTCACCGCCGATAAAATTCGCATATTGCTTTTTGTACGGGAATTCGGTGGTCAGAAACTGCATCTCAGCGTGATTCATCTGTCTGCTCCTCACATGTTCGAATGGTGAAAACCCGGCGCGATGTTATGCATGCCGCCCGTCGCATACGCCAGAAGCGTGCCAATGCACGCGAGTGAGGCGTTGTGCTGGCCCAGTGGCCACGGTCGTGAGAGAGCGCGGCCGGAGCTGTTCATTGTGTTCAGGGTGGGGCGTGCTGTTTCTGAACACGGTGTGCACAGGTGTTCAGGAATTGAGCAGGTGCTGGTCCCCTTCGGTGGACCGCTGTGCGACAGAGTTCTGCATCGGACTTGCGTTCAAATTGATCCACGAGGCAGCAGTGCCCGCGGCCGCAAGGTGGGGTGCAGCACCTCACTCGCCCGTATCGTAAGGACTAAATATATTTCAAGAAGGAGTTGCGCAAGGCGCTGTCAGAGCGTGGCGTTTCCTTTAGTCGAATAGCGGTGTGGGCCCCATCGGCTCCAACCTTGCAGCGAAATCCCGCGCACGAAACCGTTCGGTTTTGGACACCTTCGCGGATTTGCCAGTCGATATCCAACCAGGGCATGATTCCGCGTCTCCGCAGCATTACCGTGCTGCCCTGGATATCGATCATCGCTGCCCTTAAACTATGGAAATGAGTAACCACGAGCGCTTTCATGTCGTGTACGACGGTCCGGCTCTTACAGAGCACCGGATGGATGTGCGCGACCTTGCGCCGGCGCTTGTGGCGTTCGCCGATCTGTTCACGGCCGCAAACAAAGAGATAAATGGCGATGCGGCAGAAGTCCGCGTGCAGGTGAACGCCAGCTTCAAGGCGGGATCGTTCGGAATCGACCTCGTCGCCTCACAGCATCTGCTCTCGCAGATCAAGGACATCTTCGCCGGGAACGGCGCGACGGCGATCTCGAACGGCTGGACCGTCCTGCAGATTGTCGGCTTCACTGGCGGTGGTCTAGCCGGCGGTCTGGTCGGCTTGTTGCGCTTGCTCAAGGGACGACGTCCCGTCAAGATCGAACAGAAGGGCGATGTGGCGACGGTTTGGATGACCCAAACCGAGACTATTGAGGTCGAGCGCGACGTCATTCGGCTGTATCGGAACAGCGTCGTGCGAACCAGCCTCGAAAAGGTCGTCTCGCCGCTGGAACGCGAAGGCATAACCGACTTCGGCGTGGTGGTGAATGGTCAGGTGGTGCTCGATGTTCACGACGATGAAGTCGCTTCGTTCAGCGCAGCGGCGTCCGATGCGGACGCGGAGATCGTTTCCGACACGACCACACGGAAAATGCTGCAGATCGAGTCGTTAGCCTTCAAGGACGGCAACAAGTGGCGTGTGCACGACGGCACCGCTACCTTCCACGCTTCCATTGAAGACAAGGAATTCCTTGCCAAGATCGATGCAGGTGAGCGGTTTGGAAAGGGCGATGTACTCGTCGATTTGCGGCAGGTGCAGAGCATCGTCAACGCGAAGCTCGTCAACGAGTCGATAATCGTCAAGGTGTTGGAACATCGCCAGCCCTTGCAGCAAAGCCTGATTTAGCGGCCCGCTTCCCGCTGTTTGATATTCCCGTCCGCTGACGCTCGCTGCGGTATGGCGCGCGCCTCTCGATTTGCTACGGCATGCTCACTTGCGCAACAGCCTGAGTCCGTTGCCGACCACCATCAAGCTCGCACCTGCATCCGCGAAAACTGCCATCCACATCGTGCCGTAGCCCATCAGCGTGAGCGTCAGGAACACCGCCTTCACGCCGAGTGCCAGCGCGATGTTCTGCACGAGTACCGAATGCGTCGCCTGCGAGAGTCGGATGAAAAGCGGAATCTTGCGCAGGTCGTCGTCCATCAGCGCGACGTCTGCTGTTTCGATCGCGGTGTCGGTACCCATCGCGCCCATCGCGAAGCCGATATCGGCGCGAGCGAGTGCCGGAGCATCGTTGATGCCGTCGCCGACCATCCCTACCGTCGCGCCTTGTGCGGCGAGTCCTTCTACCGCCTTGAGCTTGTCCTCTGGCAACTGGTCGCCGTGAGCCCGATCGATGCCGACCTGCTCAGCAATTGCCGCTGCCGTGTGTGGATTGTCGCCGGTCAGCATGGCCGTCTGCACGCCCAGCTTGTGAAGATCGGCGATGGCGGCGCGGCTGCTGTCTTTCACCGTGTCGGCAACAGCGAACAGGCCCAGCACGCGCTCGGCGTCCATGAGCATGACGACGGTTTTGCCCTGACGTTCGAGCGTTTCGAGCCGTGCTTCGAGGGCTGGCGAACAGCGTCCGAGCTCGTGTACCAGCCGGTGGTTGCCAAGCAGGTACGACATGCCGTCGATCGTGCCGCCGACGCCGCGTCCCAGGATGGCCTGGAACGCTTCGACCGTCGACAGCGCGATGCCGTCCGCCTTGGCCGCACTCGCAATTGCTTGCGACACAGGATGGTCGGATCGGCCTGCCAGGCTGGCGGCGATGCTGCGGCAACGGGTGAGTTCGAGCTCCGCACGCAGTTCGAAGTCCGTCTGAACCGGCTTGCCGTGGGTGATCGTGCCGGTCTTGTCGAGCGCGAGCCACTTCAGCTTGCGGCCGTGCTCAAGGTACGCGCCGCCCTTGATCAGGATGCCGTGGCGGGCGGCGGCCGCGAGGCCACTCACGATCGTCACCGGCGTGGAGATCACCAGCGCGCACGGGCAGGCGATCACCAGCATCACCAGCGCCTTGTAGACCCAGGCATGCCACAAGCCGCCGAACAGCAGCGGCGGTACCACGGCAACGGCTAGCGCGATGGCGAACACGATCGGCGTGTAGACACGGGCGAACTGATCGACGAAGCGATGCGTCGGGGCTTTGGAGCCCTGAGCTTCTTCGACGGCGTGGATGATGCGAGCGAGCGTGGTGTTGCTGGCAGCAGCGGTCACACGATAGTCGAATGAGCCGGCCTGGTTGATCGTGCCGGCGAATACGGCATCGCCCTCGGTCTTGTCGACAGGCAGGCTTTCGCCGGTGATCGGCGCCTGGTTCACGCTCGAGCGGCCGGCGACGATCTCACCGTCGAGGCCAATGCGCTCACCCGGCTTCACGCGCACGATATGGCCGGCAATGACCGACTTGATCTTGACGGCGCGCCAGCTGCCGTCGGGTTGCTGCACGGTGGCCTGCTCGGGCGTCAGTTGCATCAGGCCCTTGATGGCATTGCGGGCGCGGTCGAGCGATTTGGCTTCGATCAGCTCGGCGATCGTGAACAGCACCATCACCATGGCCGCTTCCGGCCATTGGCGCAGGATCAGCGCGCCGGTGACGGCGATGCTCATCAGCGCGTTGATGTTGAGGTTGCCGTTGCGGATCGCGAGCCAGCCTTTTTTGTAGGTGGTGAGGCCGCAGGAGACGACGGCGACAATCGCGAGCGCTGCCGCGAGCCAAGTAGGCGCGCCGAGCCAACTGGCGGCTTCGGAGCCGATAGCTGCCGCGCCTGCCAGCGCGAGCGGCCACCAGGGCTTGTGTGGCGCAGCCGGGGCGCTTGCCAGCGAGGCGGTGGCGTCCGCGAGTTGGGGATCGAAGTCGAGCGAGCGCAGGCTTGCCAGGATCGAACCCAGGGCTTCCGGCGCATGCACGACGGTGAGCACGCGCTGCATCAGGTTGAAGTCGAGACTCCTCACGTACGGCATGCGGCCGAGCTTCTTGCGGATCAGCGCCTCTTCGGTCGGGCAGTCCATCTGCATGATGCGGATCGAGGTCCGCACGTTGTCGCCGATGGTTTCGGGGCCGGCGAGCTTGGCCAGTACGGCTGGGGCGCCGGTGCAGCAGGCGTCGGCGTGATCGTGGCTGTGTGCGTGACCGTGGTCGTGCTTATGGCCATCGCTGTGGTCGTGGCCGTGATGCGCCGAATGATCGTGCCCATCGTCATGGGCATGCCCGCAACCGCCGACGTGGCCGTGTTCTTCTACCGCGGCTTGATCGTGGTCACGCCTATGCCCATCACCGTGCGCATGCCCGCATCCGTCCCCATTGGCCTCGGTCCACTCATGGGCGTGGGAGTGCGCATGCTCACCTGCGACGGCGACGGCTACGTCATGATCATGCGTATCCTTCGAAACCCCCTCCCGGTGGGCGTTCGCGCACGATTCACCGTGCTCGTGACGGTGCGTTTCGGCGGGGCTGGCGTTAGGCATGGTGGCTTCCTGGCTAGATTTGTGGTCTAGTAAACACCTTGAAGCCACTACAAGGTCAAGGACGCAATCGGGAGGCTCCATGAAAATCGGCGAACTCGCGAAGATTGCCCACTGCACCACCGAAACCATTCGCTTTTACGAAAAAGAGGGCCTGTTGCCCGAAGCGGATCGCACCGAAGCGAATTACCGCAGCTACACGGCGCGCCACGTCGAACGGCTGCGTTTCATCCGCAACTGCCGCGCGCTCGACATGACTCACGACGAGATCCGCGCGCTGCTGCGCCTGACCGACGCCCCGGCCGACGGCTGCGGCGCGATCAACGCCCTGATCGACGAGCATATTGCGCACGTCGATACGCGGATCGAGGAACTCAAGCAACTCAAGGCGCAATTGACGACGTTGCGTGAGCAATGCCAGACCGAACAGGCTGTCGAGGATTGCGGCATCGTCCACGGGCTCACCGACATGGAAGTGAGCGCACCTCGTTCCCGGCATACCCATCTGGGTTGAGCGGGCACTGCCCCGTCGAATTTATCGCCCTGCCGCACGTGCGGTAAGCGCTGCAGGGCCGAATCAACAAACGAATCGAAGTTGGAGAAGCAACGTGTTCAAGTGTAGAAACCAGTCCTGCGAAGCGCAGTGGGAGCAGTCGGACGTCGTCATCAAGAACGAGGGCCAAGGGCTCCTGTTCCGCTGTCCGATGTGCGGCGCGCGCAACTACGTCGAACGTTTCGACGCGGACGATGGCTCGGTGGTCTACGAGCAGATTGAAGGCCGTCCGTCCCTTGGCCCCATGGCCGAATAGTCCTTAGCCTTCAGCCGATAGCGAGCCATCCATATGAATAGTCCCACTCAAGCTGGCACGCCGTTCAGCCAGTTGTCGTTGCCGCCTGCCGTGCTCGCCAATCTGACCCAGCTCGGCTATGTCGACATGACGCCGATCCAGGCCGCGAGTCTGCCGGTCGCGCTGGCCGGCCACGATCTGATCGCCCAGGCGAAAACCGGCAGCGGCAAGACCGCGGCGTTTTCGCTCGCGCTGCTGGCCCGCCTCGACGCCCGCAATTTCGACGTTCAGGCAATGGTGCTGTGTCCGACGCGCGAATTGGCCGATCAGGTCACGCAGGAAATCCGCCGTCTCGCGCGCGCCGAACAGAACATCAAGGTGCTGACGCTGTGCGGCGGCACGCCGATGCGTCCGCAGACCGCGAGCCTCGAACAAGGCGCGCATATCGTGGTCGGCACGCCGGGCCGCATCATGGATCACCTCGAGCGCGGCAGCCTCGCGCTCGGCGCGTTGAACACGCTGGTGCTCGACGAAGCCGACCGCATGCTCGATATGGGCTTCTTCGACGATATCGCCACCGTCATCCGTCAATGTCCGAAAGAACGACAGACCCTGCTGTTTTCCGCAACGTATCCGGACGGAATCGGCAAGCTGAGCCAGCAATTCCTGCGCAGTCCGAAGGAAGTGAAACTCGAAGAACGGCACGATAACAGCAAGATCCGTCAACGTTTCTACGAAGTGACGGAAGACGGTCGCCTGCATGCAGTCGGCTTGCTGCTGAACCACTATCGTCCGGTGAGCACGCTGGCCTTCTGCAACACCAAGCAACAGTGCCGCGATCTGCTCGACGTGCTGCGCGCGCAGGGCTTCCATGCGCTGGCACTGCACGGCGAACTCGATCAGCGTGAACGCGATCAGGTGCTGATCCAGTTTGCGAACCGCAGCTGCTCGGTGCTGGTTGCGACCGACGTCGCAGCACGCGGCCTCGATATCGCGCAACTCGAAGCGGTGATCAACGTCGACGTGACACCGGACCCGGAAGTGCACGTGCATCGGATCGGCCGCACGGGCCGCGCCGACCAGGAAGGTTGGGCGCTGAGTCTCGCCAGCATGAACGAGATGGGCCGCGTCGGCAGTCTCGAACAGGCGCAGGGGCGTGAGGTGGAATGGCATCCGTTGTCCGAGCTGACCTCGACCAGCAACGAGCGCCTGCTGCCGCCCATGGAAACGCTGCAGATTCTCGGCGGCCGCAAGGAAAAGATCCGCCCGGGCGACGTGCTTGGCGCGCTGACCGGCGAAGCAGGTTTCGCCGGCTCGCAGATCGGCAAAATCAACGTGACGGAATTCTCGACCTACGTCGCCGTCGAGCGCAGCGTCGCTCGCGACGCGTTGCGCAAGCTCAGCGCCGGCAAGGTGAAGGGCAAGAAGGTGAAAGTCCGTCTGATGGACGAGTAAGCAGCAGGAACGGCTGCGCTCGCACGGGCGCAGCCGCCACGATTCCCCTCGCGTTTTCTGCATGCCCCGGCTTGCTTGCAGCCTCCTCTTTTTCGCCCGATTCTCCCGCGTCCCTTCTGCTTTCGTCCGCCCCACGGGGCCTGGCGCTCGCCATGACGTAAACGCATGCCGCGCATGACAAAGTATCGATTGTGACGGCGCTTTGGCTGATGCCTAATCGTCAAAACCGGCTGGAGCGCATGGGACACGGCGCTCCGCAGCCTCGCCGTCAGATGGAGAACCGTTATGGAGAGCGCCTTGCACGCCCGCTCAAAATTGCCTGATGTGGGCACGACAATCTTTACCGTGATTGGCCAGTTGGCCGCGCAACACGAAGCGTTGAACCTGTCGCAGGGCGCGCCGAATTTCGCACCGGACCCGGCGCTGGTGGAAGGCGTCGCCGCAGCCATGCGCGCGGGACATAACCAGTACGCGCCGATGGCGGGCATCGGTGCGCTGCGCGAAGCGCTTGCCGATAAGGTCGAGACTTTGTATGGCGTGCGTTATGACCCTGCCACCGAAGTCACCGTGATCGCCAGCGCGAGCGAGGGACTGTATTCGACGATCAGCGCGCTCGTGCACCCCGGCGATGAGGTGATCTACTTCGAGCCGTCCTTCGACAGCTACGCTCCAATCGTGCGCCTACAAGGCGCCACGCCGGTTCCGATCAAACTGTCGCTCACCGATTTTCGGGTGAACTGGGACGAGGTCGCCGCGGCGATCACGCCGAAGACACGCATGATCATCATCAACACGCCGCACAATCCAACTGCGACCGTGTTCAGCGAGGCCGACGTCGCGCGCCTGACGGCCGTCACCCGCAACACCGATATCGTGGTGCTGGCCGACGAGGTCTACGAGCACGTGGTGTTCGACGGCGCGAAGCACCAGAGCATGGCGTGCTATCCCGAACTGGCCGAACGCAGCGTGATCGTGTCGTCGTTTGGCAAGTCGTATCATGTGACCGGCTGGCGGGTCGGCTATTGCCTCGCCCCCGCCGAGCTGATGGACGAGATTCGCAAGGTCCATCAGTTCATGGTGTTTTCCGCCGATACGCCCATGCAATACGCGTTCGTCGAGGCGCTCGCCAGGCCGGAAAGCTATCTCGGGCTATCGGCGTTCTATCAGCAGAAACGCGACTTGCTGGCGCATGCGTTGCGCGAGTCGCGCTTCGAACTGTTGCCGAGCGAAGGCACCTTCTTCATGCTCGCGCGCTTTCGTGGCTTCTCTGAGGAAAGCGATAGCGACTTCGTGTTGCGCCTCATTCGAGACGCGCGCGTGGCAACGATTCCGCTCTCGGCGTTTTATACGGACGGCACGGATTCCGGCCTGATTCGCCTCAGTTTTTCTAAGGACGACGCCACGCTGATCGAAGGCGCGCGACGGCTCTGCGACATCTGAGAAGTGCGTGAATCGCGCCGCCGCCATCACCGCGAGCGGCGGATTCAATGCGACATCAAATTCAACGTGAAGAATTAACGAAACGATGAAACTGCTCAAAACCCTGTTGGTGCTGGCATGCGCGCTGGCGTCGGTCCCGGCTCTGGCTGCCGATGCCGGCACGCTGCGCTTCGGTCTCGAAGCGCAATATCCGCCGTTCGAATCGAAAGGGCCGAACGGTGAGTTGCGAGGCCTCGACGTCGACATCGGCAAGGCCGTTTGCGCGACGGCGCACCTGACATGCAAGTGGGTCGAAACCTCGTTCGACGGCCTGATTCCCGCGCTGCAAGGTCGCAAGTTCGATGCGATCAATTCGGCGATGAACGCCACCGAGAAGCGTCGCGAGGCGATCGATTTCACCAACGTGATTTATCGCGTGCCGACGCAGTTGATTGCAAAAACCAACAGTGGTCTCGTGCCGACACCCGAGTCGCTGAAAGGCAAGCGCGTCGGCGTGCTGCAGGCGTCGATCCAGGAAACGTATGCGAAGGCGCATTGGGAAGGAGCGGGCGTGAACGTCGTGTCGTACCAGGATCAGAACCAGATTTACGCGGACCTCGTGTCCGGCCGCCTCGATGCAACACTCTTGCTGGCGCCAGCCGGGCAAACAGCCTTTCTGTCGCGTCCCGACGCCAAGGACTTCTCGTTCGTCGGTCAGCCGGTGCGTGACGACAAGATTCTCGGTAGCGGCATCGCGTTCGGACTTCGCAAGGGCGACACCGCGCTGCGCGATCAGCTGAATGCGGCGATTGCGAAAGTGCAGGCCGACGGCACGGTGAAGACGCTGGCGCAGAAGTATCTGGGCAATATCGACGTCTCGCCGAAGTAGCCCCGTCTCAAGAGTTCTGCGTAGCCTGATCGGCGCTGCGAAATGCGTTTTCGGCGTTGATCAGGCGACGCTTGAGCAAGGGCACGTTGTTCACCACGCGCAGGCCCGTGCGCATCGCGCCGAGCGCCACGCGTCCGACCACCGGACGATGCAGCGCGCCGCGATCGTCGAACTGTTTGCGCGATTCCGCGACCGCGTGGAATCCATAGCGACGCATCTCGGCCTCGTATCCCGCGACGGCATCATGTCCCGACAGCCTGCCGCGTTGAGCGTCACCCAGGCGCGCGGCCAGCAGCGCTGCGTCGCGCAAGGCCGTGTTGGCGCCGACGCCGCGTCCCGGCGTCATCAGGTGTACCGCATCGCCGAGGACAGTCACATTGGTCGTGGGCCACGCGTCGACCGGCAGCGAGGTGCGGACATCGACGCTGAAGGTCGTGCTGGGATCCGACGCACGAATCAGCGCGCGCAGATTGGGATGCCAGCCGTCGGTGATTTCGGTGGCGAGCGCGAGCATGGCCGCTTGTCCAAGCGACTTCGGATTAGCCGGCAAATTGCGCAGCGCGCCCCAGACGCCCCACATCAGATAGTCGCGGCTATTGTCGAACAGCAGACCCGGCCAACGCGCGAGCAGTTCGGCGTCGCCGCTGCCGATGCCTTCCTTCAGGCCATCAGCGCCCCACGGAAATTCCATCACATGCACGATCGCGCCAAAGCCCTTAGGGGCGTTGATCAGCGTGATGCCGTCCAGCACCTTGGGCGGCAGCAGCGCGCGCGATGCGTCGCTCATCGGCACCTTGGCCGCGATGCTGACGATGCCGGTGTCAGCGAGTTGCGCGTGCGGCAGCAGCTGGCGGCGCACCTTCGAGCGCGCACCGTCCGCGCCAACCAGCAGATCGGCGGTGGCGCGCGTGCCGTCGGCGAAATGCGCGGTGACGCTGCCGTCTGCGTTCTGGTCGTAGGCGGTGAAGGTCTTGTCGAAGTGAATCTGCTCCTCTAACCCGGTCAGCAGAACCTGCCGCAAGGTCATGCGGCTCACGGATTTGCCGCCGCTCAGCGCTTCGTCGTCGATCGGCACGCATAGCAACTCGGTCATGCGCTCGGTCAGGATGTTGAAGTGGCCGAGCGTGCGCGCGCAGGTTGCGAGGAAGGTCGCGAACAGATCGAGCGGCAGACATGCCTTCAGCGAAGCGAGCCCCTGCTCGTTGATGCCGACGCGATAGCCTTGCAGACCGTCGACGCGGCTGCGATCGCGCTCGTAGACGGCGACGTTGATGCCTGCCTGCTTCAGCCCATGCGCGAGACACAGGCCGCCGGTGCCGGCGCCGATGATGATGACGTTCAAGGGTTCGCGGCTCATGCCTGGGTCTCCTTCCTGACAGAGGGTTTGACTTGCCTGTAGGTGGTGGCGTCGACGGGAAGCGCGAAGCGTTGGGCGATCTCGTCGAGCCACTCCGGGCTCCATGTCAGCGTGCCGGACTTCAGATCCGCCACCACGCTGCGTACCCAGTCCAATTCCGCGGTTATCTGTGCGCGCACCAGTTCGCTTTCCAGCAGGAACAGGCGCGGCACCTGGATGGCGTGGGCTTCCTCGTTGATGGCGTCCATACGGACCAGTTCGCGCTCGAGCGCGCCGACGCGGACTTCGAGTTGGCGGCGTACGTCGTCAGGAGAGAGCAGCGGCAGGAAAGACAGCGCCGCCGGAAAGGCCGGGAATTCACGTGCGGGCTCGGCGAGCTGCTCGCGCAGCCAGAGGCGGGCGGTGTCGCGGCCGGCTTCGGTGATTTCGTAGACCGTGCGCTCGGGAAAGGCCCCGTCGCGCTCGGTTTCGCGGATGGCGATCAGGTCGCCGCGCAGCAGGCGGTCGATGGTCTGGTACAGGCTGTTGCGCTGGCCGACGTTGATGACCTCGTCCTTACCGCGCGCCTTGATGAGCTGTTGCATCCGGTAGGGATGCATCGGGGCTTCGGTGAGCATCGCGAGGACGGCGAGCGCGAGCGGGGAGTGGCGAACCATGAGCTATGACTAGTGTGATTGTGTCTAGTCATAATATAACTATTGAGATAGGGTTGGCAAGCGCTCCCCGCCGTCGCTCGTCATTGTTCGTCTGTTGAGTCGCCGTGGTAGAAGACCATCCAGTCGCCAAAGAACTGCCCGTCGTACGGAATGGTGCTATTCACAATATCGATGACGACTTCGTCCTGCAGACCGATCACGGCGTCTTCCGTTTCCTCCGCGCTCGGATCAGGAAAGAACAGGCGCGAGGTCGCTGGATCCGCGAAGCGCAGATAAAGGTGGGCGGCGTACGCAGTCCTGACATGACACAGTGGACCAATGGCGGGGCCAGGATAGCCTAGGCCATCAAGCGGAGTATCGAGTTGATTACGCCCGTGCAGCAGCCCTAGATAGAGCCCGTGGGGTGCATCTTTCATCGCGCCGTAAAGCGGCAGCGCGCGATCATCGCGACAGAAGAAATGCACCTGCTCGACCAAAGGATTCGTGTCCAGCAGGGGAGTAACACGAGGCGGCGTGGCGGCGAGGTCACCTTGCAACGCAGCGTGCGCGCCGCGCGGCGAGCTTGCGTCAGGTAGTCGAAGAAAAAAGGAAGCCATGGAAGTCTCGCGTTAAAGCGTTCGTGGTCAGGCGCGATTGTCCAAACGCGTCGAGGTTGAAAACTCACCCGCCGTCTGAACGTCGCCTCGCCCCGCCTCTCTACCGTCGACGTATCCATCCTGATCCAACTGCGGTTGGTCTACGCCAGATATTCGCGTCGCGACGACGGTCGCAACCGTGCTGCCGTACACATTCAGAGCCGTTCGACCCATGTCGAAGAATGCGTCGAGCCCGAGGATCAACACGACAGCCTCGACCGGCAGACCGACTGCTGACAAGACGATCGTGATCGCCACGATCGCGCCGGACGGAACGTTGGCGGCGCCATCAATCGTGATGATCGTCAAGACGACGACCGTCAGCATCAGCGGCCGTGTCCACGCCAGGTGATAGGCGTCCGCCAGGTAGCCCACTGCCAGAGCGGTATAGAGAACGGCCCCGTCGCGGTTGAATATGTAGGACAACGGCAGAATGGTCGACGCGACGGAGGGCGGTACGCCGATATCCGTCAGTTTCTTGAGATGAACCGGAAACGTGATTTCCGATGAGCGTGTGGTGAAGGCGAGAATCAGCGGCTCACTCACGTGTTTGATGAGTGCGATGGGCGATTGACCGCTTAACCTGACAATCACGCCAAGTATCACGGCGAGAATGGCCATGCCGAGATAGGCAACGCCCAACAGCTTGATCAGCGGCGCGATACCAGCCAGTCCCTTTGACGCAAGCAACGTCGCCATGCCGGCGAAAATCGCAAGCGGCGATAGCGCCACGATCCACTGCGTCATTTTGAACAGGGCGCCAAGCATGGAGTCGAGTACCGCAATGAGGGGCATGGCCCGCTCCTCTATCGCGGATAACGCCGAGCCCAGCAGGACACCGAAGACCAGGATCGGCAACGCGTTTCCGGCCGCCAGCGCCCCGACGATATTAGCCGGCACCAGGTCGACGACGAACTGCGTCCAGTCGAGGCCGCTAGCCAGATTCGAAGGCATGGCGGCAGTATGAGTGAGACCCGCCCCGAGGCCCGGCCTGAAGACCATGTTCAGCCCAAGACCGAGAACACTTGAAACCACGGTCATCACCAGAAAGAATCCAATGCTCAGAATGGCGGTTTTGCCCAGACGCCCGCGCTCCACGCCCATCTTGAACACACCGACGGTGACGGACAACAGGATCAGCGGCATGACGACCATCTTGATCGCATGACCAAAAATGGTGACGACGAACGCCAGCTTGCTGCCTACGCCCGGAACGAGAATTCCGGTCAGTACCCCCAGCACCAGCGCAATCAGCATTTGCGCCGGAACGGAGATCCTTTTAGTTCGAAGATTCATGTTGGCCTCGGATGATCTGGATTCGCGCGTCGGTCCCATCCACAATGTGATTCCACATATGACGTCGTGCTTCTTCCGGCTCTTTAGCCGCGATTGCCGCATAAATGTTCAGGTGCTCTAACGTCCCCCGGCGGACGGTGGCGGCATCGCTGCGAGGCAATTCGTTTAGCGCCAGACCTGTTTGCGCCCGTAGCCCTGTATAGGTCGTGAACAATCTCTCGTTTCGCGAAGCAGCAAAGAGCTCGTGATGGAACACCCAGCCGATCCGCTGCTCCTGCATCAGGTCAATCGCATCGGTATTGATGATTTGCTGCAACTGGTCGATCGCCTGGATCATCCCATCGGTCGCGCCGTTGATCGCAGCAAGGTAAGCCGCCGTGCTTTCCAAGGCGAGACGCACCTCGAAGATTTCACGCAGATCGTTCGTATTCGGCGCGGCGACGTAGGTGCCTTTTCTCGGAACTACCTTCACCAATCCCTCGACGACCAGACGCTGTATGGCAGAACGCACAGGCGTGTGCCCGAGCATCAGTTCGTCGGCGATGCTTCGCGGCGACACAGGCTGATCGGGCGCGAGTCGGCCATCCAGAATGCGCGAGCGGATCTGGGCGTACGCGGCCTGCGTATCGGATGGAGCGTCCTCGAGCATCTGAGATCTCAGTAGACTTGCATGAATGACAAATTTGAGACGAACCAAGCGTAACGTATGACGTGCGCGAGCGAACCTGTCAGCCCTGACAGGATGATGGTCCGATGCGCGACTTGCGAAGTTTGTTAGGCGGTATTGCGCTGTTCGGGCGGACCCGGTAAGTTGGCTCGGGTTACTACGTTCGATGCCACGGGCGAAATTTTCGCTGTGCTTCTACTGGCTATCGGTCACTCAACCGCTCGACATTGCAGCGCGGATACCTTCGAATCATGTCCCAGCACCGCACGCTTTTCACGGTTTGTTCCGTTCCGGTTGAACGGGTTTATCCGCTACGCACCGCTGTCTTATTGGAGGGGCGTTCCGATTCTTGCCGCCTTCGCGGAGACGATGAGCCGTCGACCTTGCACCTTGCGGTTTATCAGAATGAGCGGATCGTCGCGGTGGCAAGCGTATGCCGTGAGGCCTTAAGCGGTTCGGTTAGCGACGCCGAATGGCGGTTGCGCGGCATTGCAGTAGAGGAAGGGTTGAGGGGATATGGACTTGGCCGGCTGCTGGTCAAGCTGTGTCTCGATCACGTTCAAAAGGAAGGAGGACGACTGGCCTGGTGTACGGCCAGGGAGTCCGCTCGGAAGTTCTACGAACTGCTGGACTTTGTTTCGTTCACACCGCCGTTCACGTTGCCGTCGCGGGGTGATGTTCGGTTTTACGAAATGCACCATATACTGCCTGGTGGGCATGGGTCGGATGTTGATTGATTCGGGTTCCTTAGTTTTTTGGTGTGGCCTGGTGATGTCAGGTGGCAGTGCGCTTAAGCACTTCGTGAGCAAGTTCGCGCTGGTTGACGACTGGGCGCGAGTATTTTTCTGGGTGGCATTCGCCACCCAGAAAAATCAATTCAATTGCGGCCTGGTTCGGTGAATCCCCGTTTTATTCTTAGTCCGACATTTCGGTACTGGTCGCGTTGGACTGCACTAACTCTCGTACGATCAGATAAACCGCGGGCAGGTCGTCATCGTCGCGCCGCCAGTCAACGGGTTCGTCAAGATCACCCCCACACAGGCGGCTGTCGCCAAACCTGGCGAACATTGTGCGCACGTTCTCTTTGTGCCGAGCCCGGAAACCTTGATTCTCGAACACCAGTTCGTCGATTGTCTGCAGCGTGCGCCAGGTCGGCGACCCGGACCCGCTTGGGTACGCGCGCCGCCCACTGCTGATATGACGTTTGGCGACCGTGACGATGACCTGCTGGAGATCAAGCGAGGCGCTTCGTAAGTCACGTTCGAGCGCGACCTGGTTGACGTTACCGGTTTCTGATTCGAGAGCGGTGGCATTGAGCATGGTTTTGTTTTTCGTCAAAGGACTGGGCAACGGATCGCGTCAAAGGTGACGCTTTAACGGCGTCTCGCCACGCTGCGCGAGCAACTGACGGATCTGGGCAAGGTAGCTATCGCCGACGGTGCAGTCTTCAACAGGTCGGCTCCGCTGATGGGGCGCCGGCGGGCGCACGCCCAGATAGCGACACACCGCGGACAGGTACGGCTTGCCGTGGCCTCCCAGATGCCGCGCGGCATTTGCCACGCGCACGTCCCCAACGTGCTTGCACAACCAGGCAAGCGTTTCGCTGTCATCGTCGTTCAAGATGCGTATGAGGTGGTTCATGGTTGACCTCTGTATAAACATACACCTGTAAATTTATACAGTATTTTGCCTGGATGCAAGGGGAATGGAGATTTGACGGATAGGGAGCGAAGGAGGGTGCGGTACGGCGAACGGGACGTGGAACGGAGGGGAACAAACGCGGGCACACGCACGCGAGGGAGCTCGCGACGCTTCTTGAACGCTTGCAGTCGATCACTCAGGCGGGAAATGAACGATCATAGGCGTTCAAGGAGAGCGACTTGCCGCAGCGCTTATGCGAGCCGCACAAAGCAAAAAGGCCGGTCAGCTCTCGCTAGACCGGCCTTTCAATTCTTTGGTGGGGCGTGAGTGACTCGAACACTCGACCTACGGATTAAGAGTCCGCTGCTCTACCAACTGAGCTAACGCCCCCAACAGACTGCGAATTATGCAGAAGTTTTTTTGACTTGCCTAGTCCCCTTTAGCAGATTTCTTAAAAAAATTTGCAGCGCCTTGGCGGCACGCCCTCAGGCAGTCCCCTGAGGGTCCCAAAAACGCGCAATTTCTACCGTGCCGGTATCATGTCGCCACACCATGCCGCGAGACGTCTCAAGCGGCTTACCGGGGACAAACGATGGATGACAAAGCGATAGGTGAACTGCTCGACCGCGTGCTGGCGCCGTGGGTGCGCACGCTTGCCCTGACCCCGGTGAAGGTCGACGAGGAGAGCGCCACCATGCGACTGCCGTTTTCCGGCGAGCTGCGTCACTCGGGTGGCGTGATCTGCGGCCAGGTCTTCATGGCGGCGGCCGACACTGCGATGATCGTCGCCATTTCCGCGGCACTCGATGGCTTCAAGCCCATGACCACGGTGTCCCTGAACATCAACTTCATGCGTGCGGTGCGCAAAGGCGACGTGCTGATCACCGCCCGCGTTCTGCGCATGGGCCGCAATCTGGTGTTCGGCGAAGTCGAACTGTTCGACGAGGACGGCAAGATGGCCGTCCACGCCACCACCACTTACGCACTGCTCTCGTAAGCATTGCGCAAGAGTTGCACGAATCGCGCGAGACGCCGCCCAGCGGCGCCGCGTGTCGCATTCCAAGGGAAGGAACAATGTTCGATCAGGTCGTATTCGCGGGCGGCGGCAATCGCTGCTGGTGGCAGGCGGGATTCTGGGACGTCGTGCAGCCGGAGCTAAAAATCCGGCCGCGCGTGATCACCGGCATTTCGGCGGGTGCAGCCACCGCGTGCATGCTGTACACGAACAATTCCGACTCGGTTATGCGCTATTACGAAGAGGCACTGCGCCACAACACCAAAAACGCCTACTGGGGCAATCTGCTGCGCGGCGAGTCGGTGTTTCCTCACTATCGGATTTACCGCAAGGCACTGCTCGACATCTACGGCGACAGGTTTGCGACCCTCGCGCAGGCGCCGGAGATCCGTATCGGCGTGTCGCATCTGCCGCGCTGGCTTGGCGCCCGCAGCGCGGTTGCGGCGGGCTTGATCGCATACAACATCGAAAAGTACGTGCGCAAGACGCTGCATCCGACGCTGGGTCAAACGCTCGGCTTCCATCCGGAATTTGTACGGGCGCAGGATTGCGCCACGGTCGAGGATCTCGCGGACCTGATCCTGCAGTCGTCCTCAACGCCGCCGTTCACGCCGGTCTTGCGGCGCAATGGCCGGCCCGTGCTGGATGGCGGGATGGTCGACAACGTGCCGGTCGGCGCGCTCGATGAAACGCCCGGCAACGTCCTCGTGATGGTCACGCGTCTCTATCCGCGACCGCAGATGTTCGTCGTGCCGCATGGCGCGCAGCAACGTCTGTATGTGCAGCCATCGCGCAAGGTGCCGATTTCGAGCTGGGATTACACGAGTCCGTCGCAGATGCAGCACGCTTATAACCTCGGCCGCGCTGACGGTGAGCAGTTCCTGCAACGCGTACCCCAGTTGCTTGAACTGGCCGTACACCACTGACGGCGAAGGCGCGCCGCGCGCGGCGCCTCCACCTTCGCTCCTCATCGAGCCGGAGGCCTGAGCGACTCTAACCCAGGCGCTAACCCAAGCAGCCGCTACCGCCGGCGCCCACCCTGCAGCGCCTCCGGATTCGCCACGCTCGACGTATCGCCGGCGTCAAACGCCAGAATATTCTTGAACGCCGCGGTGAAATACAGTTCGTAGCTCTCCCGCTCCACGTAGCCGATGTGCGGCGTGCAGATCACGTTTTCCATGCGTAGCAGGCTGTAGCCCTGCAAAATCGGCTCGCTTTCATAGACGTCGATCGCGACCATCCCCGGACGGTTGCGCGCCAGCGCATTCACCAGTGCGTTTTCTTCCAGCAGTTCGGCCCGGCTCGTATTCACGAGCAGCGCGGTGGGCTTCATCCGCAGCAGGTCTTCCTGCTTGACGATGCCGCGCGTGTCGTCGTGCAGGCGTAGATGCAAGGACAGCACGTCACTCTGCTCGAACAGCGCTTCGCGGCTCTCGGCCACGTCGTAACCGTCGGCGCGCGCTGCTTCGAGCGTACTGCCGCGTCCCCAGACCAGTACGTCCATGCCGAACGCCTTGCCATACCCCGCCACGAGGCGCCCGATCTTGCCGTAGCCCCAGATACCCAGGGTTTGACCGCGCAGTACCTGGCCCAAGCCGAAGTTCGGCGGCAGCGCCGACGTCTTCAACCCCGACTGCTGCCAGGCCCCTTGCTTAAGGTTTGCTACGTATTGCGGGATACGCCGCTGCGCCGCCATGATGAGTGACCAGGTCAACTCCGCTGGCGCGATCGGCGAGCCACTGCCCTCAAGTACGGCAATGCCACGCTCGGTACAGGCGGCCAGGTCGATATGGCCCGCGACCTTGCCGGTTTGGCTGATCATACGCAGATGCGGGAGTTTATCGAGCAGTTGGGAGCTGATGCGGGTGCGTTCGCGGATGAGCACCAGGGCATCGACTTCCGACAGGCGGCTTGCCAGTTGACCGAGGCCACGGACGGTGTTGTTGAACACCTTGACGTCCTGGTCGGCGAGCAGCTGAAAACAGTCGAGCTTGCGGACGGCGTCCTGGTAATCGTCGAGGATGGCAATCTTCATAGTATTGGTGTTTTGCGACGCACCATGAGGGTGCGGAACGGAGTGTTAGGCTTGCTATCCCAACATGTGAGGTAAAGCACACGCTGGTTTGGATGGATGCCTTATCGTAGAACGTGCCGCACAGATGGCATGACGACGCAGAAGGCAAGAGTTGAGAACGTTTTTAACAGTTTGTTGCCATCCGATGCAAGCCGCTTTACAGACGGTTGCAGAGGGCCGCTGACGGAAGGCATTGGGCAACAGGCTGTGTGGCCCATCACGACCTGCACAATCGTGCGCCAGACAAGCCTGGCGCGACTGGATCGACGCTTCTCGCAGCAGCGTCGTTGGGCTCGTACCGTTTTTCTTTTTGCTTACAAACGAAACGGAGACAGCTCGATGAATCATCCCGCCTTTGCAGGACTTTCCGCCATTGAGGCTCCCGCCTGGGTCAAAAACCGCAAGCTGATCGACTGGGTCGAACGCATCGCTGCGTTGACCAAGCCCGATCAGATTGTCTGGTGCGACGGCTCAGAGGAAGAATACGATCGGCTCTGTGCCCAGATGGTCGCCGCCGGTACGCTGAGAAAACTCAATCCGGCGAAACGTCCGAACTCCTATCTCGCCTGGTCCGATCCGTCGGACGTCGCGCGCGTCGAAGACCGAACGTTTATCTGCTCGCAGCGTCGCGAAGATGCGGGGCCGACTAACAACTGGATTGCACCGGCGGAGATGCGCACGACGCTCGACGGCCTGTTCGAAGGCGCCATGCGTGGCCGTACGATGTACGTCGTGCCGTTCTCGATGGGCCCGCTCGGCTCGCCGATCGCACATATCGGCGTCGAATTGAGCGACAGCCCGTACGTCGTCACCAACATGCGCATCATGACGCGCATGGGCCGCAAGGTGTACGACGTGCTGGGTCCGGACGGCGACTTCGTGCCGTGCGTCCATTCGGTGGGCGCACCGCTTGCCGCTGGTGCGCAGGACGTGCCGTGGCCGTGCAACGACACCAAATACATCGTCCATTTCCCTGAGCAGCGTGAGATCTGGAGCTACGGTTCGGGCTATGGTGGCAACGCCCTGCTCGGCAAGAAGTGCTTCGCGCTGCGGATCGCCTCCACGATGGGCCGCGCCGAAGGGTGGCTCGCCGAGCACATGCTGATTCTCGGCGTCACCTCGCCGGAAGGGCGCAAGCATCACGTGGCGGCGGCGTTTCCGTCGGCGTGCGGCAAGACCAACTTCGCCATGCTGATTCCGCCGGAGAAGCTGAACGGCTGGAAGATCTCGACCATCGGCGACGACATCGCGTGGATCAAGCCTGGCAAGGACGGCCGTCTCCACGCGATCAATCCGGAGGCCGGCTACTTCGGCGTCGCGCCCGGCACCAGCGAGAAGACCAACTTCAACGCGATGGCGACGCTCAAGGAAAACGTCATCTTCACCAACGTCGCCCTGACCGACGACGGCGATGTCTGGTGGGAAGGCATGACCGACGAGGCGCCCGCCCATCTGACCGACTGGCAAGGCAAGGACTGGACGCCAGCGATCGCGAAGGAAACTGGCCGCAAGGCGGCCCATCCGAATGCGCGCTTCACGGCGCCGGCCTCGCAATGTCCGTCTATCGACGCGGAGTGGGAGAACCCGGCCGGCGTGCCGATCGATGCGTTTATCTTCGGCGGCCGTCGTTCGACCACCGTGCCGCTCGTTACGGAAGCGCGCAACTGGGTCGAAGGCGTATACATGGCCGCGACCATGGGGTCAGAGACCACGGCCGCTGCCGCCGGCCAGCAAGGTGTGGTGCGCCGTGACCCGTTCGCCATGCTGCCGTTCTGTGGCTACAACATGAGCGATTACTTCGCGCATTGGCTGAAAACCGGCGAGCGGCTCGAGCAACTGAGCGCGAAGCTGCCGAAGATCTTTTGCGTGAACTGGTTCCGCAAGGGCGCGGACGGCAAGTTCGTCTGGCCGGGCTTTGGCGAAAACATGCGCGTGTTGAGCTGGATGGTCGGTCGCATCGAAGGCGCGGCGCAAGGTGAGGAACATGCGTTCGGCGTCTCGCCGCATTACGAGGATATCGACTGGCGCGGTCTCGATTTCACCAAGGCGCAGTTCGAAACGGTGATCTCGGTCGACCACGCGGCGTGGCGCGCAGAGCTTGCCTTACACGCGGAACTCTTCGACACACTGCAGCAAAACCTGCCGCCGGCTTTGCGCGAGACCAAAACAGCGCTTGAAGAGAGGCTAACCGCCTGATCATGTGAGTGCTCACTCCGCTATACGAGACCGCCTTCGGGCGGTCTTTCATTTTCCGCAGCTCGCTGAGCGTTTTTGACGCGCTTTCAGCGCCGCAGAGGCATCGCTCTCTGTTCTAGTAATAAACACAGTGCTAGCTGCGGCGCAGCATATTGTTTCCCTAAGAGGAACAATCGACCTCTCTGCACTACACTGGGGAGTACGGTGATACGAAATCCCATGAAAAATACGCCTTCTTGAGCAACTTCTGCACGATTTCCCGAGTCGTAAGAGAATTCCAAGTTCGCTTCGCTGGCCAAACCGGTTTGTCAGGAAGCTGTAACACGGCAGGAGTTGTCTTATGGATCATTTGCAGTCGATGCGAGTTTTCGTCAGGGTGGCGGATCTCGGCAGTTTTGCCCGCGCGGCCAGCGCAATGGATATCTCCAACGCAGTGGCCACCCGCCATGTAGCCGATCTCGAAGGCCGTCTCGGTACCCGCCTGCTTAACCGCACAACCCGCAGTCTTTCGCTGACTGAGTCAGGCCAGGTTTATCTGGAACGCGCCCGCCAGATTCTCGACGAGCTGGAAGATGTCGAGCAGATGGTGGTGGCGCGCAATCATGAACCCGTCGGCACTTTGCGGATAGTCGCGCCGGTGGTGTTCGGGCTACACAATCTTGCGCCGGTGCTGCAGACATATGCCGAGCGCTATCCGAAAGTCATTCCCGATGTCACGCTGGTTGACCGTCAGGTGGATCTGGTCGAAGAAGGTTTCGATGTGGGCGTTGTAATCGCGCGACAGATGCGCAGCGCGAGCATCGTGACGCGGCGTCTGACTACGGGCTGCATGACAGTGTGCGCAACGCCTGCGTATCTGGAGAAGCACGGCACGCCGACGCGTCCCGAGCATCTGCTGGAGCATCCTTGTCTGTCGCTGCCGTCCGAATACTGGGGCGACGAGCGGGTGTTCACCGGCCCCGAAGGTGAAGTGCGGGTGCGGCCGACCAACGTGATCGTCGCGAACAACACGGAAATGCTGCGTCAGTTCTCGCTGCTTGGGATGGGCATTGCGATCCTGCCGAGCTACCTGATTGGCCGTGACATGACGCGTGGCCGCCTGGTGCGTCTGCTTGGCGAGTACCGCTTGCCGCAGGTCGAAATCAACATCGCCTACCCGAGCCGCCGACACTTGCCGGCCAAGGTGCGAACCTTCATCGACCATCTGGTCGAGCATTTTAGTCAGACCCCGAACAGCCTGCTTGGTGAGCAATGGATCAAGGACGGCCAGGTGCGTCCTGAGTCTGCGTCGAATCGGGATTCGTCGGTAATCGCGCCGCCTGAGGCGTTTGATGGCGCTGAGCCGCTGTCGCGGTTGCTGGATAGCGAGCTGTCGCCGAAGCTGCCTGCAAAGGCGCCGTCCTCACGGGCGCGGCCTGCTGCGCTGTCGCCACTGTGATGCTGTTTTGATGGCGTAACGCGGTGTTGCACCGCGTTGACGTGCCGTTGGTGAAAAAAAGCGCTGCCACTTTAAATATGGCGACGCTTTTTTTGTTTCGATGCGACAAACGTCCCTCGTTATTGGCTTTGCCCGATAACCCAGTCGGCAGTAAAAAAGGCGCGGCCCACTGAAGCGGCTACGCCTTTTCTGTTTCGCCGTAACGTTCGTCCTGGCGGGCGCTCGAGCGAGCGACTCGCCACGGCGCGGTTACGAGCCGGTCTTGCGGACCGCGGTCTTCTTTGCAGGCGTTTTCTTGGCGGCTGCCTTCTTCGCGGCTGGCGCCTTCTTCGCTGTGATCTTCTTGGCCGGCACAGTCTTTTGCGCTACGCCGTCCCCGTCGTCTTCATCGTCCGCTTCCGGCGCGGCTTTGGCTGCAGCCTTGGCCGCCGCCGTTTTGGCAGCCGTCTTCGCCGACGGCTCTTTCTTCTCGAACTCGAAGCCGATCTTGCCGTCGCTCTGCTTGACGAGGAACGCCTTGAAGTTGCGGCCGGTACGTGACGACTTGAAGTTCGTCAGCAGATCGGTGCGTCCTTCTTCCAGCAGCTTGCCCATCTGCTCGCGCGTGATTTCCTGCTGGAGAATCACCTTGCCCGAACGGAAGTCGCAGGTCTTCGGATTGGCGACCGAATTCTCGCAGACGTAGCTCATGCCGTGTTCGTACACGCGCGCCTGGCACTTCGGGCATGCGCCCACCGGCTGCTGTTCGGAGAAGTCCGGAACCTCACCGTCTTCGCCACCCGAATCCTGACCGAAGTCGAATTCGAGCTTGTAGTTCTTGATCTCGTCGTCGAGCGAAAGCTTCAGGATCGCCGAGAACGGCCGACCCATCTTGCTGCGGAAGCCCGACAGCGGTCCGATGGTCTTGTTCTGCAGCAACTCTTCGACTTCCGGGATTTCGAACTGGCGGCCACCCGGAATCTTCGAGATCGAGAATTCGCACTTCGAGCACGCGAAGCGGCGGTAGTTTTCCTTCACCTGACCGCCGCAATTCGGACACGGCGTTTCAAGCGTCGCGTAATCGCCCGGGATGGTGTCCGAGTCGTATTCCTTCGCGCGCTTCACGATGGTCTGCGTCATGCGGGCGATTTCCTGCATGAACGCATCGCGAGGCAGGTTGCCGCGCTCCATCTGCGAGAGCTTGTATTCCCATTCACCGGTCAGCTCAGGCGCGGTCAGTTCCTTGACGCCAAGGCCGCGCAGCAGCGTCATCAACTGGAATGCCTTGGCGGTCGGGATCAGATCACGGCCTTCGCGGATCAGATACTTTTCGCCAAGCAGCCCTTCGATGATGGCGGCGCGCGTCGCCGGCGTGCCGAGACCCTTCGCGGCCATAGCCTCGCGCAACTCGTCGTCTTCGACCAGCTTGCCGGCGCCTTCCATGGCGGACAGCAAAGTCGCTTCGTTGTAGCGAGCCGGCGGTTTGGTGACCAGTTGCTGGGCGGCGATCTTGTCGGTCTTGACCTTCTCGTCCTTCTGCACGGGTACGAGGTTCGCGTCTTCGCCGCTGATTTCGCGGCCGTAGACCTGCAGCCAACCCGGTTCGACCAGCACCTTGCCTTCGGTCTTGAAGTGATGGCCGACCACTTCCGTGATCCGTGTCGTCACCCGGTATTCGGCAGCGGGGAAGAACACTGACAGGAAGCGCTTCACGACGAGGTCGTAGAGCTTCTGTTCCGGCTCGGACAGATTCTTCGGTGCCTGGAGCGTTGGGATGATTGCGAAGTGGTCGCTGATCTTCGAGTTGTCGAAGATGCGCTTGTTCGGTTTCACCCAGCCCTTGTCGAGCACCTGCTTGGCGAACGGCAAGTAATTGTTGCTTTCCTTGAGCATGCCAAGCGTCTGCTTGACCGTGTCCATATAGTCTTCAGGCAGCGCACGGGCGTCGGTACGCGGGTACGTCAGCACCTTGTGCCTTTCGTACAGTGCCTGGGCAAGACCGAGCGTGTTCTTCGCGGAAAAGCCGAAGCGGCCGTTGGCCTCGCGCTGCAAGCTGGTCAGGTCGAACAGTGCCGGCGAAAGTTGGGTCGTCGGCTTGGATTCTTCCGTCACCGTGCCGATCTGGCCGCGGCAGGCCGCGACGATCGTTTCAGCGGCGGGCAGCGCCCACAGGCGTGAATCGCGTTTTTCCGGATCGAACTCGTCGCGCTTGAATTTCGGGTCGAACCAGCGGCCCTCGTAGAAGCCGGCTGCGCAGACGAATTCCGCTTTCACTTCCCAGTAGTCGCGCGGCACGAAGCGGCGAATCTTTTCTTCGCGCTCGACCACAATCGACAGCGTCGGCGTCTGTACCCGGCCAACCGTGGTCAGGAAGAAGCCGCCGCCCTTGCTGTTGAACGCTGTCATGGCGCGCGTGCCGTTGATGCCAACCAGCCAGTCTGCTTCCGAACGGCAGCGTGCTGCGTCGGCGAGCGGCTGCATTTCCTCGTCGCTGCGAAGACGCGCAAAGCCGTCGCGGATGGCGGCAGGGGTCATCGACTGCAGCCACAGGCGCTGGACCGGCTGTTTGGCCTTCGCGTGCTGCGCGATCAGGCGGAAAATCAGCTCCCCCTCGCGCCCCGCGTCACATGCGTTGATCAGGCGTTCGACGTCCTTGCGCTTGAGCAGTTTGGTCAGCACTTTCAGGCGCGACTCGCTCTTTGCGATGGGGTTGAGGTCGAAATGCGGGGGGATGACGGGCAGATTGGCGAAGCTCCATTTGCCACGCTTGACTTCGTATTCTTCGGGCGCGGCGATTTCCAGCAGGTGGCCGACTGCCGAGGAAAGGACGTAATCGTCACTTTCGTAGTATTCGTCATGCTTGGTAAAACCGCCCAAAGCCCGCGCGATGTCGTTCGCGACGGAAGGCTTTTCGGCGATGATCAGTGCTTTGGACATGACTGGATATGAGTTGGTAGATCCGGGTTTAGATCCTGGGTTTGCGACCCCTAGGTTTGTGACCCATTAACGACCGCTTTATAGCACACGGCGCCGTCGGGGCGTGTCAAGTGCCATAAAAAGCGGGCCATCATAAATGCGTGTTTATATATTGAGCAAGCGGCGGCGGGCGCGCTGCAGACTGCTTGCAACGCCCGTGCCGCGAGCTCGCCGGCCCAAAAATACGCCGGTCAGGCGACTGCGAGAGCCGGTCGCAGCTTGGGCGCCCCAGTCACGCCGGGTAGCGCGGTCAGATCGGCCAGCATCCGGTCGACGATGGCCGCTTGCGGCAGCACGGTGCCAAAAAACCGGGTAGTTACACTGTCTTCGATCAGGATGGTAGGAAAATTTTCTACGTCCAGGTCATCAAAGCGATCCGCGTGGGTTTCAATATCGATCCACGCGAAACAGATTTCCGGATGCTTGTCTGCCAGCCGGTCGAAAGCATCCCGATATTCCCGGCAGGTTCCGCACCACTCCGCGCACAGGCAGGCCACGAACAGGGTTTCGTGGTCGTTGACGCGCTCGGCGATCCGGTCTTGGTCGGTGTCGAGGTTCAGCGCGGGCATGTGGTGGGTTCCTTGCGTACTTTGTCAGGTGCTTTGGCGCGAATGTAGCATGGCGCGTAGTCTGCCGGGATTGACCCTACTCAGCCATGACTAACGGCTAGCTATGACTGGCTCGCGCAAAGCGGCCGCCTGGCAGGACGGTCAGACGGCCGGCCAGTTCGAGTTGCAGCAACGTGCTCTGTATCGCGGCGTCCTGCATGTCGGTGCGGGCGGCAAGAATTTCAAGCGTCGCAGGAGAGTGGCCGAGGGCGGCGAGCAGCTTTTCGGCTTCCGGCCCAAGGTCGGCTTCGCCAGTTGGCTGGGGGACTGAGGTGGTGCCCGGTGCGGGGCCAGCCGAACTTCCAGACGCGGATTCCGATGTGGTTCCTGGCACCGGCTTTCTCGCTATGCTGTCCCACGGCATGGGCGCAGCCGCATGGGCCGGCGGCGGCACAAAGCCGAGCTCTTCGAGTATTTCCTCCGGCGTCTCGACGAGCTTGGCGCCTTGCTTGAGCATTCTGTGGCATCCACGCGACAGTGGCGCGTGGATCGAGCCCGGTAGGGCGAAAACATCTCGCCCCATTTCGTTGGCGAGGCGCGCGGTGATCAGCGAACCGGAGCGCATCGCCGCCTCGACCACCAGTACTCCGCCTACCAGTCCCGCGATCAGACGGTTGCGCTGCGGAAAGTTGGCGGCGCGCGCGGGCGTGCCGAGCGGCCATTCCGAGATGATCGTGCCGGCGGCCGCGATTTGCCGCGCGAGCGGTTGATGGGCGGCCGGGTAGACGAGGTCGGCACCGGTACCGATCACCGCAATCGTGCTGCCGCGACCCGTCAGCGCTCCACGGTGCGCCGCGCCGTCAATGCCCAGTGCAAGCCCCGACACGACCGCTAGCCCCGCTTCCGAGAGCGCACGGCTGAAACGCTCGGCGTCCTCCACGCCCTGCGGCGTGGCGCTGCGACTGCCGACCACGGCGACACCCCTTGCATGCAGCAGATCGAGCCGGCCCTTTATATATAGCAGTGACGGTGGGTCGGGCATGGTCAACAGGGCGGGTGGGTAGACCGGATCGTCGAGCGTCACGATCGCGTTGCCTTCCAGTTCGCGCCACGCGAGCACGGTATCCATATAACGGGCGAAATCGGCGCCGGGCGGGGCAAGCGCGGCCCGCGCGGAAGCTTCGTCGGTCGTGGCCGCGAGCAGGGCAAACGGCTGTCCGAGAATGGCCTCCGGCAGGCCGAACGCGTTGAGCATCGCGCGCAGCGCGCCGGGCCTGAGCCCCGGAGCCATCGAGAGCCGCAGCCATGCGGCGAGTTCGTTATCGGTTGTAGGCAGAGTGTGCATTGCTTATCAATCCTCGAGCACGGCCAGCGGGCAGGCGGGCGCCATGCTAAAATTTTCATCATCCGAAATAACTGCAGCGCCGCGCCCACCCGCGCGGGCTCGTCGTTTGCCCAGATCGGCGCGTTGAATCGAACCAGTTCGACACCACCTATCCTCTGCGTATCGCGACGGCCCCACAAGCTGGCCGGATGGCCAGCGTCGCGACTTTCCACCGTGAGCGGCGCCTGAAACCAACCTCAAAACCATGGCTTTACTGAACATCCTCAATTACCCGGACAAGCGGCTGCACAAGATTGCCAAGCCGGTCGAAGTGGTCGACGAGCGCATCCGCAAGCTCGTCGCGGACATGGCCGAGACAATGTACGCGGCACCGGGCGTCGGCCTTGCGGCGACCCAGGTGGACGTACATGAGCGTGTCGTCGTGATCGACGTGTCGGATGCGCATGATGAATTGCACGCCTTCATCAACCCCGAGATCATCTGGTCGAGCGACGAGAAAATGATCAACGAAGAGGGTTGCCTGTCGGTGCCGGGGATCTACGACAACGTCGAACGCGCTGAGAAAGTGCGTGTGCGCGCGCTCAACGAAAAGGGCGAAACCTTCGAACTGGACTGCGAAGGGCTGCTCGCAGTGTGCATCCAGCACGAGATGGATCACCTGATGGGCCGCGTGTTTGTCGAATACCTGTCTTCGCTCAAGCAAACGCGCATCAAGAGCAAGATGAAGAAGCTCGCCCACGCAATGTAATGCGCGTCTATTTCGCCTACAGCTCCCGTACATGAGTCATTCGTTGCGCGTCATCTTTGCCGGTACGCCGGAGTTCGCTGCGGCGGCACTGGCCGCTATCCATGAGGCCGGTTTTCCCGTGCCGCTCGTGTTGACGCAGCCAGATCGCCCGGCCGGGCGCGGCATGAAACTGCAGGCCAGTGCGGTGAAGCGTTATGCGGAAGAGCACGGTCTTACCGTCGCGCAACCGCCATCTCTGCGCCGCAACGGCAAGTATCCGGCCGAAGCGACTGCCGCCATCGACCTGCTGCGCGCCACCCCGCACGACGTGATGGTGGTGGCCGCCTACGGCCTGTTGCTGCCGCAGGAAGTGCTCGATATCGCGCCGCACGGCTGCATCAATATTCACGCTTCGTTGCTGCCGCGCTGGCGCGGCGCCGCACCGATTCACCGTGCGATCGAAGCGGGCGACACCGAAACCGGCATCACGCTGATGCAGATGGACGTGGGTCTCGATACGGGCGCGATGATCTCCGAAGCGCGCACGCCGATTCACGACGACGACACGACTGCGACGCTGCATGACCGTCTGGCAGAGGCGGGCGCACGCCTGATCGTCGAAGCGCTGGTCGAACTTGAACGCAGCGGCACACTCCCCACGACACCGCAGCCGTCGGAAGGCTTCACCTACGCCGAGAAAATCGGCAAGCACGAAGCCGCGCTCGACTGGCGACGTTCCGCCGCCGTTCTGGCGCGCCAGGTGCGCGCGTTCGATCCGTTCCCGGGTGGAGTGGCCACGCTCGACGGCACCTCGCTGAAGATCTGGTCCGCTGTACCCGTTGAAATCGGGGGCAAGGCAGAACCGGGCACGATCCTCGACGTTTCGCCGGAGGGCGTAGTGGTGGCCTGCGGCGAGGGCGCGCTGCGTCTGACGCAACTGCAGAAGCCGGGCGGCAAGCGCCTGCCGGTGCGGGAGTTCCTGGCCGGCTCGACGCTCGCCTCGGGACAGCGTTTCCTGCTGCCGGAAGCACAATAACAGTGGCCCGTCACGCTGGCCATAGACCATTCGGCCGACTCCCGCTGCATTCGTGCGGCGCGTTAAAATCGTCCATGCGACGTGCCCGTTTCTGAGTAGCTGCCCAGCGTTTCCAAAGAGGATTCGATGTTCGGTATCACCCATTTCGGCTTTTTCGTCATTGCCGTTTTCCTGCTTAACGTCACGCCAGGGCCGGATACGGCCTATATCGTCGGGCGCAGCGTCGCGCAGGGGCGTGGCGCGGGTCTGATGTCGGCGTTGGGCATTTCCGCGGGCTGCTGCGTGCATTCGCTCGCCTGCGCATTCGGGTTGACCGCGCTGCTGGCCGCATCGGCGACCGCGTTCACCGTGATCAAGTTCGTGGGCGCGCTGTACCTGATGTACCTCGGCGCGCGTCTTATTTTCACCAAGCCTGCTGCGCCTGAAGCAGCGGGGGCGACGCGTGCGGCCGGTGCACCGAAGTCACTGCGCCAATTGTTCCTGCAGGGCTTCTGGACCAATGTCCTGAACCCGAAGGTGGTGTTGTTCTTCGTATCCTTTTTCCCGCAGTTCGTCACCACCGGCAGCGATCACAAGGCGCTGGCCTTCCTGACCCTGGGCGCCGTCTTCGTCGTCATGTCCATGGTGTGGAACAGTTTTGTCGCGTGGATCGCGGGCAGCGTCACGCAACGTTTTTCCGGCAAGCCAGCCGTGAAGCGGTGGCTGGATCGCGGAGTCGGCAGTGCATTCGTTGGACTCGGCATCAAGCTCGCCACGGCATCGCACTGATTGAATTTTCCTTGTCTGCCCATATCTAACAATAAGCTTTCAATCAGATTCGCCGCCAGCGGGCGGTGCTGAATATGAACCCGTGTTCGGGCAAGGAGTGGTGAACATGTTTAACTGGGTCAAAACCGCGATGTTGATGGCCGCGATCACGGCCCTATTCATCGTGATCGGCGGCATGATCGGCGGGTCGCGCGGCATGGTGATCGCGCTGGTGATCGCTCTCGGGATGAATTTCTTCTCGTACTGGTTTTCGGACAAGATGGTTCTGCGCATGTACAACGCGCAGGAAGTGGACGAAAGCAGCGCGCCGCAGTTCTATCGGATGGTGCGGGAACTGGCTACGCGCGCCAATCTGCCCATGCCACGCGTCTACCTGATCAACGAAGACGCACCGAATGCGTTTGCTACCGGCCGCAATCCAGAACATGCGGCGGTGGCCGCGACCACCGGCATTCTGCGCGTGCTGTCCGAGCGCGAAATGCGAGGGGTGATGGCGCATGAGCTGGCGCACGTAAAGCACCGCGACATTCTGATTTCGACGGTCTCCGCCACCATGGCGGGCGCGATCTCCGCGCTGGCGAACTTCGCGATGTTCTTCGGCGGCCGCGACGAAAATGGCCGGCCGGCGAATCCGATTGCGAGCATCGCGGTCGCACTGCTCGCGCCGATCGCTGGCGCGCTGATCCAGATGGCGATTTCCCGCGCTCGCGAGTTCGAAGCGGACCGCGGCGGTGCGCAGATTTCCGGCGACCCGCAGGCACTCGCGTCGGCGCTCGACAAGATCCATCGCTATGCGAGCGGTATTCCGTTCCCGACGGCCGAGGCGCATCCGTCAACGGCACAGATGATGATCATGAATCCGCTTGCGGGTGGTGGTATCGCGAATCTCTTTTCGACACACCCGGCCACGGAGGAGCGCATTGCGCGTCTGATGGAAATGGCGCGTACGGGGCGCTTCGAGTAATCACGGATTGCGGCGGGTTGAGCCGATTAGTGATCGGGGAGGGCGAGTTCCAACGGGCTCGCCCTTTTTTTGTTGACGTGGCCGGCGCGGCCCTGCGAGTCTGAACCGCCACCGCCACCGCCACCGCCACCCGCCACCCGCCGACCCCCGCTTTGCGCCCGTCGCGCTGCCGCGCGGCGGCTCATCTATCCAGCCAAGCTACAATGTGTCCTGTTTGCGCCGCGCGCACCGTGCGGCCTGCTTTTGCCTTCTTCATGACTTTAAAGCCTTCCACGCGTTCCGTTTCGCCTTCGTCGCGTCCGCGCGAATCACGTCTGTCGACGCTGCATCTCGCGCCCGAATCGCTGGGTTTTGCGCTCGACTGCGCGGCTCAGGCGGTGGGTGCGGTGCGCCTCGGCTCGGCGCTCCCCGCGGCGCTGCAGTCGGTATTCGTGTCCGCCCCCGAAGGCAGCGCTGCCGCAGCGCGCGGTGCGGTGCAGGACATCTCGTACCGGACCATGCGCCGTCTGGCCACGGCCGATTGGCTGATCGCGAAGCTGGTCAAAAAGGCGCCGCCGCCGCACGTGGCCAACCTGCTCGCCTGCGCGCTGGCATTGCTCGCAGACGCCGAAGAGGAAGCGGCTTACGCGCCGTTCACGGTCGTCGACCAGGCCGTCAACGCGATCGCCGCGCGGCGTGAATGCGCGTTCGCGAAAGGTCTCGTCAACGCCGTGCTGCGCAATTTCCTGCGCGAGCGCGAGGCGCAGGTGAGCGAATCGCAGGCCGACGAGGTCGCGCGCTGGAACTACCCGGCCTGGTGGATCGACGCGGTACGGCGCGCGTGGCCCGATAACTGGCAGGACGTGCTTGCCACCGGCAACACGCAAGGACCGCTGACGCTGCGCGTCAACGCGCGGCGCTCTACGGTCGATGCCTATCTGCAGGTTTTGCACAATCACCACATTGACGCCACCCGCGCCGGCGATGACGGCGTGCGCCTCGCCACGCCGATGCCGGTCGACCGCATCCCCGGCTTCGATGACGGCGTGGTCTCGGTGCAGGATGCCGGTGCCCAACTCGCCGCGCAGTTGCTCGGTGCGCGCGACGGCATGCGTGTGCTGGACGCCTGCGCCGCGCCCGGCGGCAAGACCGGTCATCTGCTTGAACGCGCCAATATCGAACTTGTCGCGCTGGAAAGCGATGCCACGCGAGCGCGCCGCATCGGCGAAAATCTGCAGCGGCTAGGCCTGACTGCCGAGGTTCGCATCGGCGACGCGGGCGCTCCCGCGAAGTGGCACGACGATATCGATCAGCCCTTCGACCGCATTTTGGCCGACGTGCCGTGCTCGGCGTCGGGCATCGTCCGGCGTCATCCGGATATCCGCTGGTTGCGGCGCGCCGCCGATATCCCCGCGCTCGTCGCCGAACAACGGCGGATTCTGGCGGCACTTTGGCCGCTGGTGAAGCCAGGCGGCGAGTTGCTTTACGTTACGTGCTCGATCTTTCCGGATGAGGGCGAATTGCAGGCGCAGTGGTTTGGAGACAAGTACCAGGATGCGGTACGATTGGACGCGCCGGGGCAACTGTTGCCCACAGCGGCCCGCGCGCCTGCCGACGCCCCGGAGGGTTCCCGTGCCGGACCCGGCGGCACCGGCTCGAACCCAGACCACGACGGATTTTTCTACGCGCGCTTCCAGAAACGGTGACCATCAAACGCTTCTTTTCGCTTCGGCTCGTGGCCGTGCTCTGGATTGTGCTGGCTTTTTGGCTGGGCGCGCCGGGCGCAGCGTACGCCGATTCGATCGCAGTGCAGCGCGCGTCGCTGCAGTCGGACGGCGGCGGCTGGAGTCTCGATGCGCGTTTTGACTTCGAGTTGAATAGCAACCTCGAAGATGCCGTCAACAAAGGTATTCCGCTCTACTTCACGACCGACTTCGAACTGAGCCGGCCACGCTGGTACTGGTTCGACGAGCAACCGGTGAGTGTGTCGCAGAGCATCCGCTTATCGTTTCAGCCGCTCACACGTGAGTACCGGGTATCGACGGGCGGCCTGCAGCTCGGCTTCAGCACGCTGAAAGACGCGCTGGCGGTGATCCAGCATGTCACGTCGTGGCATGTGATAGATCGCAATCAGGTGCAAAACGGCGAGACCTATACCGCCTCCGTGCGCATGCAGCTCGACATCGCACTGATGCCCAAGCCATTCCAGATCGACGCTGTGAACAACCGCGACTGGAATCTCTCTTCCGACTGGAAGCGTTTTACTTTTACGGTGACCGAACGTGCTAAATAAAGTACGCGGCACCACCAGCGTCAGCAGCATCGTCGTGCGCGTGCTGGTGTCGACGGTGGCGGTCACGGCCGTCCTGCTGCTGGTGTTGCTTGCTGCGGCGAGTGCGAACACCGAGTTCTTCGACCGTTACTATCAGTGGCTGTACGCAGCCAACGTTGCAGTCGCGCTGATCTTCCTGCTGGTTGTGACGGCACTCGTCCTGATCATCATCTACCGGCTGCGCAAAGGTAAATTCGGCACGCGGCTATTGGCGAAGCTGGCGTTTTTCATGGCGCTGGTCGGCGTGGTGCCGGGCGGGATCATCTACATCGTGTCGTATCAGTTCGTCTCGCGCAGCATCGAGTCGTGGTTCGACGTGAATGTCGAAACCGCGCTCACATCGGGGCTGAACCTCGGGCGCGGCATGCTCGACGCATCGCTGTCGGACCTGCAGACCAAGGGCCGGTTGATGGCCGAGCAGCTTGCCAGCGCCGATGCTGCTGGAACGACGCTGACGCTGCTGCGTCTGCGCGATCAGTTCGGCGTGCAGGATGCGACGATCGTCGAACCGGTGCGCAGCATGTCGGGCGCGACGCCCGAGATGCACGTGGTGGCGCAAGCGTCGGGCAACTATGTGACGCTCGTCCCCAACGACTTGCCGACGCCATTGATGATCGAGCAGGCGCGTGGCCATGGCTTTGCCGCGATCGAAGGCGAGGTGGATGGCGATCCGAACGCGAACGGCGGCAAAGGCGTGTTGCGGCTGCGGATCGTGCAGCGCATCCCGGATGCGAACGCGTCGTTGCTGCAGCCCACTGAGCGCTTTTTGCAACTGACGCAGCCGGTGTCGCCGACGCTGGCCCGCAATGCAGACGCAGTGCAGCGTGCGTATCGCGAGTATCAGGAAAAGGCGCTTGGCCGTACGGGCCTGCGTAAGATGTACATCGGCACGTTGACGCTCGCGCTGTTCCTCGCTACTTTCATTGCGATGATGCTGGCGCTTGCGCTCGGCAATCAGTTGGCGCGGCCGCTGTTCCTGCTCGCGCAGGGCACGAAGGAAGTGACCGAGGGCGACTACACGCCGAAACGCGAAATCAAGTCGCGCGATGAGCTCGGCTTTCTCACGCAGTCGTTCAATGCGATGACGCGGCAGCTTTCCGAGGCGCGTGCAGCGGTGGAAAACAACCGGATCGCGCTCGAGCATTCGAAGGCCTATCTGGAGAGCATTCTCGCCAACCTGACCGCCGGTGTGTTCGTGTTCGACCGGCAGTTCCGGCTCACCACGGCGAACCGCGGCGCTGAGCGGATCTTCCGCCAGCCGTTCCAGTCGGCGCTCGGTGCTGCGCTCGACCGCATCGGCGTGCTGAGCGATTTCGGCGCGATGGTGCGCAAGGCATTTGCCGACCGCGAAGCGGCGAGCGGCGACGGTCACGACGACCGCGGTCACTGGCAGCAGCAGTTCTCGGTGCAGGTAGCGGGCGAGACGGAACCGCTGACGCTGCTGGTGCGCGGTGCGCGGCTCGTCTCCGCAACGGACCGCGATGCCGAGGACATGCAGACCTCAGGCTACGTGGTTGTGTTCGACGATATCTCGGACGTGATCTCGGCGCAGCGCTCGATCGCCTGGGGTGAAGTGGCGCGGCGTCTCGCGCATGAGATCAAGAATCCGCTCACGCCGATCCAGTTATCGGCCGAGCGTCTGCAGATGAAGCTGGCCGACAAGCTCGGTCCGTCCGACGCGGATGTGCTCAAGCGCGGCGCGACCACGATCGTCAATCAGGTCGCGGCGATGAAGCAGATGGTAGACAGCTTCCGCGACTACGCGCGCACGCCGCCGGCGGTGCTCGCCAACCTGCAGTTGAATGAGCTGGTGAGCGAAGTGCTCACGCTTTACGGTATCGAAGAGGGCAAGAGTGCGATCCACGTGGAGCTCGCCGCATTGCCGGTGATCCGCGGCGATGCGACGCAATTGCGTCAGGTGATCCACAACCTGCTGCAGAATGCGCAGGATGCGGTGGCCGAGGCCGGGCATCCACGTGTGCTGCTCGAAACGAGGACAGTAGAATATGGCGATCCCGACGCGGAAGGCAAAGTGCGCGTCGCGGTGCGTCTGACCGTATCGGACAACGGACCGGGCTTCCCCGCACGCATCCTGACGCGTGCATTCGAACCTTATGTGACGACCAAGGCCAAAGGAACAGGACTCGGTCTTGCGATGGTCAAGAAGATCGTCGACGAACACGGCGCGCGAATCGATATTCGCAACCGTTTGAAAGCCGGCGATGTGATTGAGGGTGCGCAGATTTCGATCCTCTTTCTTCAATTGGCAGACGATGACGTAGCGGCACCTGGGGCAGGGCCGCGAACGGCGCATGGCAACGCGTCGCAGGGAACGACAAAAGCAACAGTGCAGACAAGGGCAGCGTAAATGGCAACCATCCTGGTGGTAGATGATGAAATGGGCATCCGGGAATTGCTCTCGGAGATCCTGAGCGACGAAGGGCATGTCGTGGAGGCGGCGGAGAACGCGCAGGAAGCGCGCGAGTTCCGGCTGCGCCAGGCGCCCGACCTGGTGCTGCTCGACATCTGGATGCCGGACACCGATGGCGTCACGCTGCTCAAGGAATGGGCCGCGCAGGGTCAATTGACGATGCCGGTGATCATGATGTCCGGTCATGCGACCATCGACACCGCAGTCGAAGCCACCAAGATTGGCGCGCTCAACTTTCTTGAGAAGCCGATTGCGTTGCAGAAGCTGCTGAAGGCGGTCGAACAGGGTCTCGCGCGCGGCAACCCCGCACCGGCCGCGCCGGGAGTCGCGCCGAAGCCCGCGTTGCCGGTGAGTTCGGCGGCGGTGGCATCGGCCGCGTCGTTGCCGATGCTCGCGAACGACGGCATCGGCAGCGGTGCGATGGCGGCGCAGACGGCATCGATCTCATTCGACATTCCGCTGCGCGACGCGCGTGACGCGTTCGAGCGCGCGTACTTCGAGTATCACCTCGCGCGCGAGAACGGCAGCATGACGCGCGTGGCCGAAAAGACGGGGCTCGAACGCACCCACCTGTACCGCAAGCTGAAGCAGCTCGGCGTCGATCTCGGCAAGAACAAAGGGGAGTAAGGCGGTAGCGGACTTAGGCTCGCAAAAAAGTGCCCAATCCGCCCCGCAAAAAATTTCGAGAGGGGGCTTGAGCAGTCGAAAACCCTTTGTTATACTCTCGCTTCTTCGTTGGCCCGGTAGCTCAGTTGGTAGAGCAGCGGATTGAAAATCCGCGTGTCGATGGTTCGATTCCGTCCCAGGCCACCAGGATTCAGCCCCAGGAACTCGCAAGATTCCTGGGGCTTTTCCTTTTCTGACGGGTGCAAAGCGGTATGCAGTTGCGTGTCGATGCACGTGCCATTCCGCCCGGAGCTGCGTCGCGGCGACATTGCGCGGCGCATGATAAAATCGCGCCAGTTCAAGGACTTGCTGCGTTCGCCTGACAAGTCCTTTTGCGTTTTTCAGGGCGGCCGCCAGGCAAGCTTTCTAGCGGCGCTGCACCGCGCAAGAACCCCTGCGCCCGACGATCAGCGGTATAAGCGCCAGCGACTCTGGAGACGGATGGCGCGGCCTATACTGCTTGAGCCGGCTGTCACGCCGGTACGCGTCGCGCCGCGTTGCTGCATGGCGCACACCGCGCAGCGCGACGTGGCAATCATCATTCACGGAGTTTCACGGTGATCCGCAAAGACGCTAAGAGTAGCGCTCTGGTGCTGTTTTCCGGCGGTCAGGACTCGGCTACGTGCCTCGCCTGGGCGCTCGAACGATATGAAACGGTCGAGACACTCGGCTTCGACTACGGGCAGCGGCACCGGGTCGAACTGGAGTGCCGTGAAGGCTTTCGCGACGCTGTTGTTCGGACCTTTCCGGCGTGGGCCGGGCGCCTCGGCGACGATCACATGATCGACCTGTCGGTGCTCGGTTCGATCAGCGAGACCGCGATGACGCGCGAGATCCAGATCGAAGCCGCGACCAACGGTTTGCCGAATACCTTTGTGCCGGGCCGTAACCTGATGTTCATGACGATCGCTGCGGCGATCGCTTATCGGCGCGGCCTGCAAGTGCTGGTGGGCGGCATGTGCGAGACGGATTTTTCGGGCTACCCCGATTGCCGCGACGACACGATGAAGGCACTGCAGGTGACGCTCAATCTCGGCATGGATAGCCGCTTCGCGCTGGAAACGCCGTTGATGTGGCTCGACAAGGCCGATACCTGGCGCCTCGCGCACGAACTCGGCGGCGACGAGCTGGTCGAGCTGGTGCGTGTCGAGACGCATACGTGCTACGTCGGCGAGCGCGCCGAGTTGCATGCGTGGGGTTTCGGTTGCGGAGAATGTCCGGCATGCCGCTTGCGCAAGCGCGGCTACGAGGCGTATCTGGCCGGCGAGAAGGTGACGGAAGCACCGGTTTGATCCGTGCGCCCATTTTGTGACTTCGTGACTTCATCACTGATCATGAAAACGGGTGGCGGCAACTTTAATCAGGCACCCTGTGCCAGGCAGAAAGCAGCATGACGTACGCGGTCAAGGAAATCTTTTATACATTGCAGGGCGAAGGCGCGAATGCCGGCCGCCCAGCGGTGTTTTGCCGGTTCGCCGGCTGCAATCTGTGGTCGGGCCGCGAGGAAGACCGTGCGGAGGCGGTGTGCCGCTTCTGCGATACGGACTTTGTCGGCACGGACGGCGAGAACGGCGGCAAGTACCGCACGGCCGAAGAACTGGTGGCGATGATCGCCTCGCAATGGCCGGAAGGTGAGGCCGAGCGTTTTGTCGTTTGTACCGGCGGTGAACCGATGTTGCAGATGGATCAGCCCTTCGTCGACGCCCTGCATGCAGCGGGCTTCGAAATCGCCATCGAGACCAACGGTTCGCTGCCGGTGCTCGAGACGATCGACTGGATCTGCGTAAGCCCGAAGGCCGACGCTCCTCTGGTGGTCACCAAAGGCAACGAACTGAAAGTCGTGATTCCGCAAGACAACCAGCGCCTGTCCGAGTACGCGGCGCTCGACTTCGAATATTTCCTCGTCCAGCCGATGGACGGCCCGTCGCGCGACATCAATACGAAACTCGCGATCGACTGGTGCAAACGCCATCCGCAATGGCGCCTGTCGATGCAGACCCACAAGTATCTGAACATTCCCTGATTTTGCCGTGCTGACGATTACCCGAAAACTTGAATTCGACGCGGGCCACCGCATCCCCGATCACCGTAGCCAGTGCCGTAATCTGCACGGGCATCGCTATGTGCTCGAAATCACGCTGCAAGGTGATCTGGTTGAAACGGAAGGCGCGCCGGATCGCGGCATGGTGATGGACTTTGCGGACGTGAAGTCGCTCGCCGTCGAACATCTCGTCGACAAGTGGGATCACGCGTTTCTCGTCTACGAAGGCGACACGCAGGTGCGCGGCTTTCTCGATTCGATGCCGGGCCACAAAACGGTTGTGCTCGATCGCATCCCCACCGTTGAAAATCTCGCGGCCGTCGCCTTCGACCTCCTCGCGAATGTCTACGACGCTCACTACGGCGTGAATCTGCGTCTCTACAAGGTGCGTCTCTACGAGACGCCGAATTGCTGGGCCGACGTGGTCCGCGACTGAGCTCAGCGGCCGCGTTATTGTCACGGTATGATCGTTTCGATAACCACTCGGAGCGAGACATGCCGGTCACCGCACTGCAAAGCGGGCTGAAGGCCCGCGGCACCTGCCTTCTTTCCCGTGCTTCAGGCGACGTTGTGCGTTGCCGCGGAGCGCGGCGATGAGCACTTTCACGAATCCCCTCAAACAACGTCTCGCGGAAGCTGAGCCGCTCTTCGGCCTGTGGCTCTCGCTCGGCAGCGACAGCGCCGCCGAGGCGCTCGCGCACGCCGGTTTCGACTGGTTGCTGATCGACATGGAGCACGCACCCATCGACAGCGCCGACGTCACAAGTCAGCTACGCGCCATTGCTGCAGCGCATCTGCCAAGCGAGCCAGTGGTGCGCCTGCCGGCGAGCGAAGGCTGGCTCGTTAAGCGCGTGCTCGACGCTGGCGCACGCACGCTGATGTTCCCGAACATCGAGTCCGCAGAGGAGGCCGCGCATGCCGTGCGCCTGACCCAATATCCGACGCCTGATGCGCTCGACGGCCTACGCGGCGTCGCGGGCGCCGTGCGCGCAGGTTCGTATGGCATGCGGCGCGACTACGTACAGACGGCGAACGCGCAGATCGCGACGATCGTGCAGATCGAGTCGGCACGCGCCGTGCATGACGTAGAGAAGATTGCGGCGACGCCGGGCGTCGATTGCCTGTTCATCGGGCCAGCCGACCTCGCTGCGAGCCTCGGCCATCTGGGTGATTCGAAGCATCCGGAGGTTCAGGCGGCGATGAGCCACGTCGTCGCGGCGGCAAACAAGGCCGGTATTGCGACCGGAATTTTTGCATTGGATGCCGCTAGCGCGCGACAGTATCGCGACGCCGGTTTTCGTTTTATCGCGCTGGCCGCTGATGTCATGTGGCTGGTGCGCGCAACGCGTCAGGCGTTGCAGGAGGTGCGGTCATGAAGGGTATTTCGCAGTTCGTCGTGCGCGTGGCGGTGGGGGTGGCCGCGTGTGCCGCGTTGGCGGCATCCGCGACGGCCTACGCGCAGGACAAGCCGTCCAAAGCAGACGATCCAGAGACGCAGACCGCCGTCGCCGACTACAACGCCGGCAACCTGAGCGCGGCGCTCGTGGAGTTTCGCAAGGCGGCGCTGCGCGGCAACCGCCTCGCCGAATTCAACTACGCGATGATGCTGCTCAATGGCGAAGGCACGACAGCTAACGTGGATGAGGGCAAGAAGTGGCTGCGCAAGGCCGCCGACGCGAACATGTCGCACGCGCAATATGTGTACGGCAAGATGTATGACGATGGCGAGTTCGTCGGCCGCGATCCAGTTGAAGCGCATCGCTGGTTTCTGAAGGCAGCACAGCAGGGGCACGTGCAGGCCGAACTGGCGTTGGCGAACCAGTTTCTGGATGGCCGCGGCACGACGCGCGACAATCGCCAGGCGTTCATCTGGTACAAGAAGGCCGCAGAAGGCGGCGACATGACGGCGCAGTACGTGGCAGGCTCGTTCTACGAGCGCGGCGGCGATGGCGTGGACAAGAACCTCAACGTGGCGCGTGCGTACTATGCGGCCGCCGCGGCGCAGGGCGATCCGGCGGCCAAGCTCAAGTATCTGCAATTGAGCGCGCAATTGCGTGACGAGCATGAGGCCAAGCCGCAGTAATGTGAGCGTGCCAGACGAGGCTAATGAGGCCGTAAACTGGAAAGGGGCGCTTCGGCGCCCCTTTTTCACTTCCTTAGCTTTGCACTAGCTCTGCATCAGCCGCTTCTGTCGCCCGACGCTCATGATGAGGCCCGTCGCCACCCCCAGCGTAATCAGCGCCGTGCCCCCATAACTCATGAATGGCAGCGGCACGCCGACTACCGGCAAGATCCCGCTCACCATGCCGATATTGACGAACGCGTAGGTGAAGAACGCCATCGTTAAGGAGCCGGCCAATAATCGCCCGAACAGCGTCGCCCCGTTCGCCGCAATATAGAGTCCGCGCGCGATCAGGCACATATACAGGAATAGCAGCACCACACCGCCGGCGAGCCCGAACTCCTCGGAGAACACCGCGAAAATGAAGTCGGTGTGCTTCTCAGGGATGAATTCCAGGTGGGCCTGCGTACCCTTCAGCCAGCCCTTGCCGAGCGGCCCGCCGGAGCCGATCGCAATCACCGCCTGGATGGTGTGGAAACCCTTGCCGAGCGGATCGGACGTGGGATCGAGCAAGGTGCAGATACGGTGCTTCTGATAGTCATGCATCAGCGGCCATTGCACTTCGGGCTGACAGATCTTGTCCTGAAACACCGCAATGGAGGTGACCGCAATCGCCGCGGCAACCAGCACCGGCACGATCAGCTTGAAACTCAGGCCCGCGAAATAGATGACGAACAGGCCCGCCGCGAACACCAGCACGGCAGTGCCGAGGTCCGGCTGCTTGGCGATCAGGCCGACGGGCACGGCCAGAATAATCAGCCCGACCAGATAGTCGTACCAGCGCATCACCCCTTCACGGCGCTGGTAGTACCACGCGAGCATCAAGGGTGTGGCGATCTTCATGATCTCCGACGGCTGGATCACTACGCCGACGTTGATCCAGCGCTTAGCCCCTTTGCGCGTGAGGCCGAATAGCGCCACCGCCACCAGTAACGCAATGCCGAAGGTATAAAGCGGGACTGCGAAACGCATCAGCGTGGTGGGCGGCACGTTCGCGAGCGCCCACATCAGAACGAAGGTCAGCATGATATTGCGCAACTGATCTTCCACTTTGCCGGGCATGTCGAGCGTGGCGCTGTACAGCGTCACGATGCCGACGCACATCAGCAGAAACACCGCGAGTGCGAGCGGGCGGTCGAAGCCGATGAACATCTTCTTGATGCGGTCGAGCCAGGCGCGCTTGTCGAATTGCATGCCTCTCTCCTTACTCGTCGATGCCGCCGGAAACCGGCTGGCGGGGTGACGCGGGCTGAATGCTATCGTCGCGCGACGGCGCAGCGGCGGTGGGTCCCGAGTCGCTGGCCGGGCGCGGATGGTGCGGACCGGATTTGCGCGGCACGAGGGTCTTGGTGGGCGCCGAGGCAGGGTCTGCCGCCATCGTGGTGGCGACGAACGGAGCGGAGGCGTCGTTCGTCGCAGGGACCGTCTTGGCTGCTCCCGTAGCTGCCGCCGCGTTTGCCCCATCAGCTGTCCCCTTGGCGCCCGGTGTTGCAACGACAGGGCCAGGCGGCGCGGCAGGCGTCGTTTCAGAGGCCGCCGAGGCCGCGGCAGGTGCAGATGCCCCAGCCGCATTCGATGCGGCGCCAGGCATCGGCAAGGCCGTGAAGCCAGCGGCGACGGAAGCCGGCTGCGTGATCTCGACCGAGGTCGGCGCGGCGCCAATCACCGGTGCCGACGATTCCGTGGTTGCCGATGCCGCCACGGCGACCGCCGCCGCTTCCGCGCCCGGCTTCTGCCGGTCGACCAGGTAGTAGTCGAGCACGCGGCGCGCGATAGGGCCCGCCGCTTCCGCGCCCCAGCCGCCGTTTTCGACGATTAGCGCGAGCGCAATCTTCGGGTTGTCTGCCGGCGCGAAGGCGATAAAGAGCGCGTGGTCGCGCAGGTTTTCTGCGACCGCATGGCCCTTGTAGTTCGCGCCCTGCAGCGAATAGACCTGAGCCGTACCGGTCTTGCCGGCGGCCTGATACGGCGCGCCGATGAACAGTTTGGAAGCCGTACCATTGGTGACCACGCCGACCATCGCCCGCTTGATGATATCGATGTCCGACTGCGCCACGTTGATGCGGCCGTCGTCCTTCGGCACGGTCAGGCGCGTGTCCTTGGTAATCGGATTTTCGATTTCCTTCACCAGGTGAGGCTTCATCACGACGCCGTTGTTGGCGAGCGTAGCGACCGCGTGCGCGAGCTGCAGGATGGTGAACGAGTTGTAGCCCTGGCCGATCCCGAGACTGATCGTCTCGCCTTCATACCAGCGCTGCTGTTCGGGCTTGCGGTAGGCTTTGCGCTTCCATTCGGTGGAAGGAAGAATGCCCTTCGCTTCGCCGGCAATGTCGATACCGGTGATCTGGCCGAATCCCCACGGTTTCATGAAATTGGCGATGTTGTTGACGCCAAGATCGTGCGCGAGCATGTAGAAATACGTGTCGTTCGACACCACGATCGCGCGGTTCATGTCGACCCAGCCCTGGCCCGAGCGCACGTCGTTGCGGAACGTGTGATTGCCGAACGTGTAGTAGCCCGGATCCTGGAAACCCCAGCTCGGCGTGCGCTTGTGCAGCGTGAGTGCGGCCAGCGCCATGAACGGCTTGTAGGTCGAGCCCGGTGGATAAGTACCGTGCAGCGGCCGGTTCAGCAGTGGGTGATCGGGCGAGTTGTTCAGGTCGTCCCACGTCTGCTGGTCGATGCCGTCCACAAACGAATTCGGATCGAAGCTCGGTGCCGACACGAACGCGAGCACGTCGCCGGTCGCCGGTTCGATCGCCACCAGCGCGCCGCGCTTGCCCGCAAACGCCTGCTCGGCGACCTGCTGCAAGCCGATGTCGAGCGACAGCACGAGGTTGTTGCCAGGCGTCGCCTGAGTGCGCGACAAGGTCCGCACCGGCCGTCCGCCAGCGGTCACTTCGACTTCCTCGAAGCCGGTCTGACCGTGCAGTTCGGTCTCGTAGCTTTGCTCCACACCGATCTTGCCGATGTAGTCGGTGCCCTTGTAGTTGTTCGCATCGAGCCGCGGATCGTAGTGATCCGGATCGCTGTCGTTCTGGTCGCTGGCCTCGTCGATGCGGTCCTGATCGCGTTGCGAAATCCGTCCGATGTAGCCGATCACATGCGCTGCCGTCGCCCCAAGCGGGTACTGACGGAACAGCCGCGCGCGCACTTCGACGCCCGGGAAGCGGAAGCGCTGCGCGGTGAAGCGCGCAACTTCGTCGTCGGTGAGGCGGGTGCGGATTGGCAGGCTTTCGAAGTTCTTCGAGTCTTCCTGCAGCTTCTTGAAGCGGCGCCGGTCGCGTGCATCGATCGTAATGACAGTCGCGAGGTTGTCGATCACGTTATCGAGCGTGTCATTGAGCTTCGAAGGCGTGATTTCCAGCGTGTAGGCAGAGTAGTTCTTCGCCAGCACGACGCCGTTACGGTCCGTGATGATGCCGCGGTTGGGCACGATCGGCGCTACCGAGATGCGGTTCTCGTCGGCCTGCAGCGAGTACTTGCTGTAGTGCCAGACCTGCAGGAACAGGAAGCGGAATACGATCAGCCCGAAGCAGACGAACACGAACAGGCCCGCCGCCGCGACCCGCAGGCGGAACTTCGAGAGCTGTTGCTGAGTGTCCTTGAATTCGGCTGCCATGCTTTTGGTCAAAAGGCCGCGGAGCGGCCGCAATTGTTGGATGGCCCGCCGGCCGTGGCCGGGAGGCAAGAGCGTTGCGGGTCGAGCTGGCCTGGGGAGCGCGTGTTTCGCGGGTTCAAGGAGGGGCTCGGCGCGCGCACTGCGCTAAATGGGGCGGGTGTCGTCCGGATCGGCCGGACGGCGCTGCGGCATCAGCAGCAGCGCACTTGCAATGGGCCAAAGGGCGGCTTCGACGAACCCGTCGATCAGGTAACCCCAGCCGGGAAACGCTGCGCCCATCAGCAGCCGGATCACGAATGGTACGAGCTGCGCGACCACGAACAACGGCATCACCGCGAAGGTCTGCACGCCCATTGGCATCCACAGGACGCGCCGATGGATCGTGATCGCGCCGTACGACAGCAGCGTATACGCCAGCGCATGCTCGCCGAGCAGGCTGGCATTGTGCACGTCCATCAGGATGCCGAGCATGAACGCGATACCCATGCCGACCTTGCGCGGTTGATGCACGTTCCAGAACAGCAGTACCAGTGCGACAAAATCCGGCACGCCGACGAGGCGCCCCCATGGCATCAGGTTCAGCAGGAAGGCGCTAGCGAGGCTGAACGCGATGAAGTACGGGTTGACCGGCTGCAGGATGTATTGAGGGCGGTTCACTCGTCGATCCCCCCCGTGGCTGGGTGCTTCGCGGCGCCTGCGGCGGGCGTTCCGGCGGCCGGCGCTCCGGAGGCGGGCCTTCCGGTGGCAGCCCTTATCGCAGCCAGTCGTTCGGCAGCCGCTTTCTTCTCAATGGCCTGCTTCCTCTCAGCGTTCTTCTTTTCCGCTGCTGCCGAAGCCGGCGTTGCTGCCGAGGCCGGTTTGGCCGCCGCAGCGGATGCCGGCACAGCGGCCTTCGCGTTCTTCTCCGCGGTCTTTTCCACGGGTTTCGCGCCCTTCTTCGCCTTCGCTTCTTTCGCTGCGCTGGCCGCATCGGGCTCGTCCGCCGGACGCGGCGGCACGGTGTTCAGATAGTGCAGCACCAGCAACTGGCGCGCGCCACGCACCGGCGCAACCGGCAGGCACACCACGCGTGCGAAAGCCGTATCGGCCTGCTTGTCGACCCGCACTACCTTCGCGACGGGCAAGCCCGGCGGATAGGTGCCATCGAGTCCGCTCGTCACGAGTTCGTCGCCGGTCTGCAGATCCGCGCTGATCGGCACAAAACGCAGGTCGAGCGTATCGCCCTTCGGCGTGCCGTAAATCACGCTGCGCAGACCCGTGCGCACCACTTGCACGGGCACGGCCTGATCCTTGTCCGTCAGGAGCGTGACTTCCGCCTGCATCGGGAACACCCGCGTCACCTGGCCGATCACGCCGTCTTCATTCACGACTGGTGAGCCATCCTGAATGCCTTGCTGCGCGCCACGGCCAATGATGACCTTCTGCGTGAACGGGTCGCGCGTGTCGTACTGGATTTCCGCGGGGATCGACTGGGTGGTCATGCGTTGCGAGAGTTGCAGCAGCGAGCGCAGGTGTTCGTTCTCGGCGCCCAGTTCGGCCGACGTATTGGCCTGCAGCGAGAGTTGCAGGTTCTTCTTGCGCAGGACGTCATTCTGACCGCGCAGCGTGGCGCTCGTCACCGCCAGATCTGCGGCGCCCATGAAGATGTCGCGCGGCACGAGCGCGGCGCGCTGCAACGGATAAAGACCGGCTCCCAGCACGCCACGAACGATCTCGAGCGTCTTGAAGCGCGCATCCGAGATCAGCAGGGCGAGCGCCAGCAGCACGAAGAAAATCAGCCGTGCGAGTGCGGAGGGGCCTTGCTTGAACAGAGGCGGCGGACTGTATTCCATGGTCGGCGCCGGGGGCGTGAGCGGTTGGTCTAACTTCGGCGCGAATACGCGCGCTCAGCGCGCGGCGGCTGGATGAACCAGCCCAAGACAGGCTGGCCCGAAGAAGGCTAGCCGTCCGATCCGCGCTGCTGACATGGAGATGAGCTCTCGCTTACTCGTACGAGAAGATGCTGCCGAGCTTGTCCATGCGCTCGAGGGCCATGCCCGAACCACGCACAACACAAGTCAGCGGGTCTTCGGCGACGAGCACCGGGAGGCCGGTTTCTTCAGCGAGCAGGCGATCCAGGTCGCGCAGCAGTGCGCCGCCGCCTGTCAACATCATGCCGCGTTCGGCGATGTCGGCGCCGAGTTCCGGCGGCGTCTGTTCGAGTGCGATCTTCACCGACGACACGATCTGGTTCAACGGATCGGTGAGCGCTTCGAGGATTTCGTTGCTGGAGATCGTGAAGCTGCGCGGAATGCCTTCCGACAGGTTGCGGCCCTTCACTTCCATTTCCTTGACTTCCGAGCCCGGGAACGCGGAGCCGATTTCCTTCTTGATCGCTTCGGCGGTCTGTTCGCCGATCAGCATGCCGTAGTTACGGCGGATGTAGTTGACGATGGCTTCGTCGAACTTGTCGCCACCGACGCGCACCGAACCCTTGTAGACGATGCCGCCCAGCGAGATCACGCCGACTTCCGTCGTGCCGCCGCCGATGTCGACCACCATCGAGCCCGTAGCCTCCGAAACCGGCAGGCCCGCGCCGATTGCCGCAGCCATCGGTTCTTCAATCAGATAAACCTGCGAGGCACCCGCGCCGTGAGCCGCTTCCTTGATGGCGCGGCGTTCAACCTGGGTCGAACCGCACGGCACGCAGATGATGATGCGCGGCGACGGCGAGAACATACGTGATTCGTGAGCTGTCTTGATGAACTGCTTGATCATCTGCTCGGTGACGGTGAAGTCGGCGATCACGCCGTCCTTCATGGGGCGGATTGCCTCGATATTGCCCGGCACCTTGCCAAGCATCTGCTTGGCTTCCTTGCCGACTGCCTGGATGGTCTTCTTGCCGTTGGGGCCGCCTTCCTGGCGGATGGAAACAACCGATGGTTCGTCTAGAACAATGCCCTTGCCACGCATGTAGATGAGCGTGTTGGCGGTTCCGAGGTCGATCGCCAGGTCGTTAGAGAAGTAGCTGCGCAAAAAACCGAACATTCAAAAATCCTGTCTCGCTTGGGGCCGTGCCTCGCAAAGAATGCGCAGGGCGGCAGCGGAAAAAATAACAGCTTCAACCGGGCGGATGCTGCGCCACATAGGCTTGAAGCTGCGAGGGAATCTACCGGAGGCCGGAACAAAGTCAGGCATCTATCTCTGAATCATTTGTGGCAAATGACCAGAAAGCCCTTGGTAAGTCGGTCCGGGTTTGGGTCGAACGCGTAATGATACCTTATAATTTTGCTTGATTTAAAGGAAACGGATGGCACTTTTTGCCACCGCTGGCCCCTTTTTCGAGGGACCCCTCCAGTGTCGTAACCCACTGTCACAGCATTGTTTTTTCCACACTGTGACAGTCCACCACATTTTCCGGTGACTGCATGGCTCTGACCCTGACCGATGTTAAACGCATCGCGCATCTTGCGCGGCTCGAACTGGCCGACGCCGAAGCTGAGCACACGCTTGTCCAGCTCAATGATTTTTTCGGCCTTGTCGAGCAGATGCAGGCCGTCGACACCAAGGGCATTGAACCGCTCGCCCATCCGATCGAGCAGATCGAGGATGTTGCACTGCGTCTGCGCGAAGACGCCGTGACGGAAATCGTCCAGCGTGGCGAATTCCAGCGTCCCGCGCCTGCTGTGCAGGACGGGTTGTATCTGGTGCCGAAGGTGATTGAATAAGAATATGGATTCGGCGCGCAGCGGCTCGCTGCGGCGCCGCGCTCTTCAGGAAAACCGCAATGCATGAAAAAAGCTTGACCGAACTGCGTGCTGCCCTCGCTGCGAAGGAATGCTCCGCAGTTGAACTGGCGCAGCTCTATCTGAAGCGGATCGACGCTGCCAAAAGCCTGAACGCCTTCGTCCAGGTCGACGCCGATCTCACGCTCGAGCAGGCCAAAGCCGCCGACGCCCTGCTTCACACCGGCCACGCGGGTCCGCTGGTCGGCCTGCCGATCGCCCACAAGGACGTGTTCGTGACGCGCGGCTGGCGTTCCACCGCCGGCTCGAAGATGCTCGCCAATTACACGAGCCCGTTCGACGCGACGGTGGTCGAACGCCTGAATCGCGCCGGCATGGTGTGCGTCGGCAAGACCAACATGGACGAGTTCGCAATGGGCTCGTCCAATGAGAACTCGTACTTCGGCCCGGTGCAGAACCCATGGGACACGAAGGCGGTGCCGGGCGGCTCGTCAGGTGGCTCCGCCGCGGCCGTGGCCGCGCGTCTTGCGCCCGCTGCAACCGGTACGGATACGGGCGGCTCGATTCGCCAGCCGGCGTCGTTCTCGGGCATTACCGGCATCAAGCCGACGTACGGCCGCGTGTCGCGCTACGGCATGATCGCGTTCGCCTCGTCGCTCGATCAGGGCGGCCCGATGGCACAAAGCGCCGCAGACTGTGCGTTGCTGCTCAACGCCATGCACGGTTTCGACGAGCGCGATTCCACGAGCCTCGTGCGCGACGACGAAGACTACACACGTTATCTCGGCCAGAGCTGGTCCGCTGACGGCGCGGCCCAAGCGGCGGCGAAGCCGCTCGCTGGCCTGCGCATTGGCCTGCCGAAGGAATACTTCGGAGCGGGCCTCGCGGACGACGTGCGTGCCGCGATCGATGCTGCATTAAAGCAATACGAAGCGCTCGGCGCCACGCTGGTCGCGGTGACGCTACCGAAAACCGAGCTGTCGATCCCCGTGTACTACGTGATCGCCCCGGCGGAAGCCTCGTCGAACCTGTCGCGTTTCGACGGCGTGCGCTACGGCCACCGTGCCGCGGAGTACCGCGATCTGCTCGACATGTACAAGAAGTCGCGCGCCGAAGGCTTCGGCCCGGAAGTGAAGCGCCGCATTCTGGTGGGCGCGTATGTGCTGTCGCACGGCTACTACGACGCGTACTACCTGCAGGCGCAGAAGATTCGCCGCATCATCGCGAATGACTTCCAGGAAGCGTTCAAGCAATGCGACGTGATCATGGGGCCGGTGGCGCCGTCGGTGGCGTGGGATCTCGGCGCCAAGGGCGACGACCCGGTGCAGATGTATCTGGCCGATATCTACACGCTGTCGGTGAGCCTCGCCGGGTTGCCCGGCATGAGCGTGCCGTGCGGCTTCGGCGCGGGTGCGAATGCGCAGCGTCCGGTCGGACTGCAGATCATCGGCAACTATTTCAACGAAGCTCGCATGCTGCAGGTTGCGGATGCGTTCCAGCGCGCAACCGACTGGCATCGCCAGGCACCGGCAGGAGTGTGAACACATGACCAAGCAATGGGAAGTCGTGATCGGTCTCGAGACGCACACGCAACTGTCGACCGTCTCGAAGATTTTCTCGGGCGCCGCCACGCAGTTCGGCGCTGAACCCAACACGCAGGCCTGTCCGGTGGATCTGGCTTTGCCAGGCACGCTGCCGGTGATGAACCGCGGCGCCGTGCAGCGCGCGATCGAATTCGGCCTCGCCATCGGCGCGACCATCGCACCGCGCAGCATCTTCGCCCGCAAGAATTATTTCTACCCGGATCTGCCGAAGGGCTATCAGATCAGCCAGTACGAAATTCCTGTGGTGCAAGGCGGCACGGTCACGATCCAGGTGCCGGCCAACGAGAAAGCCGGTAAGGAAGCCTACGTCAAGACCATCAACCTGACGCGCGCTCACCTCGAAGAAGACGCGGGCAAGTCGTTGCACGAAGACTTCGCGGATATGACGGGGATTGACCTGAATCGGGCCGGCACACCGTTGCTCGAAATCGTCACTGAGCCGGAAATGCGCAGCGCCGCTGAGGCCGTTGCGTATGCGAAGACGTTGCACACGCTCGTCACGTGGCTCGGCATCTGCGACGGCAACATGCAGGAAGGTTCGTTCCGCTGCGATGCGAACGTGTCGGTGCGCCCCGTCGGGCAAAAGGAATTTGGCACGCGTGCCGAGATCAAGAACCTGAACTCGTTCCGCTTCCTCGAAGAAGCGATCCAGTACGAAGTACGCCGACAGATCGAACTGATCGAAGACGGCGGCACTGTGGTGCAGGAAACGCGTCTCTACGATCCGGACAAGCGTGAAACGCGTTCGATGCGCAGCAAGGAAGACGCGCACGATTACCGCTATTTCCCGGATCCCGATCTGATGCCGCTGGTCATCGAACGGGCGTGGGTCGAGCGGGTGAAGGCGGAGATGCCCGAACTGCCGGTCGTAATCCAGCAGCGCCTCGTGGATCAATATGGCCTCACGCCTTATGACGCAGTCGTGCTGACCTCGAGCAAGGCGATGGCCGCGTACTACGAAGCGGTGGTGGCGAAGGTCGGCGCCGCGCAGGCGAAGGTGGCGGCGAACTGGATGATGGGCGAAGTGGCCTCGCTGTTGAACCGCGAAGGTCTCGACGTCGCCGACAGCCCGGTCTCCGCTACCCAGCTCGCGCTGCTGCTGCAACGTATCGCGGACGGCACGATTTCGAACAAGATCGCGAAGGAAATTTTCGTGGCGATCTGGGACGAAAAGGCCACCGACGAAGCCGCTGCCGACCGCATCATCGAAGCGAAGGGTCTCAAGCAGATTTCCGACACGGGCGAGCTGGAAGCGATTATCGACGAGGTGCTCGCGGCGAACCAGAAATCGGTCGAGGAATTCCGCGCCGGCAAGGAAAAGGCGTTTAACGCGCTGATCGGCCAGGCGATGAAGGCCACCAAGGGCAAAGCGAATCCGCAGCAGGTCAACGAACTGCTGAAGAAAAAGCTGTCCTGAATGAAGTGATGCAGTTGCCGGAGTGCGTGCGTGGTTGAGTGCGCGGCTTCGGTCCTAACGGGCTGTTGCCGGACGAAAGTAGGGCAGCGGCCCGTTTCATTTTGCTGAGGCGCCGCGGTAGCAGACAGAGCGGACACTGGAGTCAATACATGGCGAAAAAGCCGGAACTCGACGATTTCCGCGTGCCGTATTTCGACGGCAAGAAGATCGCAAAATTCGCTCTCGCCGATTTCGATCCGGGCGCGAAGCCGTTTTCGACGGGTACGAAGGACGGCGATCGCGATCGGCTCTCCGCCATCGGTGCGCGGCTCGACGCATTGCAGGAGTGCCTGCATGCCCAGCGCATGCAGCGCGTGCTGCTGGTGCTGCAAGGTATGGACACGAGCGGTAAGGACGGCACAGTCCGCGCGGTGTTTCACGAAGTGGATCCGCTCGGCTTGCGCATCGTGCCGTTCAAAGCGCCAACGCCTACCGAACTGGCGCACGATTTCCTATGGCGCGTGCATTCGCAGGCGCCCGCCGCCGGCGAACTGACTGTCTTTAACCGCAGTCAGTATGAAGACGTGCTGGTGCCGGTCGTGCTGGGTCAACTGGACAAGAGTGCCTGCGAGCAGCGTTACCGGCAGATCCGCGATTTCGAAGCGATGCTCGCGGAGAACGGCGCGACCATCATCAAATGCATGCTGCATATTTCCAAGGACGAGCAGCGTACGCGTCTGCAGGCTCGCATTGACGATCCCACCAAGCATTGGAAGTTCGACGTTTCGGATCTCGAGGCGCGCAAACAGTGGGATCAGTATCAGACGGCGTATCACGACGCATTGGCGGCGACCTCGACGCCCTACGCGCCGTGGTACATCATCCCGGCCGACTCGAAGACCCATCGCAACGTGATGGTTGCCGAACTGCTGCTGCGTACCTTGGAAGGTCTGAAGCTCGAGTATCCGCCCGCGAAGGAATCGCTCAAGGGCGTGAAAGTGGAATGACGTGAGCTGCGGTTTCAGCCTCGGATGGGCCTGAACGCATGAACCTGAACCAACAACGGATCAACAATAAAGGAACGACATGTTGCGTGTGATTACCGCCAACCTGAACGGCATCCGCTCTGCGGCCAAGAAGGGCTTTTTCGAATGGTTCGGCGAACAAAAAGCGGACATTCTCTGCGTGCAGGAAATCAAATGCTCGCAGGACGACATGACCCCGGAGTTTCTCGCTCCTCACAACTTCACGGGATACTTTCAGCACGCGGTGAAGAAGGGCTACAGCGGCGCGGGTGTGTACACGCGTCACGAGCCCGATGAGGTGGTGATCGGCTTCGGCAGCGAGGAGTTCGATCCTGAAGGCCGCTATGTCGAGCTGCGCTTTGGCAAGCTGTCGGTGGTGTCGGTGTATGTGCCGTCAGGTTCGAGCGGCGAGGACCGTCAGCAGGCCAAGTTCCGTTTCATGGATGAGTTCATGCCGCACCTCGCTGAGCTCGGCCAGGAACGCGAAGTCATCGTGTGTGGCGACGTGAACATCGTCCACAAGGAAATCGACATCAAGAACTGGAAGAGCAACCAGAAGAATTCAGGTTGCCTGCCGGAAGAACGCGAGTGGCTGACCAAGCTGTTCGACGAAGTAGGTTACGTCGACGTGTTCCGCACCCTGGATCAGCGTCCTGAGCAGTACACGTGGTGGAGCAATCGCGGTCAGGCGTATGCCAAGAATGTCGGGTGGCGGATCGATTATCAGATCGCAACGCCAGGCATCGCCGGCAAGGCGAAGCGCACCGAGGTGTTTCGCGATATCAAGTTCAGCGACCACGCGCCGTTGACCGTCGACTACGACCACAGGCTGAAGAAGTAACGCGGGAGGCAGGCGCTCCATTCGTGGGGCGCCGTGATCGGCGTTGATGCCAGGTACGCCGGCGCCATGCGAACGGCGATGATGCCAGACAGGCCAGCGCCACGCGAACGGCGCGCGGTCTGCAGGCCCGCCGTGCGCTTCGGTCGTTCAGTCGCCGCGAACCGGGACGCGCCGCGGACGGCCGATGTTCGCATAGTCGGGTAGCTCATCGACGGTCTTGCCGATAGCTTTCGCGTAGAGCTGCAGCATGTCCGGCAGTCGTTTCATGATGTCCTGACGGCGTGCGGGCGTGTACGGATGCCCGTAGATGAAGCCCTGATTGCGATTGCTGTGCGTCGCGGCCGCCAGTTTGTCCCACAGCGTGATCGCGGCGCGCGGATCGTAACCGGCGCGTGAGGCGATATCGCTGCCGATCACGTCGGCTTCGGTTTCGTCGGTGGGCGTGTATTTCATCTCGAGCAGTTGCGAGCCGATGCCCAGCGGCGCGACGCCCAGATCGGCGAGCCCGAATAACTGTGGAATCGTGCCGGATGAACCGAGCTGCGCTGCCTGCTGCTCGCCGAGGCGCTCCCGCGCATGCTCGCGCAACGCATGGGCGATCTCGTGGCCCAGCAGCATGGCCAGTTCGTTGTCGTTCAGATGCACGCGGTCGAGGATACCGCTGTAGATCACGATCTTGCCGCCCGGCAGGCAGTACGTGCGGATATCCGGCGAGCGGATCACCGCGATCGCCCACTTCCAGTTCTTTGCCCGTTCATTCCACTTCAGCGAATACGGAATCAGCTTGTCGACGATCGAGTGCACGCGGATCACGCGCGGGTCGGTGTCGGGGTACAGCCGGTCGGCGTGCTGGGCGCCGTAGACGATCTCATCGAATTCGTCGGCGGCTTGCGCTTCCAGCGCCGGCGACGGAATCAGATTGCGGAACACCGCGTAGCTGCCGAAATGCAGTTGCTGGGCGGGCGGCGAGTACGGTGGCGGCCGGTTGTCCGTGGCAGATGGGGAGGAAGCCTGGTTGCTGGGGCGCGCCGGCTGCCCTGCGGTCACTGGCGGATTCTGCGGCACGGCTGGGCTGGAGGTGGCTGTTGCTGCGCTGGCCGTGCTGCTGGCTCCTGCGTTTGTGCCTGCGCTTTTGTTAACGTTAGCACCGCTGGCACCGCTAGCAGCGTTTGTTGCAGCGGGAGACGGATTTTCCGGAGCAGCGGCGCCTGGTGCCGACTTCGCGGCAGGCGCGCTCGCCGGCACGGCTGCACTGGCCTGCGATGCAGGTGTCGCGGCCGCATAGGCGCTCCACGGCGCCGCAAGCATGCTGCTCGCGCAGAGCAGCGCTAGCATGGCACGCAGCGCACGCCGCACACGGCGTGCAGTAGCCGCCGCAGTGGCCACCCTTGCGCGCGGCGGCGTCGAAGCGGCCGCTTGCCGTGCCGCGGACGCGTTCACGACCGCAGTCTCCACGGCGCGATACGCAGCAACAGCAACATGCCGGGCAGCGCCAGCGCCGTACAGGCGAGGAAGTAGTCGAACCAGCCGATTTGCGCGACCACATAGCCGCTTGCCGCGGACGCCAGTGTGCGCGGCACCGACGCAAGACTCGTGAAGAGCGCGAATTGGGTGGCGGTATAGCGCGGGTCGGTCGTGCTGGCGATATAGGCGGTGAAGGCCGCCATCGTCAGACCGGTCGCAAAGGTTTCGAGGCCGTAGACGAGCGCAAGCGCGACCGAGCGCGGATCGAGCTGCGCCGTCCAGTCGACCCCGAACACGGACAGCAGCTTCGTCACGCCCTGGCTTGTGAACACGGCGAAATCGTAGATGGCGGTGAGCCCCGGCGACGCAGGCCCGAGATGCGCAAGCCACGCAAAGCCGAGCGTCGATACCATCTGCAGGATGCCGAACACCCACAGCCCGCGGCCGATGCCGATACGCATCATCCAGAGGCCGCCGACGATGCCACCGGCGAGGCTCGCCCCGAACGCCGTGGTTTTGGCGATCACGCCGATCTGCGTGCGCGAGTAGCCGATGTCGAGGAAGAACGACGTCGACAGGTTGGTCGCCATCGTGTCGCCGAGCTTGTACAGAAAGATAAAGCCGAGCACGAACAACGCGCCGCGCCAGCCGTCGCGCAGGATGAATTCGCGGAACGGCTCGACGATCGCTTCGCGCAGGTTTTTCGGCGGCGCGCCGTGTACCTCGGGTTCCCGCACTACCAGCGTCATGATCATGCCCGGCACCATGAAGGCGGCCGTCACGATAAACACGGTGGTCCACGGCAAATGGTCTGACAGGATCAGCGCGAGCGAGCCTGGCACCAGCGCAGCAATCTTGTAAGCGTTGACGTGCACCGCGTTGCCGAGACCCTGTTCGGTATCCTTTAACAACTCGCGCCGGTAGGCATCAATGGAAATGTCCTGACTCGCGCCGAAAAACGCCACCAGCGCGGTGAGCGCGGCGACGGTCCAGATCGAATCGCGCGGCGACACGAAGCCGAGTGTGGCGATCGCGCCGGCCACCAGAATCTGCGTGACCAGCATCCAGCCACGCCTGCGCCCCGGCCGCCAGCCCGGCAGACGCGGCACGTAGCGGTCCATCAGCGGCGCCCAGACGAATTTCCACGTATACGGAAACTGGATCAGCGCAAACAGGCCGATTTCCTTCAGATTGACGCCCTCGGAGCGCAGCCACGCCTGCACCAGGTAGACGAGCGTGAACAGCGGCAATCCGGACGTGAAGCCCAGAAAGACGCAGATCAACATGTGCGTGTTGAGAAACGCACGCCAGCCGGTGTGTTCGACGTGAGCGGTAAGTGCGGGCGCCTCGTGCGGCGGGTTCGACATTTGGGTGAGTGGCGTTAGCTTTTCTTGACGCGATAGACCGCAAGACTACCACGCCAGTTCACGCCCCACCGCACCGCCTGGCCGCCGTGCAGAACGACCCGGTCGAGAATTTCGATGCCCACTTCGGGCGCCAGTGCCTCGAAATCCTTGATGGTCAGCACCCGCACGTTCGGCGTGTTGTGCCACTGATACGGCAGCGATTTCGACACCGGCATGCGGCCTTGCAGCACCGAAAGCCGGTGTGCCCAGTAGCCGAAATTCGGGAACGATACGATACATTCCTTACCGACCCGCACCGTCTCGCGCAGAATCGCGGCGGTCTGGTGGATGGTTTGCAACGTCTGCGAGAGGATGGCGAAGTCGAAACTGGCGTCTTCGAAGAGGCGCAGGCCGTCTTCGAGATTCTGCTGGATCACGTTCACGCCGTTTTTAGTGGCGGCGAGGACTCCGGCATCGTTGATCTCGATGCCGTAACCCGACACTTCGAGTTCCTCGGTCAGCGTCGACAGCAGCGAGCCGTCGCCGCAGCCCAGATCGAGCACCGTCGCGCGCGGTTCGACCCAGCGGGCGATGGCGCGGAAGTCGGGGCGCAGCGCAAGATAATCGAGAGCGCGCTGGTTCATGCGTTCACCTCGGTGGCAATACGTTCGTAATAGGCGCGCATCAGATTGTGATAGCGCGCGTCGTCGAGCAGGAAGGCGTCGTGGCCGTGCGGCGCGTCGATTTCTGCGTACGTCACTGTGCGTTTGTGGTCGAGGAGCGCCTTCACCAGTTCGCGCGAGCGCGCCGGCGCAAAACGCCAGTCGGTCGTGAAGCTGGCGATCAGGTATTTCGCCGTCGTATGCGCAACGGCCTTGGTCAGGTCACCGTCGAAGGCCTTGGCCGGATCGAAATAATCGAGCGCGCGGGTGATCAGCAGATAGGTGTTCGCGTCGAAATAATCGGCGAACTTGTCGCCCTGATAGCGCAGATACGATTCCACTTCGAACTCGACGTCGAAGTTGAAGTTGTACGCATCGACTGCGCCTTCCGCGCGGCGCAGCGAACGGCCGAATTTCTCGGCCATGTCGTCGTCGGACAGATAGGTGATATGGCCGATCATGCGTGCGACGCGCAGCCCGCGCTTGGGCTTCACGCCATGCGCATAGTAGTTGCCGCCGTGGAAATCGGGATCGGACAGGATCGCGGAGCGCGCCACCTCGTTGAACGCGATGTTCTGCGCGGAGAGCTTCGGCGTGGACGCCACGACGATGCAATGCCCGATGCGCTCCGGGTACATCATGCTCCACGCGAGCGCCTGCATGCCCCCGAGGCTGCCGCCCATTACCGCAGCGAAACGCTCGATACCGAACGCGTCGGCGACGCGCGTCTGCGCGTTCACCCAGTCTTCCACGGTGACTACCGGAAAGCTCGCGCCGTACGGAACGCCCGTGGCCGGATTGATGCTCATCGGGCCGGTCGAGCCGAAGCACGAACCGAGATTGTTCACGCCGATGACGAAGAACCTGTTGGTGTCGAGCGGCTTGCCGGGGCCGACCATGTTGTCCCACCAGCCGATGTTTTTCGGGTCGTCCGCATAGACGCCCGCCACATGGTGCGAGGCGTTGAGCGCATGGCAGACGAGCACGGCATTGCTGCGTGCGGCGTTGAGCGTGCCGTAGGTTTCGACCATCAGGTCAAAACCGGCCAGCGAGCTGCCGTTCTGCATGAGCAGCGGCTCGGAGAAATGCATTTTCTGGGGGGCGACGATACCGATTGAATCCATTCATTCCGCCTTCTACAGGGGCGGCTAAATGGTGTCGGCAAGGCACGGAGAAGGACGATGTGCGCGGCTGACGACCTCTTTAGCCGCATTTATAGTGAACCGCCGGAATTCATTCCAGCAGGTTCGCGCGCCCGCAATCGAGTCAGCAAATCGGCGCGTCAGTGACAACAGTCAAGCGCAAAGTATAGCGGAAAATTCGGCGTGGCAACGCCGGACGCGGCTGGGAACGCCCGGGTTGTTCGGGGGCTGAAATTCGGGTGAGGCGATTTAACTGTGTCAGGCGGCGGCGCCGGTTCGACCCGGCCCGCGAGCGCGAGGCTGGCAACTCACACGCCCGAGCGATGGCGGAAGCGCCGCAACTGGATCGCTGCGAACAGCATCAGGAAGCCGTAGAAGATCGCGTAAGTGCCGATCAGCCAGATCAGCGACAAGGCGCCCGCTCCCGGATACGCGATGATGAACAGCCCCACGGCCGCCGAGAGCAAGCCGGACAGGCCGATCACCCACGGATGCGCGTTGGCGCGGCGATACTGGATGGCGTAGATGATTTCGAAGATGCCGACCGCGAGCGCCCACGCACCGATGATCATCACCAGAATGATGGCCGTCTCGTTCGGCCAGAAGAACGCAATCAACCCGGCGATGACACCGATCAGCCCGACGAACGCATAGGCCCAGCGCCGCGTGCCGCCACCGCGCACACCATAGACGAGCGCAAAGGCGCCGTCGACGATCGCATAAGCGCCCCACACGAGCGCGAGCGTGGTGATGGTGAAGCCGGGCCACGTGAAAGCAAGGATGCCGAACAGAATGGCGGCGACACCCCGGATGGCGAGCCATCCCCAATGAGCGGAGAGTGTGTTGAGACCCGGCGGCAACGCAGACAAGACAGGACGGTTCATGGCGCGCTTACTCCCAGTGTTCAGGACTTCGACAGGACGTGCAGCCTGCGCTATGCGCAGTAGATAGTCATGCGCAATGCGTATGACTGCAGTGGACTACTGAAGAATCAATCTTAACTGAGCGTCGGCATGTTCGGCGGGGTTGCGCGCGAAGCCGCTGCGAACATAACGGTGCCAGCGGCCCACGATATAGCTGAGCAGGAGATTGGCCCGCACGGCGGGATCGTAGTCGGGCGGCAGCGGCACGGTTGCTGGGTTTTGCGGCGCTGTCCCGGTCTGGACGTTGGCATCCATCAGGGCGAGTCGCAGGCATTGCTTGAGCGAGGCTTCGACCCGTTCGAGCATCTGGTTGACGCGCTCGGTGAGCCGTTCATGCTCGCCCACCAGGGCCTCGCACGTCAGCACGCGCGTCATGCCCGGATTTTTCGCAGAAAAGTTGAGCAGCATCAAAGCTATGGTTCGTGCCTGCAGCACGCCATTGGGCTCTTTTGCCGCGATCTGGTTGATCAGCCCGAAGATGGATTGTTCGATGAATTCGATCAGGGCTTCGAACATTTGCGCCTTGCTGGCGAAATGCCGGTACAGCGCGGCTTCCGATACGCCGAGCCGCGCGGCGAGCGCCGCGGTGGTGATCTTTTCGTTTTTCGGCGCCTCCAGCATGGTCGCGAGGGTCTGGAGGATATGCACGCGGCGCTCGCCTGGCTTCAGGCGGGCAGCGCGGGGACTGCCGGTGGCTGGCGGGTCTTCGGTTAAGGCTTCGTCATGCTTGTGAATCGGTTGCATGTCTGTCGTCCCTTCAGTCGCACTGAGCGGGTGCCCAATCTGAGTGATTTTAACGAACGGATGCTCTTGTCGACATAGTGCGGTCGGCCAGTGCCCGGCAAGCGGCCCGGAATGCCGTCGGCGCGCTTTTGATTTGGCAGATGGCCGGTGATCCACACGGTACGGATTCCCAGCCTGCGGTAGTTCTTCAGATGCGAGCGCGTATCTTCAACGAGGATGGCGTCGGCAAGCGGCACATGGGCGTCGCGCATCGCACGGCGCAGCATGCCGGCATCGGGCTTGGCGCGCCAGCCGCGCCGGTCCCGCATGTGTTCGATGGCGATCACGCGCTCGAACAGCCGCTCGATGCGCAACTCGGCGAGCACCGCGTGCGCATAGGCTTCCGGGGCATTGGTCAGCACGATTTTGCGGCCGGGCAAGGCAGCGATGAGGCGCGCGAGGCCGCGCTCGCTGCGCACCATCGAAGGCAGATCGGCGAACGTATGCACGACCTTCAGAAAGTCGTGCAGGTCAATCAGGTGGTGGCGGGCGAGGCCCAGCAGCGTGGCGCCGTAACGGTCCGTGTAGACCCTGCGCAGGCGGTCGGCCTCCTCACGTTCCACTTGCAGTGAATCGATGATGTACTGCGTCATTCCCCGGTTGATTGCGGGAAAGATCGAATGGGACGCGTGGTGCAGCGTGTTGTCGAGATCGAACAGCCACACCGGACTGCCGCCCGCGATGTGGGGCCGACGGCGTTTAGCGTGTCTCGAGGGGAAGGTGCGCATGATGACGGGAAACCGGACCGGGTTCGTGCCGCCGCGGTTTGCAATGAACGAGCGGGTGCCTGCAGTCCATCATGCGTGCGGCGGGAGCAAAAGGGAAGGGTATGGCGCCGTGGCGGATGCGAGGCCGGGCGCCTGATACCAAGACCGCTGCGGCGATGTGAAGGGAAACACCGAGCGAGCGGGAAATGCGAGGCGAGACAGGCAGCTCATCCGCGGGACGCGCTGCCTGGCGAGGCATGCTCAATGCGAGCGGATCATCGTGCCGAACGGCTGTTCGGTCAGGATTTCCAGCAGTACGGAGTGTTCGATACGGCCGTCGATGATATGCACCGAGCGCACGCCGCTCTTCGCCGCGTCGAGCGCGGAGGAGATCTTCGGCAGCATGCCGCCGGAGATGGTGCCGTCCGCAAACAGTGAGTCAATCTCTCGCGCGGACAGGTCGGTGAGCAGATTGCCTTCCTTGTCCATCACGCCGGGGATATTGGTCATCATGACGAGCTTTTCGGCATTCAGCACGACAGCCAGCTTGCCCGCGACCAGATCCGCATTGATGTTGTACGACAGACCGTCTTCGCCGAAGCCGATCGGCGAGATCACCGGAATGAACGCGTCGTCCTGCAGCGCTTTCACAACCGCCGGGTTGATCGCCTCGACTTCGCCGACCTGGCCGATGTCGACGTACTGGCCGGGGTTGTCGCGATCCGGCATTAGCATCTTGCGTGCGTGGATCAGGCCGCCGTCCTTGCCGGTAAGGCCCACAGCGTGACCGCCGAAGTGATTGATCAGCGTAACGATGTCCTGCTGGACTTCGCCGCCGAGTACCCATTCGACGACTTCCATCGTCTCTTCGTCCGTGACGCGCATGCCCTGGATGAAGGTGCCCTGCTTGCCGATCTTCTTGAGCGCCTGGTCGATCTGGGGACCGCCGCCGTGCACGATGACCGGATTGATGCCGACCAGCTTCAGCAGAATGACGTCGCGCGCGAAGCCTTGCTTCAGACGCTCTTCGGTCATTGCGTTGCCGCCGTACTTGATGACCACGGTCTTGCCGTGATACTGGCGAATATAAGGCAGCGCCTCGGCCAGAATTTCAGCCTTCAGGGTGGGGGCGATCTGCGAAAGGTCGGGAATTTCGGACATGGCGGCAGGGCTCAGGCACGGAACAGTTGAAACACGGCGAATTGTACAGGACTGGCGCGGTGCAACAGGGTTTTCCATATGTGTTCTGGCGACCGGCCCCGCTGTGCTTCCGCACTGCGCAATGGACGTTGCGCGCACGCCACTCCGAAGGCGATTCCGGGGTCATTTGCGGTGGAAATGCGTGGGGTTCGGAGGTTGTCGCGAGGCGGGGCTTTCGGGTGGCTTGCCAGACGTGGCATTATTTCCTGACCGGATGTCCGGTAACTCATTCTGGATCGCCATGAATCCGCCCGCTGAACAGGTGGCTGCGAAGAGTGCGCGTTGCCCGCGCTGCCGCAACGTATTTGACTGCGCGATGCATCGGCAGCCGTTCGACTGCTGGTGCAAGTCGATGCCGGCGTTGCCCGCAGACCGGCTGGAGCCGGGCGGTCGCTGTCTGTGCCCTGAGTGCCTGGCGGCTGAGATTGCCCGCGTGCAGGTGGGACGCATGGCTGGTGGCGAGGCGGGCTGAGAGCCGGGCTAATTTGCCGGCAGCCAGTTGGCGCGCCGCCGCGCTTTCGCAGGCAGCGGTAAGCGGTACGGTCGCGCGCTGTGGCATCGTCTTGCGCGCCGCCCTATCTAATGCTGATTGGTGAGCGCATCCAGATCCCGCGTCACCTCTTCCAGCACCGGCGTCCAGTCGCCGAACTGGCGTTGCCGGTACAGCGTCGCACTGGGATACCACGGGTTGTCGCGCCGCTCAAGCAGCCATGTCCAGTGTGGATTGACGTCGAGCAGCACCCAGGTGCGCTGACCGATTGCCCCACTCAGATGGGCGACCGACGTGCACACCGTAATCACCAGATCGAGCGCGCTGACGAAGGCTGCGGTGTCGTCGAAGCTCTTCAGCTCGGCGGTGTAGTCGGCCATCGGCAGGCCGGCTGTCTGCGCGGCGGCCACGTCTGCCGCGGCGCCCGGCTGCAGGGAGTAGAACGCCGCGCCGCCGACGCCGGCAAAGGTCGCTGCAAAGCGCTCCCAGCCCACCGCGCGAAACGGATTGCGCTGGTGATTGAGGCTGCCGGTCCACGCCAGTCCGACCTTGAGCCGCGTTTCTCCCGCGAGACGCGTACGCCAGGAAGCCGTAACGGCGGCATCCGGACGCAGATAGGGAACCGCGCCGGGAAGGGTGTCGTCGAGCGTGCCGAGCACGAGCGGCACGCTCATCAGCGGGATCTCGTAGTCGAACGGGGGCAGCGTCTCGATGCCGCCGCCCGCCGAGTAGCCGTCCACGTGGCTGCCGAGGCTGCGTACCAGCAGCGCTCCCATCTGCGGGAACGAGTTCCAGATGACACGGCCTCCTTGCGCATGGACGCGCTCCGCCAGCAGCGGGATAAACCGGCAGCACTGCAGCAGATCGCCCATGCCCTGTTCGCCCCAGACCAACAGCGTCTTGCCCGCGAGCGATTCGCCCTGCCACTGCGGCGCCGGCATCGCCGGCCGGTTGCCGCCCAGTTCCTGAGAGCCTTGCCAGCGCGCTTCGTGAGCGGGCCAGCCGTGTACGTAGTCGCCACGTACGAGGTGCAGCATCGCCAGGTTCGAGTGCATCGTAGGGTCGCCGGGCGCGCGCTCGCAGGCGGTCTGTGTAAGCTCGACGGCCTCGTCCCAGCGTTGCGCTTCCTTGAGCGCCAGCGCATAGTTGTTCAGCGCCAGGGGGCTGTCCGGCGCCAGTTCGATTGCGCGGGCGCCCGCTTCCAGCGCGCGCGGCAGGTTCATCGCGAAGCGGCTCGCCTGGGCGAGATTGGTCCAGGCGTTGCTGTCGAGCGGATCGGCTTTGAGCGTGCTTTCCAGCAACTCGACCTGCTCGGCCAGGTCGCCTCCCGTGAGCGAGAGCGCGCCGGCGAGGTTGGTGCGCAGCTGCGGCAACTGTGGATTCAGGGCGAGTGCATGACGATATGGCGCGAGGGCGTCGCGGTGCCGATTCGCCAACTGCAGCGCGTAGCCGAGGCGGAAGCTGGCGATGGCTTCATCGGGCCGCAGTTGCGCAATAATGGCGGCGAATGCGACGACGTCATGATGGCGGCGTTGCTCGAGCAGCGCGCCGGTGATGAGCCCGATCGTGTCATCGTCGACGGCTTGCAGGAGGGCTGCCGCCTCAAGCCAGATGGCGCGCGCTTCAGCCTGGTCATTTTGCTGCGCCAGCGCGGCACGCTGCAGGAAAGTCAGGAACGCGGGCCACACAGGGTGGCCAGGGTCGGAAATCATATGCGGCATGAATCGGTCCAGGCGGTGGCGCGGTTTTTTGTGAAGCGGTCGATGGTACCGTCGAACCCCAACGCAGTGTGTCGGACAACTCCGAACAGGTAAACTGGCGTCATGCATCGTATAACCAATACCGGCCGGGTCAACCTGGGACATCTGTTCTGGCTGCGCAGTCTCGCGATCATCGGCCAACTCGTGACCATTGCGGTCGTGCAGACCTTTGTGGGCGTGCACTTGCCGCTGCCCGCGATGTTGCTCGTCATCGGCCTCGAAATGGTCTTCAACGGCCTCACCTGGCTGCGCGTCTCGCGGCAGCGGCCCGAATCCAATCTCGAATTGTTCGGCCAACTATGGGTCGATCTCGGCGCATTGTCGGCACTATTGTTTCTCTCGGGCGGCACGACCAATCCGTTTGTTTCGCTTTACTTGCCCTCGCTGGCGATTGCGGCGGCCGTGTTGCCGTGGCACCTGATGTTGTGGCTCGCCGCATTCGCAGTGGCCTGCTACGCCGTACTCGGCTTCGATTCCGTGCCGTTGAATCTCGACAATCCCGCCAACCTCTTCGACTACTACCGCGCCGGGATGTGGGTGAATTTCACGGTGAGTGTCGGCCTGATTGCATGGTTCGTGGCGCGTATGTCACGTGCCCTGCGTCAGCGTGACGCAGCGCTCGGCGACGCGCAGCAGCGTTTGTTGCGCGACGAACGCGCGGTGGCCCTCGGCGTGCAGGCTGCGACAGTTGCACACGAAATCGGCACGCCGTTATCGACTATTGCCATGCTGTCTGAAGAGTTGCGCGATGCCGCGCGTACCGACAAAGGCCTGGCCCCCTACAGCGCCGATCTCGAATTGCTCGAGCAGCAGATGACGCTATGCACGTCGGCGCTCGCACGGTTGCGCTCTCGCGCATCGGCGCCGGGGAGCCGGCAGCCGGTCGGTGAATGGCTCGAGTCGTTCGCCCAGCAGTGGCGTCTGCGCCATCCGCACGTCAAGTTCGAGCGACTGGGCACGCCGCCCGCCGAGGCCGACCTTGACGATACGGTCGCAGTCAGCCAGATTCTCACGATCCTGCTGGACAATGCAGCGCGCGCGAGCCGCGATCACGTGACGCTTGCGGCCACGCTGTCGCAGCAGGGCGAGCGGATCGAATTTGAGGTTTGCGACGCAGGGCCAGGTATTCCGGCGTCGTTGCGCGGCTCGCTTGGGGCGATGCCGGTCGACAGTACGCAGGGTGGCCATGGCGTGGGGTTGTATCTGGCGTTCTCGGCGGCGGCACGGCTCGGCGGATCGATCGAGCTGACCGACGTCAAGGAGACCAGGCCGCGTGGCACGCGTGCGGTGCTGCGGCTACCCGTGGCGGGTCGACAATCATCCGGCGCGGGCCGTCAAGGCGCCGCGTCATCCAATACGGAGAAACAAGCATGAGCGACATGAATTTTCTGGTGATCGACGACGACGAAGTGTTCTCCGGCATCCTCGCGCGCGGTCTGACGCGGCGCGGCTATACGGTGGCCGAAGCGCACAACGCCGACGAGGCGATCAAGCTCGCGAATCAGCAGAAGTTCGGACAGATTACGGTGGACTTGCACCTGGGCAACGATTCGGGGCTCACGCTGGTAGCGCCGCTGCGCGAACTGCAACCCGACGCGCGGATGCTGGTGCTGACCGGTTATGCGAGCATCGCGACGGCCGTCCAGGCGGTCAAGGACGGTGCCGATAACTACCTAGCCAAGCCGGCTAACGTGGAAACGATTCTGTCGGCACTGCAAAATGAAGCGAGCGCGCTGCAGGCGGAAGAGGCCCTCGAGCATCCCACGCCGCTTTCGGTGGCGCGCCTTGAGTGGGAACACATCCAGCGTGTGCTGGCCGAGCACGGCGGCAATATATCCGCGACGGCTCGTGCCTTGAACATGCACCGGCGTACGTTGCAGCGCAAGCTGGCGAAACGGCCGGTGAAGCAGTAGCGCTGAGCCACAAGGCTTCAATGGAAAACGGGCGGTCTCTTGCGAGGCCGCCCGTTTTTTTGATCACAACACGTAACGATTGATCACAGCACGTAGCGCGACAGATCTTCGTCGTCCGCAACTTCGTTCAGCGCGCGGTCGACATACGCCGCATCGATCTTGACGTTAGTACCCGCGTGATTGCCGGCTGCAAACGACACTTCTTCGAGCAGCTTTTCGATCACCGTATACAGCCGGCGCGCACCGATATTCTCGGTCTTCTCGTTCACCGAGAACGCGATTTCCGCGAGGCGGCGAATGCCGTCGTCGCCGAAGTCGAGATGTACGTCTTCGGTCGCGAGCAATGCCTGGTATTGCTTCACGAGGCTCGCATCGGTGGAGACCAGAATCGATTCGAAATCGTTTACAGACAGCGAATCCAGTTCGACGCGAATCGGGAAACGGCCCTGCAGCTCGGGGATCAGATCGCTCGGCTTCGCGAGGTGGAACGCCCCGCTGGCGATAAACAGGATGTGATCGGTTTTGACCATGCCGTACTTGGTGTTGATCGTCGTGCCTTCGACGAGCGGCAGCAAATCGCGCTGCACACCCTGGCGAGACACCTCGCCGCCGCCGGCTTCGCTGCGCGAGGCGATCTTGTCGATCTCATCGAGGAACACAATGCCGTTCTGCTCGACGTTCTGCACCGCCTTGGTTTTCACTTCCTCGTCGTTGAGCATCTTCGACGCTTCTTCGTCGGTCAGCAGCTTCAACGCTTCCTTCACCTTCAGCTTGCGGCGCGTCTTCTTGCCGCCGCCGAGATTGGCGAACATCGAACGGATTTGCTCGGTCATGTCTTCCATGCCCGGCGGCCCCATGATGTCCATACCGACTTGCGGCTGCTCAACGTCGAGCTCGATTTCCTTGTCGTCGAGCAGGCCTTCGCGCAGACGCTTGCGGAAGGTCTGGCGAGTCGTGCTGCCTTCGTCTGCGGTGTCGGACGCGCCAAACCCGACCGGGCGCGCGCTCGGCAGCAGGATGTCGAGAATCCGGTCTTCGGCCTGATCTTCGGCCTTGGTGCGCACCTTGCGCATTTCGGTTTCGCGGGTCTGCTTGACCGAAATTTCGATCAGGTCGCGCACGATGCTATCCACATCGCGGCCAACGTAGCCCACTTCGGTGAACTTGGTGGCTTCGATCTTGATGAAAGGTGCGTCAGCGAGCTTGGCCAGCCGCCGGGCGATTTCCGTTTTGCCGACGCCCGTCGGTCCGATCATCAGAATGTTCTTCGGCGTGATTTCCTGGCGCAGCGGGTCGCCCACCTGCTGGCGGCGCCAGCGGTTGCGCAGTGCCACTGCGACCGCTTTCTTCGCACGGCCTTGGCCGATGATGTGCTTGTCGAGTTCCGAGACGATCTCGGCAGGGGTCATGGTGCTCATCGTGGGTCCTTACTCGATCGTCTCGATAACGCGGTTGTGATTCGTGTAGATGCACATGTCGCCGGCAATCTGCAGTGCCTTCTCGACGATCTCGCGCGGCGACAGTTCGGTGTTGTCGGCGAGCGCCTTGGCGGCCGCTTGCGCATACGCGCCGCCCGAGCCGATTGCGCAGATGCCGCCTTCCGGGTCCAGCACGTCGCCGTTGCCGGTAATGACGAGAGTGGTATGCGCGTCCGCGGCGATCAGCATGGCTTCGAGCCGGCGCAGCATGCGGTCGGTGCGCCAGTCTTTGGCGAGCTCGACGGCTGAGCGGGTCAGATTGCCCTGATGTTTTTCGAGCTTGGCTTCAAAACGATCGAGCAGCGAAAAGGCGTCCGCGGTGCCGCCGGCGAAACCGACCAGCACCTGGCCGTTATAGATGCGCCGGACCTTTTTGGCACCGCCCTTCATGACGATATTGCCCAGCGTGACCTGACCGTCGCCACCGAGGGCGACCTTGTCGCCGCGGCGCACTGAGACGATCGTCGTGCCGTGAAATTGCTCCATATGCGTTCCTTTTGCAAAACGGGTAGGACGCGGCAGCGCTTGTGCGCCATCGCGTCGATGCGTGGGGCGGCCTCGCGCGCTCGTGCAACGCATGTCCGGTTTATTTTAGGGCGTGCGCCGTCATATCAAGAGCTAGCCGGACGGCATAGGGCGGAAAAACGCCGGAAAAAAGCGGCAGAGACGGGCTAGGCCGCGGGGAACCCGAGCCGAGGCAATAGAAATGACTGTCCGCGCAGCGAGGGCGGCGCTCGGAACGGTAAAAGATACATGTGGCCGGCCGACAGGCGAATGGAGACACAGGGCGCCGGGCACGGCGACAAGTCGTGCGCAAAGAAAAAGGCGCACAGTTCACCGTGCGCCTCTCAACGAAGCAGCGTGTCAGGGCGGGCCTAAAGCCGCGCCGCAGGCGTTCAGTCGCCGAACAGCTTCTGGCGCAGTTCGCGGCGTTCCTGCGCTTCAAGCGACAGGGTAGCCGTGGGCCGGGCCAGCATACGCGGAATGCCGATCGGTTCGCCGGTTTCTTCGCACCAGCCATATTCGCCCGATTCGATGCGCGCGAGCGATTGCTGCACCTTCTTCAGCAGCTTGCGTTCGCGGTCGCGCGTGCGCAGTTCCAGCGCATGCTCTTCCTCGATCGTCGCGCGATCGGCCGGGTCCGGCACGATCACGGTTTCGCGCAGGTTTTCGGTCGTCTGGCCGGCATTGCGGAGAATCTCCGCCTGCAGCTGTTCAAGCTTGTTCTTGAAGAAAGCGAGCTGATCCTCATTCATGTAATCCTTGTCGCTCATCTTCAGGATTTCGGCTTCGGTCAAGAGTCGTTTCGTCGTCATCTGGCTTGCTTCTTCAATGTGAGGCAAAACTCGTACAAGTTGCCCGCACTTTCGTGTTGCCCGCAAAGGCGCGTCAAAACGCTCAACGAGCGCCGGCGAACACGGACGGTGGGCTGTCGTGACGCCGAAGCGCCGGATGCGGGGCCGAACTCCTCTGGAAACGATCTTCAAATGCTCCTGAGGCATTGCTTACCAGCGGCGCGCCTTTCGAGGCGGTGGGCCAGCCAGCTTGTCGGCGTGCTGCTCCCCGGACAAGATTTTCCGGCGCCGTGTCAGGCCCGGCGCGGGTTACGCGCTGACCGGGCAATCGTTCTCATTCTCCAGTGGGCTCGTATTGTAACTGAATCACAATCCGCCACCGCAACCGGGATTATTCCGGACCGCGGCACCCCAATATCCTGAAAATATAACGCGCGAACGGCCAAAAAGCGATGGCCTTGCACGATTCCTGCAACAGGGTTTTCACGCGTTTTTCACCGGTTGCGTGCCTCCCGGGTCCTTTTGGGCAGAAACGCGCGCTTTTTGAGCCTCCAGCATTCCGCATTCCCGCCCGTATTCATCACCCCGTCGCCGCTCCGCTTAGACCAGACAGGCGGTCAGGCCGTCCGTAATCAGGTCTTGCGGCAGCTCGATGCCGATAAATACCATCTTGCTGTTTTTCTTCTCGACCGGCTGCCATTTGGCTGCCAGATCGCTGCCCATCATCTGATGTACGCCCTGGAACACCACCTTGCGGTCGACGCCCTTCATGTACAGCACGCCCTTATAGCGCAGCAGCCGTTCGCCGTAGATCTGCAGGATGCCGCCAAGGAAGTCCTCGAGCTTGTTCGGATCGAACGGGCGCTCGCTGCGGAACACGAACGATTTGATCTTGTCGTCGTGATGCGCGTGGTGGTGATGGCCATGGTCGTGGCCTTCGTGGTCACAGTGGCCATGATCGTGGTCGCAATTCGCGTGATCATCTCGAGTATGGCCGTGCTCGTCATGCGCATGGGCGTGGCTGTGTGCATGCTCGTCCTCGACGAGGAAGTCCGGATCGATTTCAAGCTTCGAGTTCAGGTTGAAGCCGCGCAGGTCGAAGATTTCCTTGATGTCCGCTTCGCCGAAATTCACGATCTTGATCGCTGCCCGCGGGTTCATGTGCAGCAGGCGATGGCGAAGCCCGTCCAGCGTGGCTTCGTCGACCAGATCGGCCTTGGTGATGAACAGGCGATCGGCGAAACCGACCTGGCGCTGCACCACTTCGTGCTCGTCGAGCTGGTGGTTGGCGTGCTTGGCGTCGACCAATGTGATGATTGCGTCGAGCAGGAATTCGTCGGCGATCTCGTTATCCATAAAGAACGTCTGCGCGACCGGGCCCGGATTCGCGAGACCCGTGGTTTCGATCACGACGCGGTCGAAATCCAGTTCGCCGGCGACCTTTTTCGCCGCCAGATCGCTGAGCACGCGCGCCAGGTCGCCGCGGATCGTGCAGCAGATACAGCCGTTGCTCATCTGGATGATCTGCTCGTTTGCGTCCTGCACAAGAATCTCATTGTCGATGTTCTCTTCGCCGAATTCGTTCTCGATCACGGCGATCTTCATACCGTGCTTTTCGTTCAGGATGCGCTTGAGCAGCGTGGTTTTGCCGCTGCCGAGGAAGCCGGTCAGGATAGTGACGGGAATCATGGTGGTCGCCTGTTTGTGCGTGAATCTGTGCGTGAATCGGAATGCCTGGATCGAAGGCGGTGGACAGGTGCCGCGCCGTTCGAGCTGGTCGGTTATTGAAACATATCTGTCAAGCCCCTGCAGCCGACGGGCCGTCAGCCCGCCCGCCGCGCAGCAAATACCCTGAAACTATGGGCGATCAGGCGATTTGCAACAATACGCCTTTCAGATACTCGCCCTCCGGGAAGGCGGTGAGCAGCGGATGGTCGACGCCTGCCCCGAGGCGCTTGAGGATGCGGGCGTCGACGCGCGCATCGGCCGCCGCGCCGGCGACGATCTTCTGGAACAGTTCGGCGTCGATGGCGCCCGAGCACGAGTAGGTGAACAGCAGGCCGCCCGGGCGCAGCAGCTTGAGCCCGGTCAGGTTGATGTCCTTGTAGGCCCGCGCGGCGCGGTCCACGTGTTCGCGCGACGGCGCGAATTTGGGCGGATCGAGCACGATCAGGTCGAAGCGCTCGCCTTCTTCATGCAGCCGGCGCAGCGTCTTGAACGCGTCGGCGTCGAGCCAGGCGGCGCGGGAGGCGTCGAAGCCGTTGGCGGCGACGTTCTGTTGCGCGAGTGCCAGCGCCTCGCCGGATGAGTCGATCGAGACCACCTGTCTTGCTCCGCCCTTGAGCGCCGCGAGCGAGAAGCCGCCGGTGTAGCAGAAGCAGTTCAGCACGTCGCGGTCCTGGGCGAGCTGCTGCACAAGGGCCCGGTTGTCGCGCTGATCGACGTAAAAGCCGGTCTTGTGGCCGTTACGCACGTCGACGTGGTAGCGCACGCCGTTTTCGCTGGCAATCAGCGGGTCGGACGGCGGCTCGCCCGCCAGCACGCCGGTGATCTGTTCCAAACCTTCCTTTTCGCGGATCGACACGTCGGAGCGCTCGTAGACGTTCGGGCAGCCGGTTGCGGCGGTCAGCGCCGCGACGATCGCCTCTTTCCAGGCTTCGACCCCAGCGGCCATGAACTGGCAGACGAGCTGGCTGCGCTGCCCGGCGTCGTCGGCGACGTAGTGATCGACGATCAGGCCCGGCAGGCCGTCCGCCTCGCCGAAAATCAGGCGCACGGCGCCGGTGTTATGCACCATCGCCTGACGGTGCTCGATGGCGCGCTGCACGCGGCGCTTGAAGAACGCGTGGTCGATCGGTTCGGCCTCGTCGAAGCTCCAGACGCGTGCGCGGATCTGCGAATGCGGACTGTAGGCGGCGCGCGCCAGAAAGCGGCCGTCGTGCGAGCGCACCAGCACCGTCGCGCCGGCGGCCGGCTTGCCGTCGACGCGGTCGATGGCGGTCGCGTAGACCCACGGATGGCGGCGCAGCAGCGACTTTTCTTTCGACGGTTTGAGCGTAACGGTATTCATGACTTCGTGAGGTATTCAGCAGAACAATAGGCCGCGCAAAGCGGTGAAACTGGAGACAGCAGGCGTCGTCCGCCTCAAAAGTGGTCGTCTCAGTCGCGTTTTTTGGCGCGCGGATGCGCCTGATCGTAGACGTGCGCCAGGTGCTGGAAATCGAGCGCGGTGTACACCTGCGTGGCGGTGATGCTGGCGTGGCCAAGCAGTTCCTGTACGGCGCGCAGGTCACCGCTCGATTGCAGGACGTGGGTGGCAAACGAGTGCCGCAGCACGTGCGGATGGACGTTGGCGGGAATGCCGGCGACCAGAGCCATGCGCTTGACGCGGTCGCGCACGACGTTCGGCGACATCCGGTTGCCGCGCGCCGACAGAAACAGCGGATGCGGGTCGTGCTTCACGAACTCGCCGCGCACCGCGAGCCACGCATTGAGCGCATCGAGCGCCTTGCTGCCGACCGGCACGATGCGGCGCCGGTTGCCCTTGCCGAGCACTTCGACCTCGGCCGAATCGAGCTTGAGCCAGCCGGCAGAACGGTAGCCGTCGGCGTCGGCGAAGCGGGCGTCGAGCCCGACCAGTTCGGCGAGACGCAGGCCGGACGAATAGAACAGTTCGAGGATCGCGTGGTCGCGCAGCCCTTCTGCTGTGCCGGCGGCGGGCGCTTCCATCAGCCGGTTGGCATCGTCGACCGAGAGCGCCTTGGGCAGCGTTTTCGCCTGTTTTGGCGCGCGCACCGTCGCGACCGGGTTGGCCGGCAAATCGACCCGCCCGGCGAGCCAGCGGTAAAAGGCTCGCCATGCCGACAGCCGGTGACTGATCGAGCGTGCCGTCATGCCGGCCGCGTGGGCCCTTGAAACCGCACCGCGGATGTCGATCGCGGTCAGGCTCTCGAGCGGCCGGCCTTTGGCCAGCAGCTTCAGTTCGCTCAGCTCATGCGTATAGCCGCGCAGCGTATGCGCCGACAGCCGCCGCTCGTGCTCGAGATTCGACAGGTAGTCGGCGATCGGGTCGGCGGCGGTCACGGTGGCGGGGCGGCGGGTGGCGGCGCGGGTGGCGGATCAGCTCAGCGCGGCAGCAAGCGGCTGAGCGCCGCGCTGACGAGGGCGCCGATCTGCGTCAGGAAGTCGGTCGCCATGCCGTCGTGGAAGCGCCGCGGGTCGGACGAGCCCATCACCAGCAAGCCGAAGGTCGGCGCGTCTTCGTTGCCCTCAGGGTCGCGCAGCGCGAGCAACGCGATCGATTCGGTTGCATGCCCAGCTTCCTGCGCGCTGTCTCCTTCGGCGGGCACCGCGGTGACCGCCGGCGCGAGCCATTGGGCCGCCTCGAAGCCGGAATTGGCGCCGCAATACGGCGTAGTGAGGCTGGTCGCGAAGATGCGCACTTCCTCGCCGACGTGACGTGCGAAGTCGGCCTGGGTGTACGGCTCGGCGACGTCCCACACTCGCAGTGCCGCCTGCGGCACGTCGAACACATCGCGCAGGCCGTTCGCAATCGTGCGCGGCAGCGCGTACGGATCGCGCTCGGCCATCACACGGGTGGTCCAGCGGCTGAACTTCGACGCAATGCTGTCGTTCTCGTGCCCATAGCGCAGCAGTTCGGCGAGGCGCCGTTCCAGATGCTTGTTCTTCTCGCGCAGCATTTCCATCTGCCGTTCCTGCAGCGAGACCGCGGCTTTGCCGTGCGGATTCGCGAGCTTGATGGTCGCGAGCATTTCCGCGTGTTCCGCGAAGAATTCGGGGTTGGCGAGCAGGTATTCAGCGACTTCGCGATCGTTCATGGTTTCGGCTAAAGGACTACGCCCTCACTCGGGCGCATCGGTCAATGGGGTCAGTCGGCTACTTGTCTGGTCAGGTATGGGCCAAACAGCGGGCGAGGCATTGGGCCGCTCAGTCGGCCAGTTCGATTTCACCTTCGAAGACGGTCGCAGCGGGGCCGGCCATCAGGAGCGGGGCATTAGCGTGTTCGCCATTCCAGGAAATCGTCAGCGCGCCGCCATGGGTGTGCACCTTCACCGGCGAATCGAGCAGCCCGCGGCGGATCCCGGCTGCGACCGCCGCGCAGGCGCCTGTGCCGCATGCCAGCGTCTCGCCGGCGCCGCGCTCGTAGACGCGCAGTTTGATCTCGTTGCGCGTGACGATCTGCATGAAGCCAGCGTTCACGCGTTGCACAAAGCGCGGATGCAGCTCGATCACCGGGCCGTCGACGAGCACCGGATACGCCTCGACGTCGTCGACGATCTGCACGGCGTGCGGGTTGCCCATCGAGACGACCGAAATCCAGCGCGTCACGCCATTCACCTCGAGCGGCCAGAGGGTGTCGTCACCCTCGCGGCGGCCTTCGAGGCCGCTTGCATCGAACGGCGCGCGGGCCGGTTCGAACACGGGCACGCCCATATCCACCGTGACTTCGCCGTTATCCTGCATGGTCAGCGTGATGACGCCGTTTTGCACCTCGACGCGCACGCTGCGCTTGTCGGTCAGCCGCGTGTCGCGCACGAACTTGACGAAGCAGCGCGCGCCGTTGCCGCAGTGCTCGACCTCGCCGCCGTCGCAATTGAAAATGCGATATCTGAAATCCACACCCTCGACAGTGGGCTTTTCGACCAGCAGGAGCTGATCGGCGCCGACGCCGAAATGCCGGTCGGCGAGCGCGCGCACTTGCTCAGCGCTCAGGTTGAGCGGCTGCGTAAAGCCGTCGAGCACGACGAAGTCGTTACCCGCGCCGTGCATCTTGGTGAATTTCAGTTTCATGCCGCTATTGTAAGTGACGCACGCAGACGTGCGCCGAACGCCGTTTTCATTGCGTCGCGATTCCCGATTGTGCGGGGCCCGACGCTTGTCCTGCCCGGCTCTCAGGCTTCATTCAATACACGCTCGGAACGCCGGGCGGCCGCGTCTTGAAGCGCTTGTGCACCCAATAATACTGTTCTGGCATCAGGGGAATCTGCTCTTCCAGGAAGGCATTCATGCGGCGTGCGTCGGCCTCGTCGTCGCCGGTAGGGTAGTTCTCCCATGGCTTGAACACCTTGAGACGGTAGCCCTTGTAGTTCGGCAGCACCTCGCCGATGAACGGCACCACCTGCGCCTGCCCGACCTTGGCGAGTCGACCGACCGCGGTCAGCGTGCAGGTCGGCACGCCGAAAAACGGCACGAAGGTTGAATTGCGCATGCCGTAGTCCATATCGGCACCGAGCATCACCGGCTTTTTGTCGCGCAGCCAGCGCAGCACGATGCGTGCGCTGTCGGCGCGGCTTGCCATGTCCGCGCCGAAACGGGCGCGCGCCGCCTTCGCGACTTCCTCGAGTTCCGGATTGGACATTGGCTGATACAGCGAGCCGCACTGCCGCTTCAAGGAATAGTTGAGGAAGATCGAACCCGCCTCGATACCCACAAAGTGAAAGCCTAGAAACAACGTGGGCGGCAGGTTGGGATCGGTGAGATCGATCGCGCTGTCGAGCTGGATCAGCTGTTCGAGCTTCTTTGCCGAGCCGAACCACTGCACGCTGCGCTCCAGATAGCTGCGGATGGCGTGGCGGAAGTGCTTCTGCGCGACGTCTTCACGGCGCTCGTCGCTCCACTCGGGGAAGCACAGCTTCAGGTTGATATGGACGATTCGCTTGCGCCGGCTGGGGATCTGATAGAGCAGCCAGCCGAGGCCGTCGCCAATGCGGGCGACGAGGCCGTAGGGCAAAAGTGCAAACAGTTTCAGCAGTCCGATGGCGAGTTTGGCTCCGAAGCGGCTCAGCATGTCGCCGCTCCGCGGCGGGCACCTGAGGACGCTGCGCTCAAGGAAACCGAAAACGAGTCGAAATACAACACGCGTGGGTACTCTGTGACAAATGTAGGAAGTCGCTATAATAAGGGCTTCGCCGAGTTAATAGACAACTTGCGGGGCGAAGCTGGAGGGTGCGATCCATGTGATACGCGTCCGCCGGTCAGGAAATCCGCTAAAGCGTCGCCGCTTCAGGCTTCCGGAGCTGGCTACGTGAAACTCAACCGTAACCACACAACAGGAGTCTGCAACGTGGCAAACGACTATCTCTTCACCTCAGAATCCGTTTCCGAAGGTCATCCGGACAAGGTCGCGGACCAGATCTCGGACGCGATTCTCGACGCCATCCTGGCTCAGGACAAATATTCCCGCGTGGCGGCTGAAACGCTGTGCAACACGGGTCTCGTCGTGCTGGCCGGTGAAATCACCACTACCGCGAACGTCGATTACATCCAGGTCGCGCGCAATACGATCAAGCGCATCGGTTACGACAACACCGATTACGGCATCGACTACCGTGGTTGCGCCGTGCTCGTCGCGTACGACAAGCAGTCGCCGGACATCGCCCAGGGCGTGGACCGTGCGCACGACAACAACCTCGATCAGGGCGCGGGCGACCAAGGTCTGATGTTTGGCTATGCGTGCGAAGAAACGCCGGAACTGATGCCGTTGCCGATCCACCTGTCGCACCGTCTGGTGGAACGCCAGGCTAACCTGCGCCGCGACGGCCGTCTGCCCTGGCTGCGTCCGGATGCAAAGTCGCAGGTCACCGTGCGCTACGTCGACGGCAAGCCGCATGCAATCGACACGGTTGTGCTGTCCACGCAGCATTCGCCGGACATCGAGCTGTCCACGCTGCGCGAAGCCGTGATCGAAGAAGTCATCAAGCCGACGCTGCCGGCTGAGCTGATCAAGGGCGACATCAAGTTCCTGGTCAACCCGACCGGCCGGTTCGTGATTGGCGGCCCGCAAGGCGATTGCGGTCTGACGGGCCGTAAGATCATCGTCGACACGTACGGCGGCGCTGCTCCGCACGGCGGCGGCGCGTTCTCGGGCAAGGATCCGTCGAAGGTCGACCGCTCGGCGGCTTATGCTGGCCGCTATGTCGCGAAGAACATCGTGGCTGCGGGTCTCGCGTCGCGCTGCCTGATTCAGGTGTCGTACGCGATCGGCGTGGCTCAACCGACCTCGGTGATGGTCAACACGTTCGGCACGGGCCGCGTGTCGGATGCAACGATCACGCGCCTCGTTCAGGAACACTTCGACCTGCGTCCGAAGGGCATCATCCAGATGCTGGACCTGCTGCGTCCGATCTACGAAAAGAGCGCCGCTTACGGCCACTTCGGCCGTGAAGAGCCGGAGTTCACGTGGGAAGCGACCGACAAGGCACTGGTACTCGCGGAAGCGGCAGGTACGGAGCCGGTGGCCGCACTGGCGTAAGCACGCCGCGCTTAAGCGCACCGCTTAAGCACGCTCGACCGCTTCAACAAAAAACCCCGCCGGCGTTAAGCCGTGCGGGGTTTTTTTGTGCCTGTCAGACGCGGTTGTATTCATAGCCGGCATCCGAATCGCGCACGTAAGCGCGACGCTGGCCCGATTGCCCATGCGACGGGCAACACGCGTGCGTTTCACTGCGCAATTCGACCTGCTAAATGCACCCTTTAGTGGCTCGCGAAGCCGAACCACCCTTCACTGCTAAACGACATCCGGCGCGGGCGGCGGCTGGTACTGCGCGGCGCCGCGACGCGCGGCGCAGGCAACGCACGCAACGGTGTCGGCTTGCGCAGTAGCGTGCGCAGCGAAAAGCGGCGCGAGCCGGCTTGCGTGCGCAGTGCGATGAAGAAGGTCTGGAACCAGGTGCGAATGCCGTCCACCGGTTTGGCGTCGCGCCATTGTCCGGCGAGCGCACGGGTACGAGTTGCGTGATGGCGCAGCGCGCGCACGACGTGGCGGCGCGCGGGACGCGCTGCCTTGAGGGCGGCGCGGGTCAGACGGGTGCTCAGGAGAGTGTGCATGGCTTCAGAGGTAGGCAGCGTGTCGCGCGACGGGAGGTGCCGCAAAAAGCAGCACCAACTATGCCAGCGGAAGCGGCGCGCAAGCCCGAAATTGGACCGGGAGTGGCAGCAGCAGCCCGGAAAGGCCGTGCGCAAAGGAAAGCAGCGGGAATTGCAATCAACATGCGTGCAGGCTACACGCGAATCGTGACGTCAGAAAGTCCGTTTTAACCCTCGGGCTTACGGGTTTTTACGGGGCAGACCGTTCACCGGCGCGGGTTCGATCCGCCCCTTTACGATCGATAAACGTGCACGCCCGCCCTCATGGCGTGCACCTGGCGGTTTGTCGCACCGCAAAGGCCGCACGCTGATCGCGCACGTTTTACAATCGAGCATCGGCCAGTAGAAAGTAACGGAAATACCCCATGTCAGTTCATTCAAAGAAAGAACAGGTTCAGATGTTGCGGGAACGGGGCTTCGTCGTCGTGCCGGGGCTGGTTTCGCCCGAGCGCTGCAACGAAATGAAGCAAATCGCATTGCAGCAATTGCAGGAAGCGGTCGCGCCGATCGAGTTCGAGGCGGATCTGCGCTATCCGGGCGCGCCGGATTCGAAGCACGCGCCTGGCGGCCATACGGTGCGCCGGCTTCTCGATGCCTATGCACGCCACCCGCGCTTTGCCGAGTGGGCGACGGCGCCGGAAATCCGTGGCTGGATGGAAACCTATTTCGGTGAGGAACCGCGTCTGTCGCGCGCCCATCACAATTGCATGATGACCAAGCATCCCGCTTATGGCAGCCTGACCGGCTGGCATCGCGATGTGCGTTACTGGTCGTTCGAGCGGGACGATCTGGTCTCGGTGTGGCTCGCGCTCGGCCCGGAGACCGTCGATAACGGCGCGCTGTGGCTCGTGCCGCAGTCGCACAGCGCAACTTTTACGCCCGAGCGTTTCGATGAAGCGAAGTTCTTCCGCTCCGATTTGCCGGAGAACCAGGCGCTGATCCAGACCGCCGTGTCACCGGAACTCAAGGCTGGCGATGTGGTGTTCTTCCACTGCAACACGCTGCATTCGGCGGGCAAAAACATCAGCGATGAGGTGAAGTTCTCGCTGGTGTACACCTATCACGGCGCGAGCAATGTGCCGCTGCCGGGTTCGCGCTCCGCGTCGAAGCCTGAGGTCGCGTTCTGAAGTGGCCGGGCGCCCGCTCCGCTTGCCGGGTGCCCGCTCCGCTTGCCGGGTGCCCGCTACTGCGTGCCTTAGCGCTTGCCGCTTGAAGTCGCGATGCCGATGAGGCCCGCGAGCGTGGCCACCACGCCGCCTGCAATCAGGTAAATGGCCTTGTTGCTGGGTGAGCCGGTGAACACACGCGACACGTCGCTGCTTAGCGAGTGGTACGCCTGGCCGCCGAAATACAGCAGCAACACGCCGCCAACAATCAATGCGAGCGAAATCGCTTTGGTCATGAAACGCCTCCTATAAACGGGTCGTCGAAGTGTAGGGGAGCGCTGCTGTTGCGTCCATGACCCAACCGCAGCACGAGTCACCTCCTCAACGGCCTCGCCAAACGCTCGCGTCCCGCATAATGGGCGCCAGCAATCCTTTCGACGATTCGCTAAGATACCCAGTTCGTCTCACCCCGCACTGAACCGCACGTGGCCGCGCCATCCGAGCAATCGGCACCGCGGCTGCCTGACGACTCTTCCTTCTGTTTTGATCAAGGGATTCACGCAATGGCTTACGAAGCAGCTTCAGCACGCTATTCGGACATGCAATACCGCGTTTGCGGCAAGTCGGGCCTCAAGCTACCGGCGCTCTCACTGGGCCTGTGGCACAACTTCGGCGATACGACACCGCTCTCCACGCAACGCGAGATTCTGCGCACTGCATTCGATCTCGGCATCACGCACTTCGATCTGGCGAACAACTACGGGCCGCCGTACGGCAGTGCTGAAACGAATTTTGGGCGTCTGTTCAAGGACGACTTCAAGCCGTACCGCGACGAGCTGCTGATCTCGTCGAAGGCGGGCTGGGATATGTGGCCGGGCCCGTACGGCCAGGGCGGTGGCTCGCGTAAATACATACTCGCGAGTCTCGATCAGAGCCTGCAACGCATGGGGCTCGACTACGTGGATATCTTCTATTCGCACCGTTTCGACGCTGACACGCCGCTTGAAGAAACGGCTGGTGCGCTCGCGAGTGCCGTGCAGCAGGGCAAGGCGCTCTACATCGGCATCTCGTCATACTCGGCTGCCAAGACCCGCGAGATGGCGAAGCTGCTCGCCGAATACAAGGTGCCGCTGCTGATTCACCAGCCCGCTTACAACATGCTGAACCGTTGGGTCGAGCACGAGTTGCTGGACACGCTCGATGAACTCGGCACGGGCAGCATTGCCTTCACGCCGCTCGCGCAAGGCCTGCTGACCGGCAAGTACCTGAACGGTGTGCCCGAAGATGCACGCGTCAACAAGCCGGGCGGCGGCTCGCTGAAACAGGACCACCTCAGCGCGCAGAACATCGAGCACGTGCGCAAGCTCAACGAGATCGCCCAGCGTCGCGGTCAGAGTCTCGCGCAAATGGCGCTCGCATGGACGCTGCGTGGCGGCCGCATCACCTCGGCGCTGATCGGCGCGAGCAAGGCCGAGCAGGTGCGTGAAAACGCCGGTGCGCTGAAGAACCTCGAGTTCTCGAAGGAAGAGCTGGCGGAGATCGACCGCTATGCGACCGAGGGCGGCGTGAACCTGTGGGAGAAGCCGTCCACGGACCAGGCCATCTGAAGCTGGCGGCGCGTCCGCCAAACCGTGGTCATGAAAGCCGCCGTAAGGCGGTTTTCCTTTATGGGCGTGGGCCTTGCATGACCGGTTGGGTAACGGGCATGCCGTTCTTCCCGTTGTCATACAGCGCTGCTAAGGTCGCGGGCGATCTCGTCTCGACGGAGGGAAGATGGACCCACGTGCGGCCGCCCAAGCCGGACCGGCAGCGCCAACTACGGAGACGGTGCGACGCACCCCGCGCCGCGCCGCCATCGACGTACGCGCCAATCTCACGCTGCTTGCTGTCGTCACGCTGGCGACGGCACTGCAGCTATTCGGCTTGCCCATCCTGCTGCGCGAATGGGGTACGGCTGCATTAGTGCTGATCGTGCCGCTGGTGGTGTTGACGCCCACACACTGGGGCCTGATTCACGAGGCGATTCACGGACAACTTTTCGCCGGACGGCATCGGAACGAAGTCGTGGCGCGTGCCTTGGCGATCGCGTTCGCGCTGCCGTTCGACGCCGTACGTTTCGGACACCTGATGCATCATCGTTTTACCCGCGAGCCGTTCGACCGCCCGGATGTGCTCGACGGCAGCCGGCCGCTCTGGCAAGTGCGACTCGCGTACTACGGACGTTTGCTGGGCGGCCTGTATGCGGGCGAGGTCGTGTTGCCGCTACTCGCCTTTGCGCCTGCTAACGTTGCGCGCTCGCTCGTGTCCCGTGCTATCGGAGCGGAAGGGGCCGCCGGTGTCGACGTGCAGCGTCTGTTCGCGAGTTTCGCGGCCGACTCCGCGCGGCGCGCGCGAATCCGCCGCGACTGGCTATTCACCCTGGCATTGTTCGCGCTCGCGTTCTATCTGTATGGGACGTGGTGGCCGGTGCTGGCAGTAACGATGTATTTGCGCGGCGTGTGGCTGTCCATCGCGGACAATCTGCCGCACCACGGCGTGCCACTCGATGAACCGGGGCGCTCACGCAACTTTCGCGTGGCGCGCGCATGGCAAGGTGTGCTGATGAATCACCATCTGCATCGCTTGCATCATCAGCATCCGACGCTGCCGTGGACGGCTCTGCTCGCGCTTGAACGCGAAACGCGCAGTGACTCAAGCGGATCGATCGAACCCGCCTATTTCCGCAGCGCGCTGCGCCAGTTCAGCGGGCCCGGCGCAATAGACGCTGCCACGACGTCTTGACTTGCACCCCGACCGCGGCTGCGCGACTAGACCAGCGCGGGTAATCCTTCGACCAGCAGAACCGCGACGCCCACACCCATGAGCGCGCCAATCAGGCGGAACAGGTTGTGTCTGAATTCCGTTTTGCAGGGTAGGGCCCCGACAAACAAAGCGCCGGCCAGCGCCATCGGAATGATCAGAATGAAATCGGCGATCGTGAAGTAGGTCGTCATGCTCGTCTCCTTATGGTGCGCTCGCGGTGTCAGCGACTGTATTTTTGGGCTTGATAGGGCTGACACGCTTGATCTGAGTATAGGCGACGCTTGGGGTGATGTTGGACCTGTTTGCGGCGCTGCAGCGAGGCATCGCAGCGCGTGGAAGTCTTGCGGGGCGGGGCTGGGCGGCTTTTCGCAAAGCGTCACAGCTGCGCCCGGCAGTGTAGTGGATGCTTACAATGTCCTTTCCGGATGGGTCGTGGATGGCGCACGCGACGCCCTTGACCCCAACTCACACCGCGCCACTTTTTTCACGCCGACGTGGTCCAGAGCACGCGCTTCAGCGCGAGCGCTAACGATGTACCGCGGATGCGTTGTGTCGGGTTAGGCACGCAACGCGAGCGCATGTTTTCGATATACGAGTGCCGCAGGGTTTATGATGGGCTCAATAGCATGCGGTACAGTAGGGCCATCGGCTTGGTTTTTTGCCGGCCCACCACCGCGTGCGACGCGGAGACAATCAGGTGCGTGCGCAACGTGTTCGGCGAAGCGGCGCTTTTATCATCACCTCGACCGGCACGATGGTCATAAAGCCGGCTATGGGAGAACGGGGAAATATCATGCAAGTCGGTTCTATTGTCCGCTCCGTGCATATCGCCGTGCCTCAGGGCGCGCGGGGGATTGTCATGCGCATTCTTGGCGACATGGCGATGGTGGCGTGGTACGCCGGTGAACCCGGTACGTCGCTACAACTGAATACGGAACCCTTTTTCCTCGAAGACCTGATCGATACGGGCGAGCTCGTGCGCCCGGCCAGTGCACAGATGCACTGAACGCGGCGCATTCCCGCGCGTGTCGCTGCGGCGCTCGTCTTTGACGGCGGCGCGGCGCACAATGCGGGCATGAACCACGAAACTCACGATTCGCAGGACAGCGTCTCCGGCGCTGTGCCTTTTACCCGGCTTACGCCGGAATGTGTGCTCGACGCAATCGACAGCGTGCTGAGCACGGTTGGCGTGCGCACCGATGGGCGCATGCTGCCGCTCAACAGCTACGAAAACCGCGTCTATCAGATCGGCGTCGAAGACGGACCGCCCGTCGTCGCCAAGTTCTATCGGCCCGAGCGCTGGACGGACGAGGCGATTCTCGAAGAGCACGCGTTCGTCGCTGAACTCGCCGCGCACGAGATTCCGGCGGTGCCTGCGCGCGTCTTCGAAGGCAGTACGCTGCATGCGTTCGACGGCTTTCGCTTCTCGATCTTCGAGCGACGCGGAGGCCGTGCTCCCGACCTGGACCGACGCGATACGCTTGAATGGCTCGGCCGTTTCATCGGCCGCATCCATGCCGTGGGACAGACGCAGGACTACACGGCGCGTCCCACTCTCGACATCCAGACCTTCGGCTATGAGCCGCGCGACTTTCTGCTGTCGCAGCACTTCGTGCCTGACAACGTGCGCACTGCATGGGAAACCGTGGTGAACCTCGCCCTCGAAGCTGTCGAACAGGCGTTCGAGCGAGCCGGCGAAATCCGCGCTTTGCGGATGCACGGCGATTGCCATCCAAGCAACGTGCTGTGGACCGATGCCGGCCCGCATTTTGTGGACTTCGACGATAGTCGCATGGGTCCGGCAGTGCAGGATCTGTGGTTGCTGTTGCCGGGCGAGCGGGCCGAAGCGTCGCGCGCGCTCACCGATCTGCTCGCGGGCTACGAAGACTTCTGCGAATTCGAGCCGCGCGAGCTCCATCTGATCGAAGCATTGCGCACCTTGCGGTTGATTCACTACCAGGCATGGCTCGCACGCCGCTGGGACGATCCGGCCTTTCCTGCGGCGTTTCCGTGGTTCAACACGCAGCGTTACTGGGAAGACCGCATTCTTGAAATGCGCGAGCAGCTCGGCGCCATGCAGGAGGGGCCGCTCTGGCCGGTTTAGCTGGTTTAGGCCGCGCTCGTGGCCAGATCAAGGTGCGAACGGCGAGAGGGATGAGGACGGCGTAGATGGTGAGAACGCCGCCACGTTTGACGGCTCGACCAGCGTCGATTTGACAATCACCTCGGCCCGCACGTCGCGCTCGACCCTCTCGACGGCGGGGCGCATTTGTGCGAAGTCGTCGGGTGTGCAGACATCGCTGTCGAAATGCGTGCTGCCGTCGCGCGTCATTGTCACCACGTTGGTGAGCGGATCGAAGCTGTACTGCGAGTGGAAATCGATGAAGCGGTCCTGCGCTTGCGTCGCCTCGGGCATGTCGAGCACGCGGAAATTAGCTGGCAGCGAGACGCGCGCGTGCTCGTGCAACTCGAGGTTGCGGCACACGAACGGCTGGGTGCGCTGGCGTTCGCCCAACCAGTACTGCGCATCCGCGCTGAAGCCGCCCGCAAAGCTCGTCAGCGCCGGAATGGATGCTGCGGTCCCCGGCACTACGAGGCTCTCCAGGGTGCCTTTCATCGTGATCGTCAACGGACCGTCTGTGGCGTTGAGGTCACTTGTGGAAAGCGTGGCCGTGCCGTTCAGATTGGCACTGCGCAACTCAGCCTGAATCGATTCTTCGCGTTGCGCCGGCGTCTGCATGCGCAGCATTGCGCGTCCCTGTTCCGCGGGCCAGCCGGACGCCTGCACCTGGTAGACGAAACTCGCCGAGCCGTCGGGCGCGACTGTAATGGATAGCTCCGAATGATGCGCCATCGCGGCAGTCGGCGGTGTGTGTGCCAGCTTGCCCTCGGCCACGAGCAGCGCTGGGCGGTCCATGTCGGTCGACGGCAGAAAACCGAATTCCACATTCGACGCCGTCGAGTCGGCGTACATCTGCAGGTCGGGTAGCCAGGTGATCACGTGATTGATCACGCCGTAGCCGGGCACGCTCGGTAGCGTGTAGATCGAGCCGCTGCTGATCAGGGCCGGCTCGTTGCGGATGCCCACGGCGTCGAGCAGCGCGCCGTATAGGGCGACGTGGTCCTTGCAGTCGCCATAGCGGTCCGCGAGGATGGCGCTCGCCGGATGCGGCACCACGGCGCCGCGCCCGACATTGATGGCGACGTAACGTACATTGCGGCGGACCCAGTCGTAGAGTGCCTTGGCTTTCGCACGCTGCGAGGTCTGGTGTGCGGTCACCGATTGCGCGAGTTGCACCAGCGCGGCGTCATGCGCACTCAGGTCTGCCGACGACGCGCGATACGTCGCGGCGAACGCCCCGTAGTCGGCGAAAGTGGACACCATCAGCCGGTCGCCGTACGACACATAAGCCACCGAGCCATGCTCGAGGCGGCTGAAATGCGCCCTGTCGTAGCGGAATTCGTAACGCGTGCGGCCGCCGTGCGTCACCGGCGGTTCGGCCGTGAAGCCGCGTGCGTCGGCATAGAGCGGCTTGTCGGTGGGCAGGTCATAAATCAGGCGAAAGTTGTGGGTCGGTGCGAGATCAGGCGGCGTGAAATCGCTGAATTCGCCCGCTACGATCGCTATCTTCTGTGTCTTGCGATAAGTCAGGTGAACGCGCGAGCCTGGCTCGACCGCGGGAAACACGATCACCTTTTCCTGAATGTCCTGGAACATCGGTGCGTCGAACGAACGGGCTTCCTGTACGTCGCGGATCTCGTCGGGCTGGACGTCATGGCGTACTCCATCTGTACCGGTTGTATAAGCCTCGAGAATCTGCACATCCGCCATGTTGCGGTTGAACCAGATGTATTGCTGCGCCGCGCGCGCGACACCCGCCTCGTTGTTCACGTGCAGCGTCATGCTGTCGAGCTTGCTGAATGAACCGTCTGCGTTGACGGTGAAGGTCTGGGTTTCGCCCTCGTTGGTGTAGGGGTCGTCGGGGTTGACCGCAACGCTCGCGCTGGCGGCGCAGGCGCTCAAGAGCCAGCTGACAGTCGCGATACAGGCGAGCGGGAAGAGGCGCATGGCGGGTTCAGGTGGCCGAACGGAAACGTTGACGGGGCTGTGTCGCTCAGAGTCGGTTCACAGAAGCCACTTGTCAAGCGGGTGGCGCGCACAAACCCGGGTTGTTGCCCGGGCGCTGCGGTGGTGGCTCAGCCTGCTGCGTCCCGGGCCGCAGGCCGAACCCCCAACGAACTGAGTTTTACGTCGCGGTCCGGAAAGCGGGCGATCATGATCAGTTCGCCGCCCAGCGCATGAATATGGTCACGCAGCGTGGAGATATACATGTCCGTTCGCTGCTCGAGCTTGGCGATACTCGGTTGCTTCACCTCCAGCAAACCAGCCAGTTGCTCCTGCGAAAAACCCAGCGCACGGCGCAGTTCCGCGAGCGCCATTTCGACTAGCATTTCGTTGGTCCGTCGCGCTGCCGCAGCGCGCGCTTCGGGTGGCATTTTCGCTGCGAGTTCCGAGAATTTCCTTGCCATTACGGCCTCCTTCCTGATCCAGCCGCGCCAGATGCGCACCGTATAACGCATCTGCGCGCGGGATATTGATTGCATACCACCGGTCGGTACCGGTCTTGTTGCCGCCGAGCAGCAGGATGCCCGTACGGTATGGGTCGGACGCGTAGAGCACGCGATAAGGTTCGCTCGCGTGCTGGACTCTCAATTCGCGCATGCGGCCGTACTTTGAACCTTTGATCTGGCTGCAGTACGGGTACGGCAACTCCGGGCCTACCTGTGCAAGCAAATCAACCGATGCCTTCACCGATACCTGCTCCGCTTGTGTCAAACCCTCCCACCATGCGCCAAAGAGATCGGTGTATTCGATGTCCCACGTCATAAATATAGCCTCCAGTGAATATTCCGTCAATGGAATAGTGACGCCGTCGTGCGGACGATACGCGAGGCCACAAGCAACGTGGAAGCGCCTCGCGCGACGAACGCGTGCCCGCGGCGGCTGATGAGCCGCGCATGAGGCCATGCTAGGGATTTGGAGGAGGGAAACCAGTCAGCCGAATGGCTAACGTTGCAGAGGAATACGAACAAGGTGGAAGTGAAACAAGGGGCTACAGCGCATCGGGCAGTGCACGTTGACGCTGCCCATCACCCCTGCGCGATCACGATACACACTACACGCTACACGTCGCCCCGCCACTAGCCGCTATTTCCCTCGCGGCCTTCGCGCCTTCGACTTGCAGCAAGGTCGGCAGCGACACGCCATTCTTCGCCGCGGTCACTTCCGCAAGAATCGACACGGCGATCTCGGGCGGCGTCCTGCTGCCGATATAGATACCCACCGGGCCATGCAGCCGCGCCAGTTCGGTATCGTTCAGGTCGAACTCCTTGAGCCGCTCGCGCCGGGCGGCATTGTTGCGCCGCGACCCCAGCGCGCCAACATAGAACGCGGGTGTCTTCAACGCCTCCATCAACGCGAGGTCGTCGAGCTTCGGGTCGTGTGTCAGCGCGATCACCGCGCAACGTTCGTCGAGCTTCATGTCGAGCACGGTATCGTCGGGCATTGTGCGTACGATTTTCGTGCCGGGGATATCCCATTCATCGGTGTACTCTTCGCGCGGATCGCAGACCGTCACCTGATAGTCGAGCCCCACCGCGATATGGCAGAGATAGCGCGACAATTGCCCCGCGCCGATTACCAGCATCCGATAACGCGGTCCGTGGATCGTCAGCAAGCGCTGCCCGTCGAAATCGACGCCGTCGGTCGCCTGCGCGGGGCCGAGTCTTGCCGTGCCCGTCGCCATATCCACACGGCGCGCGATCAGCTTGCCGTCTTCGACCGCATCGCAGAGTTCCGCAATACCGCTTTCCCTGTTCAACGGCTCAAGCACCAACTGGATCGTGCCGCCGCAGGGCAACCCGAAGCGATGCGCTTCTTCTGCCGTGATGCCGTACTTGACCGCCTCAGGCACGGTCTGCTCGATGCCGCGTTGCCGCACACGATCGATCAGATCGTCTTCGATGCAGCCGCCCGACACCGATCCCACCACGAGACCGTCGTCGCGCACCGCCAACATCGCGCCTTCCGGGCGCGGCGACGAGCCCCACGTTTTGACCACTGTCACCAGTAGCGCGCGATGTCCCAGTTCGAGCCAGCGTGCACTGGACTTCAGGACTTCGAGATCCACGCTGTCCATGATTTCTTCCTTTTCGTTTGATCGTCGCCGGACTCGGGATCCGCGCCGTCGGTTAATGCTGTGTCGTCTGCTGGCGCCGCGGTTTCGGGCGCCGCATCTGCGTCGCTCTCGCCGGTCACCAAGGCGCTAAAGCGCTTGAAAAATTCGCCGGCTAGCTTGCGCGCCGCACCGTCGACGAGTCGCGAGCCGATCTGCGCCAATTTGCCGCCGACCTCGGCGCTCGCCGTATAGGTCAGCCTGGTGGCTTGCGCGCCGTCAGGTTCGAGCGTGACGCGGGCGTTGCCTTTACCGAAGCCCGCCACCCCGCCCTGACCCTCGAAGACGATGGTGTACGTCTGCGGCGCGTTGATATCGGTCAGCAGCATACGCCCTTTGAAGCGAGCCTTCACTGGACCCACCGACGCAGCCATCGACAGCGCAAACGCGTTCTCGCCGTCCGCTTCGATGCTTTCGCAGCCGGGAATCGACGCCCGCAGGATGGCGGTGTCGTTCAGCGCCTCCCATGTGCGTTGCTGCGAAACGGCTAACGTATAGCTTTCGGTCAATTCCATCGAGTGGCTCCTGCAGGTGTTCCGGTCGCCGAGGTGGCGCGGGGGGCGCGCGTCAGTTGCGCCAGATCGCGGCCGAATGCAGCCAGACTATCAAGATTATGAACTGATTGATGCGCATCGACATGGGGCAGGATCGCCCGCACGCCGCGCGCCTTCGCGGAAAAGCCGCTGTACCGCAGCAGCGGGTTGAGCCAGACGATGCGGTGGGCGAAGCGGCGCAGCCGCGCCATTTCGCTGTCGAGCAGGTCGATGGCCTCGTGGTCGAGGCCGTCGGTGACGAGCAGCACCGTTGCCCTGCCGGTCAACACGCGACGTGCCCAGCGCCGGTTGAACTCAGCGAGCGCCGCGCCGATGCGCGTGCCGCCCGACCAGTCCACCACCTGCTCGGCCAGCGCGGCGATCGCCACGTCGGGATCGCGCTCACGCAGCGCGCGCGTCGCATTGGTGAGGCGCGTGCCGAACAAGAATACCTGCAGCCGTTCGCGCGACTGCAATAATGCGTGACAGAAATACAGCACCGCGCGCGAATAAGCGCTCATCGATCCGGAGATATCGAGCAGCAGCACGAGCGGCGGTTTGCGTTCGGTAACGGCGCGGTATTTCCACACGGTCCAGTCGCCGCCGGAGCGTACCGCGTGACGCGCGCTCGCCCGCAGGTCCGCGTGGGTGCCGCGCGAGGCCGCCTTGAGGCGGCGCGTCGGCTCGGTGGCAAGCGGCAGTCGATGGCCGCGGATCACATGGCGCAGCGTGCGCCATTCATCGGCGCTAAGGGTGTCGAAGTCGCGGTGGCGCAGCCGCTCTTCGGCGCTGAAGGTGACGTGGGCGTGCAGTTCGTGCTGCTCGGTTTCGGGCGCAGCCCGTGCGTTGCGTGAGCCGGGCGGACGGGCGGCGAGCGCGTCGGCGAGACGGTTGTTGCGCCTGGGCGGCGGCAGACCGTTGCGTACCTTCGGCAACAGCAGCGCGCGCAGCTTGCCCTCCCAGTCGGGATCGCGCCAGAACAGGTTGAAGGCGGCGTTGAATATCTCGCGTTCGTCGGGTGCAGAGACCAGCAGCGCAGCCAGTGCGGCGCAGACGTCGTCGCGACGGCCGAGGTCGATCCAGCGCAACGCCGCGAGTGCATCCACCGCGTGCGACGGCGACATCGGCAGACCCGCGCCGCGCAGCACGCGTACGAAATGAACCACGTTGTGCGCAAGTGTGGGACGCAGTTCGTCGTCAGGAATACTCGCTATTGCTGTCATCCCCGCTGTCATCCCTTCACCGCCAGACAGTGCGCGATCTGCGCCGCGTCGATACGCGCCAGATCGTCCTGATACTTGAGCAGCACGCCGAGCGTGTCCTGCACCGATTGCGGGTCGAGTTCAGTGACGCTCAAGGCAGCGAGCGCGCGGCACCAATCGATCGTCTCAGCGATCCCCGGCGCCTTGAACAGATCCATGCTGCGCAACTGATGCACGAAATCGACGGCACGCCGTTGCAACTCGGCGCTCGTTTGCGGGGCTCTTGCGGCGACGATCGCCAACTCGCGATCGCGCTCCGGATAGCCGATCCATTGATACAGGCAGCGGCGCTTCAACGCGTCGTGGACTTCGCGGGTGCGGTTCGAGGTCATCACGACGAGCGGCGGCTGCTCGGCGCGCACCGTGCCGTATTCCGGAATCGACACCTGAAAGTCCGATAGCAGTTCGAGCAGAAACGCTTCGAACGGCTCGTCGGCGCGGTCGATCTCGTCGATCAGCAGCACGCGGCGCGCGCCGGGATGCTGTTCGTCGGGCATCAGCGCCTGCAACAGCGGGCGCTTGAGCAGGAATTCGCTGCGATAAAGCGTGTCGTTGCCGGGCCGCTCACCGGCGGCTTCCGCCAGCCGCAGCGCCATGATCTGACGCGGGTAGTCCCACTCGTAGAGCGCGCTGGCGGTATCGAGCCCCTCGTAGCATTGCAGCCGCAGCATCGACGTGCCGAGCAGGCCAGCGGCCGCTTTAGCCAGCTCAGTCTTGCCGACTCCCGGCTCGCCCTCGACGAACAACGGCCGTTCCATACGCAGCGCAAGATACAGCGCGGTCGCCAGTTCGCGGTTCGCGAAATAGCCTTGGGCGCTGAGCTGGGCGAGGGTGTCGTCGATTGAAGCTGGCTGCATGATGCTCCCGAAGCCGGACGGCGGTAAGACGAAACGGCCCGGTCGCGCCGGGCGCACGCGATGCGCGGAGGTCGCGCCGCGCCCGGCTAAGCCGTCCGTCCTCCGCAGGACTCCGTACTAACCGTTCGCGGTGGTCACCGCCCTTGCCGCCAGCACCGGAATCAGATGCGCCCGGTATTCGGCGCTGGCGTGCATATCGGTGTTCAGCTCATCCGCGGACACCGTGACGGCACGCGCGGCCGCCGGCGTAAAGTCGGCGGTGAGCGCGCTCTCCAGGTCTGTGGCGCGAAATACCGATGCTCCCGCGCCCGTCACGGCCACCCGCACCCCATCCGTGCGTTTTGCGACGAACACGCCGACCAGCGCGAAGTGCGAAGCCGGATTGCGGAATTTCTCGTAGGCGCTGCGCTCGGCAACCGGAAACTCGACGGCGGTGATCAGTTCGTCGGGCGCGAGCGCGGTCTCGTACATGCCGACAAAGAAGTCGTCAGCAGCAATGCGCCGCCGGTCCGTCACGATCGTCGCACCGAGAGCCAGCGCCGCAGCCGGATAGCACGCTGCCGGATCGTTGTTCGCGAGCGAACCGCCGATCGTGCCGAGCGCGCGCACCTGACGGTCACCAATATGGCTCGCTAGGCTGGCTAGCCCAGGCAAAACGCGCTGGATATCGGCATGATCGGCGACGTCTGCATGACAGACGGCCGCGCCAATGGTCACGGCGTTGGCGTCGACGCGAATCTCCTTGAGCGCGGCAATGCGCGTGACGTCGATCAGTTTCGAGGGATGCGCGAGACGCAGGCGCATGGTCGGCAGCAGGCTCTGGCCGCCGGCGAGGAATTTTGCGTCGCTGTCACCGGCGAGCGCTGCAACCGCCGCTTTCGGGTCGGCCGCACGTTGATAGTCGAATGTGTACATGTCGGCTTGCTCCGGTCAGGGTTGTTGCGCAGCGCGGATCGCGGACCACACACGGTGCGGCGTGGCAGGCATTTGCAGATCCTTCACGCCGAGCGGTGCCAGCGCATCGAGGATCGCGTTGATCACCGCCGGCGGCGAGCCGATGGCGCCCGCTTCACCGCAGCCCTTCACCCCGAGCGGGTTGTGCGTACACGGCGTGCCTTTGGCGGTCTCCACAGTGAAACTCGGCAGATCGGAGGCGCGCGGCATTGCGTAGTCCATGTATGAGCCGGACAGCAACTGACCGCTGTCGTTGTCGTACACGCAGCGTTCGAGCATCGCCTGGCCGATCCCCTGACCCAGGCCGCCATGCACCTGGCCTTCAACGATCATCGGGTTGATCACGTTGCCGAAATCGTCGACTGCGGTGAACTGCTGGACGCGGCACTCGCCGGTATCCGGATCGACTTCCACTTCGCAGATATAGGAGCCGGCCGGGTAGGTGAAGTTGGTCGGGTCGTAGAACGCGCTTTCGTCGAGCCCCGGTTCGAGCTTGTCGAGCGGGTAGTTGTGCGGCACGTAGGCAGCGAGCGAGATATCGGCGAAGGCCTTGGTGCGGTCCGTGCCGGCGACGCGGAACACGCCGTCCTTGAACTCGATGTCTTCGGCCGCCGCTTCCAGCAGATGCGCGGCGATCTTCTTCGCTTTCGATTCAATCTTGTCGAGCGCCTTCATGATGGCCGAGCCGCCCACCGCAATCGAGCGCGAACCATACGTGCCCATGCCGAATGGAATCCGGCCGGTGTCGCCGTGGACGATTTCGACGTTGGACAAAGGAATCCCGAGCCGGTCCGCGACCACCTGGGCAAACGTCGTCTCATGCCCTTGACCGTGGCTATGCGAGCCGGTGAACACGGTGACCGAACCAGTTGGATGCACGCGCACTTCACCCGCTTCGAACAAACCGGCTCGTGCGCCGAGCGCGCCGGCGATGTTAGACGGTGCGAGGCCACAGGCTTCGATGTAGCACGAGTAACCAAGTCCGCGACGCTTGCCGTTCTGTTCCGAGGCCTGCTTGCGGGCCGCGAAGCCCTTCACGTCAGCGAGTTCTAGCGCGCGGGCGAGCGTGGTTTCGTAATCGCCGGTGTCGTAGGTGAGGCCCACCGGCGTTGCATACGGAAACGTGCGAATGAAGTTGCGGCGGCGAATTTCGGCCGGGTCGAGATTCATCTCGCGAGCGGCCGTTTCGACCAGCCGTTCGACCACGTAGGTGGCTTCGGGTCGGCCCGCTCCGCGATACGCATCCACTGGGACCGTATTGGTGAAGACTGCCTTCACCTCCGCGTAGATCGCGGGCGTTGCATATTGGCCGGCGAGCAGGGTTGCATAGAGGATGGTCGGCACGCTCGAGGCGAAGGTCGACAGGTACGCGCCCATGTTGGCGATGGTATGCACGCGCATGGCGAGGAATTTGCCGTCGGCGTCCATGGCCAGTTCGGCCTTCGTCACATGGTCGCGGCCGTGCGCGTCGGAGATGAAGGCCTCCGAACGTTCAGCAGTCCATTTCACCGGCCGGCGGATTTTCTTCGACGCCCAGGTGAGTGCCACATCTTCGGCGTACAGAAAGATCTTCGAACCGAAACCACCGCCGACATCCGGCGCAATCACGCGCAGTTTCGATTCCGGCAGCGACAGCACGAACGCCGCCATCAGCAGCCGCTCGACGTGCGGATTCTGATTCGCCACGTAGACCGTGTAGCTGTCGTCCTGGGGCGACCAGCTCGCGTTCACCGCACGCGGTTCGATTGCGTTCGGGATCAGGCGGTTGTTGACGATGTCGAGCGTCGTGACGTGCGCGGCTTTAGCGAAGGCGGCATCGGTCGCGGCCTTGTCGCCGTGGCCCCACGTGTAGCAGACGTTGTCCGGCACTTCGTCGTGCACGGCGGGCTGGCCTGGATCGGCGGCATGCGCCGTATCCACCACGGCGGGCAGCACGTCGTAATCGACCTCGATTAGCTCGACCGCGTCTTTCGCTTCTTTCAGCGACTTCGCGATCACCAGTGCCACCTGGTCGCCGACGTGACGCGCCTTGGTATGCGCCATCACCGGATGCGGCGGTTCGTTCATCGGCTTGCCGTCGACGCTATGGATCAGCCAGCCGCAGGGCAGGCCACCCACACTATCAGCGGCCATATCCGCGCCGGTGAAAACGGCTACCACGCCAGGCGATTGCTTCGCCGCAGCCGTGTCGACACTTTTGATCCGCGCATGCGCATACGGCGAGCGCAGAAACACGGCGTAGGTTTGCTGGGGCAGAACGACATCGTCGGTGTACTGACCATTGCCGGTCAGGAACCGGTAGTCTTCCTTGCGCTGGACGGAGGCGCCAATCAGCGGATGCGGGTCGGGTGCGTTCATCGTCGTCTCCTTAGGCCGTGACTTTGTCGGCTGCCAGAGCGGCGGCGCCGGACTTCATGCCGGCAGCGCCTTCGAGCACGGCCTTGACGATGTTGTGATACCCCGTACAGCGGCACAGGTTGCCGTCGAGCTGGGCGCGCACATCCGCTTCGGTGAGATCCGGCTGACGTTGCACCAGCGAAGTCGCGCTCATCACCATGCCCGGCGTGCAGAAACCGCACTGCAGGCCGTGGCAGGCGCGAAACGCGGTCTGCATGGGATGCAGTTCGCCGTCCTTGGCGAGGCCTTCGATGGTGGTGATCTCGGTGCCTTCAGCCTGCACGGCGAGGATGTTGCACGATTTGACCGCACGTCCGTTCAGATGAACCGTGCAAGCGCCGCACTGGGCCGTGTCGCAGCCGATATGCGTGCCGGTGAGCCGGAGTTGATCGCGCAGGAACTGGACAAGCAGGGTGTGAGGCTCGATTTCGGCGGTAACGGGCGCGCCGTTCACCGTCAGACTGATGCTGATCGCCATGAACTGTCTCCTTGGGGGATCGAGACCGGCGCGGGCCCACTTTCACTTCCTTCCGCCTGCCTGCTGTGAGGGCTCGCTTCGGTTTGTGCTTTTTATGGTTCCACCGAAAAGTAAAGCACAAATCGGACAGGCGTGCTATCCGGGGAAATCGTCCGGCGGTCTGGCACGCCATGGCACGATGAGCGCGGTGCGGCGGCCGGGCAAGAAAAAACGGCACGCTGCGTAAGCAGACGTGCCGTTTCGGGGCGGGTTAAGGTTCGTGAAGGCCAATGAGCTTGGGTGAGCGTCGGTAAGCGCCGGCGGGCGGCGCTCAGCTTCGCGGGGCCGGTACGTCAGTGGTCCTGCAAGCCGTGCCCGAGTTTCGAATGGCGGCGCGAGTAGCCGAAATAGATCACCATGCCGATCAGCAGCCAGATCACGAATGCGACCCAGGTGACCAGCTTCAGGTTCGCCATCAGGAACAGGCACGACGCCACCGCGAGCACCGGCACAACCGGCACGCCCGGGCAGCGGAATGCGCGCGGCAATTCCGGATGGGTCTTGCGCAGGATCAACACAGCGATCGATACCATCGAAAACGCCGCCAGCGTGCCGATATTGATCAACTCCGCGAGCACGTTGAGCGGCACCAGCGCGCCGATCAGGCCGAAGAAAATGCCGACGAGCCACGTAGTGAAGAACGGCGTCGCAAAACGCGGATGTACGCGCGAGAGTTTGGAGGGCAGCAGCCCGTCGCGCGACATGGCGAAAATCACACGCGTCTGGCCATAGGCCATCACCAGAATCACGGTCAGCATGCCGAGCACGGCGCCCAGATCGATAAATCCGGCCACCCATTTCTCCCCCGCCACTTGCAGCGCGTACGACACCGGATGCGAGATGCTGGCGAACTGCGCCGATGGCACGATACCGGTCACGACTGCCGCGACCGCCACGTACAGCACTGCGCACACGCCGAGCGACGCAATGATGCCGATCGGCAGGTCGCGCTTCGGATCCTTCACCTCTTCGGCTGCGGACGACACGGAATCGAAGCCGATAAACGCAAAAAACATCACCGCGGCCGCGCCGAACACGCCGTTCCAGCCATTCGGCATGAACGGATGCCAGTTGGCGGGCGTGACGTGGAACACACCGACGCCGATCACCAGCAGCACGACGATCACCTTGATCGCCACCATGATGTTGTTGATACGTGCGGATTCGCGGATGCCGACCGACAGCAGCGCGGTGATGGCCATCATCACGAGGAAGGCGGGCAGGTTGAACAAGGTCATATGACCGGGCAGCGCGCCGGGCGCGGCCGACAGGGCGACCGGCAGCGTTACGCCGAAGCCCGACAGCAGTGACTGCAGATAGCCCGACCAGCCCACCGACACGGCCGACGTAGCGAGCCCGTATTCGAGCATCAGGTCCCAGCCGATGATCCATGCGGCCAGTTCGCCGAGGGTGGCGTACGAATAGGTGTAGATCGAGCCGGCGACTGGAATGGTCGAAGCGAACTCGGCATAGGCGAGCGCTGCGAAGCCGCAGGCGATAGCCGCGATGATGAACGACAGCATCAGCGCCGGACCGGCCTGCACGGCGCCGGTGCCGGTCAGGACGAAAATGCCGGTGCCGATAATGGCGCCGACACCGAGGAAAGTGAGGTCGAGCGCGCCGAGGGTTTTCTTCAGGCCGCCGCTTTTGGTGCTGGCGGCGAGCATGTGCTCAACGCTTTTCTTGCGGAACAGGGACATTGGCGTGGGTCTCCGGTAGTGCACGCATCTTGCGCGCCGAATGTCGGGAAACCCAATATCTTAGCGGATGTGCGACCTGTCACTTTTCCGGGATGGCACGCGCGGGTGCGGGGGCGGCGGGGAAATGGTGCCGCAATGGAAGGTTTTTTGCAGCGGCGTTGCTGGCCGCCGCCTCATATAGCAAACCTTTTTCGCGACAGCGGCGCGGGTGGGCGGGAATCGCCTGATGACGCGGGAGATGCCGCTTCTCGCCGCATCCCGCTGCAGTGGCCCTCTAACCGCTTATCCGGCCATGGCTGGATTGAGGTCGACGAGCCGGTTGCTCATCACATAGAAGGTGAGTTCTGCGTTGTTGCGCAGCTTCATCTTTTCGAGCAGCCGCGTGCGGTACACGCTCACGGTCTTGACCGACAGCGATAGCGCATTGGCGATATCCGTCAGGCGCTTGCCCGAGGCGAGCATGCAGAGCGTCTGATATTCGCGGTCGGACAGCTTTTCGTGCGGCAACTGCTCGCCGTCGAACGAGACGTAATCGGCAAGCGCCTCGGCCATCGCCGGGCTGACGTATTTGCGTCCCGCCGCGACCTGCTGGATCGCGCCGATCATCTGCGCGGTGTCGACGGTCTTCGACAGGTAGCCGGCCGCGCCGGCCTTCAGCGCCCGGACCGCGTATTGGTCTTCGCGGTACATCGAGAACATCAGCACTGCCGCGCGCGGCGCCTTGCGCTTGAGGCGCTTGAGCACTTCGACGCCGTTCATGTCGGGCAGCGAGATATCGAGCAGGACGACGTCGTAGACGTGCTTGGCCACCGCTACGAGCGCTTCGGCGCCGGTTTCCGCTTCGGCCACCTCGAGCGCCACGCCCCGGTCCATCAACAGTTGCCGCACGCCTTGACGCACCACGGCGTGGTCGTCGACGAGCAGGATACGCAGGCTCATGTCGGCACGCTCACGAAGAGAAAGGCGCGGCGCCGGCCGCGACGCGGGCGGCACACGCGGCATCCGGCAGCATCGCATCCCATGCGAAACGCGCACGCACCGTTGTGCCGCGTGCATGCGTGCTGACGTCGTGGCGGCGGGTGCTGATCTGCACGCTGCCGTCGAACGCCGCACAGCGTGCGCGCATGCCGGCGAGGCCGAAATGGCCGCGGCGCGTACGGGTGCGTGGCGCGAGGCCGATGCCGTCGTCACTGACGACGAGGGTGAGGTGGCGGCGGCTCGCTTCAATGCGGACGTCCGCGGCGCCGGCGCGCGCGTGCTTGGCGATATTGTTCAAGGCTTCCTGAGCGACCCGGAAAATCGCCAGCGCGGCATCTGCCGGCAAGCGTGTGAGCCGGACGTCGGCGGGGCACACGAAGCTGGTACGCAATTGCGTGCGGGCCGCAAAGTCGCCGGTCCATTGCGACAGCGCGCCGACGATGCCGGCTTCGAGCGAAGGCGCGTGCAATTCGGCGACCGCATGGCGGGTGGCCTCACTGACGGCATTGAGCGAGTGACTGGCAACTTTGAGCGCAGCGGCGCATTGCGGCGGCGCATCGGCGGGCAGCCAGGTCTCGACACCGGCGAGCGCGAAGTGCGTCGCGGTCAGTTCGGCGCCGACGCTGTCGTGCAGTTCACGGGCCACGCGATGGCAGGCGGCTTCCTGAGCATGGACGAGTTCAGCGGACAGTTCGCGGATGCGGGTGCGCAGACGAGCGATTTCGCGCTCGGCGGGGTTGTCTTCACGCGACGCCTGGGTGGGCACATGCGCGGTGATCGGTACGACAATCGACGTATCCATGACTCTCCCGCTCAGGACGCTGCTCGCGCAGCAAACCGGGTGCGCTTCGACGGCGTGAAGACAAGGGAACTCATGCGAATCTCTGGCCTCGTGATGTGCCGTTGCGCGCGGCGGCGCGACGGACAAATCGCTACGGGGTAGCGTAACGAAATTTACATTCAGTAACAAATCGGATGTAACCCTGGTGGGGCGTTACAGCAACCGGTGATGCGCCGCGATCATATCCCAAAAAAAAGAAAAGAAGCAGATAGCACAAGGCTTCGCGTGGGTTTTTTGCGCCAGGAAATTGATCTGGTTGACATGTCGTATGCATTTTGCATGTAGGAAAAATGCTGACATCCAAGGTGAGGTCTTACGCAGCATTTGTAACTGCTGCTCTCCTGGCGCAAACCTTAACAGCACGATCGTTCTATTCTATGTATGCTTGGCCTTTATCGGTCGTATCGCGTTGCAGGCGTAGTTCATCTTTGACGCCCGGCGCCAGTTTCATCCCCTTACTCCGCGGAGAGACACCCCATGTCGTTGATCCTTTCCCGCCGTGACCTGAATTTCGTGCTGTATGAATGGCTCAAGGTCGAGCAGCTGACATGCATCGCGCGCTACGCCGATCACTCGCGCGAAACCTTCGACGCTGCGCTCGACACGTGCGAGAAGATCGCGACCAACCTGTTCGCCCCGCACAACAAGAAGAACGACCAGCACGAACCGCACTTCGACGGCGCAACGGTCACGGTGATCCCCGAAGTCGAAACGGCGCTGAAGGCCTTCTGCGAGGCCGGCCTGATGGCCGCTGGGCAGGACTACGAACTAGGCGGAATGCAACTCCCTCTGGTGGTCGAAAAGGCAGGTTTCGCGTGGTTCAAAGGCGCAAACATTGCTACGAGCGCCTATCCGTTTCTCACGATCGGCAACGCCAATCTGCTGCTCGCGCATGGCAGCGCGGCGCAGATCGACACGTTCGTGCTGCCGGAATTGCAGGGCCGTTTCTTCGGCACCATGTGCTTGTCCGAGCCGCAGGCGGGCTCGTCGCTGTCGGATATCTCCACCCGGGCAGACTATGAGGGCGATTCGCCGCTAGGCGCGCAATACCGTCTGCGGGGCAACAAGATGTGGATTTCCGGCGGTGAGCATGAGCTCGCCGACAACATCGTGCATCTGGTGCTCGCCAAGATTCCCGGCCCGGACGGCAAGCTGATTCCCGGCGTGAAAGGCATCTCGCTTTTCATCGTGCCCAAGTATCTGGTCAAGCCCGATGGCTCGCCCGGTGAGCATAACGACGTCGTGCTGGCCGGCCTGAACCACAAGATGGGCTATCGCGGCACGACCAACTGCCTGTTGAATTTCGGCGAAGGCACGAAATACACGCCGGGCGGCAAAGCCGGTGCGATCGGCTACCTGGTGGGCGAACCGCATCAGGGTCTGGCCTGCATGTTCCACATGATGAACGAGGCGCGCATCGGCGTGGGCCTCGGTGCGACCATGCTCGGCTATACGGGCTACCTGCATGCACTCGACTATGCGCGCAATCGTCCGCAAGGGCGGCCCATCGGCACTGGCGGCAAGGATCCCGCCACGCCGCAGGTGCGGCTCGTCGAACATGCCGATATCCGCCGCATGCTATTGGCGCAGAAGAGTTACGTCGAGGGCGGTCTCGCGCTGAACCTGTATTGCGCCCAACTGGTTGACGAAGCGCGCGCCCTCACTGATTCCGTCGAACAGGAGCGGATGGCGCTGCTGCTCGATCTCCTGACGCCGGTCGCCAAGAGCTGGCCGTCACAGTGGTGCCTGGAGGCCAACAATCTGGCCATTCAGGTTCACGGCGGCTACGGGTACACCCGCGAGTACAACGTCGAGCAGTTCTATCGCGACAATCGCCTCAATCCGATCCACGAAGGGACACACGGTATTCAGGGGCTCGACCTGCTGGGCCGCAAGGTCGTGGTGAAAGACGGCGCAGCCTTGCGGCTATTCACAGCACGGGTGGACGCGAGCATCGCACGCGCCGCCGGATGCGGCGATGCTGCGCTAGATGGGCACGCACAGGCGCTTTCCGCCTTCATGAAGCGTTTAGCAGAGGTCACCCGCATTGTGTGGTCCAGTGGCGACCTGAATCTGACGCTCGCCAACGCGACCGTCTACCTCGAAGCGTTCGGTCATATCGTGGTTGCGTGGATCTGGCTGGAGCAGGCCCTGGTGGCGCAGGCGGCGCTGCCGCAGGCCGTCGGCACGGATGGGGATTTCTATCGGGGCAAGCTGGCGGCGGCCGACTATTTCTTCCGCTGGGAATTGCCCAAGACCGGCCCGCAGCTGGACCTGCTGGCGTCGCTCGACCGCACCACACTGGATATGCAGGACACCTGGTACTGAGAGGAGAGGGGCCCGCCGGCAGACGCCGGATGGAAAACGCCGACCACGGCGGCGCGATCTCGATTTCTCATCCGGCAATCTGCCTCGACTGTTCAAGTAAGCCGCTAGCGCTTCACCAGCCGGTGAGCGCGCTGCGCCCGCGGAACGGGCGAGCGGCTGAGGTCCTACTTAGCCTACGAACGCCTTTTCGACGACGTAGTGGCCCGGCGAGTTATTGCTGCCTTCCTGAAAGCCCGCGTCGTCGAGCAGCTTGCGCGTGTCGCGCAGCATGTGCGGGCTGCCGCACAGCATGACGCGGTCGTTTTCCAGCGAGAAGCCCGGCACACCGAGGTCGGCAAACAGCTTTTCGGTTTCGATCAGTTCGGTGATCCGGCCGCGGTTCTGGAACGGTTCGCGCGTGACGGTGGGGTAATACAGCAGCTTTTCCTGGACCAGTTCGCCGAGGTGCTCGTGCGCCGGCAGGTGGTCCGTGATGTATTCCTTGTACGCCAGCTCGTCGACGAAACGGCAGGTGTGCGTGAGCACCACGCGCTCGTAACGGTCGTAAATGTCCGGATCCTTGATGATGGACATGAACGGCGCGAGGCCCGTGCCCGTGGACAGCAGCCACAGCGTCTTGCCCGGCAACAGGTTGTCCGCCATCAGCGTGCCGACCGGCTTCTTGCCGATCAGGACCTGGTCGCCCACCTTCAGATGCTGCAGGCGCGAGGTGAGCGGACCGTCCTGAACCTTGATGCTCAGGAATTCGAGGTGCTCTTCGTAGTTCGCGCTCGCGAGGCTGTAGGCGCGAATCAGCGGCTTGCCGTCGACTTCGAGGCCCACCATCGTGAACTGGCCATTTTCGAAGCGAAATGACGGATCGCGCGTGCAGGTGAAGCTGAACAGCGTATCGGTCCAGTGATGGACGCTCAGGACGGTTTGTGAATTCAGGTTGCTCATGGCTTCTTGGATGGTGCGAAAACAAAGACGGCCAGACGAATAGCCAGCCGGCACAGCAAGGGCGATGGATGCTGCGCTAACCCGCTGCCAACCCCATTGTTGACCGACTACTAAAGGAAAATGATGCGCAATCCGCTATTTTACCGCGCTTGCCGTCCGACGGTGGCGGCGCGGCGTCGAGCCTCTTCAAGCGGTTGCCGGACTTGCGGCTTCGGCGTCGGAACGGCACGCATCGGAGCACGTCGGCGGGGGTACAGCCGGGGTTCAGCAGCGGTACGGCGATGGGCGAAATTCGCATGGTGCGTTTCGCCGTCCGGTGACCGGATCGCGTTGCCGGTAGGCATGCGTCCTCACAACAAGTTTTTGGGATGATACAGAAACCCGTCGCGCAGCGCAGCATTGACCCTTCAGCCGAGACGGCAAAAGAGGCAAAAATGGTACGAAAGCGGGGGTTAACGGCTCGGAAATCGGCGGGAATGCTGTCTTTAGCCACCAACGCGGGTGGCGCTCCCCGGCGGGAATCCCTCCCTCAGCCCGCCACAGCCGCCGTGCGTTTTCGGCCCCGCTGCTTCAGCACGCGGGCCTGCATCACGATGACGGCCAGCAGGAACACGCCGCGAATCACCGATTGCCAGTACGCCGATAAGCTGATGAAGCCCAGGCCGTTTTCGAAGTTGAGCAGATTGAACACCAGACCGAGCAGCAGCACACCGGCGATCGTCATCGCAATCGAGCCTTCGCCGCCTGTCAGCAGGGTGCCGCCCAGCACCACGGCGGAGATCGCGAACAATTCCCAGCCGACCCCTTCGTTCGGCTGTCCGGCGCCGAACTGTGCGGCCAGAATCACGCCCGCCATGCCGGCCAGCAGTCCGCTCACGGCATAAGCCGTGACGAGGGTGCGGTCCACATTCAGTCCCATCAGGCGCGCCGCTTCCTCACTGCCGCCGATGGCGAGCGAATGTCGCCCGAAGCGCGTGCTGCGCAGCGCCAGCCACCCGGCCAGTGCCGCTACGGCCGCGACAATGCCAGGGATCGGCAGACCGAACAGATCACCCTGCCCGAAGTTGCCGAAATTCGAAGCGGCGTCAATCGACACCGCGTCGTTCTTGCCGAGCAGCAGCGCGACGCCGTGTGCGCCCAGACTGGTGGCAAGCGTCGTGATGAACGGCAGGATCTTCAGACGCGTGATGATGATGCCATTCAGCGCGCCAACCACCAGCCCCGCCACGGAGCCGGCCAGCACGGCGACCCAGCCGCCATAGGTGCTGGTGAGCGCGGCCACGATGCTGGACATCGCGGCCACCGTGCCCACCGAGAGGTCGATGCCGCCCGTGATGATCACGAACGCCATGCCGACCGAAATCAGCGCGAACATCGAGTTGTAGCGCCAGAACGAATTGATGTTGTAGGCCGAGCCGAAGTGTTCGTAACGCACGAGCCCGAGCACTACGAGTGCGACGAGCGCGAGCAGGATGGGGAGATTCTTTTTCATCGCATCGGGTCCGGAGTCTTGGAGAGCGCGGGCAGCGGGGTCATGTGGCTTTAGCGCGAGCGCCGTTGCACGTACACGGCGGCGATGATGATCGCCGCCTTGACGACCAGTGCGGCCGCATCGGGAATGCCGTGCGCGAGCAACGTATAACGCAGCAACTGGATGATGAGCGCGCCGATCAGCGTGCCGCCGATATACGCCTTACCGCCCGTCAGCGCGGTGCCGCCGACCGCCACGGCGGCGATCGCATCGAGTTCGCTGCCGAGCCCGACCACGTTCGCGTCTGACGAGGAATTCACCGAAATCGAAATCAGCCCCGCGAGGCCCGCCAGCGCCGCACATAGGGTGTAGGCGATCAGCTTGATGCGCGCGGTCGGCACGCCGCACAGGTAGGCGGCCTTTTCGTTGCCGCCGGTTATCAGCAGGTATTGGCCGAACAGCGTCTTGCGCACGACCCAGGCGAACAGCGCGACCAGCGCGAACATCAGCAGCACCTGGAACGGCACGCCGCCCACCTTGCCAAGCGCGATCCATTGGAACGCGGGATTGTTGAAGGCTTGCAGGCTGCCGTCGGTGACCACCTGGGCAATGCCGCGGCCGGCAATGAACAGCACCAGCGTGGCGACAATCGGCTGCACCGAGAGCTTCGTCACCAGCAGTCCGTTGAAGACGCCGCACGCGGCTGCCGCCAGGATAGGCAGGACGAACGCGAGGGCGATTCCGCCGGCGCCGGGGATGTTCATGAAGAGCATCGGCGCCAGCGCGCCGGAAATCGCCATGGACGCTCCCACCGAGAGATCGATGCCGCCCGTCGCGACCACCAGCGTCATGCCGATGCCGACGATCACGATCGTCACCACCTGCGTCAGGTTGACGTTGAAGGTTTGCAGCGACCAGAAGTGCTGCGTGAACAGCAGGTTGAACACCAGCATTGCCAGTAGCACGATGATTTCGCGCTGGATGGTGATGCGGTGGCGCTTCTTCTGTTGTTGCGCGGCTCCATCCGGTGCGGACAGCGGGGTTTGCGCGGCGAGCGGTTGCGCAGCTTGATTGCCTAATGACTTGAGCGACTTAAGCGCCATGACGGTCGCCCTCCAGCGCGTCTTCGATGTGGGCCGTGTGGGCCGCTTCCGCGATTTGCGAAGAGCCATCGCTGCCGTACGCGATGGCATCCATGATGCTGCTCTCGCTCATTTGCGCGCCGTTCAGTTCGGCGACGGTGCGGCCGTCGCGAATCACCACGGCGCGATCCGCCACGGCGGTGAGCTCTTCCAGTTCCGAGGCGGACAGCAGGACGGCGAGCCCGGCATCGCGCAGTTCGCGCACGATTTTCGCGACGTCCGCTTTGGCGCCGACATCGATGCCGCGGGTCGGCTCGTCGAGTAGCAGCAGCGACGGCTCGGCTGCGAGCCACCGCGCGAGCAGCACCTTCTGCTGGTTGCCGCCCGACAGTTCGCGAATCGGTTGATCCGGTGAGCGCAGCTTGATACCGAGCGAGGCGATGAACCGGTCCACGATGGCCTGCTGCTTTTTGACGTCCACGACACCGTGTTTGGCCAGCGTGCGCAGGCACACGAGCGTGAGGTTGTCGCGCACTGACAGTTCAGGGACGATACCGTCGCCTTTGCGGTCTTCGGTGAGGTAGGCGAGGCCGCGCGCAATCGCATCCTGCGGTGACTTGAGCGCGACGGTTTCGCCGCCGACGGCAAGCGTGCCCTGTTCGAGTGGGTCGGCGCCGAACATCAGCCGCATCGTCTCCGTGCGGCCCGAGCCGAGCAGGCCGGCGAGGCCCACGGCTTCTCCTGCGTGCACTTCGAGCGAAACGTCGCTCACCTTTGGATGGGCGCTGAGGTTGTGCGCCGCCATGACCTGCGCGCCGCGGCGCGCGAGATTGGCTTCGCGCGCGGCGGCGTCTTCCTGGACGACGGCGGCCAGCGTGCGGCCGAGCATCGTCGTGACGAGCTGCAGCTTGTCCATCTCGGCCATCGTGCTTTGGGCGACGGTCTGGCCGTCGCGCATCACCGTGACGCGGTCGCACAGCGCGTAGAGTTCATCGAGCCGGTGCGAGACGAAAATCACCGCGCGGCCGTCGTCGCGCAGCTTGCGCACCACGGTGAACAGCAGTTCCACTTCCCGTTCGTCGAGCGACGAGGTGGATTCGTCCATGATCACCATTTTTGCGTCTGACGATACCGCGCGAGCGAGCGCCACCATCTGCTGGATCGCAGTCGAATAGCTGCGCACGGGTTTCTTCACATCGATCTGCAAGCCGAACGAATCGAGCAGCGCGGCGGCGCGCTGCTGTACCGCGCGCCAGTCGATCAGGCCATAGCGGCGGGGTTCGCGGCCGAGAAAAATGTTCTCCGCCACCGAGCGGAACGGCACCAGGTTGATCTCCTGGTAGATCGTGCTGATGCCCGCTTCACGCGCTTCCTTCGGCGTGCGGAAATCGATCTCGCGGCCTTCGAAGCGCACTGTCCCACCGCCGCGCCGATACGCGCCGGTGAGAATCTTGATCATGGTGGATTTGCCGGCGCCGTTCTGGCCGATCAGCGCATGCACTTCGCCCGCGGCGACGCTCAGATTCGCGTTGCGCAGGGCGGGCACGCCGCCGAAACTGATCTGGATGTCCTGCATCTCCAGGAGCGGCGAACGCCCGGCGCTCGGAGACGGCGGTGTGGGGCTGCCGGATTGCGTCACGTCTATTCTCCTGCTGCAGATGCTGTACGGCGGGCGGCGGAGCGGCTCGCGCCACCTTCCCATAGTAGTGCGTAAGACAAAGCGAAGCGACGGCCCGTCGTGGCACGGGCACGTCGCTCCGAACCCTTCCCGTCCCCCTCGGAGACGGAAGGGAGACGTCCTGCGGGATGCCCCCAAATCTTCAGAGCTGACCTCCTCCGGAGGCGGGGACTTGCTGCGCTGAGTGCGTCGGCCTCAATAGCCGTATTGCATGTTCTGCTGCACGTTGCTCTTGTCGTAGAAGCGGTCCGACACCTTCACCCAGGTCGGGATCTTTTCGCCCTTTGCGAATTTCTGCGCGACGTCGCAGGCGAGCGGGCCGAAGAACGGGCTCGACTGTACGCTTGCGCCGAGTTCGCCGGCGGCAATGGCGTCCATGCCGCCCTTGGTGCCGTCGATCGTGACGATCTGGATGTCCTTGCCCGGTTGCTTGCCGGCGGCCTTGATCGCGGCGATCGCGCCCAGTGCCATTTCGTCGTTATGCGCGTAGACGGCGGTTACGTCCGGGTGCGCCTGCAGCAAGGTTTCCATCACCTGACGGCCCTTGTCGCGCGAGAAATCGCCGTCCTGCGAAGCGATGATCTGCATGTCCGGGTGCTTCGCGATCACGTCGTCGAAACCCTTCTTGCGATCGTTGGCAGCGGACGCGCCTGTCGTACCTTCGAGCTCGATGATCTTGGCCTTGCCGTTGGTGGCTTTCACCAGCCAGTCGGCGGCGCGTTGGCCCTGGTTGATAAAGTCGGAGCCGATGAAGGTGATGTAGTCCGTGCCAGGCTTGGCTACCGAGTGATCGACGTCACGGTCCACCAGAATCACCGGAATGCCGGCCTTCTTCGCCTGCAGCACGACCGGCGAGAGCGGCTTTTCTTCACGCGGCGGGAACACCAGCAGATCGACGTGCTGCGCGATCATGTTCTGGATATCCGAGACCTGCTTCGCGTTTGAGCCGTTCGCATCAGTCATGACCAACTGCCAGCCGCACTTGGCGGCGGTGTCCTTCATGCTCTTGGTTTCCGCGAGACGCCACGGATTGTTGCTTTCGGTCTGCGCGAAGCCGACCTTCAGCGGGGTCTTGTTGGGGATCTTGGGCAGGGCAGCGTCGTCGGCGTGGGCCGTCGCGACGCCAAAACCAAGAGCCAATGCCACAAGAGATGCAGCCAGCGGGGATGCGGTCAGCCGACGACCTTGACCACGCAATTGCCGTTCGAGCGATGCCATGTCTTCCTCCAGTACCTGGTGAGGTAGGTGTATTTGCTTTTTGGTGTTTCGCCTGCCGGTCGGCACCTGCGCACCGATGACCGGACGTGCTGATTATTCCACTCGGAATTATTATCGGTCAATCACTAATAATATTAATTATGGGCTGTTTTGCCTCGGTGATTACCCTCACTGAGGCGCGTTCGACGAGCGGACCGTCGAGCTTCACCATGCGATGCCGCACCGGCGCGCCGGCGGCACGGTTCTGTTCTTCCTGCAACAGCGTTTCGACCGCCCAGCGGCCGAGCTCGTAGTTCGGCAGCACGACGGTGGACAACGCCGGGTGAGTGTGACGGGCGATCTCCTGGTCGTCGTAACCGAGCACGGAAACGTCTTCGGGAACCCGCAGGCCGAGTTGCTTGATGGCTTCGATCGCGCCGAGCGCGGTCAGGTCGTTGGCGCAAAAGATCGCGGTCGGCGCATTGGGCTCGCGCATCAGCGAGAGCGTCTGTTCGAAGCCGAGGCCCGAGCTCCAGTCGCCGTCGCGCACCAGTTCGGGGGCGAATGGCAGATCAGCGGTCGCGAGCGCGGTGCGATAGCCCTTGAGACGGTCTTTCGACGCGTCCTGCCACGGCTCGCCATTGATGTAGCCGATGCGCCGGTGGCCGGCATTGAGCAGGAACTCGGTGGCGATATGGCCGCCCGCCACTTCGGCTGGCACCACTGACGACTGGCCGCCTTCGCTCGTGTAGCAGTTGAGCAGCACAGTCGGCACGCGCGACAGCGCGGCCGGCAGGCTCACCTTGCGCGTGTAGACCGTGGCGTAGATCACGCCAAAGAGATGCGGGTTCGACAGCGTGGTCTCGAGCACCTGTTGTTCGATGTCCGCATTGCCGTGGGTCGAGTAGACCGCGAGCATCTTGCCGCTTGCGTAGGCGGCGTCGCGCGCGCCGTCGATGTTGACGACCGGATGCGGGCTCGTCGAGATTTCGTCGGCGAGATAGACGATCAGGTTGCGTTCGTCCTTGGAGGCGAGCACCGGTTCGCGCGGCGAGAGCCGGTAGCCGAGGTCATGCGCCGCCTTGAGCACTTTGTTGCGGGTGGCTTCGGAGAATTTCGCCCCCGTCGCGTTGTTCAGGACAAGTGAGACCGTCGATTGCGACACGCCGGTGAGCTTGGCGATGTCGGTCATCGTAGGGCGGCGTTGAGTCGATTTTTTCATTGTGCGGGCCGCGCTGGAGCGGTGGCAAAAGCAGGGAATGCCAAGGGCATGATCGTGCTGACGGTACCACTAATAATATGCGGTGGGCAACGCGCAAAAACCCGTCATTTGGGACGTCTGACGGGGGTTTATATCAATGGGATTCTGCACTAAATATTACTAATAATATTGACCTGAAGGTTGTGACGTGCGATTCTCGGTCGCGCGGGGCCATGTTGGCCGCGTTCCGCCCCAAGGCCCTTCTTATCCTCACCATGCGCGATGTTTCCTTGAATCCGATCCGGCCAGCCGCGACAAAAGCGTTCCAGCTCGACGATCCCGCGTTGATTGCGTTGGCGAGCGGCACAATGCGCCTATTGGTTGCGCCACACGTCGGCGGTGCGATCGCGGCGTACTACGAGGTCGCGGCCGCCGGGCCGGTGCATTGGCTGCGGCCCGCCACCGAGGCGGCGCTCGCCGAACGCGATCCGCTGCGCATGGCGAGCTTTCCGCTGCTGCCGTATTGCAACCGCATTCGCGATGCGCGCTTCGAATTCAACGGCCAAACCGTCGATCTTGCCGGCGACGGCAACCTCTTTGCCCACGCATTGCACGGCCACGCATGGCGTCGCCCCTGGCGGGTCGGTGCGCGTACGGGGAGTTCGGTCGAACTGCACTTCGAGCACGAGCCGGATCCACACGCGCCGGGCGACTGGCCGTTTCGCTACCGCGCAATGCAACGGATCGAACTGGCCGGGGACACGCTGCGGGTGACCTTGTCTGCGCACAATCTGGCTGAACGGCCGATGCCGTTCGGCATGGGACATCACCCGTATTACCCGCGTACCGCCAGCACGCGCGTGTATGCGCAAGTGCAGGGCATGTGGCATGCCGATGGCGAGGTGCTGCCGACGCACCTCGGCCCGCATCCCGCGGTCGACGCCATGCGCGAAGGGATGTCCGCCGATGCGTTCGATCTCGACAACAACTTCGCGGGTTGGTCGCGCAGCGCGACCATTGCGTGGCCCGATGAAGGCCGTCAACTGACGTTGACGGCGCAAGCGCCGTTCGATCATATGGTGGTGTTTGCGCCAGCGAGCGAAGCGCTGTTGTGCGTCGAACCGGTGACGAACACCACCGATTGCTTCAACGCCACGGACACGCGCGATCATGTAGGCGGGTGTGTGCTGATGCCTGATGAGCAGATCACGGCGACCGTGCATTGGACGCCGCAGCGCGTTTAAAGGGCAGCGCTGCGCGCGCTATTCGACTCGCAAGCGCGCCATATACGGCAAATGATCCGACAGCCACGCGGTCTCCTGCGTCGGCTGGATCCACTCAACCGGCTTCATGCCGCGCACGAACATCTTGTCGAGCGCGAGCGCCGGTGAAAACGCCGGGAAGGTCCGCCCGGATTCGCCGAGCAAAGTCGCCACTTCATACAGACCGTGTTCGCCGAAGAGCGGTACGGAATCGTTGCGCCAATCGTTGAAGTCGCCTGCGAGCACGAGCGGCCCTTGCGGCGCTTCTTTCGCAATCCAGTGAGCAATCCAGTTCATTTGCCGCAGACGGGCCGCGCGCGTGAGCGCGAGATGCGCACACAGCAGCGTCACCGAATGGCCGCCGAAGGTGGCCCGTGCCACCAGCAGACCGCGCTTCTCGAAGCGGTGCGCGGAGATGTCCCAACGGCCGCCGAGATCGAGCGGATGCGGTGACAGGATCGCATTGCCGTGCCGCCACGACGGCTTGAAGACATTCGGCCCAAGGGCGATCTGCAACTCCAGCGAGCGGGCGATTTCGGTGGCCTGGCAATGCCAGATATCGTCGACCGGATCGCGCAGCGGCGCGCCGAAACTACTCGACAGCACCGGCGCCGGCATGCGCCGCGCCATCGCTTCCTGCAGAAAGTAGGCGTCGGCGTGGGTTGACTGCACCCAGCGCTGCATCGCCTGCCAAGCCTGGAAGCCAAGCGGCGTGCGCCCCTTGTGCAGGTTCCAGCTGACCGCGATGAAGTCTTTCGGTTGCACGCTCTCGCGGATGAGTTCTTCGGGGTTTCGCATGCCGCTTGGTCCACGGTGTTCGTTGATATCAGGGCTAATTGGCAAGGCTGGCACGGATTCGATACACGAGGTTCGGATTCTTGTCGACGATCTGCCAGGTGGCCCATTGACCGGACGCCACTTGCAGGCCCGGATGATTGGCGCTCACCTGGCGTGGCTGCGGCGGCAGCTTGCAACCGGTATCGGTTTTTGGAGCGCTGTCGTCTTCAAGGGTTTCCTGTGCGTCGATGGCGAGCGTCACCTGGTTCGCGTCGGCCTGGATCGGCGAGATCGTGAGCGTGCGCGACAGATCGATACTGCCGCCGGGCGCATCCTTGCACCCGACGTTGTGCTGCACCACCTGATGGTGCGTGTCGGTGCGCGCCTGGCCGACCGTCGTCGTGCCTTCGAAGGCGTCGATCTGCTGGCCGTCGCGCATCACCTGCAACTGCCATTGCACGGCCTGCTGGGCGGCAGGCTGCTGTGCCTGAGCGAGTAACGACGTGCTCAACAGCACGGCGACGAGACTGGATTTCCACATAGTTGAAGGCTCTCCCGGAGCGCTGCGTCCGAAGGATGACAGGGGCCCATCTTACGCCTGATGCGCGCAACGTCTTTCTGACACCGATGTGGGGGCCAGGTTCAGCAACAATCCATTTCACATGGGGATGAGATCGGTCCATTCAACCGGGCGTGGACCAAGGCCCGGATGCGGGTGTTAGCAGCAGACCCGCATGGCTGCTCGCTTGCGCGCGAATATGGCCTCGTTACACTGGACTTGAAACGGCGCCTCATCGGTGCCGTAGCCGCAAGACCAGCACGACGGGGTGAGCTATGACAACAGCAATGGTCAAACAGGAAATCGCGGTGGCGTCGTTCAGTAAGGTGTATGACCTCGATCGGGTCGAAACCGCGCTGAACGATCTCGGCGACGGCGCTAACGAGGCATTGCGCACTACCTACGAAAAGATGCTAAAGATCGGCAATCTGCGCTTTTGCGTGAAGCCGAACCGGATGCCCTCTATCGACGATCTGGTCGAGGCGTTGCCCAACTTCAGCGAGCCACTGGACGATGTGCGCAAGCAGGTGGCGCTGTGCCTCGAGACCGAGGATCGGCTGGAGCTAATGCCGATCCTGCTGCTTGGTGACCCCGGCATCGGCAAGACGCATTTTGCGAAGCAACTTGCGCGGCTGCTCGGCACGTCGTATCACTACGTCGCGATGAGTTCGCTGACGGCGGGCTGGATTCTCTCGGGCGCATCGTCGCAATGGAAAAATGCCAAGCCCGGCAAGGTCTTCGATGCGCTCGTGCATGGGAGCTATGCGAACCCCGTAATTGCCGTCGACGAAATCGACAAGGCGACTGGCGACTCACAATACGATCCACTCGGCGCACTGTATGCGTTGCTGGAACACGACACGGCGCAAACTTTCATCGATGAATTCGCCGAGATTCCGATCAACGCGGGTCACGTCATCTGGATTGCGACAGCGAACGACGAGCGCTCGATTCCCGAGCCGATCCTCAACCGGATGAACGTCTACGAAATCCCGCCGCCGGATCACGATGGCGCGAGGCGGATCGCGCAATCCATCTACGATGAAATCCGCTCGGCGCATGGCTGGGGACTGCGCTTTCCTGGCGAACTGGGCGACGCCGCGCTCGATGCACTGAAACACGCGTCGCCGCGGGAAATGCGCCGCGCAATCCTGAACGGCTTCGGGGCGGCACGGATCGGAGGCCGCGATTGGATTAGCGCGGACGACATCCGGCTCGATTACGGCAACCGGCGCAAACCGATTGGCTTTTGAACGGCGCAAGCCGTTCTGCGGCAACACAGAACCGCCTTCGGGCGGTTTTTTTGTTTGGCGCGCTAACCTGGCCTGGACTGTAGAGATCCTCGCCGCAGCCAGGCGCACGGGCGCCGTGATTGTTCTCCCGAATGCAACTGTAAATTGGCTTAATCAGAATAGTTTTTCGATAGTCGTGACCTACACTGGGTTATCTCGAAATGCAGCGGCGCGCGACGGCGGCGCTTCATCTCAGACTCGATTCACCGGTACTGACGAATCTGGAACCCATCATGAAACTCGCCCCTTTTGCTGCTTTGTTGATTTCCGCTGCCGTTGCGGTGCCCGCTTTCGCCAGCGGCGATGATGCTGCCGCCGTGAACAATGGCCCGAAGACCCGTGCCGAGGTGAAGGCTGAACTGGCGCAAGCGCGCGCCAACGGTGAACTGAGCATGAACCCGAACGATCCGGCGTATCCCGCGCAGTTCGCCACCGGCGGCTATACCGTGCCGCGTGTACAGATCAATACGGCGCGAACCAGCGCCGAGCGGGATGCTTCGCTCAATCGCGCCACCGTCCAGAACTAACGCGCCGGCACACGCTGCCGCCCCCTTGGGCAGACGCACGCACACACGTAAGCAGACAGACGCAACGACCGCAATCCCAAACCCGCCCAAAACGCCTGCACCCGCCCTCCGCTTCTGAGAAGCGAGCGCCTCGTCCCTCGACGGCGTACACTGAAGCCGTGCGGCACACAGAATCAACACGCAGAATCAGGACTGGTTCCCGATCCGATGCCCGCAGTCGTTGCGACTGCGGGCATTCGTTTCTGTACCGCGTCGTACAATTTTGTCATGTGTGCAGGATGCGTTCGACAGCGAGCGGCGAGCCGTATCAAACGGCCGCATCCTGTCTTCAACGAGGCAGCGCGCGGTGCGGTAAGCCGCGTCAAGGGACATGGATCAGATCGAATGTGTAGTGATTGGCGCCGGCGTTGTGGGCCTGGCGGTGGCGCGCGCTCTCGCGGCGCGCGGTCATGAAGTGATCGTGCTGGAAGCGGCCGAGGCCATCGGCGTCGGCACCAGTTCACGCAATAGCGAAGTGATTCACGCAGGCATCTACTATCCGCGCGGCTCAGTGAAGGCAGCGCTGTGCGTGCGCGGCCGCGAGATGCTGTACGACTACTGCGAGCAACACGGCGTGCCGCATTCGCGTTGCGGCAAGTTGCTCGTGGCAACCTCGCGCAACCAGATTCCGCAGCTTGAAAGCATCATGGCGCGCGGCAAGGAAAACGGCGTGCTCGACCTGATGCGCATTAGCGGCGCTGAGGCGCAGGCGCTGGAGCCGGCACTCGAATGCGTCGAGGCGGTGTTCTCGCCGCGCACCGGGATTGTCGACAGTCATCAACTGATGCTGGCCATTCAGGGCGACGCCGAACGCGATGGCGCGGTGTGCGCATTCCATGCACCGGTCGAGGCGATCGAGTCGAGCAACGGACGCTTCGTGGTGAAGGTCGGCGGTGCAGCGCCTACGACGATCAGCGCGGCATGTGTGATCAATAGCGCCGGGCTGCAGGCCAATGCACTAGCCCGGAAGATTCGCGGACTCGACGCGCGCCATGTGCCGCCGCTTTATCTGGCGCGTGGCAACTACTTCAGCATCTCGGGGCGCGCGCCCTTTAGCCGGCTCATCTATCCGATGCCGAACGAGGCGGGGCTCGGCGTGCATCTGACCATCGATCTCGGCGGCCAGGCGCGCTTCGGTCCGGACGTCGAATGGGTCGACGCGATCAACTACGACGTCGATCCTCGTCGGGCGGAATCCTTCTATGCAGCGATTCGCGCCTATTGGCCCGCTTTGCCTGACGGCGCGCTGCAACCGGCGTATGCCGGCATTCGCCCCAAGCTCTCGGGTCCCGGCGAACCCGCTGCCGACTTCGTGATTCAGGGACCGGCCGCGCATGGCGTTCGTGGCCTCGTCAACCTGTTCGGGATCGAATCGCCAGGGCTGACCGCGTGCCTCGCGATCGCGCAGCGTGTCTGCGAACTGGCGGGGCGGACTTAGTCAGATAGCGCGACAAATGCGGCGATGGGCCGCAGTACCGATTCGCTTATGTCTATCATTTGAGCCGTCACGTATGGGGGCTTCGTTGCTATGCTTGGGGATCGCTGTCGTTAGAACGGCGTTTGGTCCAATACAAATGGAGTGAGTCCCCATGAAATCATCCCGTCGTAGCTTTTTGATTACGAGCATCGGCGTCGCGTCGACGCTCGCGTTGTCGCGCCAGGCCTTCGCCGACCCAGCCAAAGTCACCGAAGCCGATCCGACCGCTCAGGCGCTCGGCTACAAGCAGGACGCCACGCAGGTCGACAAGGCCAAGTACGCCAAGTACGCCGCCGGCCAGGACTGCGGCAACTGCAGCTTCTACCAGGGCAAGGGCGCCGATCCGTGGGGCGGCTGCCCGATGTTTGCCGGCAAGCAGGTCTCCGCCAAGGGTTGGTGCAGCGCATACAACAAGAAGGCTTGAGATCCCGCTCGGGCCGTGTGCCAAAGCTGTCGCGCCAAATGCGCTGCAGCATGGCCGCGCGGTCCTCCCGGTGGTTGATCAAGGCGTCGGCCGCGGCAAGCGACCGGCGCCTTTTTCACCTTGAAACCAGCTACAGCGATCTTTACACTCGCAATGCATTTGGCATGGCGGCAGCGCGTCGTTTCGTCGAGCGGCTCGCCTTCAAGACAGCACGCGACACCTTTCGAAGGGTGGAGATCCTGATGGCAGCATCCAAGAGCCTCAACACGCGAGCGGTGGCTGCAGCCGTGATCGGCAATGCGCTCGAGTGGTACGACTTCACGGTATTCGGCCTGATGACCGTGGTGATCGCCGAGCGCTTCTTCCCCTCCAGCAGCGATTACTCGTCGCTGCTTCTCACCACCGCGAGTTTTGGTGTCGCGTTCGTCATGCGGCCGATCGGCGGCATCGTGCTTGGACTCTATGCGGATCGTGCTGGGCGCAAGGCGGCATTGTCGCTGGTGATCGCGCTGATGACGCTCGGCATCCTGTTGCTGGCGGTGGCGCCGCCGTATTCCGCAATCGGCATCGGCGCGCCGCTGATGATCGTGCTGGGGCGTCTCTTGCAGGGCTTCTCGGCCGGCGGCGAATTCGGCAGCTCGACCGCACTCCTGATCGAAGCCGCACCGTTTCTCGAAGCGCGGCTTTTACGGTAGTTGGCAGATGGCGAGCCAGGCGGCGGCGCTGCTGATCGGTGCCGCAGTGGGCGCACTGATTACGCACGGATTGTCGCCCGACGCACTCAAGTCGTGGGGCTGGCGCGTGCCTTTCGTGCTCGGCCTTGTGATCGGCCCGATCGGCTTTTATATCCGCCGCCACCTCGCCGATTCGGAAGCGTTTCTGCATGCCCAAAAGACAGCCCGCCGCGCGACGCTGCGTGAAGTGCTCACGAGCCATAGCCGCGAGGTGGTGTGCGGACTGGGCACGGTCATCGCATTGACGGTCACCATCTACGTGTTGATCAACTATCTGCCCACCTTCGCGGTGAATCAACTCAAGCTGCCGTATGCGCAGTCGTTCTATGCGGTGATCATCGGCAATCTGCTGCTTATGGTGCTCTCGCCGCTGACCGGTGCGTTGTCGGACCGCATCGGCCGCAAAGGGTTGTCGATGTGGTCGCTCGTGCTGACCCTCGCGATCATCTATCCGCTGTTTTCGTGGCTTGCGGCAGCACCGAGCGTGTCGAAGCTGATTCTGGTGCAGGCCATCCTCTCGATCACGCTGTCCGGCTACTACGGTCCATTCGGCGCGCTGATCGCCGAACTGTTTCCCGCCAACGTGCGCTCCACCGGACTCTCTCTCGCGTACAACATTGCGGTGATGCTGTTCGGCGGCTTCGGTCAGTTCATCGTTACCTGGCTTACCAAAACAACTGGCTCACCGATTGCGCCGACCTACTACGTGATGGGTGGACTCGCGTTATCGATCGTTGCGCTCGCCTATATTCCTGGCATGCGCCATGCCGATCTCGACGCGCGCCGCAAGCACGCCTGAGTGCATGCTTTAGCGCGTTGCGTTCAGATGCGCGCCGGCATCAAGGGCGGTCTTCTGGAGAACCAGGGGCGCGCCGCTTCGAGTTGCGCGGCGAGTCGCAAGAGCGTGGCTTCGCCACCCTCGCGAGCCGCGAACTGCACGCCCACCGGCAGGCCGCGTGCGTTCCAGTAGAGCGGCACCGACATTGCCGGCTGTCCGCTCAGATTGAACACCTCCGTGCAACCGGCCCAGGCGAATGCCTTGTCGGCGGCTTCCGCCAGCATCTTCCTCAAGAGCGGCTCGATCGGCATCGCGCTTACCGCGCGCATCTGCATGCGCTCGCTCTGGGTCGGCTGCATCTCACCGATCTTGATCGGCGCGGATGCCAACGTCGCGCAGAGGATCACGTCATAGCGCGACAGCAGGTCCGTGAGCTTGACGGTGATGCGGCGTTGTTCCTCGAGTGCGGCGGGCAATTCCCGCTCGCCGAGCTTGCGGCCGATCTGCGCCATCGCCCACGTCGCAATTTCGAACTCGTCGCGCGTGGGTTTTCGGCCGGTGATGCGCTCGGCGTTCAGCACCATGTCGCGAGTCGTCACCGAACACAGCATCAGGAAGGCATGGCGCACCGCTTCGAAGTCGATGCCGAGCGTGACCGGCTCGACATGGTGGCCGAGCGATGCCGCGAGTTGCGCCGCGTCTTCGAGCGCCGCGCGTGCATCGGCGGACAGCGTGGGCGCGAGCATCGGGTCCGTCACATAAGCAATGGTCAGCGGCTGGCATGGCTCACTGACTGCACCGAGAAATGTGCCGGGTGCGCCTTGCGGCTGTTGCTGCGTGTGTCCGGTCATGAAATCGAGCAGCAGGGCGCTGTCGCGCACGCTACGCGATACGGCATGATCGACGCCTAACTCGCCGGGGGCGGCCCCATACACATTCGGAATGCGTCCGCGCGACGGTTTGAGGCCGAACAGGCCGCAGCAGGAGGCGGGGATGCGGATCGAGCCGCCGCCGTCGGAGGCGTGAGCGAGCGGCACAATGCCCGCGGCGACCGCGGCTCCCGCGCCGCCGCTCGAGCCACCCGGTGTGTGGTCGAGACTCCACGGGTTGCGGCACGGTCCGAACAGTTCGGGTTCGGTGTAGGGCATCTGGCCCAGTTCCGAGGTGCTCGTCTTGGCGAAGATATTGAGGCCGGCGGCTCGCGCCAAGGCCACGACCGGCGCGTCTTCGGTGGGCACGAAATGCCGGTAGTGGCGGCTGCCCATCGACATCCGCAAGCCCGCTACGGGTGCGCCCAGGTCCTTGATCAGATAAGGCACGCCCGCGAACGGGCCGTCGCCGGGCGCGTGCGCATGATCGCGTGACGCGCGTTCGCGAGCCGCGTCGTAGTCCTTGAGGACGATGGCATTGATGGCGGGATTGGCAGCTTCGGCGCGCGCGATGGCGATATCGAGCAATTCGCGCGCGCTAGCTTCGCGGGTGCGGACCAGGTTGGCGAGGCCCATTGCGTCATGGGCCAGGTAGTCGGATAGCACGCCGGATGTGCCTCGCGGGTACGGTAAATAGAAGTAGCGGTCGCCTGCGCGAGCTACATGAGGCCAGCCGGTGGCTCGCGGCTCGAGTATGCACAGCCGGAGGTCGGACGAGGCGCGCCGTGGATGACGGCGTGCCTCGTCGCGTATCGCTAGCGTAACTGACTTACAGACGCTCGCCGAGGAACGTCAGCGTGCGGCCGTGTGCGAGCGCTGCCGCGTGCTGGTTGTACGAGGCGCGGTCGGTGCAGTTGAAGCCGTGATCGGCATTCGCATAAATGTGGAATTCCGCGTCGCCACGACCGGCGAAGCGCTCCTGCACCTGTCCCACCGCTTCCAGCGGAATGCCGTGGTCGAGTTCACCGTAATGGAACTGCATCGGCACTTTGATCTTCGCCGCTTCGTCGAGCAGGTTCTGGATGCCGCCGCCGTAGTAGCTCACGCCGAGGTCGATCGTGTTTTGCGCTGCAGCCAGATAGGCGAGGCGCCCACCGAAGCAGTAGCCGATCGCCGCCACCTTGCCGGTCACTTCCGGCATGGCGCGCAGCGCAGCGGCCGTCGCGCCGATGTCGGCCACGGCCAGGCCCACATCGGTCTTTTGCAGGATTTCGATGCCCTTGTCGCGGTCAGCGCCGGCGTAGGTCAGCTCGACGCGCGGCTGGGTGCGCCAGAAGATGTCCGGCGCGAGTGCCACGTAGCCATCTTGCGCGTACTGCTCGGCGACCGCGCGGATATGGCTGTTCACGCCGAAGATTTCCTGAATGATGATGACGGCCGGACCCTTGCCGCCTTTGGGCAGCGCCAGATAGCCCTGGAAACTTTCATTGCCGGCGGGGATGTCGATCCATCGGGAAGTCACGCTCACGTCGCTCTCCTTCAAATTACTATGGGGGCAGGCGGGCAATGCCCGCAGTGGGCGGTCAGTTTGCCACTAAAAGAGAGGCCGTGCAGCGAGGCCAGAGGCGACGCGGCGTTCCGGTGAAACGCAAAGAGGGCTTCGCTGCGGCAGAACGGGTCGATCTGCTGGACACGAATGGCGCGCGGGGCGCTCTCGAAATCGCGGCTCTCGCAAGCCGAAAGGAGCACACCCCACGCGGTGTGGCCGGGTTCGTTTCGGCCACTCAATCCTTATTCAGCCAATTAACGGTTTAGGCCGGAAAAACCTTTAGGCGTACACGCCTAAAAAATCCCCCTGCTTAGCGGAAACCCGCATGGGTCGGTGCTTTCCGAGGTGGCAAGCGGTTCTCCATTCGACCTTGTGGGATAAACGCTATTGGTGTTCATCCCACTTCCTCAAAAAAATCCCACAAATTAATTTGATAGCCTACACTTGCGCGCAAGTACGCATAGCCGCCTGCCACAAACAGACTGGTTCTCGTGCTGGCCAAGTGCATAACGATGCAACCGGCGTGGTCGTCCACGGGATTGAGCGACACGAGAAGGAAGCGGGGGCACAGGGCGATTACGTTGTTTTTGGGACCGAAACTGGAGACTTACATGAACATCAAGATTCAAAAGCTGTTGCCGATCAGCGCTGCGGCCATGTTGTTTGCGTCGATGGCAACTGGCGCGGTGGCGGACGAGGTCGTCAAGATCGGCCACGTCGCACCGCTTACCGGCGGTATTGCTCACCTGGGTAAAGACAACGAAAACGGCGCTCGTCTGGCGGTTGAAGAAATCAACGCCAAGGGTCTGACGATTGGCGGCCAGAAAGTCACGCTGGAACTCGACGCACAAGACGACGCGGCTGACCCGCGTACGGCAACGCAGGTTGCGCAGAAGCTGGTTGACGACAAGGTTGTCGCAGTGGTCGGCCACTTGAACTCGGGCACCTCGATCCCGGCTTCGAAGATCTATAGCGATGCAGGCATCGTGCAGATCTCGCCGTCGGCAACGAACCCGGCTTACACGCAACAGGGTTTCAAGACGACGTATCGCGTCGTGGCGACCGATGCGCAACAAGGCCCGGCACTGGCTAACTACGCGTCCAAGGACCTGAAGGTGAAGAGCGTCGCGATCGTCGACGACTCGACCGCTTATGGCCAAGGTCTGGCAAACGAATTCGAGAAGACCGCCAAGTCGCTCGGCATGAACGTGATGTCGCATGACGCGACCAACGACAAGGCTGTCGACTTCCGCGCAATTCTGACGAAGATCAAGGGCGAAAACCCTGACGCGATCATGTACGGCGGCATGGACGCCACCGGCGGCCCGTTCGCCAAGCAAGCCAAGCAGCTCGGCCTGCGCGCGAAGGTTCTGGCCGGTGACGGCGTGTGTACCGACAAGCTATCGGACCTGGCTGGCGACGCAACCGACAACATCGTCTGCTCGGAAGCCGGTATGGCGCTCGAGAAGATGGCTGGCGGCAAGGCGTTCGAAGCCAAGTACGAAAAGCGTTTTGGCCAACCGATCCAGATCTACGCTCCGTTCACGTATGACGCTGTGTACATCATCGCTGATGCTATGAAGCGTGCTAACTCGACGGATCCGGCAAAGATCCTGGCAGCAATGCCGACGACCGACTACAAGGGCGTGATTGGCGAAACGACGTTCGATTCGCACGGCGACCTGCAGCACGGCGTGATCTCGCTGTATGACTACAAGGGCGGCAAGAAGACGCTGCTGGACGTGGTCAAGATGTAACTATCAAGTCGCATGACGGTAGGCGTTTTGCCTACCGTCTGTCGGATGATTTAAGGCACGCGTTTTTTAGGAACGCGTGCCTTTTCTTTTGGGTGACTGCATGAGAGTCTAACGATCGTACGAATCACAACGCAGGGAGAAAAGCGTGACCCGATCGATTGACGACTGGCGTCGCTGGATAGCCGAAAATCTGCTGCTGGGCGCGGCGCCGCCCGCGATGCATGCAGCGTTAATGCAACAGGGATTCAATCCCGAAGAAGCGGCTCTCGAAATCAACACTGCACTGGCAAGCCCGTATCTTCAGGGCGGCACGCGACTGCGCAATCGTTTGCGCAAGCGCGACTGGACGCTATCTGTGTATAGCCAGTTGAGCCGTATGCGGGAAAGTGGTGGCGCAGTCGAACGGCGCGAGCGACTTTCGCGTGAAGAATTCTTTGAGCAGTACTACTTTCAGAACCGGCCTGTGATTATCACCGGTGCATTCGATTCGTGGCCGGCGCGCACGCAATGGAATTTCGATTACTTTCGCGCGCGCTGCGGCGATTGCGAAGTTGAAGTGCAGTTTGGTCGCAACTCCGATCCCAACTACGAAATCAACCAGCCGAATCTGAAGCGAATCATGCCGTTTCGCGAATATGTCGATCTGGTTGAGCGCAGTGGCGCGACCAACGACTTTTATATGACGGCGAACAACACGTCGCAAAATCGCGTGTCGCTTGCGGCGTTGTGGGCGGATGTGCCGACTATTCGCGAGTATCTCGATCCCGCTTCGCCAGACACGGGCTTTTTCTGGTTTGGACCGGCCGGCACGAAGACGCCGTTTCACCATGACCTGACCAATAACTTCATGGCACAGGTGATTGGGCGCAAACGGGTCAAGCTGATCCCGATGTCGGATACGCCGCATATGTATAACCACTTGCACTGTTATTCGCAGGTAGACGGCAGTGCTATCGACGTCACGCGTTTTCCAGCCTTGCAGCAGGCGAACCTGATTGAATGCACGATTGGGCCCGGCGATCTGCTGTTTTTGCCGATCGGCTGGTGGCACTACGTCGAAGGGCTCGAGGCCTCTGTCACGATGACCTATACCAACTTCGTCGTGCGCAACGATTTCTGCAATACCTACGATACGTATCACGAACTCTAGGCGTGCAATGCGCCGCGACGTCTGCGTGATGACGTTCGCTCCCGGGCAATAAAAAACGGCGGACCGGTTGCCCGGTCCGCCGCCCCCCTAATACCGCTTCTTATTATTGCTGTCGTTATTTCTTCGCTGCCAAGCCGCCGAGCAGGCCGCCCGAGGTGCTACCGGAACTGCTACTGCCTGAAGTCGCCCCGGCCAGGCCGCCGGTGAGCGAACTGACCAAACCGGTGAGAGGCGCGAGCAGATTGCCGCTGCTGGCTGAGCCAGACCCGCTGGCCGAGCCCGATACCGTTACGCTCCCTGTCACCGAACCCAGCGCACCAGTCAGTGACGAGACTGCCGAAGTGACCGGCGCCAGCGGATTGCCTGATCCACCTGTGCCGCCGCCGAGTGCGCCAGTGACTGAGGTCAGGACGCCCGTCAGCGGCGCAAGCGGACTACCCGAGCCGCCGCCTACGCCACCCAGGGCACCCGTCAGAGACGAAGTCACCGTGGTCAGTGCGCCCGTGAGCGGTGCGAGCGGGTTGCCTGAACCACCGCTGCCGCCAGTCAGGCCTCCGCTCAGCGTGCCCGGCAACGCTGTCAGGATGCTGATGAGCGGCGCCAGTGGCGTGCCGCTCAGCGGGTTGGTGGCGCCAGTGAGGATGCCGGTGATGGGCGCCAGCGGATTGCCACCCGTGCCGCCGGTCAGCAAACCGCCGGCGGACGTAACGGTGTCGCCCACATTGGTGACCACGTTGCCCAGGTTCTGGCCGATCGGATTGCCGGTCGCGCTGCTGATCTGGCCACCCGCACTGTCCAGCCCGTGGCCGATGGTCGACAGCAAGCCGTTCAGCGGCGCGCCGAGGCCGCTGGTGTTGCCGATGGTCTGGGTCGTCTGCGCGAGGGTGGTCGTGATGGGCGTGACGGCGGTACTGGCCGACTGCGTGACCTGCTCGATCGGACCGGTCGAGAGAGCCTTGCCAAGGTGGGTGCCAAGTCCGCTGACGGCGTTGCCGAGCGTGGAGACGGCGCTGCCGAGCGGAGTGGTCAGTGGGCTGAGCGGTGTGGTCGGACCGCTGCCAAGACTGGTCACTAGCTGTCCTGCGCTGTTGACCGCCTGACCCGCGCCATAAACGAGGTTGCCACTGCTCGAAAGGGTGACGCCAAGCGGATTGGCCGAGTTGCCCAGTTGACCGAGACCGTTGGTCGCGCCCATGCCGACGGCGGTGACGCCGTTGCCAAGATTGGACAGGACATTGCCGAGCGCGGTAGTGGTCGCGGAGTTGCCGCCGGGGATCGGGGTGAGGCCGATCTGGCTGCCGATCGAAGAGACCGTCTGGCCGGTGGCGCTGACGACGTTGCCCGTGTTCTGGACGACGACCCCGATGGCGTTGGCGCTGGGGGACGGCGTGGGTGTTGGCGTCGGAGTCGGAGTCGGGGTGGGTGTGGGCGTAGGCGTCGGGGTCGGGGTCGGTGTGGGCGTAGGCGTCGGCGTCGGCGTTGGTGTGGGCGTCGGCGTCGGCGTCGGCGTAGGCGTAGGCGTAGGCGTAGGTGTCGGAGTCGGAGTCGGAGTCGGCGTATGCGTACCCCCACCCGAACCAGAACCCGCCTCCGCCCCAGCGCCTGCACCACTTCCCGAACCGCTGCCAACTGTCGGCGGTTTATTCACCGTCGTCCCGCAGCCTTGAAGAATCATCAGCGACGACACGCACAGGGCGATGGCCGTCATTTGGAAATTGCGATTCACGTTGTGCTCCCCTATCTTGAAGACGATGGGGAGCTAACTGCAAGCCCTATGCCATTTGTACAACGTGATCAGTCATGCAGAATAAACCCAGAAGAATCAAGCGTGAGCGGGTGCGATGATGGTCCTGGACGGTCGTTACGCGCAACGATGTGTCGCGGAACAGGGCCTCGCGCCCAGCGCATGTAACGTAACGCAAAGCGGCGCATTTCCGGCGTCACGAGCCGAGGCTAAACAACAGCGTACCGCGCGGGTCTTGACCAGGTGATCAGATCTTGAATCGCCGCAACACCTTGGGCCCGGCGAATGCGATCAGCGCGGAACACACGGCCACCACCGACAACCCGATCGGCAGACTGGTCACCTGCGCAACCCCGCCGATAATCACCGGCCCCAGCAGCAATCCGAAATACGCGAGCCCCGCGACATGCGCGAGCCCCTCCGCCGCGTGAATGCCTTCGACCCGCGCGGCCGCCGCGAACAGCACCGGCATCATGTTCGCCAGCCCAAGACCCATCAGCGTGAAACCGGTCAACGCAGCGAACGGATAGGGCAGCAGCAGTGCACCGATCATCCCCGCACACGCGAGCGAGGCGCTCGCCATCACGAGTTGCGGCGCGCCGAAACGGGCGCGCACGGCATCGCCACCGAAGCGGGCCGCCGCCATGCCGCCCGAAAACGCCGCGTAGGCCGCGCTTGCGAGCGCTGGCGTGGCGAGGACGACGTCGCGCATATAGACGGTCGCCCAGTCGTACATCGCTCCTTCGGCGATCAGCGCGACCAGAGCCATTGCCCCCAGCGCCCAAAGCGCGGGAGCGCGCCAGCGGTTGGCGCGCGGCGTCGCGGAATCCGGATGGTCGGCGTGCGGCACATGCGGCAAGACGGCAGGGCACGCGACCAGCAGGACGAGCGCGCTCACGGCTGCGACCAACACAAGGTGCATCTCAGGCGCCATCCCGCGCGACAGCAGGACTCCGCCCACAGCGGCGCCCACCATCCCGCCGACACTGAACATGCCGTGCAGTGCGGACATGATCGGCCGTCCGAGCGTCTGCTCGACGGCGCTCGCTTCAGCGTTCATTGCCACGTCCAGCGTCGCCATGCCGGCACCGAAGATCGCCAGCACAATCAGCAGCAGCCAGTACGTGGGCACGACGAGGATCAGCGCTGCGCAGACCGCCATCGTCAGTCCGCCGACAAGACACGCGCGACGCGTACCGACCCGGGCAATCCACGACGCATTGGTTGCCATGGCGGTAATCGAGCCGCCCGCCACGGCCAGCAATGCAACGGACAGCAGTGCCGGATTCAGATGGAAGCGGTCGCGCACGGTCGGCACATGCACCCCCCACGACGCATACATCATCCCGGCAATAAAGAAGAGCGCCATGGTCGCGAAGCGGGCGCGACGCAGCGAGGTGGGCGGCAGGTCGCGGTGGGCAGCAGGAAGCGCGGAGAAGTCGGGCGAGCGGTCGGACACAGAAGTCTCGTGGACGGGAAACAATATAGGCGAAGCCAAGAAAGCCGCCTGAAAGCGAAGCTTCGATTCTAACGAAGCGGCCGCGGTCGTGCAGGCCTGCGCTGCACTAATATCTACTGCTATCCAGAATGATGTCCGGGCCGACGCCTTGTGTTGACCCGCGGCTCGCCATCCATCGAGGACGCGCACTTGAATATTCCCGCTCACGCTCCGCTTCATCTGCTGCATCAGGCCGCTGCCGGCACGCTCGCGACTCATTCGCGCCAGCCCGAGGGCTTCCCGTACCCGTCGATCCTGCCGTTTGCGCCGGATGCGCAGCATCGTCCGACGATCCTGGTGAGCCGCCTTGCCGAACATACGCGCAACCTGCAAGCCGATCCGCGGGCGGGATTTCTGGTTTCGCATGCCCCGGACGGCGACGTGCTCAACGGCCAGCGGCTCACACTGCTAGGTGCGTTCGAGATGGTCGAACCGGAGCCCGCGGCGGTACGCCATTACCTGCGCTATCACCCGGACGCCGAGCGTTACCTCGCGCTCGGCGACTTCAACTTCTGGATGATGACGCCCGAACGAATGCGCTATATCGGAGGCTTTGGCGCGATGGGTTGGCTCGACGGCAATGAACTCGATCCTCTCGAATCCATTGAATATGACGAAGAGGAGGCATTGCTGGCGTTTTTCGACGCTCATCCGCAGCGGCCGGGTCATCTCAAATTATTAGGCGTGGACCGTTACGGCGCGGATCTCGAAAGCGGCAACATCCGACGGCGCTTCATATTCGAGACAGTGGCAAAAGATACCGAATTCTTGCATGCGGCAGTACAAGATTGCATCACGCGACATAAGGATGGTTCGTAACCGCCACTATTTCGGGAAAACACCGATCTATTGATGCGGCCGGACTATTTATCTCATTTTTGCGCCTGTATCACGCCAGAAGTTCTCATCCCATGAGATGTTTCTGCCCAAATTACATATTAATTTTCATGATTTGGGAATTAAACTGGGTATTTATGTACGGCGTGGCCGTCTTTTCCACGGGCTGCGAAAAAGAGGTAAATGAAAGGCTTGGTGGGGCGAAGCTTAATGAAATTTTTTGAAACGAAATATAATTAATTTAAGAATTGGACTTTTCCACGCTTTCCGTTTTGTGTTAATCTCGCCTGCAAATTCCGAGGCATGAACACCTTCAAAGGGCAAACCGGCTCAGACTGGTAGTCATTTATCCAAACCATAAGGGAACCTATGTCTTCCTACAAGGAACTACTCGCGCAGCGAGAGAAGCTGGAAAAGCAGATCGAAGAAGCAAAGTCGCGCGAATACGCGGAAGTGTTGAACGAGATCAAGCAGAAGATGGCCGACTACGGCATTACGCTCACCGAGTTGGGCGGCGCCCGTGGCAAGAATGCGAAAGTGGGCCGCCCGCGTGCCGGCGTCGCCCCGAAATACCGCGACCCGGAAAGCGGCAGCACCTGGTCCGGCCGCGGCAAACCGCCGCGTTGGATCGCCGGTCAGGATCGTGAGAAGTTTCTAATCGCACGTTAATCGCAACATCACGGCGTGCGCTTTAGTACGCTGTCGATGAAAGAGCCGCGCAACCTTCAGGTGCGCGGTTTTTCTTTTTATGCAATATGTCTGATAGAGCCATCTGACAGACTCCATTCCACTGCCGACGCGAGACGCATCCCGTGGAGCGGAAACACGAATGCTTCCCGTTTGGATAAGCATCTGATTTAAAAGAGAATTTTAGGGGAATCGATAGTTTGTTATGAAGCTGCGGTTAGAATTCATTCATTGAAAAATCTCCACGCGCTCGCATGATTTCTACTCTCGCCGCCGAATCCGCGGAAAAACACCACGTCGCGCGTAAAAGTACATTTGTCAGTATCGCGCTCAATACGGTGTTGATGACGCTGCAAATCGTCATCGGCGTGATTGCTCATTCTCAGGCGCTCGTGGCGGACGGCGTGCATTCGCTTGCCGATCTGGTCTCGGATTTTGTCGTACTAATCGCCAATCGTCACAGTGGCGTCAAACCTGATGCCGATCACAATTATGGTCACAGCCGCTATGAGACGGTGGCCTCACTGTTTCTCGGGGCATTGCTAATTGCGGTCGGCGTCGGCATGCTGTGGCGGGCTGGAACGAGGCTGGCCGATTTGCAGGATATTCCTGCGGTTCACCTCAGCGCCCTCGCCGTGGCCGTGCTGGTACTCGTCTCGAAGGAAGGACTCTTCCGCTACGTGCTGCGTGAAGCGCAACGCGTGCGCTCAGCCATGCTGATCGCCAACGCATGGCATGCGCGTTCGGACGCAGCGTCGTCGCTGGTGGTGGCGCTCGGTATTCTCGGCAGTCTGGCCGGCGTGCGGCTTCTCGATCCGATTGCGGCGGCTATCGTCGGTTTCATGGTCGCGCGCATGGGCTGGACGTTTGGCTGGGATGCGCTGCAGGATCTGTCCGACCGCGCGCTCGACGATGACGCTGCGGCTGATGTGCGCACGTTGCTGATGTCGACCGCGGGCGTGCGCGACGTGCACGAACTGCGCACGCGCAAAATGGGCGACTTCGCACTTGTCGACGCGCATATTCTGGTCGATCCGCTGATCTCGGTATCGGAAGGGCACTACATTGCCGAGTTGGCACGTGCACGCGTACTGAACGACAGCCGCGTGCTGGATGCGCTGATTCACGTCGATCCGGAAAACGATGCGCTGGCCCGGCCGCCTGTCAATCTACCGCCGCGCGAGCAGGTTGTTGCGGTGGTAGACGCCGCGCTGGCTGCACAAGGCGAGCGCGCGGCGGCGGTCAATATTCACTACCTGAGCACGGGGCTCGACGTCGACGTGACGCTACCCGCCAGCGCCCCGGATGCTCGCGAAAGCGACGCCCAGCGACTGGCTCGCCTTGATCTTGCGGGATTGAAGCGCCGGCTGGGCGCGCGGCACATGAGCGTGCTCAGGGCCATGGAGCCCGACGCGCGTGTCGAAGAGGTCGAAGCGGCCGAAGCGGCCACACCCGAGCGTCACGACGTCGTCTAAAGAAGGCCGCGCTCCGTTGACGCATCCCGGCAAGGCGGCACCGTCATCATCAGCATCTCAAAGCGGCAGTTGCGTGTCGAACTTGATTTCGCGCAGCACGACGCTCGTGCGAACTTGCGCGACCGCCGGAATCTTGAAGATGCGTTCGTGCAGAAACGCGTCGTACGCCTTGATGTCCGGCGCGACGATCTTGAGGATGTAATCGGATTCACCGGTGGTGCTGTAGCACTCGGTCACCTCGGGACAGGTGGCGATCTCCCGCTCGAACTGTTCGACCCCGCCTTCCGTGTGCCGTGTCAGGTGGATGTGGGCCAGTGCGCACACGTGCAGACCGAGCTTTTCGCGATCCAGCAGCGCCGTGTAACGCTGGATCACCCCCGATTGCTCCATGTCCTTGATCCGCCGCCAGCATGGTGTGCTGGAGAGGCCGACCTGGTCGGAGATCTCCTGCACCGACCGGCGAGCGTCGAGCTGCAACAGGCGCAGGATCTTTTGAGAGAACGTATCGAGTGTCAACTGCGCCTCCGTTGGCGTGCCATGGTCCTTATGGTAGAGGCCGCGAAAACGAAACGCAATGTAAAACGGCTCTGACGAGGGAGATTACCTAATTTGCAGGTTTGACAGCGGCTTTTTGCCCTGAGCCGTCCCCATCTTTTGCGGCCGCGGCCGCTGCTGCTGCCTGGGTGGCGCGCAACTCTGCGAGCATGTTGCAGAAGAGGGCGCCCTGTTCGATCGCATCGTCGAGCGCGACGTGGGTGTGCGGATGATCGTCGAACCAGCGTTGCGGCAGGCGCGGCTTGATGCACTTACGGTAAGGCAGGCCGGTCATGGCGAATGCAAGCGTCTTGATGTCGAGCGCGGACCACGAGAACGGGCAACGGCCGGTGAAGCGCATCATGTACCAGAACATGAAGGTGAAGTCGAAGCCAGCCGGCATGGCCACGAAGACCGGTTTGCCCGGCAACGCCTCGACCCAGGTGACGTAGTCCGTGAGCGCTTTGGCCGGCTGCTGCAGATCCCGGCGGCAGGCTGCCCATGCCTCGGGCTGAGTCTTCCACCAGGCTTCCTGAACCGGATGCGCGCTTGCGCCCTCCAGCACCTCGAGGTTCGCGGAGAAGGTGCCGATGAGCTGCTTATCCTCGGTGTATGCGGCCGAGGCGAAACTGAGCATGGAATGCGGACCAGGAATTGGGCCGTCCGCTTCAACGTCGGTGCTCACATAGATTTCGGCGCTCATGCACTCACTCCATCGGCAACGTATGGGTTCGTGCGGCGCTCGGCGCCGAACGTTGAAGTCGGGCCGTGACCGGGAACGAACGTGACGTCATCGCCGAGAGGCCAGAGCTTGTCGCGGATAGAGCGAATCAGGTCGGCGTGGTTGCCGCGCGGGAAATCCGTGCGGCCAATCGAGCCGGCGAACAGTACGTCGCCCACCAGCGCGAGCCGGTGCGCGCGGCTAAAAAAGATCACATGGCCGGGCGTATGCCCCGGGCAGTGATAGACCTCCAGCGTCTCATTGCCGAACTGGACCGTGTCACCGTCCTGCAGCCAACGGTCCGGCTCAAAGGCTTGCGCCGCCGGAAAGCCGAAGCGCGTGCTCTGGTCGGGCAGCTTGTCGAGCCAGAAACGTTCATCAGGGTGCGGCCCGTCGATCGGGACGCCGTAGTGCGTGGCCAGGGTCTTCGCGCCGGCGCAGTGATCGATATGGCCATGTGTGAGGAAGACCTTTTCGACCGACACATTCTGCCGCTCGATCTCACCGTGGATGATCTCGAGATCGCCACCTGGATCGACGACGGCGGCGCGTCCCGTTGCCTCGCAAACGAGCAGCGAACAGTTCTGCTGGAACGGGGTGACAGGGATCAGAGTGACTTTCATGAGGACGGTAGGCCGCGGCAAAAACGTTGATTGTACCGGCGCTGCAGGGGCCTCGCCGATATGCCGAATGGGTGCTGCCCAATGCTCATTTTTGCATCAATAGTGAAAATTCATCAAAGTTATCAGGCGCTTGCCATCCCAGAATTGTGTTTTGGGTATAATGGGCTCATGTGTACGGGAAACCGTGCTGCCAAATGGCGATGCGTCCCCATGAAAAGTGGAGCGCTGGTCGTCGTCAAGTAAGTGCCGTCACAGCTTTTGTTGACGGCAAATCAAGCATCGGATGCGTCCGATGCGCACGTCTCGTCCAGCCAGGTGCCACGCGCCTGCAACGGCCATATGCCGTGACGCTGGGTGGGGCCTACGCCGCCGTTCCTGCGCGCTGTTGTCTAGGGCGCAAGAACGTGATTTGCCACGTTCGATGGCGGCTTGTGGGGTCTGGTCAGGCTGCCGGGGACAGGTTGCGCCAGACGTGAAAATTAACCGTGCGGGAGCGGCAGAAAATGCCGCGTGCGGGCTTCAGCGTACTGCGCTTTTTAGCGCGGCGCGTGGTCGTTCGTTTTCCGCCGGAGTCGCAGGCAATACGCAGCTATCGCGTAATGCGGCTCGACATTGTGATTTTACGTCTTATGAAAACTCGGTCATCCCGAAGTATGGGGAGTCTTTTTGCCTTTTTTGTGCTCGCAGGGTGCGCCATGCCCCCGAACGCAGCCAACGAGGCAAGTAACCCGCCGCCGCTCAGCACCAAGAGCGCACAAGCAGGCGGCGCCAGTATGTCCGCGCCGCAGGCCTTCGGCACACCGGCCGCATCGGCCCCCGAAGCTAGCAGTACCTCGCTTGCCGACGCCCAGCCGCTTACGGAAACAGGTCCCACTGCGGCTGGTTTCCACGAGACCGGGCGCGCGTCCTGGTACGGTAGGTTCTTCCACGGCCGCCGCACGGCGAACGGAGAGCGCTACGACATGCACGCGCTCACCGCAGCGCACCGCACGCTGCCGCTCGGTTCTTACGTGAAGGTCACCAATCCGGCTGACGACAGCTCGGTGATCGTGCGGATCAACGACCGCGGCCCATTCGCACGCGGCCGGATAATCGACCTCTCGCTCGCAGCCGCTACTGCGTTGCACATGGCACATGCGGGCACCGCACGCGTGCAGATCGAAGGTTTGACGCAACAGCAGGCGAAGGCGGAACAGGCCGAAACGCTGGCGTCGAACAGCAACGACGTCAAATGATGTGATGAAGGCGGCCGGCGCGCGGAACGTGCGCCTTACCGCTTACGTTGAGGTGCGTTCGGCTTCTTGCCGTCCGCGCGCGTCTCCGAGGGGCCACCGCTTGCGCGGCCCTTCACTCTTCCTCGTCTTTCTTCAGCGCCAGTGCGCGCGTGTACAGCGCGTTGCGCGCCCCCCCCGTGATGGCTGCCGCGACCTTCGCCGCGCTACTCACAGTCAATTCTTCCAGCAGGATGCCTAGCAACGCGTCGTGATCGTGTTCGCCCGCCGTTTCCTGTTGCGCGCCTTCCACCACCAGCACAAATTCGCCGCGCTGCCGGTTCGGGTCGGCTGCCAGCCACGTTGGCCCTTCGGCCAGGGTGCAACGATGCAGCGCCTCATGTAACTTCGTCAGTTCACGTGCGATGAGCAGTTTGCGTGCGCCGCCGAATGCGTCGGCCAGCGCTTCGACCGTTTCCACGATGCGATGCGGCGCTTCGTAGAAGACCATCGCGTGAGGATGCGTCGCGAGCGATTGCAGCGCCGCCGCGCGCTGCTTCGCTTTGGGCGGCAAAAAACCGAGGAACGAGAAGGTCGCGACCCAGTCGCCTGCGGCGGAGAGTGCCGTGGCGAGCGCGCTCGCGCCGGGCAGCGGAATCACCGGCAGGCCCGCTTCGCGTACGGCGTCGACGAGTTTTGCGCCGGGGTCCGAAATGCCGGGTGTGCCGGCATCGGAAACGTACGCGACCCGCTCGCCCGCTTGCAGATGCTCGACGATGCGCAGCGCCGCTTCGCGCTCGTTGTGCTGATGCACGGCCACGAGCGGCTTCGAGATGCCGTAGCGCGCCAATAGTTGGCCAGTGTTGCGGGTGTCTTCGGCGGCGATGCGGTCCACCAGTCCGAGTACATGCAGCGCGCGCAGCGTGATGTCCGCGACGTTGCCGATTGGCGTCGCCACCACATAGAGCGCGGCAGCGGGATATTGCTGCCCTTGCGCAAGTTCGGAGAGAGGAGTCATGAGGCAGAAAACGCAGACAGACAGAGCAAGGCCAACATTGTGCCACGCAGCGGCAAGGCGGCCGGACGGGGTGAGTGGAGCGAGTGGCGTGCATGCCACCGGCGGCGCATCCACTGAGCGCGAAACGGGCCGCTCAACACCTCGATCCACCGCTCACAACTTTTCAGGACGTGGCGGGTCCAAAGACGTCGGAGCGGCTTTCGAAACGCACGCGCTCGTGTTTCTGCAGCGCCAGCGCTTGCGTCTGGTGGCGCGCAATGTGTCGTGCCGTGGCGGCGAGATCGATCTGGTGATGCGCGAGCGCGATGGCGCGCTGGTGTTCGTCGAAGTGCGGGCGAGAGCGCAACGGCACTATGGCGGCGCGGCCGCGAGCATTGGCTGGCAGAAGCGACAAAGGCTGGTGCGCGCCGCGCGGCATTATCTGGCCACACGCGTGAGCGTCGTCCCCGCGTGCCGTTTTGATGTCATCGCGTTCGAAGCAGGGCGGCTTGTCTGGTTACGCGACGCTTTTCGCGCCGACGAAGTCTGAGTCGCCTCGCGGATATTGGGCTTGAGTGCGATAAACTTGCGCTCGCGTGCGAGTGACGCGGCGTCGTGCAGTTTGCGAAGCCGTAGACGCATGGGCGCTGCCTGCTGCCCGCACTGCAGTCAGAACAACATGTCTTCACAACAGGGGCGCGAGAGCGGTCCATACGCGGTAAAAGATAGAGACTCGATGTCAGTCGAACGCATTCAACAGCACTTCCGCGATAGCGCGGCGGTCAAACTCGAAGCCCTCGAAATCCTGTCGATGCCGATCGCCGCTGCGATCGACACGATGTTTATGGCGCTTGCCAACGGCAACCGTATTCTTGCGTGTGGCAACGGAGGGTCCGCTGCCGACGCACAACATTTCGCAGCCGAACTGATTGGCCGCTTCGAACGCGAACGGCCGGGCTTGCCCGCTATTGCGCTGAGCACCGACAGTTCTGTACTCACCGCAATCGCCAACGACTACACGTTCGAGCAGATCTTCTCGAAGCAGGTGTGGGCACTCGGTCAGCCCGGCGATGTGTTGCTCGCCATCACAACCTCGGGGAACTCGGCGAATGTGCTGGCCGCGGTCGAGGCCGCGCACGAGCGCGAGATGATTGTCGTGGCACTGACGGGCAAAGGCGGCGGCAAGGCGCACGAAGTATTGGCCGATACAGACATCCATATTTGCGTGCCGTCCGAGCGCACCGCGCGTATTCAGGAAGTGCATTTGCTGACCATCCATTGTCTGTGCGACGGCATCGATGCCATGTTGCTGGGCGAAGACTGATTCCGAAGGAGAGCTAGTTAATGAGCGTATTTCGCATCAAGACGACGTTGGTGAGGACCACACTGGTGGTGGGGCTGGCGGCGGGTCTGTCCGCGACGCTGCAAGGTTGCTTTCTGCTGGTGGCCGGCGCTGCCGGCGGCGGAGCGTTGGTGGCGACCGACCGGCGCACGGTCGGCGCGCAAACTGAAGACCGCGAGATTCAGGTGAAGTCGATCGCGCAGATCAACCAGAATTTGCCGGATACGGCGCACGTCAACGTGACGGTGTTCAACCGCCGAGTGCTGCTGACCGGCGAAGTACCGGATGACGCTTCGAAGCAGAAGGCGGAGCAGATTGTGCGCAGCCTGAACAACGTCACTTCGATCGTCAACGAACTGGTCATCCAGCCCGGGGCGGACATTTCCTCGCGAGCCAACGACTCGTACCTTGAAACGCGGGTCAAGACTGCGCTGATCGCTGAGAAGAATATTTCGGCGAACAACTTCAAGGTGGTTTGCGAGAACGGCTCGGTCTATCTGATGGGCCTCGTCACCCGCGACGAAGGCGCGCGCGGCGCCGACGTGGCGAGTCGCGTGCCCGGCGTGACGCAGGTGGTGAAGGTGTTCCAGTACATCTTGCCGCAAGACGCCACTGCGGCGACCGCGGCTGCAACAAGCGAACCGGCTGCACCGCCGCCTCCGCCGACCACCGACGCAACGGTTGGCGCGGTGCCGGATTCGTCGGTGAGCTCGCGTCCGCTTGATCAGCAGGCACCGGCACCGGTGACGAATTCGAACCAGGTGCATCCGGGCAATCCGCAGGTCAGCCAATGAAGCAGGGCGTTTTTGTTCGGCGTGGGTTGTTGTTGCGGGGCTTGCTGGGTTTAAGCGCCGCGCTCGCGCTGGGCGGTCTGGCTGCGACCGCGCGCGCCGACGGCACACCGCGCGGTCAGGCGATCGCGAGCTCCAATGCGTGTATGGGATGTCATGCGGTGGATCGCAAGCTGGTCGGGCCGTCGTTTCAGCAGATCGCGGCGAAGTACAAGGGCGACGCTCAGGCGCCGGTGAAGTTGGCGCTCAAGGTGAAGAATGGCGGTTCGGGTGTGTGGGGGGCGATTCCGATGCCTGCGCACCCGGCAATGAGCGATGCGGATATCCGCACGGTGGTGGATTGGGTGCTCGCGGGAGCGCCGTCTAAGTGATGTTTTGCTACATTGGGCGGCTTGGCAAAACCGAAAAACCTTGTGCTAGAATCATTTGGTCGTTGGGGGGGTAGCTCAGCTGGGAGAGCGTCGCGTTCGCAATGCGAAGGTCGGGAGTTCGATCCTCCTCCTCTCCACCAAGAATACATCCAACGATGTCCAACGAAGTCTAGAAACCCCGCAGCCGTAAAGGCTCGCGGGGTTTTTTCTTTCCAGCGATGTCTAGGCGTTTCCATTGACATCTTGCCCCCAACGGGGAAAACTTCAGGGGCAACTCCCAACCTTGCCGCTGCACTATTCCCCAAATGCCTCTGACGGAATCTATCATCAATTCCACGGCCGTCGCCGCTAAGCCGAGGAAGCTATTCGACGCTGGTGGTTTGTATTTGTTCGTCTCTTCGGGCGGCGGCAAATACTGGCGACTGAAGTACCGGTTCGGCGGTAAAGAGAAAAGCCTATCGCTCGGTAGCTATCCCACCGTTACGCTTACAGCAGCAAGGAAGCTGCGAGATGAGGCGCGGGCTTCACTTGCCGAGGGTACTAATCCGGGCGAAGCGAGGAAGCAGGAGCGTGCCACGTTGCGGGACGAAGCCGCTCGGCTGGATGCTCCAATGCGTTTTTCCATAGACAGTGATGGCGCGCTGTCGATTCGAATCGGCGCTCGCCGTATGAACCTTAGTCCATCGGAGAGCGCCGAGCTTCGCGCCTTTCTAACCGCAACGCGTGGTGTGCCCGTCAAGGAGTGAGAAATGGCATTGACTGACGTGGGCGTTCGTAACGCAAAGCCAAAGGACAAACTCTATCGCTTGTTCGACGAGCGTGGCATGTACCTAGAGATTTCGGCTGCCGGTGGTAAATGGTGGCGTCTGAAATATAGGTTTGGGGGCAAAGAGAAGCGTCTGTCGCTCGGGGTGTATCCCGACGTGGGCTTGAAGGAAGCGCGTGATCGTCGGGACGCCGCGCGAAAGCTGCTTGCGAATGGGGTCGATCCGAGTGTTGAGCGAAAAGTGCAGAAGGCGGCAACAGTAGAGCGTTCTGCAAACAGTTTTGAAGCAGTAGCACGTGAGTGGTTTGCACGGCAGTCACCGGGGTGGGCAACTACCCATGCGGACAAAATTATGGGTCGGTTGGAGAAGGATGTTTTTCCATGGCTTGGTGGCCGTGCGATTGCGGAAATCAAAGCTCCTGACGTGCTCGCGGTCTTGCGGCGGGTGGAGGCCCGCGGCGCGCTCGACACCGCCCACCGCGTCCATCAGAACTGCGGCCAAGTTTTCCGATATGCCGTGGCGACGGGGCGGGCAGAGCGAGATGCCAGTGCTGATCTCCGTGGTGCGCTTCCAGCCGCTCGACACACCCATTTTGCATCTGTGACAGAGCCGCGTGAGGTAGCCGGTCTTCTACGTGCTTTAGATGCCTTCCAAGGAACGTTCGTCGTCCAGTGCGCCTTACGCTTGGCCCCTTTGCTTTTTGTGCGGCCCGGTGAATTGCGCACGGCAGAGTGGGCGCAATTCGACCTCGAAAAGGCACAGTGGCGGTACACGGTCTCCAAGACAAAAACCGAGCATTTAGTGCCGCTTGCAACTCAGGCCGTCGCGGTCCTGCGCGAACTGGAAGCGCTCACTGGACAACGCAAATACGTTTTTCCGGGTCGTGACGTTAAAAAGCCCATGAGTGGCGCAGCGATTAATGCGGCCCTTAGGCGGATGGGTTTCGATACCAAAACCGAAATTACGGGCCATGGTTTTCGGGCGATGGCGCGTACGATCCTGCACGAGCAATTGCGTTTTCCAAGCGAGGTCATCGAACATCAGCTTGCTCACAAGGTGTCCGATTCGCTAGGTACGGCGTACAACCGGACGAAGTTCATAGATGATCGGATCGTGATGATGCAGCGCTGGGCCGACTACCTTGATGAACTGAAGTCTAGTGATAACGTTGACCCCATTCGAATTGGCAGCAGTGAACTTGAAAATGCGAATTAAGAAACTGGACTTTTCGATAGATTTCAAAAAGCTGGATTTCATGATCCACGCGAGGAAGATGTTCGGGAAGATGCAGGAGTTGTTGAAAGATGCGAGGGTAGTCCGCTTCAAGATTTCGGTGACGCTTTATTGGGAGGGGAGTGAGGAACCGAAAGCAATCTCCATGGAGGGCAAACGCTCTGCGAGCGGCGGGTGGAATACGCGGTTTCCACGAGATCTCGAGTCGAAGGCGCTCGAATCCACTGAGGCTTTGAGGGAAGGACTCTTGCGTGCTGAAACGGCTGTGCGCAGTTATATCGTTGAGAACGCGCTGGAGGAGGACTGGAGCGAGATGGAGGCGGCACTCAGAGAGGCGAAGAAATCGGGAGTCTCTGTGGATACCCTGGAATATCGCGCGGAAATTCCGGTTCGGGCTATCGCCAACTACGGCTATGACGCACACCTCTATGCGCCGCTCATGGCGACTGCGTACGTGATCGAGGGTGCGGAAGCGTTGGCCGAAAATAATCTGGAGCACGCTTCGTACTGCGTTGAGCGCGGGCGCTACTGGTCCAGCCCCGAGATGCTGATTCCAGAACCCGGTCATCGTTTTTCGGAAAGGGCTCGCACTGGCGGACACGGCAAGGCGGGTAATTACGAGCCCGTCAAGCTCAAGGTTGCTGAACTATTGAAGGAACTAGAGCCAGATGGTGGCTGGATTTCCGACCGAGACGCCGTTGAGCGGGTTGCCGATGAATTGGCCGGGGAGCCGTATCTCCAACTCGTAGAGGACTGCGGGCTAGAGTACTACAACCTTCCGAGAACGATTGGAGCGTGGATCGGGGAGAATCCGGAGAGATTCCAGTGCCGCATCAGGCCCGGGGATTGATGCGGCCATGACCGTCGCCGCCCGGCCACGGAGGGGGCTGGCCGCGTTTGCCCCCCGATCTGAAAGAACTGGTGGATCGCACGAACGCCGATGCTCTCCTCTGGGGCAATTTTGTGGCGTACGCAGAAACCGGGGGCGCGGAGCACGACAACGATGCCTGTCGGCACTGCGCGTAACGCTGCGGCGTGCGTGCCTGGTAGATCGCCCAAGGCCGATCCATGCCCTTGAATGTGATGGCGGCACGCCAATCTCTTTAAGGGATGCGCGATTTTGGCGCATGCGTAGCGGTTCAATTTTCAGCACCCGCCCACGCGGGGGCCGGAGATGCCGGCGCATCGCGACCCGTCCACCAAAGGCGGCGTCGGCGAGCAATAACGCTTGTGATTTGCAACAGTAGGCGGGTCAGCTTCGGTAGGCCCGTTTGCTTTGACGCGCGCAACACGGCCGCGCCCCTGCGGCGCGGGGCCCCGGCCGCCATCTGAATCGACATTCAGCGGCCCTTCTCTTGAACTCTATCTCTCACGATTCATAACCCCTCCCCGGCTAGGGGGTTTTATGCCCGAATTTTTCTTTTAGCAGACGTCGCGACGCGACGAAGCTGCATCCCTACGATGGCGACATCGATCAATGCAGTGCAGTGAGGCAAAGATCGGTGTAGGCAGGGGGGAGCGCAGGTTGTGGTGGCTGCGCTGCACCTCCCATCTTTGACAACGAGCGTCAGTACTACCAACGCGCGAGCGCGCGGACCTGCTGCCGGCCATCGAAATGAAGGGCGTTACATGACACTGAATGAAATACCGCCGGTTCTGAGCGTGAAAGAGTTCTGCTCGATCATTGCCAAATCCAGATCCTGGGCTTACGCAGAGTGGAAAAAGGCAGATAGCGATCTCCCGAAGCCGTTCAAGATCGGCTGCGCAACGCGCATTTTGGGCGAAGCGACAGCCAGTTATCTGAAGAAGAAAGCCTCCGTGTAAAAGGGAACAAGATGAGCGACGAGAAAAGTGTGGTTGATGAGCACGCTGGAAGCGAAGGTCAGTCGGACAAATCCGCGGACGGCTGGGAGGAGCTTGTAGCTGACGGCAAGGAAAGGAAGGAGGCCATCCTTGCCGAGCATTTCCATAAGGCATTCGAGCGTTTCAATGCCGGCGTCAGCCTGGCGCAGATACGCACGAATTACGAAAAGCTCGGGGCGAAGTATTCGCCAGCGACATTCAGGAAAAAATGGAATGAGCTGGTGACGAAGCACGCAGGACGGGCCTGACCAATCCAGGGGCATTTTGATGCCTTATTTTTCTGGAGATTGAGAAAGTGAATAATGGATTCAACCAGACGCCGCCTCTATATCCGATCAACGCGTTTCCAGTGGAGATCGAAGCGGCAGTGTACGAGGTGATGAATAAGGTCAAGTCTCCTGACGCGCTCGTCGCGACATCCTTTCTGGCGACGATGTCGATCGTGTGCCAAGGTCTGATCGACGTGAAGCTGCCGATCGGGCAGATCAGCCCCGTATCGCTAAATGTACTCATCAAGGCGGAATCAGGTGAGCGCAAGACGGCTACGGACAAGATCGTTGGTGCCCCGGTCTATGCCCATGACGAAGCGAGCGTCGACCAGTACGAACAAGACCTGCGTCAGTACAAGTCTGATTACAGCTTCTGGAAAACGGTTGAGTCAGCCATCAAGGGCATGATCGCGAAAGCAGTCAAAGAGGAGGAATGCGTTGATGATCTGCGCGCGAAGCTGGATCAGCACATGAAGAACGAACCGGTCAAACCTCGGTCACGCCGGTTCATACACCAGAACGCGACGGAAGCCGCGCTGATGCATATCCTCGAAGGTGAAGGGCGGTCCATTGCCATCGCCTCAGATGAAGGCGATGTCGTCTTCAAGGGGGGGCTAATGAATCGGTTCGGGCTGCGCAACAAGGGTTGGGATGGAGCACAGTTGATGGTGTTCGACCGAGTGAGCACGGGCAGCATCATAGCAAGGCAGCCGCGCGTGACGGTGAACATAATGGTGCAGGATGCCGTGCTTGATGTCTATCAGCAGGATCGCGGAGCTGTTGCGCGTGGTTCAGGCTTCTGGGCGCGGTACCTGGTCGGTGCGCCAGCTTCGACTCAAGGATTCCGGTTCATCAACTACATTGATGAGGAATGGCATCACCTCCCGGTCTTTCATGCTCGCGTTAAGGAGTTGCTGACGGAGTACGATGCGATGATGAAGTCAGGTGAGCTTAGGCGGCAGGTCATCGAGTTCGACCCGGCAGCGGCAGCAGACTGGGTGAGGATGGTGAACATCACGGAAGGCCTGATTCAGCCGTGGCAGTACCTGAATGACATTCACGATTTCGCATCGAAGATCATGGAAATCGTGACCCGTGTCGCGGCGCTGCTGCATTTCTTCACGAGGCAGAATGGTCGGATCACGATCGATACATTCAATCGGGCAAAAGCCATTGTGGAATGGCATCTGCACGAGTACAAGCGCCTGTTCTCGCCACAAGCCATAACTCCAACAATGTCGGAAAACATGGTGGCAGTTGAAAAGCACCTGTACTTCAACTACTGGAAGGTGGGGCTGATGAATGTTGGGAAGAATCAGGTGCTTCGCAACGGTCCTAACCATCTCAGGTCAAAAGCGTTGCTTGAACCTGTCATTAACGCCATGGCAGCCATGAGCCGGATTCACCTGTTCAAGGACAGTTCGTCGAACAGGATCATGATCACCATGAACCCCAATTACTTCAATACGCTGACGTACTACTGATCGACGCGTCTCCTTCGGGTGGCTTTATTTACATGGCTTCTGTCGATTTTCGTAGCGACTTCCGCAACTGTCGCGGAAGTCGCTACGAATCTGGTATGGCCATAGGGTCTGTGGATGCCAGAGCTGCGTCCTGCTTTACCTCGTTCATGCAACCCTGCCCATCTTGCCGATTCCCGTGAGAATTGTCGACTTCCAAGGGCAGGCAATAGCCTGCCGCATTTTTGCCGTCTTGTTCAGATAAACCAGTAAGGTTCAATGCGCCATTGTGATGCAAATAAATTCTTACTGCGTGCGTATGTATGTATATGAGGAGCATGATTAAAACGCAAGCTTCTCTGGAATATTGTTGACCGAATCTCCGTGGATGCTAGGTGAGTCACGCAGCTGGGGTTTATGCTTCTAATGGAATAGGAATGCTAAACACATTAGGCGAAGTATCAGTTAAGAAAAAAAGAAATTGTGACAGCGAGGGCGGTCTGGATCAGATCAGGCTACTTATCGTAGAGACAGGAAAAATTCCTCCACATGGAGATTGTCGAAGATCAACGAAGTTCCTATCCGATGAAATGGCAGGTCGGTCAGCAACAAAAAAATGAAGGTCTCAAGTTCATCAACAGATGAGCATCGTTGTCAGGCAATCCATCAGTCGAAAAGCAGAGACCAATCGTCAACCACCTTCACCGCGATGGTGAAGGACACGTCGTTACTAACCATGTACCAGATCAATGAAGACCAGGAAGACCTTGAGATCATCGCTCACCTTGACGAGCGGATGAACCTTGAAGAGACCAATATTAATGGGAGGAGCACGATCGTAATCCACAAGGGCTATGCGTCGAGACACCTGTTCGGTATCGAGAAGTTCGTGAAAGCTATTGAGCAAGGATGGAAGGGCGGATTCATTGAAGTAGTAGCCCGCTATAGCGGGACAAAGACGATCCGTGAGCTATACCTCGGAAAGAAATACTATCGATCGATAAACGACTGGATCGAACGATACTCGAGCCTGTACCGCTACTCTGCGCGAGTCGAGGTCTTCTACGACGCATGCAAGGCGATGGAACTGATTGGTGAGCGCAATTTCTATTTCGATGAACCGGGTGAGATTGCTCGTGCCGATGGAGCAAGGTACATGGACGCATTTAATATGCTGATCGAGGAAATCAGCATGCGTTGTCAGTCACGTGAGTTCAAAGAGCGAGAGCGGCTTCGCCTGTTCAATACGAAGCGCAACGAGGAGAACGTACTCGCGACGGAAGAGGCGATGTTTGAAGCGAAAGGCCGATGGCTGGTGCTGTCGCTGACGTTGCGCTACAAGCCAGAATATCGTCGCTGGATTACACCCAAGATTGTCCAAGAGCATCGTGAGCGATTCTTTGCTGCGCGTCAATTCAATAAGCTCATGGCAGGCATCGGGAACTATGTCTGGGCTATCGAGCAAGGTGAGGACACGGGGCTGCATTTGCACGTCATCCTGTTCTATTCAGGCGATCACAACCACGACGAGTTCATCGCGAAGCAGATCGGTGAGTACTGGGTCAATGTGGTAACGGAAGGCAAGGGTGACTACTGGAACAGCAACCAAGCGTGGCTTAAGAAGCGGTACGAGAAGCTTGGCCACGGTATCGGTGTGGGTCAGATCGACTGGAATGATACGAAAAAGCGTGAGGCGTTACGCGAGAACCTAGTCTATCTCGCGAAGGCGGAGCAATACCTGATGTGCTGGAGTGTCGAGCGTATTCGCACATTCGACATGGGACAGATACCGAAGAAGGCCAAAGCAGGGCGTCCTCGGATCGATCCTAAGAATTAAGTGCGCGCGCAATCAGGAGCGATAGTGACACTGCGATGCGGAACCGCGCACCCGCACCGACATCGCTCCGACAAAGGCTCTAAATATTGTTCCTCGGCCACCCGGCGAACCGTTAAAGGCAAGACGGACGCGAGCCGGTATTTCTCGCGTGCATCAAGTAAGCTTTTCGAAGAAGTGGCGAATTGTGGTGCTAAACGGTAGCCATCGAGTTGAATCGATCTCCTGTTGAATATAAAGATCGCGGTCTTCTTGAGACCAACTCATGATTTCTTCAAGGTCTTCAGCGTCTTGGTACCTGTCCAGAGCGCTTTTCCTCCTCCCTCGCAATGGTCCGTCGTTAAGATTGAAGACCCGTATGGTTTCGCTCGCGCGCCTCTCGCCCAGCGCGATTTTCTTCGCGCTATCCCTCACCCTTACCTCGCCGGATGAATGAAAATAAAGGAACGCGTCGGGGTCGTGCTCATCGGGTTTTATCAGTTCGTCTGGATTGTATGGGCTGCCTTTGCGATCCTTATAGTGTCCGCAGTGCTCATGGGAACCACAGGCGATAAAGAGATTCGTCCAGGCAAACGTCAAATGCGGGAAGTGATTTTTGTTTTTTCTCCGAAAGTGTTCAATATGACCACCATGGAAGATCTGATCCTCGCAATACGCACAGCGAAGTCCAAAAATTATCTCTGCCGTGTCGTCCGCGTCATCCGCTAGGATTCGTTCGCTTTGCATGGACTGAAGCGCCAGCCGAAGACGACGCTTGCATTCCCCTCCGAAATCGTCCCAATTTTGCGCCGAGTGATCGTAGTCGGCAAGGCAGAGGGGCTCGTTAACTGAAGCACGATCTAATTTATGCATGCCACTAGCCTCAGGAATTGTCCTTTTTACGGTTAATCTTGAATTTCTGGAATCGGATCAACCGATCGGCATTCGTTAGCAGATCGTGAGAACTACCGTAGAGGTCGACAAGCTTTTTGCGTAGCTTGACCCCTTGCTCATCCTCATGCGTGCCGTCTTCGATTCGAGCGATGTAATCCGCGTACCAAATGGCTGGCGGGACGGGAGGTGTTGGGTTGACTTTCATCACATCGTTGAGCGCGTTCTGACTTTCAATGCCATAGGTTTCTTCGCTCGGGATACCGACAAGTATCTTTTCGTGATCGCTTTTGGCAAGAAACCTGATGTTCGCCCTGTGCACGGTGGTCAGCAGTTGGGGGCTATGCGTTGTAACGATAAATTGGGTTTTACTGAACACATTTGTGAGATCTGTCAGAACCCGCTGCTGCCAAGAAGGATGCAAGTGCAAGTCAACTTCGTCAATTAGCGCAATGGCAGGTAAGTCCAACGCACTTTGCGGAGGAGGCACCTTATTAGCTTGCGCCATTCGACGCGCTAAATCCATCGTCAGTCCGAGGACAACGCGATACCCATCACTGAGTTGACTGATTCGCAATGTACGTGTGTTATTTTCATCGATTTTTTGATCGATAACAAATCGCAATGGGCGGATTTCGGTACGCGGATTGGTGAAATTCTCACCGAGCAGACGTACGATCGCTTCGCGTACGACTTGCAAATCGGGCAGCCGAAAATCGAAATCGCGCCGAGCCTCGCGTTCCCGACGCTCAACGTCTTCCATTGCGTTAAACCACTCAAACGCCGCACGAAACCGAGAGTTCGGATCCAAAGCCCCCGCGAGCGCATCGAAGCGCGAAAAGGATTTCTTGAAATTGCGACGACGCTGCACTTCCTCTCTTATCGCACGGTTGGTACCGTAATATGCAATGACCGGGAGAAAGTAGGGCTGATCCTCTGAATCGGCATCGATAATGTTCTGCACAAATTCATTGATGGCGCCTAGCCCTAATGTCACCCACTCGTGCTCCGCGGCGGCAGCCTTTCTAGAAGCCGTGACACCTTTAGACGTATCGCGCCGACGCCCTCCGGACCAGGCGATAAGTTGATCATCCTGTGTCCGAGCTTCCCAGCCTAGGGCTAGAAACGGCGCGCGTCGCTCTCCATCAACAATGCGAAGATCAGTTTCAGATGTGCCGCGGCCCACAATGCCGGGCAGCTTGACGAGATAGCGACCAAAGCCGATGGCGATCGCGTCTAAGAGCGCCGTTTTCCCTGCTCCATTATCGGCGGTGATAACGGTAAGCCTATCATCGAATTCGATGGTGAGTTTCTCGAAGCACCGGAAATTATAAAGATGTAATCGCTCGAGTTTCATGAATGATCCTTCTATTTCTCAGTCGAACGATAGTAACAAGTTTTCTACATATCTCATCGAAGGCACGAATTGGAAAGGACATTGAGGAGTCCCGCCGCTCGCGGTAGCGTCGCCAGTGGCACAACTAGGTCGCTCGTCCTTGACCGCAGAGTTTGACGTATCTTGGGTACCGAAATCCGCGAACGTCTGTTCCCAGATTTCAGCGATCGCAACCGGCTAAGCCGCAATACTACACGGAGCTTCACCGCTATATCGACCTAAAAACGAAGATGGACACCGAGACATTGCTGACGGCTAGCCGTTCTTCACGTCGACATTGCAAAGCACCGCTGATTTGGTGCCATGAAAATTCTGGTTGCGCCGCGCGATGAACTGGATGACCTGAGCAAGTCCGCCTATGAGATCCCTGATCTGCTGGTCGGGGTGGATTCGAAGGACAGTGCGATGCTCGTGGGAATCATGGAACAGCTGAATGCGAGGTCTGTTGGACGCTGAAAGACAATCCAGCGCCCGGTTTTGTCGCCGCGACGCGCTATCCACCGTCGGCAAGCAACATCGTGGTGGCGGAGCGGTCGGCCTCTGTGACAATCCAGATGATTGGACCTGACGGTAGTGCGTAACGCGATTGAATGCGCAGCTCAAGGAGCACGGCGAGCTCATTTTGCAGGCGGTCGCGCTCACCCAGATCGCCCCAGTCACCGTGAAGGTGACGCGCGAGCAGAAGGATGTCGTGCACCCTCGCTACTTCAAGTGCAGTGGCGGCCGCCGGGGTGACGGTGGTACGGCCCACCTTGAAGCGGACATCGTCGTAAATGTTGGTGGATTGCATGGTGACTCCAGCATTATTTTTCCTGCAGCCGGGACATCGCCGATGGCAGGCAATAAAGATAAGGTGGATAGTACGAATGGAGTACGGAAGAAAATCGCGCGGATCACTGAAAAGCGGGTGCCGGTTCTCAATAGTCTTCGGGCAGTAGGACCGTTGTCATCGAACGGTCCCATTCGGTGATGATCCAGACCTTTCCGTTTCCGGGGAGCGCGTAGCAGGACAACACACGCAGGCCGGCCTCAAGTGCGAGATCGTTCTGCGCGCGATCTTCTGCGCTCAGGTCGCCCCAGTCACCGCACAGGTGGCGGCTCAGCAGGTCGCCGACCGATACGTTGACGGCACGCAACGCGTCGAGCGCGGCGGGCGTGGCGAACAGGCGCCCGGTTTTGAGCCGGCGTCTCTGGGGTTTTACAGCCAGCTGATTCATGACGATGTTTCTCCTGGCAATGGACGAACGAACGGCTCCGACGAAAAATCGGATGCAAGGGGTATGAATGGAATCCGGACGGTTGTCCGGGCTAGGGCGTAGACGCCTGTTCGGCGAGCTGCCGGCGTAATGCGGTGGCCTTGGCCTGCGAGCAGCCGAGGTGGCGCCGGATGTCGGAGACGGTTGCGCGAACGCCTCCGTCGGCAATGGCGCGGGCCAACCTCGTGACTTCTGTTTCTGCCGGTGTGACTGGCGTATCGACGACGCTGTGACCGGACGCGACGGAGGCGTGACTCGCAGTGGTTGTATCGATAACCGCAGAAGTTACGACCACTGGTTGCGGTGGCCTGAGTGCAAGACTCCAAAGCAGGCAGGCGACGCCTTCAAGTACTGCGGCAAAGGCGAGGGCCGACAGTAGATCGACGCGACTCACGGTCGTGCCGAGTACCACTGCCAGCTTTGCCGTGACTGGATCGACAGTCAGTGCGTCACGCTGGCCGACCCTGCGGTCGTCGGCCGTTTGTTGTCGCTGTACATCATCGGCTTCGGCATTCAGCGCATCCAGTCGTGCGGCCAGCGCGACGCGCCGGACCCTGATCGTCGGGCAACCACGCTCGCAATGCTGCGAGTCAGCGACCGCCAGTTGCCGGATCACGCGGGCCCGGTCGGTCATGATCGCCGTCAGACTGCGCCCGGCGGGTACGGCATAGGAGACCACCGGGACCAACGACGCGCGACGCTCCCCGGCATGCTGCTGCGCGAGTACGAAGAAGGTCGCATGACCGAAGCAGGCGGTCGTCATACACGCCACCCAGAGCAGACCACCGACGCTGCGTACCGTCCAGGGCGAGGAACGGCACAGCGCGGGAAGCAGGTGAGCACCGCCAATCAGCACGACGCCAATCGCCACCCAGACAAACCGCTCCGGCAATTCGCCGCCACGCTGCCAGCCGGCCAGCACAGACATGCAGATCGCCGTCGCAGTTGCCGCAACTGCCAGCAGTAAGGTCAACCAGGGCGCATTGCGATGCGAGCGGCTAACCCTTACACCAGACTCGGGGATCATGCCGCCGTTCCTCCCAACAGGGCCGCGTGCTGGACGAGCTTGTCACGCAGCGTCGGTTTCCCCTGTTTCCCGGTCGAATCTGACGCATCGTCGGCGACCCGCGTCGTGCCGCCGTCGCCAGAACCGCCTGCGTCGGTCCCGTCGCTGGATTCACCGGGATAGAACTCTTCCGCCACAGCAGCGCTTTCCTCGGCACTTTCTTCGAATGCGCCGTTGGCGAAACCGACTCGCGCTGCCACATCGAGCGCAGCCTGGTCGAAGCCGGCAGAGCGGCGACGCGCATCAAGATCACGCGCCTGCCCGATGGCTTCTTCCAGATTGCTGCCAGTTCTCACACCCAGATCGACGTAGTAGATTGCCGAACGATAGCTCTGCGTGGTTGATTTGCCGCGCAGTTTCAGTTCGAGCGGCAGGCAGGCGAGCAATCCACCCGACACCGCACTGAAATACTGAAGCCGCGCGGAGAGCGTGCGGATAGAGTTGTAGGAGGTGGTGCGGAAGATAAACGAACCAAGTTCATCTTCATCGCCGATGGTGACATTGAGCCTTCCATAAGGCTTGCACCCGCCCGCTTCCCCGAACGCGCAGCCATCCGGCGTCGGACATCCCATGGACGTAATGCATCCGTCCGTGACGCGCCTGCAGGTTTCGCCGTCGCCCACACAGACCGGGCGCCCGGTTCGGCGATCGAATAGGCTATATTCGGCACGAAGGTTCAGATCCGGATCGTTGAACAGCATCCTGACGGGAATGGAACGCAGCTTGCCGGTGACCGCTTTGCGAAGTGCTTCGTTGAGGGGATGGAGCAGCCAGCCACTTGCGTGCTGCATCTGGCTGGTGATGGTGAACTGATCGTCTTTCTCTGGTAGACGTTTGCCGTTCTTTTCGACGACGCGGCCGATTGTGATGCGGCCGACAACGGGAGGCGTGATCGCCAAACCCTTAAGCATGGTGATTCTCCTGAATTGAAGAGTGTTTACTGCGAAGGGGAAATTCAGACGGAAACAAGGAAGCGGCGCGAACCCGGTTTCGTGATGGCGTACTGCTGCTGCAAGGCAGGGTGATCGGCGAGGAGCCGCTTAAGATCAGTGCCGTCTGAGTCCTTACTGCGTTTGAATGAGACCTCGCCGGTTTCGAACAGGGCCCGGGGCGCGTCGCCCATCGCCTGTTGGATGGTTTGTTTGAGTCTGGCTTCCTGCTCCTCGCGCGCTTCAATCTCCGCACGTACTGCGACGAGATCAGCGAAGGTCGCGGAGAGCCGCCGGTCGTCCGTGAAATCCACCGCGACACCGGCATTGCCCGGATACAGGTAGCGCAGGGCGCGGTCGGCTGATTCGGAACCGTCCGCAGGTGGCGGCGTGTCGCTGGTGACGTACTGCCAGAACTGCGCTTCGAGCGGAATGAGCCGGGCGATCAGTTCGTCATCACGTTCGATACGGTGCACGGTGAGTTGCTGGCCGCACAGCAGGACGGCGACATCGGCGGCCCGTTTGCCCGTGACAGCGAGCTGATGCTGGACCTGCAACTGCACGTACTCCGGCACGCCGTCACGCCAGAGCCTCGCTCCGAATTCTCCAGCCGTCTTGCATTCGAGAATCTGCAGTTCCGGCACGCCCACAATCTCGCGGTCGAGATTTGCGAGCATGAAGGGAATGGTTGGATGCTGGAGGACTGCGTTGACCTTACGAACGCGGTTGCCGGTCTGCTGGGTGTAAGCCGCAGCGACAATGGGTTCGAGGAGTGTGCCCCAGTACACTGGTTCGGTGGTGTCATGAGGATCGGGTTGCGCAAGTCCGGCATCGCGACCGGTCTTTTCCAGCCACAGTTCGAGCGCGCTTTTGTACGGATTCAGGCCCACCGCCGCTGCCGCGTCCGACCCACCGATACCGGTCCTGCGGACCGCCAGCCAGTCGGTTCGACTCAGGCTGCGTATTTCGACCAGACGTAGTGCGGAACCTTTCCTGGCGGGTTTTTCTTCCTGGATGAGTTGCGACATGGCTTTCTCCCAGACGGATAAATAAAAAGCGCCCGGTCGAGCCGAAGCTCAACTGGGCGCGCTATGACGGAAAGAGATATGAGACGGAACCAGCGTAGACGAACAGGAATGATTCAGACGACGAGCTTCAGCGCTTCGTCCCACGCCTTCTGTTTAAGCGTTGCCCCTTGACCGAACCACGCGGCGTCGCGCCGGTGATCTTCGCTGCGTGCCCGGCGTTGGTGGTCGACAAATTCCGTCACGCTGTTAAGCAGACCCCATGCTGTTCCGGAGGCGGATGCCAGCATGGCCCCCTTGCCACGTCCTGCGAATAGGTCATGCACGGCACGGATTGCGCTGTCGTTGGTGGTCGCAGCTGGTTTATCCAACGCGTTCGACGCGCTCCCCGTCTGATAGGTCAGCACACGTCGAAAGTATGCTTCGGCGGATTCGGCGGTCACCTTGCGTTCCGACAACGCTTTTATCCGCACCATGAAGCCATCCCACGACGAAATGGCGATGCCGAGCTGGCGCTTTACGGCCTGCGCATCGAACTGGCTGCGATGCGGCACCTTCACTGCTCCGGTGCTGTTGCCCAATGCAATGGCGAGCGTATTGTTGCAGACCACACGAACGGAGGTGAACTGCGCCGTCGTCGCGAGTGTGCCGTCGCACGCGGTGGCGAGCAGGAGATAGCCATTGACCTTGTCACGGCCCTTGAGCGTCGCACTCTGGCCGGTGCGTGCGAGCGCCCAAAGCTTCTTGCCGTCCTTCAGAACACCGGCCGTCTCCAGTTCGAAGCCCCCGACTTCCGTTAGATCCCGATAGAATTCGAGAATCTCGGCAGGCTGGACAACTTGATAACGGTTCGAAACTACTGACAGCGGCGCCTTGGTGTCCGATCGATACAGCACCTTCTGCTCAGGAAACGTATGGATGGAACCGAGACCAGCGTTGCCAGCTACGAAACGAACCTCAGATTCTTCAATCTTCCAGTTCATACCCGCCTGTTGCGCCCAGACTTCGAGCGGCTGGTTATGAGCGAGTTGATTGCCTAGGCCGTGCCACGGAGTTTCGTTAACGTAGGCCATGGTTTGTACGAGATGCATGAATAACTCCTAGGTGAAAAGACGAGCGCATAAAGCCCGGCCGAGGCCGGGCGCATGCGCAAGCGTTGAAATCAGGATGCGGGGATTCGGACAGCAGGAAGGCGGTGGACAAGACCGCCAGGTGAAAGGTCTTCCGATGAGGAGTTCGAGTTCAGGCTTTAAGCGGGCGTCTGCTGAACGTGTAGCCGCATGTAAGGCAACGGTAGTTATCAAGCACGTTGTCGTCGATGGCTTCACCGACAGCGGTGCCCGCGGCACAGCCTGCGGCCCCGCCGAGGAGCCCGCCGATAACCGCGCCTGCAATGAGTCCGAAGACGGAACCGACAGGGCCACCGATCATGCCGGCGGTCGCGCCAAGTTCTGCGCCCGACATGGCGGCAGTTGCAGTGCCTGCCGCACCGGCAACCGCGCCTATTGCACCACCTGCTTTGCGGGCGTTGTTGCGGGTTTCAATGCGGGTCGTGCGGCACTGGGGGCATTCACTCGGGGTGCGATCGGTAAGAGAAGTATCCGAGAACATGTGGTTTCCTGGAAATTAAGACCGTAGATGGATAGCTATCAAGTGAGCGGGGACTAATCCCTTGTCTCCCGTCAGTGATATAGGTCTGAAATTTTCTGGAATCCGCCCGTGTGAAAGGCTCGGGTCATGCATGAGCGATCGTCTCTCGACGGACTTTCTCGGCGTATTGGCGAAAGCCAACTGAGGTAAGCACGCCAGCGGCGAAGACAAGCGCAAAGACAATCAGATAGTCGAAAGGGGATGAGTTGGTGGGCATCACGACTCTCCGGAGACGGTTCGCCAGCGCGAGATTGCGGTGGCGGAGCGGCCAAAGCTGGCGATGCTGGCAGCCGTGATATATGTCTGAAGAGCGTTTGCTTCGTTGTAGCGTTCAGGGCCGCCGATAGATGCGCATTCCGGAGCCCCGGTCGTAGTACGCCCAGGTCGGTCCCTTTCTAGTCTAGGGCGTCACTCGGAGATCACGGGATGCTTGGTCGTCGCTGCCCGCAGCAAGAATTTGCTTTGCACAAAATCGCACTCAGGCTGGACGGAATCACTTCGCCGGCTTCTTGATTTTTTCGGCGAGCTTCAGAAGTTGTTCCACCTCGTCGGAAGTGAAGGATGTGTCCTTGAGATATCGGAGGAGCGCGATCGCCTCTGGCTGGTCATGCAAAAAGTCGATGACCTCGGGATCGGTTGATGATGACAGTCGAAACAGTACATCGGGGTCAGCAGCAAGCGTCTTGGCTAGAGCCTTTATGACCTCAGGGCGTGGGGGGCGTTCTTTGCCGCGTTCGATCCGACTTAGATACGCTGGCGAAATACCGACCTTGGTCGCGGTTTCCCGCAAGCCAAGATCCTGAGCTATTCGAAGGTCGCGTATGGTGTCGCCGAAGCTGTTCATGGCGGAGATCTTACCTTGCTGTTTAGTGTTGCGCAACACTAAACGGAATTGGTAAAGAGTGGTGCCGAGTAGTAACATGTATCTTTCCCTGTCAATCTTTGAGTGCTGCGCGTCGGCAGACAGCTCCAAGCACCGTCATAGGAGAGACCCAGTGCAAGGCGAAGAGGTGCTAACGATCAAAGACGTCGCAGCCCTGTTGAAAGTTGGCGAAAAGACAATTTACTCCATGGCCCAAAGCGGAGAGCTCCCTGCGTTCAAGGTCAGGGGGCAATGGCGATTCTCCCGAAAGGATCTGGACGCTTGGATAGAGCAACAGAAGCATTCAAGCCAGGATTCCGGAGAGCAGAAATAATGAAACGACCAGCAAATTCACGGAGCATTTCATGAGCCGAAAAAAAGATCAGGCCCACGTAGAGGGCACCACGATTCCGGCCGGATACACACTCGACTACGTGTCGGGTAAGCAGATTAAAGAAACGCCCAAAGAGCTTGTGCGCCAGCGGGTAGTTCGCGCCCTGATTCATGAGTATGGATTCTCGCCTGAAGATATGAAGCTCGATTTCTCCATCGGCGGGCGCAAGAAGGTCGATGTGGCTATGTTCCAGCATGGTGAAGAGCACACCATTGAAAACCTTGGCCGTGCCGTGCTCTGCCGGCCGGAACCGAATGTCGGAAAAAATGCCGCCCGAATCCGTGATTTCGAACAGGCCGCGAAAGATCTCGACGAAATCGAAACGATCATGCGCGAGGTTGAGGCCGTTCAGTATGGCTTATGGACCAATGGCCTTGAGTTTTTCTTCCTTGAGAAACAGAAGGGCAGGTTTGAAACCAAGTGCAGTCCTATTGGCGATTGGCCGATGGCGGAAGAATCGGTTGGCACCAAGGACGTTGCTTCGGACGCGCATACGCGCGTCGCTGACAACGAAATGCTGAAGATTACATTTCGCCGCTGCCACAACTTTATTCACGGCAACGAAGGGATGCCAAAGGATGCCGCCTTCTGGCAGTTTTTGTACCTCATCTTCTGCAAAATGCACGACGAGAACCTGCGTGCCAAACAGCGTCAAGCGTGGCAGCGTCGCTTCTGGGCCGGCCCCAGGGAACAGTTCGAGCCTGCGGGGCGCAAGGCCATCCGCGTGCGCATCGAGGAGCTCTTTGCAGAGGTCAAGAGCCAGTTCAAAAACATTTTTCGCGGCAACGAGGAGATTGCTCTCTCTGACCGCGCCTTGGCTTTTATCGTTTCTGAACTGGCTAAGTATGATTTCACTCGGACCGATGTCGATGCTAAGGGCGTTGCATATCAGGAGCTGGTGGGTGTCAATTTGCGTGGTGACAGAGGCCAATATTTCACTCCACGAGGAGTGGTGAAGCTGGTCGTAGAGATGCTCGACCCCAAAGAGGGCGAAGCGCTTTTGGATCCCGCTTGTGGCACCGGAGGCTTCCTGGTCGCAACCCTAGCCCACATGCTGAAGAAATTTAGAGTTGAGCAGAAAACCCAGGCAGGTAACGAAAGCACGACAGAGTTTCTGACCGTCCACGAACGGCTTAAGGAGTACGCGGCAGCCAATGTGTTTGGCGCCGATTTCGACCCGTTCCTGATCCGCGCAGCTCAGATGAACATGGTGCTTGCAGGTGACGGTCGTGGACATATATACAACATCAACTCGCTCGAATTTCCGTTGGGCCATCTGGCGGACCTGCCCAGCGCTAAGAACGACGTTCCGCTGGGCTCACTTGACATCATTGCCACCAATCCACCCTTCGGCTCCGACATTCCGATCACGGACAAGCACATTCTCGAGCAATACGAGCTCGCGCATAACTGGGAGCCGGACGGCGAAGGCGGTTTCCGCAATACTGGCGTGCCGAAGGGTAGCGTAGCCCCCGAGATCCTATTTATCGAGCGTTGTATTAAGTGGCTCAAACCCGGCACCGGTCGCATGGGTATCGTGCTTCCCGATGGCGTTCTCGGCAATCCGGCGGCGGAATACATTCGCTGGTGGATTATGCGGGAAACTCAGGTGCTCGCTTCGGTCGACCTGCCGGTGGAAGCCTTTATTGCCGAAGCGAACGTCAACATCCTCACCAGCCTATTGTTCCTGCGTCGCAAGAGCGAAGAGGAAAAGCGTGCCGAAGCTCTAGGCGGCGCTGACGAATACCCCGTCTTCATGGCGGTTGCAGACAAGGTTGGATTTGACCGTCGTGGCAATAAGCTCTACAAGCGCACGCCGGAAGGCGAAGAGATCCTCGAGCCAAGGCAGTTCACCGAGCGGTTCCATCGCAAGAGCGGCTGGGTGGAGCGAACGCTGACGCGTCAGGAAAAGATCGAGGACAATGATTTACCCGTGATCGCTCAGAAGTATCGAGAGTTTCTGCAAGCATACGACGATTTGCCACTCGCCGGGAAACGTGCGACGGGCCGTAACGAAAAACAACGGGAGAAAAGGGTGGCAGCAAGATGAGCGATCAGGACGATGATCTCAACGAGAATGCGCAAGAGCAGGGTGCCTCCGAGGGAAACGGCCCGGATAACTTTTTCATCGATATTCTGACCGGCAACAAGGAGAGCGCTTCAGCTAAAAAGTTGCTGATGCAGAAGGTGCTGCGCCAACTCATCGAAAGCTACGGGTTTGATCGAGCACACCTGGAGGTCAACTACAACCCGCAGATCCCGGGCCAGGGGCGCAAGCGCATCGATATCGCAGCTTTCCGCCCGAACTCCGAGCACAACAACGACAACTTACAGCGCATTATCGTTTGCAAGCCCCAGAAGAAACGCGACAAGCTTCGCTCGCTAGCCGAAGCCGAGGGCGATCTGCGCGAACTCAAGGAGCTGCTGGAGTTGATCCCGGGCGCAACGCTAGGCATGTGGACCAACGGACAAGAAGACTTCCTGTTCCATGTCGAGCGCACCCGCTTCGAGGTTCGTCCCAAGCCGCTGGGAGTTTGGCCGGTGCCGGGTGAACGCACCGCCGATCTCGACCGCACTGGTGGCGTCATTCAGGTTAGCGCCGAGGCGGAGGGCTTGGAAGACGCTCTCCTGCGTTGCCGCCAGTATCTGAATCGAAATCTCGGCCTCGATCATAAGGACTCTTTCAAGCAGTTGGCCGTGCTGATGCTGGCCAAGATTCATGACGAGACGCTGGCCATCGCCGACCGAAAGTTCTGGATCAAGGGCGACGAACCTTTCACCGTGGAGGGCCAGCAGGCGATAGCCCGACGCATCAGCGAATCTATTGCTGCCGCCAAGGCTTGGCAACCGAACCTGCTCACGCGCGGCTGGGACCTGACGCTCGCCCCCCACGAGACCGCCCGCGTGGTGATGGAACTGGCCCGCTACTCTCTAAGTGAAACCCAGCCCCGCTATCGCACCGGGGCCTTCCGCGCGGTCGCACGCAGCGTGATGGACGGACGCGAAGGGCGCTATCCGACGCCGCTCAACGTCGCCGAGATGGCAGTGGAGATGCTTGATCCACAACCGGGCGAACGCGTTATGGACTGCTCCAGCGGTACCGGTACTTTCTTGGCTATGACGGCGGTGCACATCTTCAAGAAAAAGCTGGCCGCTCTAGGCACCACGCCGGAAGAAGGCACCACCGAACAGATCCGCCACGCTCAAAATGAAACCGCCGCTTGGGCGGCGAGGAATGCCCTGGGCTGCGACATTGACCCCTTCTTGGCTGTCACCAGCCGGATGAACCTCATGTTCACCACTGGCAATCCTGGCCGGGTGTTCCGCATCGACGCCCGCATGTTCCCAGACGGCGACCTGGATGGCATCGAGGCTGCCCGCCCGGCGATACCGCTGGGCAGTATGGATGTGGTTCTCCTCAACCCTTGGTTCTCCACCCAAGACACTGTCAGCGATACCTCCATCTTGGGCCGCTATGAACTTGGCAATGATTGGAGCGCCGATGGAGAAGGTGGGTATCGTAATGAAGGCAACCTTAAGACTGCTGGGGTGCCACCCGAGGTGCTGTTTATCGAGCGTGCACTCCAGTGGGTGAAGCCAGGCACTGGCCGCGTGGGCATTCTGCTGCCCGATGGCCTGCTGGGTAACCCCGGCGATGAATATGTGCGCTGGTGGATTCTGCGCCACTGCGAAGTGCTGGCCTCAATTGACCTGCCGGTTGAGCCGTTCAAGGTGACCGTCAGGGACTATGGCCTGACGCCTGCGTTGCCCAGTTTCTTGGTGCTGCGCCGCCGCGGCCATGAAGAGCTGACCAACACCGAGCATCCCGACTACAAGGTCTTCATGGCCGTGGTGGATCGGGCCGGTGTCGATGCCCGAGGTAATCTTCTTTTCCAGCGAGCCCCCGATGGTGAGGAACTGGTCTTCGACGAGGAAGTGATCGAGCGGGTTCGCGAAGGCGGCGAAGTGGAGATTCGCCGCCTTACGCGTCGTAATCGCCGCATGCATGACGAGCTGCCGCTGGTGGCAGAGAAATACAAAGAATTCCGCGCGACCGGCGAGGTGACGTAATGAGCAGAAAATTTCAATGTAAAGTTGTGCCAAGTTCTTGGATCGAGAGACAAGCGCGTCGGCTTGACTGTGGCCCATACATGTCGGGAGCTGTGGAGGCTCGGGAATTGCTTATTAGGCTTCGCGCCAAGACAGAGCATCTCCAAGATTTAACCGAGGGTGGAATCTCGGGAATTATTAACCCAGGCCGCATAACACGGCTCTGGGTTGATATCCCTGAGCATGGTTACAAGTTTCTTTCAAGTACAGACATTTCCCAGTCTGACCTAAGAGCAGTGCCGTATATTGCCAAATCGGCCGAGAGTCAGAATCGACAGTTGCGTATTGAAGATGAGTACACCCTGATCACAAGATCTGGGTCCATTGGCAAGATGGCATACTCGCGCAAAGACATGAAAGGGATGGCATGTACGGAGGACGTTCTGCGAATCATCCCCGATAAAAATCTGGTGCCCCCGGGTTACATTTATGCCTATCTTTGCACTAAATTCGGGGTTCCTCTGGTAATTTCCGGAACATATGGTTCTATAATCACGCATCTCGAACCGCGTCATATCGCAGATCTCCCAGTTCCGCGCTTGGGTGATATCGAGTTTGCTGTTCATGAGCTGATACAAAAGGCTGCCGACTTGCGTAGTGAAGCAAACCGAGAGCTTGAGGCAGCTTCAGAAAGATATTTGGCCGCGGCTCTCATTGAAGACATTACTCCAGAGTACTGGCATTCGAACTCTGGCCGCATGGGGTTTTCATCTTCGGTAAGCAAAATGTCATTGCGGGCAATGAACTATTTGCCTGTAAACCAAAATTTAGAGAGAGTGGTCAAGCAACAAGCTCCGGCCTGGAAGCCACTTATTGAGTTAACTGAGCCTGGAACACTCAGAAGTGGGCCGCGTTTTAAACGAATCGATGCGGATCCTGAATTTGGGGTGGAACTCATCGGACAAGGAGAGTGTTTTAATCTAAGGCCTGATGGTCGATGGATAGCTAAAAAGTATCTTCCTGACGATAAGCTGCTATTTCCGCCGAATGGAGCAATAATGATTGCCGCTCAGGGATGCGCGGGTGAGTATGATTTATTTGGGCGAGCACAATTCATAGCTGGAAAAAAGCTTAACTACGCTTATTCGCAACATTTTCTCCGAGTAATTGCGGATGAAAATAAAATTCCACGCGGAGCTCTGTTCGCATACCTGAACTCGCAAATCGCCTACCGAATTCGCAAGGGATATCAGATCGGAAGCATGCAACAGGACTTTCACCCCAGCATGATTAGGCAAATGCCCGTTCCTATTATTGACCGCTTAGAAGCGGAACAAATCGATACAATTGTTCGAGCGGCCTATCAGAAATTTGATGATGCGATCGATGCCGAAGATGAGGCCGTAGCTATCGTCGAGTGCACCATCGAAGAGAGAGGTCGCTAATGGCGAAGGCCGTACCTATCGGGCAACCCGCGAATGAATCTGAACGCCAAGCAATCGGTTTCCTTCGGGATCATCTCCCCGACGGCTGGCTGATCTTCCACAACTTCGAGATGCGGCAGGGTCAGGAGGTGTTCGAAATCGACATCGCCATCTTGGCGCCTCACGCGGTGTACCTGGTGGATGTCAAAGGGACGCGTGGCAATATCGATGTGTACGGCTCCAAGTGGTATCCCCAAGGGCGGCAGCCGTTCCATTCTCCCCTGGCCAAACTGCGTCATCACGCAAAAGTGATGGCCAGTTTCATCCGTGACAGCAATCCAGGACAGACTGAGCTGCGCAAGGCCCACGTGCATGCAGCCGTGCTACTGACCGCCGATGACGCGGCCGTGTTCGATCAGGCAGGTATTGATAGCCCTGATGTGACCGACTTGAAGCATTGCTTGAAGTATTTCCGCGATACCAGCCGCATCCCGGATAACCGCCTGGATAGCATTACTCGCTTCCACACCCAGATTGCCAAGGCGATTACTGGCAATGCTAGACCTAAGAGCGCCGCGCTGGTGTTCCGCGACTGGCAGGTGGAAGAGAAATTGGGTGGCACCGACCGCTATACAGAGTACCGTGCCAAGCACAACCTGTTGGGCAAGAGTGGAGGCATGGCTCGCTTGCGCGTCTATCAGGCCGATCCCTACCAGGATGAGGCTGCCCGCAAGGATGAATTTAAGAAGATCAGTAACGCTTATCGCGCCGTGGCGCATATGCCGACTCACGCCAATGTGCTGGCGGTCAAGGATCTCTTCGTCACCGACGATGAAGACAAGGTGGTGCTGGTTACCGAGGATCTGCCGAGCCAAGCGCTACGCCTGCACATCAGCAAAACCTCGCTGGCGCTAACTTTTGACCAGAAGCTTCAGGTGATGCGTGATGTACTGTCGGCGCTGGACCACGCGCACCGCCACGAAGTGATTCATCGCAACCTCACACCTGACGCCATTCTGGTGACTAAGGGTGGCCAAGCCCGGGTGACCGGATTCGATTTCGCCAGGGTGGGGAAGAATCGAACCTCCACGATTGCTAATCAGGTGGTAGACGATCTGGATGCCGCCTATCAGGCTCCGGAGTGCTTCAAGGATCCGACGCAGGCCAGTATCTCTTCCGACCTCTATGCTACCGGGTTGATCTTCTACGAACTGCTGACTGGCGAACTGCCCTTTGAAAACGTCGATCAGATGATGGAGGCCGACGGCAAATTCCCCATCAAACCGTCGGAGCACAAGCAGGACTTGCCGATAGGGACTGACGTGTGGTTGCAGAAGTTCTGCGAGTTTGACCCCGAGGACCGTCATATCAGTGCAGCGATCGCCCGCAAGATGCTGGATGATCTGATTCTGCCTGAAGCCAAGAATGATTCTGCTCCGGACCCCGGCGGGCCGGCGATTGCGCAGCTACGACTTCCCGATGACCTGACAAACCTATCGCAAGATTTCATTCTCGCCGATCGCTTCCGCATCCAGAGGAAGCTTGGCAGTGGCGGCTTCGGTGTCGCTTACAAGGTATTCGATTCCCTAGGTGACGTGGTGCGCGTCATCAAGCTGGTGACCAGGGACCGCCGCAGCGTATACGAACGGTTGCGCCGCGAATACAAGACCCTGACCAATTTGCCTGATCACCCGCATGTGGTGAAAGTGATCTGGGCGGATCGCATGGCTGACGCCAAGCAGACGCCATACATCGTCTTTGAGTATGTGGAAGGTCTGGACGTCTCCGATCTGATCGAGGCGGAGGCGTTGTCACTAGAGGATTCCGTTCGCATCGCGCGCGAGGCTACCGACGGGCTGGCCCACCTTCACAAGCACGGTGTTTATCATCAGGACGTCAAACCCTCCAATTTGCTGTGGACAGACAAGGGCGTCCGCATCATCGATTTCAATGTCGCGGTCTCCGAGAACGACGACGTCCAAGGTGGTGGCGGAACGCGCCGCTATTTGCCGCCCGACTACGACTATTCCGGCGACCCGGATGCGGCAGATCGCATCGATCGCGATCTCTATGCTTTGGGCATTTCCTTCTATGAGTGTCTGACCGGCAAGTATCCGTTCGATGAGCCCACGCCGCAGATCAAGACCCAGCCAAAGGACCCCAAGCAGTTTAAAGGCTGCGCCGACCTCAGCTCCTCGCTAGTCAATGTACTGGCAAAGATGATCGCACCGGAGCGCAAGGATCGCTTCGCCTCGGCAGGTGAGTTACTGATCGCTCTGGCGGAGGTCAAACGTTACCGTTCGGTGCTGACCACGGGCGAGATCGGGGCCGGGCTTAAAGTAGTGGCCAAGCAGGGCTTCGAGCCGAGCAAACCCAACAGCAATCCTTTTGTCACTCACCTGCTGACGCTTTACAGCCAGAGCCAGGTATCCAACGCGGGCACCCGTGGCCTCGACGAGATTGGCAAGGCCACCTATGTGCCGACCTACCTGGACGAGAAGCTCAAGCCTGCGCTGCTTAAGGGTGAATTCCGGCTTGTGATCATCAGCGGAAACGCTGGCGACGGTAAAACGGCGTTCATCCAGCAGTTCGAGGCTTTTGCCGCGAGCAAGGGTGCCCAGATGCAGCGTGGCGCCAATGGTGCCGTTTTTCAGCTCAAGGGCCACACCTACCAGAGCAATTACGACGGCAGCCAGGATGAAGGTGACGAGCGAAATGATGCGGTGCTGCAGAAGTTCTTTGCTCCCTTCGCAGGCAAAGACACATCGGCATGGCCCCAGAATCAAACCCGGCTGATCGCCATCAACGAGGGCCGACTAGTCGATTTCTTCCTGGAGCATGAGGAGGAATTCCCGCTGATTGCACACCAAATTCATCAAGGATTGGCCGGAGTCGCTCCAGAGAGCGGCGTTATCATCATCAACCTCAATCTTCGCTCGGTAGTGGCAAAGCCGGCGGACGATCAGCCTTCGATTCTGGAGCGGCTGATCTCACGCATGACGCAGCAGGAATACTGGCACGCGTGCGAGAAGTGCGATCTCAAGGGCAAGTGTTACGCCTACCACAATGCCAGGACGTTCCAGGACCCAGTTGCCGGCCCCAAGGTGACCGAGCGTCTGAAAATGCTTCTCGCCATTGCCCACCTGCGCGGCCGCTTGCACATCACCATGCGCGATCTGCGTTCGGCCTTGGCTTTTATGCTGGTTGGCACTCGGGATTGCGACGGTATTCACCAGCTCTATCAGAGCAGTGGCGAAGAAACCCAGAACCGTATCCTTGATGGCTTCTACTTCAACTCATGGCTAGGCGGCTCTGACGGATCCAATGACCGTCTGATTTCCCTGTTGCGAGAGATCGACGTTGCCGAAGTTAGCAATCCAGATCTGGACAGGGAGCTTGGCTTCTTGAATCCGACGACAAAGGTGATGAGCCGCTTCTCGTTTGCAGAGCGTACCGCGTACGATGACGAACTGGTCGAAGCGTTGTTCCGCAATCTGCCTCGCGATTACTCGTCAAAGAACCGCGCTCGACTCATCGCCAAGCACCGGAACTACCTCTCGCATATGCGCCGTCGCCATTTTTTCGAGCGACGTGACATCGGCTGGAAGGAAATGCTGCCTTACGGAAGCATCGACCCCTTCCTGAAGGCTATCGAACAGCCGGGCGCAAAAGACGGCGAAGAGGTTACGACGATTCTACGCGCGATTAATCGGGGTGAAGGTCTGAGCGATCCGGCACGGTTAGGAAACCAACTGGCGCTTCGCGTCCGCCAGGTGGAACAGGGCACCATCCGCAGCTACAGGCTATTTGATGGCGCGCATTTCACGCTCCGCACCGAGCGAGAAGCAGCGTCACATCCTTTTTTGGAATGCCTATCCCAAGCGCTAGTGTTGTGCTATGAGGCAGTTAGCGGCCACAAGGCCACACTGCGCGTCAACCTCGACATTTACGAAATGCTGATGCGTCTGAACAACGGCTACCTGCCCAGTATCGAGGAGCAAGAAGGCTTTTACCTGAGCTTGGCGGTTTTCAAAAACTTGCTAGCTTCTGTGCCCTACAAACAGGTGCTACTGACAAAGACAGGCTACAAGTTCTACGAGATCAATCGAGAAGATAACGGTGTTTTGAGAATGAAGGTCTCGGAGAAGGGAGCTGAATACCATGTCAGTTAAGGGAAGAGACAAAGAGTTCAGGCTCCCGAAAGTTTCCTACCTGGATTTCAAGCACATCGAGATGGATCGTGTGCTTACGATGCTATTTCCACGACTGAAATACGATGGTTATGCGAGCCGCAGACCTCCTCGCGGGGGCGATCTCTCGGTCGACGAGTTTCTAGCGGATTTTCTGGAGCATCCAGAGTGGTTTTCTGGGTTCGACAAACACCCGGATGTGGTTCGCAGCTGGATAGAAACCGATCTCATGGACATGGTCAATCGGGGCAAAAGTAACCAGGCTCTCGCCGCACCCAGACCACTGCACGGGAATACCTATAAATTTCGCAATGCGAAGCACACTCGTGACTATGGCGCGGCAGAACAAATCTACTGGATGCTTTTCTACGCTCGCAAGGGTAAAGGCCAGGCCGTTCGAGACGCTCTGAAGCGGTTTTTCTTCCCTGGGATCGACCTGGTAACTGATCGATACGATCCCAGCGCATCCGTGGATGTCGAGACGCAAGCAATTCTGCGTCTGGATCACCAGGTAACCCAGGACATGAAGGACTCCAAGGAGCCTTCGCGTTTCCAGCCGCTGTGTATTGGCCAAGCCGACATCATGGCCGACGACATCCTGCGGCTTCTAGCCTACGAGCCTTATATTCCGCGCTCTGTGTTGGTGGAATACCTCAAGACGCTGATGGCGTTCCATCTGGCGCTCTATCACCTTAAGCTGCTGCAGATGTTGCCCAAGATGGTGAAGCAGCGCGCCGGTAATGATCTCTGCGCCACCAAGGAATGTCCAATCAATGCGAGCTTCGACAACGCGCTGGAGGGCTGTCCTTATCGAGTGTCGCTGGTCGTGGATATGGGCGATGTCAATAATCCACATATGGCCGAGCTGGCCAGTAAGTCCACTGATCGTCTCTATCGCCAGATTCCAGCCTTCGTGCAGGCTAATTTTGTCGTCAAGAAGCTTGATGAGATGGCGGAATACATGAGCAAAAAGGCGGGCAAGCTTGCCACACCGGGGAGTGGCGTATTCAGTGTCGGCGACCTGGTTTCCCTCCTCAAGTCTGAGCACGATGCTGAGCGGCAAGCCTACTTCAAGTTTCGACTGGCCGGCCTGATTGAAGAGTCGACCGCTGGGAACGAAGACATCGATCCGGAAATCCGAGAAGTCACAGCGATGGGTCTCAGTGAGTTCGAATCTTTCATCGAAATCTTGATGGCGTATCGCGGCAAGTATCACCGCCAGTACATCACCCAATGCCTGGACTCGCTCCTGCTGAAGAACAAAGAAAACGGCTTGCTGGCTCAATCCCGAACCAAGGGAAGTGCACGCCGGTTTGTATTGGGCAGCAAGCTACTTGAGGTGCTGCTTCAGGTGGCCGTGCTCACCCAGGACGGTGGACGTTTCGTAACACGGGAAGTCCGCATTGAAGAATTGCTGGCATTCCTCAGGAACCGCTATGGTCTTCACATCGATAGGCTACCAGAAGGAGCCCAGACTAATAGCAACATCCTGGATAGACGCGCGTTGCGCCTCAATCTCGAAGCCTTCAAGCGTCGCTTGCGCGAAATCGGGTTCTACGAGGATCTGTCGGATGCCTACGTAACCCAAAAGGTATCACCCCGCTATGCAATTGCGAGAAATGATGGATCAGATAAGAACGGGAGGCGCGCATGAGTAACGCGTTCACCAAGCTCTCCACGGAAAAATTGAATGCGGCAGTTGCTGGGCTGCTGTGCCCACACATTGAAGCGATCTTGGGCGACCGAGGCCCGGGTCACTGCATGCGAGTCACCGATCTTGATGACGACGTGATGGGGTCGGTCTGTAAGGATCTGCGCCGAACTCGCCCCGATGGCAACATTTTTATCCTGGGCGGCCACGATCAGGATAACCAGCCGTTCCGGGTGACCTCTACCAAACTGGTGGAGTTGCGCAACCCTGATGCGAACGGAGAGCTGCGTCAGCCTTTGTTGGTCTTCATTCCGACTTCGCTGCGCACCAGTGCGGAAGATTCCTTTGGCGTGGCGACCTTCGAGGAGTTGACCTTCACTGCCATCTACGAAGACCTTATCGACTCACTACTTGATCGGATCCCGGCTACCTTGGTTGGCCATGTGCGTGATCTCTTGAGCCTCCTCACTGAAGAGGAATGGATTTTTGCCGACGATGTTTCCCGAGTTCGTTATCTGCTTACGGCGCTGGAAAACGGGATTGATGGCGAGACACTTGGAGCCAGTCTGTATGAGTTAACGCTGATTCCAGACTTTAAGCTCTTTGGCGATCTCGGGACGGTCAGCGGCAAGATTCGTAGGAACCTCGGTAGCGTCCGGAGCCTGATGACCTCACATAAGTCGGTTCGGGGGCGCATCGCCGATTTGGGACTTAGCGACACAGCGCTCGAGTCGCGCCTTTCAACTTACTTCGAGAAATACGACATTCAGGAGCCGGAATCCTGGACGCCTCCTGTCGCGACAGAGAAAAGCTGGTGGAGCATTTCATTCGATAAATGGACGTTCCAAGAAGAGCTCTTATTGGACAAAGTCCTGCTGACGGTTCTAGAGACCGACTTGCCTGTCGTACGGGAAGATGAGATTGACGGCCAGCTCTCCAGCTTGATTGGGCAACAGGTTCTAGTTCCCAACGACCGCCGCAAGCTGAATGTGGTATTCGAGGTCAAACCTCATCCGGCCAAGGTCAGCGGCCTTGATCATTTTACGGTCCAGATCGTTTCACAGAGCGATGGTCCGGTTGGAAAGTCCAAGAAGGTCAAAGGTTGGACGCCGAATCGCTTGCAATGCACGGTTGGCTTGGACAAGCTAAATAAAACTGAATTCGACGAGGGATGGCATTTCATACGCGTCCTACCGTGGACGGCCGATGGTGATCCGATTCCGCTGGAAACGGATCCCGGCTCCGAGGGAGCTAAACGCTCTTATGAGAGTGAACCTTTCTACGTCCTGCCTGGCGGCAGCATCGAGGAAGAGCCGCCGCAACGGGCAATTCCTATCGAACAGAGTCTGGAACACGCTCGGTTTCGTTTGCAATTGATCGCGCTGGGGGATGAGCGCGATCCGGACGAGATCGCAATCAGCGGTGTCGCTTGGGCTGAGGGCAGCCATTCTAAGAAGGCTTCCCGTCAGGAAGCCTTGCTGGCGAAATTCGGTCGTGAGGGCGCTGTGCAGATTCCGCTCTCGCGCATGCTCAAAAACATTGAACAACGCATTTTGGCAGAGCCCAATCACCCCTCGGGCTGGCGAATGCAGATCAATCTGGATACGGCCGAGCTGCCTTCCGAGGTTGGAGTCGCTCTGCCATCTTCCGCCGCAATGTCCTCCTTTTTAGCTGCCCGCGAAGAGTTCTTCGCAGCAGTGCGCAAGGACACTGCTGAGCTGATCATGCAAGGCCTTTCGTTAAGAGACGCCGAGAGGGAGTGCTATGCATACGCCGAGGCGTATTTCGACTTGGTAAGGGGTCTTATCCGGCAGGCTGAGACGACATCCGGTGCCGAGCGCCAGCAGCACCTGCAAGCACTCCGAAATATATTGGCCGTGGATTCCATTCACGTCATTCTGACCGACTTCAGAGGAAGGCATCGGGAGGCGGTTTTGGTCTCGCCGACCCATCCGCTTCGCGCTTTGTGGCTGAGCAGCTGGGTCACCTTGGGCAAGGACTGGATCGGGAAGATCAAGGCAGGCGTAAAGGATCACGTTCCCTATGTCCGGTCCGCGTTGCTGGACAGTTTTGCGCCGTCTGCCTATCCAGTTGGCGTGCCTGTCGAAGACGGCCGTATATTTACGCCGGTTGACAACCTAAATGCTTTCTGGGCGCTCTATGCCCCGACAACCGAGGAAAACTCACGCGGCCTGATGGCCGAAATCTGCTCGGCTCTGGGTCTGGCTGAGCCCTCGACTGCGGGGGGAGATATCTCCGGAAGGATTATCGCGGACAAGATCGAGCGCTACCTCTCCCAGCATCCATATGTTCGGGAGTTGAAGCTAAACATCTTCAATCCGGGGGCTGGATCGGTGATCGCGGACGCTTTGCTGTCACTACAGCAAAAGCGTGAGCATGCCGATTTGCGATACGACATACGCCTCTTTACCTCCGATTCCGACTCGCCGGTTTTGGGTGCGGCACTTGAATCGATGCTGCACCCTGGGGCTACGGTGAACGAGGCTTCCGACGCGTTTGCAACATCAACGGGCAGCCATCTGTTCTCCAAGATGAACTTGGCCAAGCACGCACTGAGTGAATTCCATAGTAATGCGAAGGACTTCCCTGCGCACATCAGCGTTATGCTGGACGTGTTTCCCGCAGAGAAGCTCTCGATTGCCGAGAAACCGATGGGGGTGACTCCACTGCATGGGCTGATACAGGACTTCGACACAGAATTCGTGGATGACGATTCCGGTACCTTCTGGCACAAGCGACCGATTGTCGGACGCTCTCTCAGCGCGGATAGCCATGCGGCGTGTTTTGACCTGCTATCGTCACTGAGCCGCCACCTGTGCTTTGCGACGTCAGCGGTCGCGGCCTCTGGTGCTAGCTTCAAGGCCGTCCCTGTCGTAACCCTTGGTCTGGACGTGGCTCAACGTGAATTGATATATGAAGTCCATCAGATCAGCGATTGGGTGTTCACCATTGACCGCAACATGGGAATCGAATTCTTCGACCATGGCGGACGGAAAAATAGGCCGGACTACTTGATTGATTATGTACCGGGAGCCAGCTCTCAGGGCACGCACAACCTGATCATCTCCTCGCGCTCGAACGATGAACTGGAGGCAATGCTGAAACCAGTGCTGCTTGAGCGCGGCTTATCTGCCGACGGCGAGCAGTCGATTCAGCTTCTGGCAAGCCTGCGATCGCTTTCGGGCCAACTTGCCTTGAAGTTGATTTCAGCGCGAACACAACAGGCGGAAGCGCTCGGCTTGGCCTTGGCGCGGCTTTATCTCGAATATCAGGGCGCGTTGAGTGATCAGATCATTGTTCCTTTGGATGCGCACACCGACCTTTACCGAACAAGTGGTGAATCCGACGATGTCAACGATGCCATCAGTCTGCAGCGCACCGACTTAGCGCTGTTTGACTTGGATCTGAAAGCAAGGGCGATCATCTGCAACTTGGTCGAGGTGAAATGCTATTCGCAGGTGGGGGACTTTGCGGCCTTTAATCAACTGAAGGAGCGGATTTCCGGTCAAATCAATCAGAGTGAGCGCATTCTCCAGCGCCACTTTGATCCAGCCCTGAAAAAGCCGGACCGGCCAGATAGGCTGCTAAAAAGTCGAGAGCTTGCGCAGATCCTGCGTTTCTATCTGGAGCGATCTCTTCGCTATGGGATCTTTGATGCCACCGCTGCACAGGAGGCGCGAGGATTTCTCGAGTCTATCGAGCAGGGCTACGCACTTCAATTCAGGCGTTGCGCCTTGATCTTCGACTTCGACAAGACTGGAACCGAGACTCCGGACAACGAGGTCGGGATTGAATTCCACCGCATAGGCAAGGATCTCATACACGCTTTGTTGGAAAACTGCCGCAAGTCTGTGTCGGCCGAGATTGAGGAAGAGTCCACTGCTCATTTTCTCAGCGAGCAGGTAATCCCGCACGTGCCGAAACTCGCGACCGCGGCCTTTATCGCGCCTAAGAGAGCGCGATCAACATCTTGGACTGTGGACGAACTGTTGGGCGATGAGCCCGACGCGCCAATTACGTCGTCAGGTCCTTTGGGCGCTGAGGAAGCGCTCGCGACAGCACTTGAGCGGGAAGAAGGTCGGGAGAACCTTGTCGGTCACACACTTCCGACTTCCACGGGTCCTGAAAGGGAATCAACAGACGGGCAGCCTGTCGTGGCTGCCGTGCCCGAAGTGCCTGTTGAACCCGATGCGCCAGAGAAGCCGATAACTGATACGGCGCTTCACTCTAAGGTCAGCTATGACATCATGCTTGGCGTCAATGGCGACTCGCCCCAGTATGGGTTACTCGGAGAGGTCTCCGGCAGGAAGGTCGCGCTGGATCTGAACCACACCCACACAATCAGTCTCTTTGGTGTCCAAGGCGGCGGCAAGAGCTACACTCTTGGTACGGTAATCGAGATGGCCTCCATGCCCCTTGCGCATGTTAATGTCCTGCCAAGCCCACTTGCCACAGTCATTTTCCATTACAGCCCGACGCAGGACTATGCGCCGGAATTTACCTCGATGACCAACGCGAACTCGGTGGATGAGGAGATCCGCGTCCTTCGTGATCGTTACCAAGCCAATCCCGCAGCGCTGAAAGATGTGCTGATTCTTACGCCTGCAAACAAGGTAGACGATCGTCGGGCCGAATATCCAGATATCGAAGTGAAGCCGATTGCCTTCTCTGCGTCCGAGCTAAAGGCCGCGCACTGGAAATTCCTGATGGGCGCGATTGGCAGCCAGAGCATGTATATGCGCCAAATCAATATCATCATGAGGAGCCTACGGGATAACCTGACCTTGGACGCCCTCCGAACTGGTATTGATAACTCGGGCCTGTCCGACCATCTGAAGGAGCTGGCTCAAACGCGTCTGCTGTTTGCCAGTGAATACATCGACGACACCCAGAGACTTCAGGATCTCATTCGTCCAGGCCGGCTGATCATCGTGGATCTGCGTGATGAGTACATCGAAAAGGACGAGGCGCTCGGATTGTTCGTGGTGATGCTGCAGATTTTCTCGGAAGCGACCTACCAGGGAAGCGCCTTTAACAAGCTTGTGGTTTTCGATGAAGCCCACAAGTACATCGAAAACGATGATCTGGTTTCGGGGCTGGTTGAAGTCGTCCGCGAGATGCGTCACAAAGGAACGAGCATCATGGTGGCATCTCAGGATCCACCATCAGTCCCCGTGTCTTTGATCGAGTTGTCTTCACAAATCATCATGCACAAATTCAACTCGCCTGCCTGGCTTAAACACATCCAGAAGGCGAACGCCGCACTTGGTGAGCTGACTGCAGACAAAATGAGTCATCTCGGAACTGGCGAGGCGTACGTGTGGTCGAGCAAAGCCTCCGACGATGCCTTTACAAAGGGGGCGATGAAGATAAAGTGCCGCCCTCGCATTACCCAGCACGGTGGCGGCACAAAGACTGCGATATCGAATCGTCGTTGACCAGTCAGGCATGCGAATAGCGGGTTCGATTTGGATCGGAACCGAACCCGCGAGCGTAGTTTCGCGCAAGACCCCTGACCAGACCATCGCGCGAAGGTCGTGAGCGCCGGCCGTGATGGCAAGCGACGGCTTGATCGGCCGACCAAGCAGAAGTTGATCGAGGCTTGCCGGGTGCCAAGCGGTTCCGGCGTCGGAACCTAGTTGAGTGCATCAAACTTGTACGTGGAGCAACCGATACATATCGTGCCCTTTTTGTTTGAAAGTGCGGGAGTTAATCATGCTCAGGCAGTTCTCATTTGTGAACCGATTCAAAGCTGATCGATTTGAGTTCGCCTGAGTCTGTGCCTCCTTTATGGTGGCGGCCCCACTCGATAGTCGGCAGGCGATGCTAGAAAGGTTTCGATGTTGGCAAACTCGCCAACCAACCGCTTCTGTCGGGATTTTCAATGGTGGGGGAAAGGTGCCTTCCTTGACGCACTTATAAGTCCCAGAGCGGGTAGCGGGGTAGTGGCCGATCTATCTCGTGTACCTGCAATTCTCCGTGGAATCCGTTTGGCAAACCTTTGAATTATTTGGTGGGACGTTAGACTGATTTTGCTTGTACGTGCTGTTGCTTTTGGGCCACATTTCCGCAAGCGTCTTGGAATAGATCCACGATGTCGGACAAACATGGCGAGACGCATAGCGCTTCAAGTGTGGGGGCAACTTTGGGGGCAGCTCGTGATGGAAAAATTGCCAGACTACTTTGCATTGGGCGATTGTCGGATTAGTTGGATTGCCCTCCTCCCACCAACAGTATTCAAAAAAACCCGTGCAGCCTAAGGCTGCACGGGTTTTTTGTCTAAAAGGCTCGCATCAATCCAGCAACTCACCATTCACTCGCGGTTTTCAACTGCCTTGATGAGATTGTTACGGAGCATCACGATCGCCTTCTGCACTCTCTCGAACTCGTCCGGCGCAAGGCCCGTCGCCTCGGTGAGGCTCATCTTCAGGGCTTTTTCGCGCAGCCGTCGACCGGTTTTCGTGAGACTGACCCGCACCTGCCGCTCATCCTCAGGATCGCGCAGCCTTTCCAGATAACCGGCCGCCTCGAGCTTCTTCAGGATGGGCGTGAGCGTGTTGGATTCGAGAAACAGCTTCTCGCCCAGACCACTGACGGTCTGATGATCTTCCTCCCACATCGCAATGATCGTGATGTATTGCGTATAAGTAAGCCCAAGCTCATCGAGGATCGGCTTGTAGGCCTTGCCGAACGCCAGGTTCGCGGAATAGACCGCAAAGCACAGGTAGTCTGAGAGCGGCAGGGCTGCGGGCGCCGGTTGATCGGTAGATTTCATCTGCATCCTCTTTGGATAAAGACTAATGTTTTACAGTGAGAGTTATATATCGCATGCGATTGTATCGCAATGTAGCGAATCTCGCTGCCGCCAGGTAGAGCACTAGCCGTTACCCATTTCAGCCGTGCTGTGACCGCGCGCAGGAGGAGCGGCGATGCGCGCTGGCCCAGCCACTGAGGGATGCTTGATCTAGTGATGTGCGAATAGCTTGCTACCCGGCGTTACGGCGGCATGGCTCCCCGCCTGGGAGAGTCCGGCGACTACACCGCCATACGCCTCTTGCGAGCCAGCGACGTCGCCGCGCTCGGTGGCGACGGTTTGCACGTCCTGACCGCGTTGCGATGCCGGCGCGCCAACCGCGGGCCGGTAAAAGGGGGCTGGCCCATAGCCGCTGGCGAATGCGGGAGCGGCGGCGGACGCCGAAAAGGCGACGAGCAGTGCGGCGATAAGTTTGGTCTTCATGGCAGAAATTCCCTGAAAAGATGTTCGTTGAAATGCATTTGCCTCAGCGAGAGGCGCGAGCGTTGACAAATCACGCCGTGATGACGTTCAGGCCGACTTCGATGTTTCCATGCACAGCCTTCGAGTACGGGCAGATCTGATGGGCCGAATGCGCGATCGCCTCGACGACTTCCTTTTCCAGGCCCGGCACGCGGATGTTGAACTGGGCACCGAGGAACCAGGCGGCGCCGGTCTGTCCGATGTCTACCTGGATATCCACGGAATAGTCGGGCGGCAGCGTGACCTTCTTCAGCTGGGCTGCGATCCCAAACGCGGTGATGTAACAGGCCGACCACGCGCCAGCAAACAATTGCTCGGCTTTCGGGTGCGGTTCGGTGGCGATGAGCTCGAGGTTGTCACCGGCGGGCGTCGACAGCTTGATGTCGACGACGCCGTGCTCGCCACGCTGGGCGTTGGGGTCACGGTTGATCGTGGTGTGGGTGTTGCCCGAGAAGAGGACTTTTTCGATCTTGGTCATGATGGATTCCTTGATGGATAAGGGTGTTGGTTGGATTTACATCGTATGCGATGTAATCGCATACGTCGCATAATGGGGGAAGAGTTTGCGAATGTCAATCTCAAAAGATTAAATCGCACGCGATTATTTGATGGAGGCGATGATCCCGCATGTTGACTTGACGATATGATTTTCATAGTTATATCCTTAGCTGACCGCATACGATGCGTGAGACGTCACGAATCGTCCGACAAAAGCAGTCCGGCGCCGACTGCGGGACGCGAACCTGTTCGCACACACTTTCTGACTGGAGTACTGAAATGCCCAACCCTGTATATGACGCGGAGCGCACCGCACTGCTGCTGGTCGACCCGTACAACGACTTTCTCTCGGATGGCGGCAAGCTCTTTCCGATGCTCCGCGACGTCGCCGCAGACGTCCACCTGCTCGACAATCTCCGCGCCGCGGTCGACACCGCGCGCAAAGCTGATCTTCAGGTCTTCTACGTCCCGCACCGCCGCTGGCAACCGGGCGATTACGACAACTGGGACCATCCGAATCCGACTCAACGCCTCGTGCAGCAACGTCACACCTTCGCAAAGGGGACGTGGGGCGGTGAATGGCATCCTGACTTCGTGCCGCAAGAAGGCGACATCATCATCCAGGAGCACTGGGGCCAAAGCGGTTTTGCAAACACCGATCTCGACTTTCAGCTGAAACAGCAGAGCATCACGCATGTGATCGTCGTCGGACTGTTGGCGAATACATGCATTGAATCGACGAGTCGCTTCGCGATGGAACTGGGCTATCACGTCACGCTCGTTCGCGACGCCACGGCCGCCTTCACCAGGGAAATGATGCGCGCGGCACATGAACTGAACGGCCCGACTTTTGCCCATGAAATCCTGACGACGGCCGAGTTGATCGTCGCACTTCCGGTCTGAATCGAAAGGATAACGAATGAAACTGAATGGCAATCTACTCATTGGCGCACAGGAGGTGCCTGCCACCGCAGGCACCATGAAGGCGCTCAACCCAGCGGCGAATGCTGAGATCGAGCCGCCCTTTGCGTTTGGCGGAATCGAAGAGGTCGATCGCGCAGCGCAACTGGCCGATGACGCATTCGATAGCTATAACGGCATAAGTCTTCCCGAACGCGCCGCATTCCTCGAGCGTATCGCCGCCGGCCTCGACGCCATCACGCCAGAACTCGCGCAACGCACGTCACTCGAAACCGGCTTGCCGGTCGCTCAACTCGAAGGGGAGGCCGCGAAGTCGGCGACCCAGTTTCGCCAGTTCGCGACCGTCGTTCGGCAGGGGCGCTTTCGCCAGGCAACGATCGATCCCGCTCAGCCGGAACGTCAACCGCGCGCACGGATGGATCATCGGATGCAGAAAATCGCACTGGGTCCGGTCGCGATCTTTGGCGCAAGCAATTTTCCGATTTCGTATTCGGTCGCGGGCGGCGACACCGCGTCGGCGCTGGCCGCCGGCTGCCCCGTCATTTTGAAAGCGCACAACGGACATCCCGGCGCGTCAGAACTGATGGGACGCGTGATCCAGCGGGCCGTCAGCGATTCGGGCCTGCATGAGGGCGTGTTCTCTCTGGTCCGTGGTGGCGGTAATGCAATCGGTGAGGCGTTGGTCGATCATCCGCTCATTAAGGGTGTGACGTTCACGGGTTCTGAAGCTGGCGGAATGGCTTTGCTTCGGCGCGCGCAGCAACGTCCCGATCCGATACCAGTCTTCACGGAAATGACGAGCGTCAATCCCACTTTCGTGCTGCCGGCCGCGCTCGCTGCGCGTGGCGACACTATCGGCGATGGCTTTACCGAACGCATGCTCGTCACTGTGGGCCAGGCTTGCCTGAAACCCGCGATCCTGCTCGCCATCGACGGCCCGGGCTACCTCGAACTGAAGAACGCGATGATCCCCCGCGTCGAAGCGATGCAAGCGCGCACGATGCTGACGCCAGGCATCAACGCGGCGTATCGGAAGAACGTGGAGCGTCAGGGCAACGCGGGTGCAGAGCGGATCGCAGCGGGCGGCGAACCGCAAGGTGCATGGGACGGTCAATCGGTTCTCTTCGAGATCGACGGCGCACGCATGCTCGAGAATCCGTCGTTATCGGAGGAGGTATTCGGACCTGCTGCGCTACTGGTGCGGGTCAAGGATGTGGAGCAACTGATTGCCATCGCGAGGCAGTTTCGCGGCCAACTTTCGGCCACGATGCAGATCGATCCGGCCGATCATTCTCTCGCTGCCAGACTTCTGCCTATTCTCGAACGTCGCACAGGACGCATCGTCGTCAATGCGTTTGCGCATCCGCAAGAGGTGTCATACGCATCGATTCACGGCGGTCCGTTTCCCGCAACGTCGGACAGCCGCTTCACTTCGGTTGGCATGAGCGCGATTGAGCGCTTCCTGCGGCCTGTGTGCTATCAGGGCTTCCCGGATGAACTGCTGCCGGAAGCCTTGCAGCATGACAATCCTCGCGGCATCTGGCGTCTTACTGATGGCGAGCTGTCTAAAGCCTGATCGCCGATCGCCACAACAAGTCATGCGAAAGGAGCCCGTGATCCGCGACTCTCGCAAAGTCGCGGATCCGGATCGCATAAGCCTGCAGCGCAAGTGGGTGCGATCTTTGATATGATTATCATAGTCAAATGAATTGCGATTTGAAGGGGAGGTTTGAATGGCTGCATTGCCCGAAGTGAGCGATACGCTGTGTCCAGTCGCGCGCTCTCAGGCTGTCATCGGCGACCGCTGGGCTGTCCTGATCGTGCGAGAGCTGTTCATGGGCAATCGACGGTTCGACAGCCTGCTGGCGCAGTCGCAAGCAACGCCGCAGATGCTCTCCGCTCGCCTCAAACGGCTCGAAGCGGACGGCATGATCCAGCGCAACCGCTACATGGAAAAGCCGCCCCGCTACGAATACGAACTCACGGAGATGGGCCGGGCGTTCTATCCGGTCATCCTGGCGTTGCGCGAATGGGGTGAGACGTGGTGCAAGTCACCACACGAGGATGTTGCGGTGCGTTATACGCATCTCACCTGTGGTCACGATGCCGGCGTCGGCACCGTCTGCGAGGCTTGTGGTGAACCATTGCGACGCGAAGATCTGAAGGCCGAATTGAGCCCCGCCTACGCGCAGGAGCGCGCTGCGCGACGGGACGCGGCGAAAGACCTGAAGTCTGCATGACCTGTCCGATGGAGTGACCGCCCCGCGGGCGGTCGCTCCACGCTTGCCCTTACTGTCGAATTTCGGCTTCCACCAACAAGATAAGCAAGGCAAGCGACTCCTGCCATCCAAGGTAGCAAGGGTCAGGCGGGATAACGTCAGGTATCCCCTCCTGTGTCACATTCAGTTCGGTTCCGCAAATCACGGGCCGAAGCGACACCGTTGTCTGCATCACTCCCGGCAGGTTCCGGTCATCGAACCGACCTGTGTAGCGGATGCGCTCGTGCGGCACCAGTTCCAGATACTCCCCACCGAAAGAGTGGCTGTCGCCCGTGGTGAAGTTCGTGAACGACATCCGATAGCTGCCGCCCACCTGGGCCTCCAATTGATGAACCTTGGCGGTAAATCCGTTCGGCGGAAGCCACTTGGTGAGGGCGTCGGCGTCGAGGAACGCACGATAGATACGCTCGGGTGTGGCACGGATCACGCGATGAAGGCGGACGGTTTGTTCAGGCATGGTTGACTCCAGAAGTGGAGGGCAGTCCTCCGATCCTAAACGACGAATGGAGGACGGCGGAATCGACACGCAGTCGTCCGAGGTGGCGTCGCGATGCGGCGTGTGGGGCTGTCCGTTACTGGTCGTACGCGCTGTGCACGCACCTCAGTCTACCTTCTGAATCGCCATTTTATGGTACACGAAAGGTTGAGTTGGGAGCCAAGAGCGGCGAAAAATATGGGATTAACGGTTTTTTACTAGTTACGTATGAGCGTGCATTAAATACCCAATCAGCCGCTCCCATCAAACCTCCACTTCACCACGCCGCCACCGCACACCCCGCCTCGGTCAATGCGGCCCTCGCGTGACTTCGCAGATCATCCGTGGCAAGCGGCGCATCCGGACTGCGCACCCACGCTGCGATCCTCAGCCGCGCGCCACCTGACTTCGGATAGCTCGCCACCGTGACCACCGGCGCGAGCGTCGCCCCACTCAGCACTCGCGGCTCGTCTGCCACCAGCTTCTTCAGCTCGCCAATGGCCGCATCCACATCCTTGCGCTGCGCCAGTTCCACATCTACTTCAATACGCTGCGTGCCGCCGCTGCTGTAGTTGATGACCGGATTGCTCCAGATCAGGCTGTTCGGCACGAACACGGCGTTGCCGTCGCTGCGCTCGATGCGCGTGGTGAAAAGCCCTACTTCCCGCACGATGCCCGCAACGGCGCCACTGCCTTCGATCACGTCACCGGCACGAAATGGCCGCAGCATCAGCAGCATGATGCCCGCCGCGATGTTCTGCAGCGTGCCCTGCAATGCCAGCCCGATTGCGAGGCCGGCGGCGCCCAGCACCGCCAGTACGCTAGCTGTCGCGATGCCCACCTCGCTTAGCGCGGCGATAAACGCCACCACGCGCACCGCCCACGTGCCCATTGCCTTGAGCATGGGGGCGAGCGTAGGGTCGGCATGCGTATGCGCAAACGCCTTGGCGAACAGCGTGCCGATGCGGTTCGAAAGCCACCAGCCCACGGCGATAATCAGGGCGGCGACAACGAGGTGGAGCACGTCGTAAGCCACTGTCACCATCAATGACGGCTGGAAATGCAGGAGTCGTGTCAGCAAGTCGTCCATGGATCGCTCTCGTTATTCTTGCGGGGATATATTCCCTGACGTGCTTTCGGCCAATATGTTCCCGTGCATGGAAACTGATCTGAAACAGAAGCACAACGTTCACATATTGATAGCGTGCGACACTCCAGATGGCAGTGTTTTTATGGTCAGAACTACCGTGCGGTAAGCATTGCGGGTCATGTTGGCCGGTCCGCGGGAAAAGGGGGCAGGCCTTCCGAATGACGCGCACAGCATCGAACAATTTCCTATCCTTAGGATGACGACCCACGCGAGCGGAGACCCGTCGCAAGGCACGCCTATTGCTCTCGTGTAGGTTTAGCGCGGAGGTCCCATGAAGGGCAGTCAGTTGACCGTGTTTGCGGACAATCAGAGCCATCGCAAGGATCACAAGACCGTCGTCGAGTGGATCCTCGATCAAACCAGGCAGGCCGGTATCGAGGGTGCGACCGTGATCGAAGTGAGCGAGAGCATCGACGTGCACGGCAAGTACCACGCAGCGCGGTTTTTCGAACTGGTCGACCAGCCGGTCGTGGTCACGGTGGCGTCGGACGATTCACGCATCGATGCGCTGCTCGCTCATCTGCGGCAGGCTGGTGTGCCACTGTTCTACACGCGCTGTCCTGTCGAATACGAGGTGCTCGGAACGAGCGAAGCAGTGAGCGGCGGGTAATGAATATCGAGGTCTGACGGATCTCGTTGTGCGCAGGCGCCGTGAGCATGTCCTGGCCGCGGCGCGTCAACGAGGTGCGTGAGAGGGCAGGAACGGGCGATTCGGGTTCAGGAGAACAACCATGAAGGACGTCCCAAGGCTTTTACACGACCGGGGTTTGTTCGACGTCGCGTTCGCGCATGTCCGGGACATCGACCCGTCAGTACATGAAGGAGCGATGTTTGGTTGTCCGGCGGCCTTTGTCGGCGCCCACATGGCGTTTTGTGTCTACGGCAGCGGCATTGGCATCAAGCTTCCGGCCGAGCGTGCCGCCGCGCTGGTTCGCATGGGCCGGGCCTTCGCGTTCCAACCCTACGGACGCGCAGCCATGCGCGAATGGGTCGAAATTCGCATTACCCGCGACCGTATTGCCGAAATCGCAGGCGTGCTCATCGAGGCCATCGAGTACGCACGGCTAGACACGAGCGCGGCGCCAACCCGGGCACGCGGTACGCGGTCGATGCACGTCAACTAGCGAAGCGGCTTCGGCACGCGAACATCTGCACCCTATATGCCTAGCTGAATCCCGGCTCGCGCTGCACGCAGTGATAGACCGAGGCCATCAAAAATTACTTGAACAAGCCGGACATCATGTTTATGATTGAGTGTTCACTCATTAATCAAGATGGATCCGAGACACGCATGGCCCGTCCGAAAAGCGAAGACAAACGCAACGCCATCCTTGCCGCCGCCACTCAGGTGATCGCGGAACAGGGGCTAGGTGCGCCGACGGCGCGGATCGCGAAGGTCGCCGGCGTGGCGGAAGGCACGCTCTTCACTTACTTCGAAAGCAAAGACGCCTTGCTGAACGAGTTGTATCTCGACATCAAGTCGGACATGCGGGAAGTGATGATGACGGCGTATCCGAAGGCCGCGAGTATTCAGGACCGCGCGCGTTACGTGTGGCAGAAATACGTGGACTGGGGCGTCGCCTTCCCGCACAAGCGCCGGGCCGTCGCGCAACTGGCCGTTTCCGATCGCCTGAGCGAGTCAACCCGGGTGGCAGGCATGCAGGCGTTCGCCGACGTCAACGAGATGATGCAGGCGAGCATTGCCAGCGGCGTGTTGCGCGATCATCCGCCGGCCTTCGCGGCGGCCATCTTGGGGGCGTTGGCGGACACCACCATGGAATTCATCGCGCGCGAGCCCGCTCAGGCTGAGCGGTACCGCGACGCAGGTTTCGAAGCGTTCTGGAACGCCGTCTCTAAATGTTGATGTTTTTTTGTGTAGTTAATGAGTGATTACACGCTCATCTAAATAGGAAGGAGTACATCATGGCAAAGGTATGGCTGGTTACGGGTAGCGCGCGCGGACTCGGGCGCAAGATTGTCGAAGCGGCGCTGGCGGCCGGGGAACAGGTTGTCGCGACGGCGCGTAATCCACGCGATCTCGCGGACCTCGTCGAGCGTTACGGCGAGCAGGTGCGCGCAGTCCCACTCGACGTCGCGGATTTCGCTGCCGCGCGTGCCGCCGTGCAGGCCACTGTCGACGCGTTCGGGCGGCTCGATGTGCTCGTCAACAACGCCGGCTTCGGCCATCTCGCGCCGTTCGAGCAGGCGAGCGAGGACGATTTCCGCGCGCAGATCGATACCAACTTCTACGGTGTGGTCAACGTCACCCGCGCGGCGTTGCCCATTTTGCGCAAGCAACGCAGTGGTCACATCATCCAGATTTCATCGGTGGGCGGGCGCCTCGGCATGCCGGGATTCAGTGCCTATCAGTCGGCCAAATGGGCGGTCGGTGGTTTTACTGAAGTCCTCAGCAAGGAAGTGGCGCCCTTCGGCGTCAAGGTCACCGCGCTCGAACCGGGCAGCATGAAAACAGACTGGGCCAACGAAGCAGGTAGCGCCCTGCCCGAAGTGCTGGAGGACTATGCTCCGTCTGTCGGCGCCATCATCACGTTGCTCGGCCAGTTTGCGGGTAACGAAACCAGCGATCCGGCGAAGGTGGCGCAAATCGTGCTGAAGCTCGCTTATCACGAGCAACCGCCGGAACACCTGCTACTCGGCAGCGACGCGCTTCACTACTTCGGCGAAGCCGACAAGGCCCGCAATGCGAGCGCCGCTGCGTGGCGCGAGGTGAGCGTCTCGACAGACTTTGCTGCACCGGCCGCACTGCCGGAATTCCCGCAATCCTGAGGATGGGCAATATGGCTCGCCGGACCACCGATGACATGCCACGTCAAACCGGGCGCCTCGCGGTGATTACCGGCGCGACCGGCGGACTCGGTTTCGAGACAGTAGGTCGGGCGGTCTATTCGAAGTGAAGGGCCCGCCTGGTGTGGCTGCTTTCGCGCCGCGAGCGCAAGACCGGGCGGTTGCTGCCCGTCTGTGGGAAGCATCAGAAGCGCTGACCAACCTTCGTTGGCGGCGTACCGAACCGGAGCTGGCGTCATGAGAGTTTTGTTATTTGGGGCAACCGGCATGGTGGGCCAAGGCGTGCTGCGCGAATGCCTGCGTGCCCAGGACGTTGACTTTGTACAGACGGTGGGCCGTTCGCCGACTGGCCAGCTGGACCCGCGTCTCACCGAGATCGTCCATCCCGACATGATGGATTACCGTACGATCGAATCTTCGCTACAGGGGTTCGACGCGTGTTTCTTCTGCCTCGGCGTGTCGTCGTTCCGTATGAAAGAGGCCGATTACAGCCGTCTTACCTACGACCTGACGCTGGCGGCCGCTCGCACGCTGGCGCGCCTCAATCCGCAGATGACCTTTGTGTACGTCTCCGGGCGTGGCACCGACAGCAGCGAGCAGGGCCGTAGCATGTGGGCCCGCGTGAAGGGCAAGACGGAGAACGCGTTGAAGCTGCTGCCGTTCCGCGCGGTCTATCTGTTCCGTCCGGGGGTTATAGAGCCGCTCCACGGTATCCAGTCGAAAACGCGCATGTACCGGTTAATTTATCCGTTCTTGCGGCCGCTGATGTCGCTCATGCACGCTTTGACGCCGAATCAGATTGTGACGACCGAGGAGGTCGGCCGCGCGATGCTCGCGGTGGCCCGGCACGGCTACGCCAAGACCGTGATGGAACCCGCTGATATCGGCGCAATCTGCCGCACGCCGCCGGGCCCGTCTGGAACTCCGCCGCTGACGCCGCACGCGGGATAGTTTCCGGCGACCGGCAACCGGCAACCGGCAACCGGCAACCGGCAACCGGCAACCGAACCGCGCCCTACGCGGCGATCACCCGGTTACGGCCCGGATGTCGTCCGCCACAACGCTTGCTGCCATCGGTTTTCCTCCGTAGGCCTAACGACTTGCCTTGACCGCGCTCGCGTCTATACGCGGCCGCCTTCCGCGCGCGGTCCGGCTATTCTTCAGCTTATTGACCAGTATAGGCACCGCTGTGGTGGTCGATTAAGCAAAATAAGAAACTGGCCGATATACCCGACATGGAGCGAAAATCTGGCCGCTCAGAGCGATACACCGTGCCGCTTCGTGTAATGCTGCAGCTAGGATGGCTCATTGGGGCGCAGCGTCTGGTACGCTACCGCTTCTAGGAATCCGCGCGGCGAGGCATGACCGGCCTCTCGCGTGCCGCGCTTTCCGGGTTGGGCCGTGATCGCAGTCCCCGATAACGCGCGTAGGCCGACGCGCACGCTCGACACAACCAGACACATGGTGACGCGCCGACCGAATGCCGTGATTGTCATCAGCCTTGCGCTAGCCGGTGCGATCCTCGCGATCGCCATCTGGGTACTGGCGCAGATGCGCGAGGATGCATTGCGGCGCGCCCAGGACTCGGCCGAGAATGTCTCCTTGCTGGTCGAGCGCGACGTGGCGCGCAACCTCGAGCTGTACGACCTGTCGCTGCTTGCGGTCATCGCCGGTCTCAAACAGCCGGGCGTGATGACCTTGCCGCCCGCGATCCGTCAACTGGTGCTGTTCGACGGCGCCGCCAGCGCCCGGGACATGGGCTCGATGCTGGTGCTGGACGAAGCCGGCAACGCTATCCTCGATTCGCAGTCCGCGATACCGCGGCACATCAACGCGTCGGATCGCGACTACTTCCTTGTTCACCGCAATTCACCTGACGTCGGGCTATACGTCGGCCGGCCTTACATGTCGAGGCAGACCAACGCCGGCATGAGCATCGCGCTGAGCCGGCGCCTCTCTCACCCGGACGGAAGTTTCGCCGGCGTGGTGGTGGGCACACTGCGGCTCTCCTATTTCCAGCGGCTCTTTGCCGGCATGAACCTCGGCAACAGTGGCTCGATGGCGCTGATGCTGGCCGACGGCACGATGCTGATGCGGCGTCCCTATGACCCGAAAATCGTCGGCATCAATCTGACCGGTACGGCCAACTACACCCGCTTCACCCAGCGCGACAGCGGCGATTTCTTCGGCACCGCGGCCATCGACGGCGTGGAGCGCTGGTACACGTTCCGCCATATCGACCGCTTTCCGCTGCTGCTCGACGTCGCGATCTCCACGCGCGACATCTACGCTGGCTGGCGGCATCGCGCCTGGGTTATCGGCAGCCTGATCGGCGCACTCGACGTGGCGATCATCGCGCTCGCCGTGCTGTTCTCGCAACAGCTCAGGCGCCGCCAGGAAGTGGAAGAAGCGTTGCGGGTGCTGGCCCGCACGGACGGACTGACCGGGCTGAACAACCGCCGCACGTTCGAGGAGCGCGCGGAGCAAGCGTGGCTCCTGATGCAGCGTAGCGGGCGGCCGTTGTCGATGCTCCTGATCGACGTCGACAACTTCAAGGGCTTCAACGATCTCTACGGCCACTCGGCCGGCGACGACGCGTTGGCGGCGGTGGCGCGCTGCATCGGCGGTAACGTGCGGCGACCCAGCGATGTGGCGGCGCGGTACGGCGGCGAGGAATTCGCCGTGTTGTTGCCCGATACCGACGGTAGCGGCGCGGCGCAGATCGCCGAGCAGATTCGGGCAGCCGTGCAGGCGCTTCAGATGCGCCATGTCTCCAGTGCGCATCACGTGCTGACCATCAGCATCGGCATTGCCAGTACGGCGAGTCATCGCTTCGCTACCTACCGGGCGTTCGTCAACGCGGCTGACACGGCTCTCTACGAGGCCAAGGATGCCGGCCGCAACCGCATCCTCTGCTATCCGGTCGCGGCGCGCGCCGACAGCCCCGGGATGGTGACGCAACCGGGCCGCTAGTCGGTCGAGGCGGCGCGCCGCGCGGCGCGAATTGCCTCTAAGTGTCGCGCCGCGCTCATAATATTTTTATCCGGGTGATATTGCATTCTAATTTTACCCGGATATAATTGACGAAAATCGATTGATGAGGATTTTCGTGATGAACCCCCAAGCAAACACATGTACCGCCTTCGAAGGCGTTCGACGCATCGCCTCAGGCGCGCTCAAGGATGTCGCGCTGGCCGTCAAGCAGGTTATCGAGCGCGGCGAGCAGGCGCCGGTTTTGGTATTTGACGACGCGACTAGCCAGCCCGTTGAGTTCGATTTGCGCGGCACAGCCGATGAAGTGCTCGAAAGACTGCTCCACGAAGACAAAGGCGCAGAAGAAGAACCTGTGGAGTCTGCCGTGGACGGCACGCCTCGCGGCCGCGGCCGGCCGAAGCTGGGGGTGGTGGCACGCGAAGTCACGTTGCTGCCGCGTCATTGGGACTGGCTGAACAGCCAATCCGGAGGCGCCTCCGTGGCGTTGCGCAAACTGGTGGAAGCGGCGCGGCTCGCGGGCGACGACAAAGACCGCACGCGCCATGCGCAGGAAGCGGCCTATCGCTTCATGACCGCGCTAGCCGGAAATCTGCCAGGTTATGAGGAAGCGACCCGAGCGCTGTATGCCGCCGATCCGGCCCGTTTCGATGCATCAATCGCGCAGTGGCCAATCGACGTGCGCGAGCATGCGGCGAGGCTTGCCGCGCGGGCATTTGGCTCGGTGTAGTGGTAGCGGCGGGAAGGATTGCAGAGTGCGAACTGCCTCGAATAGCCAGGCCGCCCGCAACGTCATCGAGAACGCAATAGACAAAAAAAACCGCTCACGCTGGGGGAGCGTGAGCGGAAAGTCGGAGAGTTACAACATCGCATGCGCAATTCATGGGGTCACGCAGCAAAGCCAGTTTAGCTAGCGGGTCTTCCCCGATAAATCAGACAAATCCCAATCCCCGTAAGGCTTAGCGAGATGAGCCTTGCAACATCCTGTCTCGCTTATTCCCATCATTAGCAGGTCAAGCCGCGGGTCGCACAGCCGTAAAAGGACTGGACGCGCCAAGGCGCGCACTGTCGACGCCGCATTGGCGCGAAGGTCCACAGGAATGGGCGAATGCCCTTAAACCTGTCGCTTCTCGCCAAATCCCCGAGGGGAACAAGACCGCTTGAGCCGGCCCGGCGCTTTCTGGAGAGGATGCTGAAATGAAGTGGTTCGAGCGTATGACGGTGTTGCAAAGCCTGTTGTCGGCATTCGCGATCGTGATCGGGTTTTGCGCCGTGGTGGGAGCCACCGGCCTGATGACGCTAGCGTCGATGCACGACCTCACCAACGAGATCAGTAGCCGGCATATGGACGGTCTCTACTGGATGGAAGAAGCGAACCGCAACAAGATCGATGCGGACCTCGCGGCAGCGAATCTTGGCTACGCGGAAGACGATGCAGGTCGTCAGCGGCTCGACGCCAACATCGTCGCCTCGCTCAAGAACATGCACGACGCCTACGATCGCTATCGCGCCACGCTGTCCACCAGCAAGGGCCAGGAACTGTTCGACGAAGTGCTGCGCAAGTCGGCCGTGTGGGAGGAGATCGTGCATCAGCAGATCGGTGCGGAGCCGATTCCAGCGGGTGTCGACAATAAGGAACTGGTGCGGCGCGCGATTGCCGCGAGCGAGGCGTTGCGCGATCGGATCGTGCTGGTGATCGACTACCGTCGTCAGCAAGCGGGCGACGCGCAGGCCGAGGCCGCAGCCAGCTATCGGCAGATGCGCATCGTGCTGTCTTCGCTCGTGCTTGGCGCGCTGGTGGCCGGCATGCTGCTGGCGTGGTTGATCGCGCGTCGACTCAGGCGGCAACTTGGTGGCGAACCCGGCTACGCCGCGCAGATTGCCAACCGTATCGCGGATGGCGACCTGAGCGTGCAGGTCGACACGCGCGCAGGCGATACCCACAGCCTGCTGTTCGCACTGCGCAATATGCGCGAACGGCTTGCCGGGATCGTCTCGGGCATCAGCGAGTCGAGCGAGTCAATCTTGCTCGCCTCGGGTGAAATTGCCCAGGGCAATACCGATCTGTCGCAGCGCACCGAAGAGCAGGCCGCCTCGCTCGAAGAAACCGCGTCGAGCATGGAGCAACTGACCGCGACCGTGCGGCAGAACGCCGACAACGCGCAGCAGGCGAGCGGCGTCGCGCATGGCGCATCGGAGGTGGCGGTGCGCGGCAGCGGTCTGGTGGGCGACGTGGTCGAGACCATGCGCGAACTGGCCGCGGGCTCGAAGCGCATGACCGACATCATCGCCGTGATCGAGGGCATCGCCTTCCAGACGAACATTCTGGCACTCAACGCGGCTGTCGAAGCGGCGCGCGCAGGCGAGCAAGGCCGCGGCTTTGCCGTGGTGGCGGGCGAGGTGCGCTCGCTTGCGCAGCGCAGCGCGTTGTCGGCCAAAGAGATCAAGGAGCTGATCGAAAATTCGACGGCACGCGTCGGCAGCGGCGCCGCGCTCGCCGAGCGAGCCGGGCACACGATGGCCGAAGTCACCCAGGCCGTGAAGCGCGTGAACGACATCATGGGCGAAATCTCTGCTGCATCGCACGAACAGAGCACGGGCATCGAACAGGTGAACCGCGCGGTCGCGCAGATGGACGAGGTGACCCAGCAGAATGCGGCGCTGGTGGAGCAGGCCGCGGCCGCGGCGGCTTCGATGGCGGACCAGGCGCGCGAGCTGAAAACGGCGGTCGCGGTGTTTGCGCTATAGACGCGGCACGTAACCAAGGTGCGCAGGGCCCGAGCTTGCCGCAGCGCGTCCACGACTTCGCTTGTCAGGGCCAGACGCTCTCCGTACACTCGCGCGTAATTTAAACCAGGCGTTGAACAAGGCGTCGATCAGAGTGCGCGCTTGCACGGCCGCTCGGTCAGAAAAGAGGCGCCGCTTCGACGGCACCACGCCAGACGCTAACCACGCCGATAGAGGAGAACCCCCGCCATGGCCGATTCCTACTTCCCCCGCTGGCGCACGCAGCCGAGCGCCGCCGAGGGCCGCGTCGTCAACACCGATGAGCGGCTCGCCTGGCCGCAGATGTTTGCGATGGGCATCCAGCACGTCGTCGCCATGTTCGGCTCGACTGTGCTCGCCCCGCTGCTGATGGGCTTCGATCCGAACCTGTGCATTTTCATGTCGGGCATCGGCACGCTGCTGTTTTTCGTGGTGGTGGGCGGACGCGTGCCGAGCTACCTCGGTTCGAGCTTTTCGTTCATTGGCCTTGTGATTGCCGTGACCGGCTATGCGGGACACGGTCCCAACCTGAACATTCCCGTGGCGCTCGGCGGGATCATCGCGTGCGGCGTGGTCTACGCAATCATTGGGCTGATCGTCACAGCGGTCGGCACGAAATGGATCGAAACGCTGATGCCGCCGCTCGTGACGGGCGCCATCGTCTGCGTGATCGGGCTGAACCTCGCACCGATCGCCGTGAAGGGCGTGAGCGGCAGCAACTTCGATTCGTGGATGGCGCTCATCACCGTGCTGTGCGTCGCTGCGGTGGCGGTGTTCGCGCGCGGCATGCTGCAGCGGCTGCTGATTCTGGTGGGCTTGATCATTGCCTACGTGATCTATGCCATCGTCACGAACGGCCTCGGCATGGGTAAGCCTATCGACTTCTCGATTGTCGCGAATGCCGCCTGGTTCGGCATGCCGCATTTCACCGCGCCGGCGTTCAACGCGCAGGCGATGGCGTTGCTCGCGCCGATTGCGGTGATTCTCGTTGCGGAAAATCTTGGCCACATCAAGGCGGTGAGCGCGATGACCGGACAGAACCTCGACCGCTACGTGGGCCGCGCATTCATTGGCGATGGCCTCGCAACCATCGTCTCGGGCCTTGCGGGCGGTACCGGTGTCACGACGTACGCGGAAAACATCGGCGTGATGGCCGTCACGAAAATCTACTCGACGCTGGTGTTCGTGATCGCCGCCGTGATCGCGCTGGTGCTCGGCTTCTCGCCGAAGTTCGGTGCGGTGATCCAGACGATTCCGGGCCCGGTGCTGGGCGGCGTGTCGATCGTGGTGTTCGGGCTGATTGCGGTGACGGGCGCACGTATCTGGGTCGTCAACAAGGTGGACTTCTCCGACAACCGCAATCTGATCGTTGCCGCCGTGACGCTCGTGCTCGGTGCAGGCGATTTCTCGCTGAAGCTGGGCGGCTTTGGGCTCGGCGGCATCGGTACCGCTACGTTCGGCTCGATCATTCTGTACGCGTTGTTGCGTCGCAAGCCGGCACAGCAGCCGGCTGTTTGAGAGCGTCGCCAGCGAGGCGAGTCCGCTTCTTGAGCGGGCCGCTAACCTGGCGAGCCGAAGCGAATTGCACTGAGCATCAGCGCGCGGCTGCGTTCAGGCGCGCGCCGCACCACGCGTGATCAAAGCGGTCTCGGAGAGATCCACTTCGCGCATCAGCTTGTTGAGCGTCTCGTCATTGATCCTCTGCTCGTTGCGCAACGCGAGCAGCACCGCGCGTTCGGCACGCATCGCGGCCAGCTTCATCTGAAACTCCAGCGCCTCTGCGCGCCGGGCCTGCTCGCTCGGCGCTTTGCTCTCATCGCCGAGGGTGGCCAGACGTCGACGGTAGATATCCATCACGCGCGCCGCGACATCCGCGGCATAGGCGAAGGCCGATTCGTCGAGGTCGGCGCTGGCGGTCTCATGCAGATTGTCGATGGCACGGATCGCTGCTTGTGCCGCGAGCTTGCGGGCGAACTGTTCCTCGGCCGCGTGCGGATCGCGCCCGCGCCGCCAGCCGCGCAGCAGAAGCGGCAGCCCGATCACCGCGATCAGCAGCGACGTCAGAATCACGCCCGAGGCAATAAAGATGGCCAGATTCCGGCCCGGTAGAGGAACCCCACTGGGCAAAGTCTCCGGCAACGAAAGCACGCCTGCCATGGTCACTGCGCCACGCACCCCGGCGATCGTTGTGACCGTGACGGTCCGCAGCCCTGGCACCGCGCTGGTCAAGCCCTGTTTGGCCGCGCCGCGGCTCGCGTACCAGCGCAGCAGCCACACCCAGACGAAGCGCAGCGCGTACAGCGCGAGCGCCACCGCCGCGATATAGCCAATCAGAATCACCACCTGCTCGTTGCTGGTCTCGTGCGCGTCGATCAGCGCCCGACCGAGGATATGCGGGAACTGCAACCCGAGCAGGATGAACACCATCCCGTTGAAGACGAACTCGATCATCGACCACGTGCTGTTGGCCCGCACGCGTGCCGAGACCGGCCCGGCGTTCGCGATGCTGGTGTAGTTCATCATCATGCCGGCCGCCACGGCGGCGAGGATGCCCGACCAGCCGAAATGCTCCGCGAACAGGTAGGCCGCGAACGGAATCAGCAGGCTCATCACGACGCCGGGTGCGGGGTCGACTTCCTCGCTGACGTTCAGAAGATGAGCGGCCGCGACGCCGAACAGCCAGCTCACCGCGGCACCCGTCGCGAGCCCGCCCAAGGCGATGATCACGAAGCTGATCGACGCGTCGCGCAGCGAGAACACGCCGGTCAACGCGGCGGCAATCGCGAACTTCAACGCGACGAGGCCCGAGGCGTCGTTCATCAGCGCCTCGCCTTCGAGGATGTGCATCAGGTTGGCGGGAATCCGGTTCTTGCCGGCAATCCCGGTCAGCGCGACTGCATCGGTCGGCGACAGCACGGCGGCAAGCGCGAAGGCGACCGGCAACGAGATCGACGGCACCAGCGCATGCACGAAATAGCCGACCGCCAGCACCGTCATGAACACCAGCCCCAGCGCGAGCAGCAGGATCGAGCGACGCGCCATGAAGAACTCACGTTTCGGAATACGCCATCCATCCGCGAACAACAGCGGCGGAATGAAGAGCATCATGAAGATTTCCGAATCGAAGGTGACATGCAGACCTAGCCTCGGCCATGCGAGTAGCGCACCGAGGGCGATCTGCACGAGCGGCAGCGGCAGCTTGAACGGCAGCACGCGGACGCCGACACCGGAGACGGCGACCGCAAGCAGGAGAATCAGAACGGTGAAAACAATATCCATCTGGCTCGTTTGTTGAGATACGGCGTGTCTTTGTCCACCGGCGTTCGTAAGCAACTCGGGGACATGTTGGGTGTGTGGCGAAGTTTAACTTGAGCTTTCAAGCCGGCGGGGCGATACGCGAAGCGAGCGGTGACCTATGAACGGCGGGCGGCGATGGGCATAACCGCATGCACCGAAGCGGTGCGCCGTGCGCCCGGTCGCGACGCATGCAGCTTCTGTCGGTGCAGCCGCGCATGCAAACTTCGTCGGAATGTGCGGCTGCGTGCGCACGGAGCTTGCTTAAGGAGTAGCGATGACGCACATTTTGAGAAACGGCGCCGTGGTTGTTCGCCTCCGCGATCGGACCGGCCCTGATCTCGCGTGAGAGGAATGCATGACGATTGCGCAACAGGAAAGGACGACCGCCGCACCGCACGGCTTCGAGGTGAGTGTGACTTCGGGGCTCGAGCGGTATTCAGTGCGGCATGGCGAACTGGAGCTGACGAGCGTGTTTCAGCCGATCTTCAGTTTGTCGCATATGCGGGCGGTCGGTTACGAGGGTTTGCTGCGAGCCCACGATGCGCTCGACCGGCCGGTGTCGCCGCTCGACGTATTCGGTCAGGCGGCACGCCTCGGTGACGTGCTGCAGGTGGACCGGCTGGCTCAGGCGCTGCATCTGGAGAACTTCAACGTGCTCGGCGCCGAGAAGGAATGGCTGTTTCTGAACGTTCATCCAGGGGCGTTGACCGATCCCTATCACGCGGCCGCGCTGCTCGCGAATCTGCGGCGGCTCGATATGTCGCCGCGGCGCATCGTGCTCGAGGTGCTGGAACAACGCGCGGAAGATCTGGAACGTCTAGCGGAGGCCGTGCGCAAGTTCCGCGACCTCGGCTTCCTGATCGCGCTCGATGACTTCGGCGCAGGCCATTCGAACGTCGAACGCATCTGGCAACTGAATCCGGATATCGTGAAGCTCGACCGCATCATGCTCTCGCATGCCGCGCATCGCGCCGACATGGCGACGATCCTGCCGGGTCTCGTCGCGCTGTTGCACGAAGCGGGCAAGCTGGTGTTGATCGAAGGCGTGGAGACCGAACATGAGGCGCAGATGGCGCTCGCCTGCGACGCTGACTTCGTGCAGGGCTTTTTCTTCGGCCGGCCGAACCCGGGCGCCGCGGATAGCGCGCAAGCGGTGACCTGCATCAGCGAAGTCACCGAGCGTTATCGAGACCAGGCCGAGGCTCGCGAGCGGCGCAATGCGAGCCGGCTCGCACCGTATATCCGCGCGTTCGAGCGGGCGGCGGAGCGGCTTGCCGCCGGCGAGCCGCTCGATGAGGTGTGCTGGAACTTCCTCGCGCTCGATCATGCGGCGCGCTGCTTCATGCTGGATGCGAAGGGCCGTCAGGCGGGCCGCAACGTGGTGCTGCGCGCCGATCGTGCGGCGCATGAGACGCGCTTTTTGCCGCTCGCCGATGCGCAGGGGGCCAACTGGCTGCGCCGACCGTATTTTCGCGCGGCGATCAATGCGCCGGAGCGGGTGCATGTGACGCGGCCGTATCTGTCGATCAACGAGGCGTTGCCGTGCGTGACGTTGTCGGTGGTGACGCATGTGGGTGAACAGACCTGCGTGCTGTGCGGCGATATCGACTGGGTGGATGAAGAGCGGTTCTGAGCACAAGCAAAACCGGCGGTTCGCGCCGGCTCTTCCGACGGCGGCAGGAATACTTGAGACAGCCCGGCGCTGTCTTGAGCGATCATGTCGTTTTTAACGACGCTCGTCCGCCGCCATGTTTCAATCCCACGTTTTGCTGGAAGTCATCGCCACCACGGTCGCCGATGCGCGCCTCGCCGCGCGCGCGGGGGCCGATCGCCTCGAGTTGATTACCGCGATGGGTGAGGGTGGCTTGACGCCCAGTCTTGGGTTGATCGAAGCGGTGGTCGCGGCTGTGGATATCCCCGTGAATGTGATCGTCCGTCCGCATAGCCGATCGTTTGTGTACGACGCCGATGACTACGCCGTGATGCTGCGCGACGTGCGCGCGGTTGCCGCGGCGGCCGCGCATGGCGTGGTGATCGGAATGCTAAAGCCGGACGGTGAGATTGATCGTGAGGGGTTGGCGCGGGCCGTCGACGCTGCGCAAGGTCTCGCGATTACGTTCCATCGTGCGTTCGATGAAACTCGCGATCTGCGCAAGGCGCTCGATGTGCTGCTGGGTTTCGACGCAGTGACCAACGTGTTGACCTCAGGTGGCAAGCCATCGGTGTTGCAGGCCGAAGAGACGATTCGCGCGTTGGTGCAGCATGCGGAGGGTTCGCATTGCACGGTGCTGGCAGGAGCGGGGCTCACCGTAGATGCCGTCGCCGCTTTCGTGCAGGCCACTGGCGTCAAGGCGGTGCATTTCGGGTCAGGCGTGCGGGTTGGCGGGAATGGACTGGCGCCGGTGGATCCGCAGAGGGTGGCGAAGGTGAGGGCGTTGCTCTGACTTGCCGTGTCACGAGCGCCGCTCCGAACCTTGCTCGAAGCGGCGTCCGCTTTCACACACTTACTTCGCCACCACCACCGGAATTCCTCGCAGCGTCCCTGCACCCTTCGCTTCCTCGAGCGCCTGCTTGACCGCTGCACCCGTGGCCGCTTCGATGTTCAGCCGCGCAGCCAGGTCACGCTCGCTGCGCTTCACACCGGCCAGATTCGCCAGCTTCACATGCCCATAACCACGGACACGAGCGTGCAGATCAGCGAGCTTAACGATTTCCTCGACGTTCAACGCATCGAGCTTCGCAAACGCTTTCTGCATGGTCACTTCGTAGTCGTCGGCCAGTTCACGTTCCATACGGCGTTCGAGCGTGCGGCCAAACGGATCGAGCATCGTGCCGCGCAGCCCGCGGAACTTCGCCATTGTGCCGAGCACCGGCCACAACCATTGGCCGAAGGTCTTCTTCACCGGCGTTGCGCCATGCTTCGGACGTGACAAGGTCGGCGGCGCGAGATTGAATTTCACGCCGAAGTCCTTGCCCGCCACGCCTTCGAATTGCGCTTCGAGCGAGGCACGGAACGCGCTGTCCGTATGCAGACGCGCGACTTCGTATTCGTCCTTCACGGCCAGCAGGCGATAGAACGTCGTCGCCACTGCACGCGTCACGCGTTCGGAGGAGGCGCCGCCGCGGCCCGCTTCCGCACGGCGCGCTGCATCCACCAGCGCACGATAACGCTTCACATAAGACTCGCCGCCATACACCGCGAGGCGTGCTTCACGATGCGCGATCAGCTCATCTAACGTATCGATGCGCGCTGGTTGCTGCGCAGCATGCCGCTCCTGCCACAGTACTTCGAGCGCCGCCGGGTCAGCCGCCGCAAGACGACCCACCGAGAAGGCCAGTTGATTCATCTGCACTGCGACATTGTTCAATTCGATCGCACGCATCATCGCGCCAAACGACACCGGCACGAGACCGAGCTGCCAGGCAAAACCGAGCATCAGAATATTGGCGCCGATCGTATCGCCGAGGAAACGCGTCGCAAGCCCTTGCGCATCGCAACTCGACATACGTTCCGCACCCGCAGCGTGACGCATCTTGTCGATCAGCGCGTCGGCATGCAGGTTCGCGTCCGGGTTCTGCACGAAGGTCGCGTTCGGAATCGCATGCGTGTTCACGACAATCCGCGTGCGACCGTGACGCACCGTTTGCAGTGCATCGGAACTCGCCCCGACCACCATGTCGCACGCCAGCAGCACGTCGGCCTGCTGCGTATCGATGCGCACCTGGTTGAGCCATTCGTCGCGCGCCGCAAAGCGCACGAACGACAACACCGAGCCGCCCTTCTGCGCAAAGCCCATAAAGTCGAGCACCGACGCGCTCTTGCCTTCCAGATGCGCGGCCATGCTGATCAGCGCGCCCACCGTCACGACACCCGTGCCGCCGACGCCTGTGACAAGAATGTCATACGGCGCGGCATCGAGTTGCGTGGCCGGCACCGGCAGGGCATCGACGCGCGCGGCCAGCGCGGCGGCGTCGAATGCGGCGCCCGCGGCCTTCTTGAGCTTGCCGCCTTCGATCGTCACGAAGCTCGGGCAAAAGCCGTTCACGCAGGAGAAATCCTTGTTGCACGACGACTGATCGATGCGGCGTTTTCGGCCGAGCGTCGTCTCAACCGGTTCAACCGACAGGCAGTTCGATTGCACGCCGCAATCGCCGCATCCTTCGCAGACCTCTTCATTGATAAAGAGGCGCTTGTCCGGATCGGGGAATTCGCCTTTCTTCCTGCGCCGACGCTTCTCGGCCGCGCAGGTCTGGTCGTAGATCAGCACGGTGACACCGTCAATATCGCGCAATACACGTTGCACGGAATCGAGTTCGCTGCGATGGTGGAACGTGGTGCCTTGCGGGAACAGCCCATGATGGCCATCGTATTTTTCGGGCTCGTCGCTGACCACCACAAAACGCGAGACGCCTTCCGCTTCCACCTGACGCGCAATCTGCGGCACCGAGATGCTGCCGTCGATCGGCTGGCCGCCCGTCATCGCGACCGCGTCGTTATAGAGAATCTTGTAGGTGATGGTGGCTTTCGCCGCCACCGCCTGGCGGATCGCCAGAATGCCCGAGTGGAAATAGGTGCCGTCGCCGAGGTTCTGGAATACGTGGCGCGTCTTCGTGAACATTGAGTGCGAAGCCCAGTCCACGCCTTCGCCGCCCATCTGGATCAGCCCGGTCGTATCGCGTTCCATCCACGAGGCCATAAAGTGGCAGCCAATACCCGCTTGCGCAATTGAGCCTTCGGGCACTTTCGTCGACGTGTTGTGCGGGCAGCCGGAACAGAAGTACGGCGTGCGCTTCACTGCATCAGCGGCGTTGGAGAGGATCTGCGGCGCCACCAGATCGACCACGCGTTCGCGGCGGTCGAGCGCGGGCTTGTGGCGCGCGAGCCAGTTGGCGAACACCGGCAGGATGCGCGAAGGCCGCAACTCGCCGAGCGACGACAGCAGCAACGAGCCGTCCTCCGCGTACTTGCCGACCACGACAGGACGTGCGCCCTCGCGGCGGTTGTACAGGTAGTCCTTGATCTGCTGTTCGATGACCGGGCCCTTTTCCTCGATCACCAGCACTTCCGAGAGTCCTTCTACGAACCTGTCGATGCGCGTCATTTCCAGCGGGAACGACAGCCCGACCTTGTAGATCCGCACGCCCGCTGCTTCGAGATCGGCGACGGTGAGGTCGAGCCGGCGCAGCGCTTCCATCAGATCCAGATGCGCCTTGCCGCAGGTGACGATGCCGACGTTCGCATGCGGACTCGGCGCGATCCATTTGTCGATGCTGTTGCTGCGCGCGAAATGGCGCACGGCGTCGAGCTTGGCAGCGAGCCGCGCTTCGATGGTGAGACTCGGCAGATCGGGCCAGCGGTTATGCAGGCCGCCGGCGGGTTCCACGAAATCTTGCGGCACCGTCCACTGCGTTTGCAAGGCATCCAGGTCGACCGTCGAGCCAGATTCGACCGTCTCCGAAATCGCCTTGTAGCCGACCCACGCGCCCGAGAAGCGCGACAACGCCCAGCCGTACAGGCCGAACTCCAGCATGTCGGCGACGTTCGACGGATTCACCACCGGCATATGCCAGGCCATCATTGCGAAGTCGCTCTGATGTGGCATCGACGACGACACGCAGCCGTGATCGTCGCCGGCCACCACCAGCACACCGCCATGCTTCGACGAACCGTAGGCGTTGCCGTGCTTGAGCGCATCGCCCGCGCGATCCACGCCCGGGCCCTTGCCGTACCACATCGCAAACACGCCTTCGACGGTGCGCTCCGGGTCCGATTCGACGCGCTGCGTACCGAGCACGGCCGTGCCGCCGAGTTCCTCGTTGATCGCCGGCAGGAAGCGAATATCACTCGCTTCGAGCAGTTTCATCGCCTTCCACAGTTGCTGGTCGACCATGCCGAGCGGCGAGCCACGATAGCCGCTGATGAAACCGGCGGTGTTCATGTCGCGAGACTTGTCCAGCGCGCGTTGCATCAACACGAGACGCACCAGCGCCTGCGTGCCGGTGAGGAAAATGCGGCCGCGTGTGGCGGTGAGGTTATCGGACAGCTTGTAATCGGCGAGGGCGGGCGTGCCATCGATGGGCAGGCGAGCGGTCATGGTAAGTCTCCGTTTTTATGCGTTCGCGCGAAGTGGATGGGGACCACAAAGGCTTCGCGTCGAAATAGACTCTATTTTTTAGCGCCGATTGGAGAATAGTTTTGCTAGTTTGCCGGTTTGTTAGCCCCGAAGGAGTGAAGTACTCCGCGAATTCGCTGGCTTTTGAGATAGATCTGCCGACGCGCCCCGGAACGACGGCCGTTGGGTTACGCTAAAGCGTCCTGAGTTGCCCAGCGAGCCGCCGATGAAACTCTATTACTGGCCGAAGACGAGAGCGTTCCGTGCGCTCTGGATGCTCGAGGAAATTGGCGCGCCTTATGAACTGGTGCGCGTCAACATCCGGGCGGGCGAGCAGGGCGCGCATGGTTTTTACCACGTGAATCCGATGACGAAACTGCCGGCGCTCGACGACAACGGCGTGCAGGTGTCCGAATCGGGTGCCGTGCTGCTGTATCTCGCGGACCGGTTTCCGGCCGCGAAACTCGGCGCGGCGCTCGACGATCCGTTACGCGGCCGTTTCCTGCAGTGGCTCTTCTTCACACCCGGCTGCTTCGAGCCCGCGATGGCCGAGAAGATGGTCGGCTCGGCCGGCAACACCTTCAGCTTCGGCTGGGGGGACTTCGATCGGGTGAGGCACGCCGTCGAAGGCGCGCTGGAAGAAGGGGAGTGGTTGCTCGGCGAGCGCTTCACGGCGGCGGACCTGCTGCTGGCCGGCACGCTGCAGATCGCCTTCATGGCGAAACTGCTGGAGCCGAAAGGCCGGATCGGCGATTACGTCGAGCGCGCCGTGTCGCGTGATGCTCACGTGCGCGCGGTGGCGGTCGAGCAGCGTGAGCTGGCGGCGTTGAAGCATTGAAGTAGGTTGCCTGGTTCGAACCGCGCGGCTCAGGCGCCCGGTACCGCATGCGGGTCGACCTCGGCGGGTCGTAATGGCTTCGCCAACGGTTCGAGCGGCTCGACGTCGTCGAAATGCTCGTAGTCGATGTGGCTGATACCGTCCACCTCACGCATCACGTCGACGTATTTGTGTCCCCAGAGGATATTCTTCGCTTCCCACTCGTGACGGTCCTGCATGGTTTGCGAGGTCTCTTCGTCCGCCCCTTCGATGGAAATGAGCAGGGAAGCGTCGCGCGCTTTCATCGACTCGGCGGTCTCGCCGAACAGCGGGCTGGTCTCGTCGATGATGTGCATCAGGGTCCAGCCGAACAGGAAGATGGGGTGCTGTTCGCGCACCAGCGGCAGGTCATAGAGTTTGCGCAGCGTGTAACCTTCGGCGGTCGTTTCGAGGCGCATCATGCGCATTTTGGCGCGCGCTTCGGCAATCACATTCTGGCGGGCGTTGGCCGCGCGCGCCATCAGCGTCATGTGGCCGTCGATCGGCCGAACCACCGCGTAGCGGGCAAACATGATCTTGGCGCGTGGCCGTGAGAAGCGCGCGAAGATCAGGCCGGTCGCCAACGCAATGCCCGACATGCCGACGAAGATTTCGAGCGTGGCGATCCAGTGCGCGTAGACCGTCTGCGGATGCATGTCGCCGTAGCCGACCGTCGCGAGCGTTTCGACGCTAAAGAAAAACGCACCGCCGAAGCCGCTGGGAAACTGATTGGCAATCGGCGCAGTGCCGAGCATGTAGAGCGAGGCGAACGTCGCATTGAGCAGCAGGAACATCATCCCCAGAGAGACGAAGAACACCGGCCACTTGACCGTCAACGCGCGGTGGTAAATGTCCTGCCAGAAGTGCACGGGTATGCCGTGCGCGACGACCATGCGCGAGTTGATGCGCATCTCACGGCTGCCACGAGGCAGGCGCTTGCGCGAAGATGCCGTTGCGTCCGCGCCGGCAGCGCGGGCGCCTGTCTCGGCGCCGGCGCCGGGTGTGCGGTCTGACGTATCGGTGGCCATTGCGTGTTTTTCAGCATGAAAACGCGCAAAGCGTAGCATGCCGCAGGGCCTGCTTTTACGGATTTTCTCTGCTGTACGAACTGCCGCGAAGCGACCGCCCGCGCGCCTCGCCGGGTGCGAAATCCGCCGCGCGCGAACTCACGTCGTCAGGGAAACGTTCGCGGCTTCGGAATGCCTGCGCCGTGTTCGATATCGGCGACCGCCTGCTGGCGGGCGGCATCGATCGCTTCGGTTTCGCTCCCGTAGCCGGCATCGCCGCCGACCGTGGTCCACACCTGCACCGCGTGGTTGAGCTGACGGATTTCGTACTCCGCATCCCAGCGCGCGCCTTGCAGTTCGAGGGGACGCACGTGGATCGAGTACACGCCATAGGGGAAGTGCTGTTCAGCCATCTTCGCCTCCATCCGCTGGGTCCGGAACAGGCGCCGCGCAGCAGAACCGCGGCAGCGCGCGGCGCCGGACCTGCCTAGAATTCGATTTCGCCGAGGATGCGATGGGCCAGCGCCTTCGCTTCCTCAAGGGCTTCTTCTTCGCTCGCCGAGGTGGCCTCGACTTCGTAGATCGTGTTCTCCAGCTCCTCGCCTTCGTCGCGCGCGAGCGAGACCACGCCCCGGTACTCTCCGCCGTCTAGTGGGCGCACCGTGGCGGTGGCCGTGTAGAGTCCTTTGGTATAGGTGACGTCCTCCATGATGCGTCTCCAGCAAGGGGGAGATTCCATCCTAGCACGCCGTTTCCGGACTTACCGACCTTCTGATACCGCCTCGGTGACACCTCTCTCAGCCTTCCAGCAGCGCCACCACTTCGTCCAGCGACGGCGAATGCGCGCCGGCATGCCGGCATGCAGCCGCGCCCGCTGCCAGGGCGAACGCGAGATGCTCCTGCCACGTGCGCTGCGGCGCCGTCATCAGACTGAACAGGAACCCGCCAATCGACGCATCTCCCGCGCCGACTGTATCGGCTACCTCGACGCGCGGCGGTTGCGCCTCGATGATCGTGTCGCCCTGGAAAAGCGTGGCCTTTTCCGCGCCGCGCGTGACTAGCACCATCGCCTTGGGATTCATGGCGCGCAATTCGGCAAGCGCTTCGGCTTCGCTGCCTTTGAACAGCAGGCGCAGGTCCTCGTCGGAGACCTTGATCAGGTCGGCGAGGGCCGCCATCTTGCGCAGCGTCGGCTCGTAGCCGTGCGCCATCAGATTGCGGTAATTCGGGTCGAAGCTGATCTTGACGCCGCGCGCGCGCAGATCCGCCGCCAGCCCGGCGAGCGTGTCGCCAAGCGGCTGGCGCACCAGACTGATGCAGCCGAAGTGCGCCCATTTCACGTGGCTCATCCAGCCTTCCGGCAGCTTCGAGGGATCGAAGGCGAGGTCGGCGCCGTTCTCGCCCATGAAGAAGTATGCAGGCGGATGCGTCTGGTGGACGATAGCGAGGAGCGGCGGTCGCTCGACGCGCTGCATGAAGCGCATGTCGAGGTCCGCTGCGACGCTGGCGTTCCACAGTTCGTCGGAGAAATTGTCGGTGCCGAGCGAGCCGACGCAAGCCGTCCGCAGCCCAAGGCGCGCGACCGCACGGGCCACGTTCCAGCCGGCGCCGCCGGGGCGCGACAGCCATTGAGAGTCGCCGGTGCGGACGAGATCGGTCAGGATGTCGCCGGGCGAAACGAAGAGGGGAAATTCAGTACTGGCGGTCATGGTGCTCACCGTGCGGGTTCGTTCGTTGTGGACGGCGCGTGCGGCAGTGCATGCGTCAGCACTTCGTAGCATGCGCCCATCGTGTGATAGTCGGTCTTGCCGGCCGGGCTCTTTTCGTCACTGTACTTGCGGTTGTCGCACGTGAGGATGCGATACCACGCGCCGTATTTGTGGTCGACGAAATGCGCCCAGCTATAGCGCCAGATTTCGTCGTACCAGTCCCAGAAGCGTTCGTTGCCGGTGCGCTTGCCGAGCAGCGCGGCGGTCGCGAAGGTTTCGGCCTGCACCCAGAAATACTTGTCGTGATCACAGACCGTGCCGTCCGGGCCGAAGCCATAGTACAGGCCGCCGTGGTCGTCGTCCCAGGCGTGCGTCATCGCGGCGTCGAACAGTTCGATGGCGCGCGGCAACAGCCACGGCAGCGGACGGTGCCGCTCGAGGATCAGCAGCAGCTTGGCCCATTCGGTCTGGTGACCCGGCTGGAAGCCCCACGGACGGAAGATATTCGAACTGTCTTCCTCGTTGTAGTGCCAGTCCACCGACCAGTCCGCGTGGAAATGCTCCCACACGAGGCCTTGCGAGAGCTTCGCCTGGCGCAGCGTGATGTTCGACGCCACCCGTTCCGCACGATCCAGATACACCAGATGGCCGGTCGCCTCGTAGGCGGCGAGCAGCGCCTCGGTGGTGTGCATGTTGGCGTTCTGGCCGCGATACGAACTCACGCGCCAGTCGGGTGTCGCTTCGTCGGCGTAGAGGCCGGCGGCGGCATCCCAGAAGCGGTGTTCCATCAGCTCAAAGGTGGCTCCGATCATTGGCTTCGCTTCTTCGATGCCGGCCATCGCGGCGTGCGAATACGCCAGCAGTACGAAGGCGAGACCATAGCAATGGCGGGTGGCGTCGAGCACGTGCTTGCTGCCGTCGCGCCAGTCGAGTTCCCAGTCGTAGCCTTTGAGTTCGGCGTCCCAGTGCACGTCGCGCAGGAAGGTGAGGCCGTGGCGCGCGTATTCCAGATGTTGCGGATCGCCGAACTCGCGGTAGGCCATCGCGTAGTTGAAGACGTAGCGGCAACTGCTGACGAGGTGGCGGGTGGTGCGGTTATAGATCGAACCGTCGTCGCGGAAGAAATGATAGAAGCCGCCGCTCGGGTCGAACACGTTCGGCGCATAGAAGCGCAAGGTGTCCTGGATATGCGAGAGCAGGAATTCGCGCTCGCGGAAGCTGGCGACCGCAGGCGTCGTGGGCGTTGCGGAAGACGGGCCGGTGGCGTGGTCAGGTTGAAGCGTATCGGGTTGCGTCATGGCTTTTTACCGAGGTGCTGGCACGGGCAATGAGATGAACGGGCAGGTGGACTTCGAGTTCGGCAGGCGACTCCTCAAGCAGCAGCTCGACGCCGCGCCGGCCGAGCGCTTCCTTGTCGACGGAAATCGTCGAGAGCGGCGGCGTGGCGTGGGCGGCGGCGGGGATGTCGTCGAAACCGATGATCGCGATGTCCTGCGGAACGCGCAGGCCGCGCGCAAGGCAGACGCGCAGCGCGGCGAGCGCGGCGGCGTCGTTGTAGGCAAATACGGCGTCAGGGCGCTGGCCCGTGGCGCCGGGCGTATCGAGCAGCCGCTGCATAGCGAGCGCGGCGCCGGTGTCGGGATCGAGGCCAGCGTCGATGGTCACTTCAAGCGACGGATCGAACAGCAGGCCGGCTTCGAAGAACGCCCGGCGGTAGCCGAGCGCGCGCTGCGCAATGCTGAAATGCGCGAGCGAACCGCCGATGAAGGCGATGCGCTTGTGCTGGTGGGCGAACAGATGCTGCATCGCGAGGGCGGCGCCGGCGGCGTTGTCGAGGTTCACCGAACGTAGGCCGGGCGCCCACAGGTCGATCAGCACGAGCGGGCGCTGCATGGCGACGAGCGTGGTGAGCGTCTCGGGCTCGACGAAACCGGCGATAGCGACCGCGTCGGGCGCATGCAGGCGCATCTGCTGGATGACGTCTTCCGTGGGACCCGCCGTCAGCACCGAAGGCACGATGCCGCGTTCGCGGCAGGCGTCTTCGACGCCGTGCAGGACGTGCGAGAAGAACGGACTGGCCGCGAAGTTGTTGTGCTGACGATGCAGGAGGAAGGTGAGCCGGCGGATGCGTGGGCGCAACTGGGCGTGGTCGTAGCCGAGCTGGCGCGCGGCCTCGACGACCCGCAGGCGGGTGGCGTCGGAGAGGCCGGGCTGGTTCTTCAGCGCGCGGGAGACGGTGCCGATCGACACGCTGGCGGCGCGGGCGACATCGCGGATGGTTGTGGCCATCTGGGTGGGCGGCGAGCGCTCGGCTGACCGCGGGTTAGTTGATTTTCGGGGATTGTATAGTAAAACGGGTGAGAAAATCCTACGGAAGGCGCGAATTGACACGCGTAAATACCCGCATATATGGGCTTAATACGGTTTCATTGTGTTTAGTAAAATTCACTAAACATGCGCCCGGAGGAGGTGCGTTGGTGAGAGGGTGGGACTTTGGGGGGAATGTAGGAATACGAAATATATTCGGCGGGGTGAGTGCCCTCAAACGGCGGGGCAGGCCGGAGTCGCTCGTGTGTCGAGTCGATCCGCCGGGCTGGCCGCTTGACGCTTCAGTCGAATGCGCCGCGATGCGCCTCGGTATGCCCGCGCAACAGCGCGGCACTCTCATCTGCATCGATCAGCACAAAACCGGACGCGTCGTGCTTTGCCCGCCGCTTGGCAACCGCCGCTACCGACGCAATTTCCTCGCTGCTATACAGCGTCGGGCCACCGTCGGATTCGACGTGCACGCAGCCGATCGCCATCGTGACAAAGGCGAAGAAGGTCGGATTGCCACGCCGGTCTTCGCCGTGGATGCCGCCGGCCAGCCGGTCATCGGGCGCGTAGTAGCGTTGCGCCCCTTCGTTGAATATGTGGATCGCACGCATCACGCGGTCCTGCCAGTCGTCGCTCTGGAACAGGATCAGGAAGTCGTCGCCGCCCACATGGCCGAGGAAGTCGCGCGTCGGGTCGCATACGTCGGCCAGTACCGCCGCGGCGAACTTGAGTACCTCGTCGCCTTGCCAGTAGCCGTACTGATCGTTGAAGGGCTTGAAATGATTCAGGTCGACGTAGCAGGCGTAGAACCCGGCGTCATTGCCGAGCAGCCGGGAGATATGCGAACTGATCGGAATGTTGCCGGGCAGGAAGGTCAGCGGGTTCGCGTAACGCGCCGCCTCGATGCGGACTTCGGTGACTGCACGCACCAGTTTCTCGCCGGTGCCGAGGCCGGCATATTTGCCGTTGTCGGTAATCACGAAACCGTCGGCGAGATAGCGCTGGTCGTCGCTGGCGAGCAGCTTGGCCATCTGTTCGACGGTCATCGATTTTTCGATGATCACCGGCGACGCATTCGCAAACAGCAGGCAAGGCCGCTTGCCGAACAGCTCGCGGTGATACGGCAGCGCATAACGGTCCATGAAGCTGCGGCGGTTGATCAGCGCCACCGGCTCGTCGTTCTCGACCACCGCCACCGCGTGCAGGTCGGGCAAGCGGTTAAACAGGTCGAGCACGTCGTTGTTGGTGGCGTGACGTTGCAAAGCCGGTGCGTGCACCAGCATCTTCGCCGATGCCATGCCGCCCGACGGTGAAGCGCTGACCGAGCGGGTCGTTTCCGGAAACACCGCAATGTGACCGGCGCGGATCGCCTGGCGCGCGTCGTCGGCGACCATGCGCGCGGGTTGCGCGTGCGGACGGCCAAAGAAATAGCCTTGCCCGCAGCCAATCCCCATGTCGCGCACGACGATCAGGTCCGCTTCGTTTTCAATCCCTTCTGCAACGAGTTTCGCGCCGCTGGCATTGGCGAAGTGCTGCATCGCGCGCACGGCCTCGAACTTCAATGGATCGCTCGCGATGTCATGAATGAAGAAGCGGTCGATTTTCACGACGTCCGGTTGCAGCCGCACCCACAGGTTCATGCTGGCGTTCGCGGTGCCGTAGTCGTCGAGTGCGAATTGCGCGCCGGCGGTGCGCAGCATCGCGAGCACCGGCATGAAGTTGCCGACGTCCGGAATCGCGCTTTGCTCGGTCAGCTCGATCACGATTCGCTCAGGCTCGATGCCGGACTGCCGCAGCAGCGTGAGCGTGTCGTCACGGGCCTCGGCGAGTTGCCGCAGCGCGCCCGCGCTGAAGTTGAGGAACAGTTTGCCTTCGCACGCGAGGTTCGCGAACGCCTCGATGCAGGTGCGCGCCGCAGCCCGTTCCAGCGCGATGACGCAACCCTCGGCACCCGCCTGGGCGAACAGCGCGAACGGGGTCTCGAGCGGCGAGCCCGCCGGTCCTCGAATCAGCCCCTCATAACCGAGAATCGCCCCGTCGTCGAAATCCACGATGGGTTGGAAGACGGCGGACAAATCACGCCGGGCGATCAAATCCTCGACGCTGGGCGCGGCGAATCGAGGGGACGAGCGAAGGGGCATGGCAGTGGGCCAAAGGGGTGGACCGTCGACTTATCGGCAGCGCCGCCGATAAATTAAGTGAATCTTTAGTGACAACTTGCCCCTGCCGGGTGCGCTTGCGCCGCATCGCGGCACGAGCCGGTGCCGTTCTCCGAGCGCCGCCCGCCTGCCTCAAACATGGCGGCGCAGCAAGGTTGCCAGGTCCGCTGTGTGAACCCGGCACCGGGCCTATGCCATCAGGCCAGGGCGACGGCGCGCGCGTTTCGGCGTGAAATAACGAAAAAGCCGCTCGATGGCGGCTTTGTTCAAACAGGCTCAGGGAGGGCGCTTATGAATCTCTTGTTCGACTCGCGCAGCAGTGCTCTAGCGGCGCGCAACGGCCGCCGCGGGGCGTTCCTCTGCGGCGGCGCGGGTTTCGCCGCTGATGTCGCGTGCGCCCCAGCGCTGCGCGAGCGCGGCACACACCATCAACTGGATCTGGTGAAACAGCATCAGCGGCAGCACGACGGCCCCCACCGCGTGCGAGGCGAAGATCACCTTCGCCATGGGCACGCCGGCGGCGAGACTCTTCTTCGAGCCGCAGAAAATGATGGTGATCTGGTCCGCGCGATTAAAGCCCAGGCGCTTGCTGGCGAACATCGTGACGCTCAGCGCGAGCGCCAGCAACACGACATTGATTACCACCAGGCCGCCCAGCGCGCCAAGCGACGTATGACGCCACAGGCCTTCGTTGACGGCCTCGCTGAACGCGCCGTACACCACCAGCAGGATCGAGCCCTGGTCCACGAACTTCAGCACGCCGCGGTTGCGTTCAATCCATTTGCCGATCACCGGGCGCAACAATTGGCCCGCCACGAACGGCACGAGCAACTGCAGGACGATGTTCCAGACGGTATGCCATGCAGACGTGCCGCCGGCCGCCTGGTTCGTGACGACGAGACTGACGAGTGCCGGCGTGATGAAGATGCCGAGCAGGCTCGAAGCCGACGCGCTGCACACGGCGGCCGGCACATTGCCTTTGGCAATCGAAGTGAACGCGATGGACGACTGGACCGTCGATGGCAGCGTACAGAGGAAGAGGACGCCGGCGTAGAGCGCAGGCGTGACAAGGGGCGAAAGGAGCGGTTTGAGCGCGAGTCCGAGCAGCGGAAACAGCGCAAACGTGCTCAGCAGGACGACGAGATGCAGGCGCCAGTGCGTCGCGCCCGCTACGATCGCTTCGCGTGACAGCTTGGCGCCGTGCAGGAAAAACAGCAGGCCCACGGCAAAGTTCGTCAGCCAGTTAAAGCCGACGGCCGCCTGCCCGTGCACGGGCAGCAGGCTGGCGAGGACCACCGTGCTGACGAGGCACAACGTGAAGTTATCGGGGAGCAGTTTCGGGCGAGCCATTTCAGAATCTCAATACGGTAATGCGGAAATACCAAAGACGCGTGCGCGCTGGCACGGGCCACGTGCTGGAGGGGGAGCGACCATTAGTAATGGAAAGCGATTAAAAATGCAAATTCATTTGCGGAATTGATTGATGAGGATGGTGCATGTGAAGTGCTTTGGGCATGCCGCGCCGAATCGTTGCGCATACGCTCTCGGCATTGTGCAGCGAACTCCACGGTCCGCTTCTGCTGAGTCTTTTTTCCGTTTTTCGCATATCGCGAACTGGCCCCTGGATGGGGTCGTTCACGCCGTCTGATAAGGGAATTAAGAAGCCCTAACGGCGCCTCCACGCAAGGACTCTGTCGCCAAAAAACGTCGCAGTAACACGGTGTTACAAGGCAGTGTCAGGCCTAACACTTTTTGGCTCGACACCCCTCTGAGCGACCCATAAATTACTGTTCAAAGGCCAATGGGATGCACCCGCTGCGGAAAGACCAAAGCGGTTGTGCGAAATCCTGGAAAAAGTCTCGCCGCAGCTCGAACGGCAGGCTTCAGGCGGGTCTTCGGGCAGGTGAATCATGGTGGACGCAGGGTTGGTGAAAACGAGGCGTTGGGTGCTTGGCGCAGTCCTGACTGCGCTGTGTTCGCTCGCCTACGCGAGAATGCCGCAGGCACCGCATGGCGGCGGTGGGGGCGGCGGCTTCCACCCCGGCATCCAGCACGACGTCCGCAATGCACGCGCTGAACGTGGCAGACCTGAGGACCGCGGCGTCCGGGTTGCGCATGGGGCGGACGGCGCCCGTGGCGGTTACAACGTGCCGCAGCGGGTCGCCGGTGGCGCTGGCGGCTATCGTGGCGACAGCCGCGCTGACCCACGCAACGGCTTCCAGTACGCCGGCTCTATCACACCCGTGAGCGCCCAGACGCGTACGGTGCCGCGCCCGCCGGAGGACGAATCGATGGTACGTGCAGGCTCGATCCGCGCCGATGTCGCCCGCTATAACGAGGAGCGCGGTGCATCGCGCCCGGTGCCCCGGCCGCCGGACCAATACATGGAGCGCCCTCCCGGGCCATCCCCGTACCGCAACTAGCTTCTCTCCACTCGCATCGCGGTGAGGCTGTCACCCCTCGTGCTTACCGCTTACCCAGCCTAACTCAGCCCGCGCATTACCAAGGCCTGCGGTCCTCGCATATCCTTTCCTATTGCTTTCAATCTGTTAGCTAGCGCTCGAGCTGTCGAGTGTCGCGGTGCTCCTCCAGATAAGTGACGTATGCACGCCACACTTTTGTGACAGCACGACACGTCACGTCCATCTTACGCGTCAAATTTTGTGTCCTTGCCCGCGACCTGTCATCCGAGTCGCATCCAATCCGTTATCTGTCTTTGCGCTGCAGTCCTGGCGGGCCTCTCAGCCCATTGCCAGGGGAATTGCCCAACGATGCCGGCGGAAGCTCATCGTGCTTTAGCAGTCCGATAAACGACAAAACTAATCAGAGCGATATACCGGCAATAACAACTCATATTTTTGTCCACAAAAATGGTCCGCAAAGATGGTCCCGCCCAGATTAGCTCGGTGATCTAACGGACGACAAAGAAACCGTTGGCGCGAGCTCCCCCGCCGCACAGCCATACCCTTTTGACAAAGACAGGAGAACCCATGAATACAAACTACCGCCGTGCGCTCAAAACGACTCTCAAGGCCAGCGTGGTCGCCGGCCTTCTGGCGGGTGCATCGTCGGCGTTCGCACAATCGAGCGTGCAGCTGTATGGCCAGGTCGACGAATGGGTCGGCGCGCAGAAATTCCCGGACGGTAAAAGCGCAGCAGAGGTGTCCGGCGGCGGCATGTCTACGTCTTACTGGGGTATGAAGGGGGCGGAGGATCTGGGCGGCGGCTACAAGGCGATCTTCACGCTGGAAGGTTTCTTCCTGGCGCAGAACGGCCAGTACGGCCGCTTCACGGGCGACACGTTCTTTTCGCGTAACGCCTACGTAGGTATCGAATCGCCGTATGGCACGGTGACGGCCGGGCGCCTGACGACGCCGCTGTTCGTGTCGACCATCCTGTTCAATCCGTTCGTCGACTCGTACGAATTCTCGCCGATGGTGTGGCATACGTACCTCGGCCTCGGCACGTTCCCGACCTATACGACCGATCAGGGCGCGGTCGGCGATTCGGGCTGGAACAACGCGGTCGAGTATTCGTCGCCGAACTTCAACGGTTTGAGCGCCAACGTGATGTACGCGCTCGGCAATACGGCCGGGGATAACGGTGCGAAGAAGTGGAGCGCCCAGTTCCTGTACTTCCACGGCCCGTTCGCCGTGACCGGCGTGTATCAGTACGTGAACTTCAACGACAATCCGGGCGACCTCACCGGCCTCGCGCAGAGCGTCGGTCTGCCCAATATGAAGAGCCAGAGCATTGCGCAGTTCGGCGCGACGTACGACCTGAAGTTCATCAAGTTCTACGGTCAGTACATGTACACGTACAACGACCAGGTCATGGGCAGCTGGCATGTGAACACGGCACAGGGCGGCGTCACGGTGCCGGCGGGCCCCGGCACGATCATGGCCTCGTTCGCGTATTCGCGTGACGGCAGCGGTCTGGACCAGACGCGTCAGACGGCGGCGGTCGGTTACGACTATCCGCTGTCCAAGCGTACGGACGTCTATGCGGCGTACATGTACGACCACTACACCAGCCAGAGCTCGGGCAACACGTACGGCGTGGGTATCCGCACGAAGTTCTGATCAGCCGCTGCTGCAACGCATGCTGCTTTGCAAACCCCGCCTTCGAAAGAAGGCGGGGTTTGTCGTTTCTGGACCGAAGGTGAAAAGGCGCGATAAGACTTGTTTACTCACGCTGGTTTGATAAAGACGGCAAAATGGCATCGATTGATTCCTCTCGCGAGCGATTGCCATGGATACCCTCGTCAGCATGAAAGTGTTTCGCCACGTCGTCGAAGTGGGCAGTTTCGTCGGCGCGGCCGAGCGCATGGAGATGTCCGCGGCAATGGCGAGCAAGCACGTGATGCATCTGGAGCAGCAACTCGGCGCACGCCTCTTGAACCGGACCACCCGGCGGGTCGCACCAACCGAGGCGGGTCGTGAGTATTACGAGCGTCTGAGCCAGGTGCTGACCGAGCTCGACGAAGCGGAGCAGGCGGTTGGCGCCGCGAGCGTCGTGCCGCAGGGCAGGCTGCGCGTGTCGTCGCTGTCGGCGTTCGGCTTGAGCCGTGTGATGAGCGCGGTGGCCGATTACGCCGCGCAGTATCCGCAGGTCACGGTGGAAATGACGTTGTCCGACCGCGTAGTCGAACTGATCGACGAGGGTTTCGACGTCGCGATCCGCGCCTCGCCGTCGGGTCTGAAGTCATCGTCACTGATTGCGCGCCAAATCGCGACGGCGCATCTTGTGCTGTGCGCGTCGCCCGATTATTTGCGTCGCCACGGCACACCCACCAAACTCGCGGATCTGTCGCGCCACAACTATCTGCAGTACGCGGGCGTCGCCGCCCCGGAACTTGGACCGTCGAGTGCAGAAGGCGGGCCGCGTATGCGGCTTTCCGGCAATCTGATCGTCAATCACCTGGAAGCGCTACGGGTGATCGTGCTGCAAGGCGCCGGGATCGCGATGCTCGGGACGGAAGTGATCGGTGACGATCTCGCCGCGGGCCGGCTGGTGCCGCTGCTGGTCGAGCAGGTGCCGCCGCGCGAATTGCCGATCCATGTCGTGTATGCGAGCCGGCGCCATCTGTCGGCGAAGGTCCGCTCGTTCGTGGACTTTCTTGCCGAGCGTTTCGCTGACGAGGCGCTGTGGCCCTCGCTCGAGCAGATCAAGGCGCTGGCGGTGAGCTAGGCGGCCCGGCGCCGGTGTGAAGACTCAGCGAGCTCCCGCCGCGCAAATGAAATGGCAGCTTGGGGCGCCCGCCGAGCAACTCACGCCGCGGCGGCAAAGGCCCTGCACGTCATTGAATCAGCGGGCAATCCCGAGCCGCGTCTTCGCTTCGTTGTATTCGTTCTTCAGACGTTCGACCAGCTCGGCCACGCTCGGCACGTCGTCCATCAGGCCCACGCCCTGGCCGGCGCCCCAGATGTCCTTCCACGCCTTGGCCTTGTCGCTGCCGAAGTTCATCGCGGTTTTGTCCGATTGCGGCAGCGCGTCCGGGTCGAGTCCCGCGTTGGCGATGCTTTCGCGAATGTAGTTGCCGTGTACGCCCGTGAAGAGGTTTGTGTAGATGATGTCCGAGGCGCTCGAGTTGACGATCGCATGCTTGTAGCTTTCCACCGCGTGCGCCTCCTGGGTCGCGATAAAGCGCGTGCCCATATAGGCAAGGTCGGCGCCCATCGCCTGCGCAGCGAGGATCGAGCCGCCATTGGCAATCGCGCCGGACAACACGATCGGGCCGTCGAAAATCTTCCGTACTTCGCCGACCAGCGCGAACGGCGAGGTGGTGCCGGCATGGCCGCCGGCACCGGCCGCCACCAGAATCAGCCCGTCGACGCCCGCTTCCAGCGCCTTCTGCGCATGACGGATGTTGATCACATCATGCAGCACGATGCCGCCGTAGCTGTGCACCGCGTCGACGATCTCCTTGGCCGGCGCACGCAGGCTGGTAATGAAAATCGGCACCTTGTGTTCGACGCACACCCGCACGTCATGCTCGAGCCGCGTATTCGACTGATGAACGATCTGGTTGACGGCGATCGGCCCGATCACCGCGTCCGGATGGGCAGCCTTGTGCTCGGCGAGCGATGCCTGGATCTGCGTGAGCCATTCGTCGAGCAGCTCGGCCGGCCGCGCATTGAGGGCGGGGAACGAGCCGACAATACCGGCCTTGCACTGGGCCAGCACCAGGTCGGGATAGCTGACGATGAACATCGGCGAGGCAACAACGGGCAGCGCAAGCTGCTGCAGGACGGCGGGCAATGCCATGGTGCGAGTCTCCTGTAAAGCGGACCGGTGCGTCTCAAACGCCCGGCGTATGTGAGTGTAGCGGGGCAAACCGCGGCGCTAGGCCACGCTGGCCGTCCGCCGGTTTGTCCTTCAGGGTGATTTAAAAATTTAAGAACGGTCGTTCGATTATAGGCGAATGACGCTCAGCGTGCAGAACTTGAGCGGTTGGAAGGAGTGTTCGGTTTCTACGGTTACGTGGCCTAACCCACCCCGTATGGACACACGGCGCTTCTACAATGCTTTGACGAACAACGACAAGAGACTCGCTATGCCCTTCGAGGATTTCACGCCCTTTCGTGTCGCTGCGGGCGACGTCGACATTTTCGGGGTCAAGGGCGGGGCAGGACCGCCTCTCTTACTGCTGCACGGCCATCCGCAGACGCATCTGATCTGGCATCGGTGCGTGGCGCAGCTCGCGAAACATTTCACCATCATCGCTACTGACCTGCGCGGCTATGGCGCCTCGGCGAAGCCGGAGAGCGACGCGACCCACGCGGCCTATTCGAAACGTGCGATGGCGGCCGACCAGGTCGCCGTGATGCGCCACTTCGGCTACGAGCGCTTCCTGGTCTGCGCCCACGACCGCGGCGCACGGGTCGCGCACCGGATGGCGCTCGATCACCCGGATGCCGTCGAGCGTCTGATGCTGCTCGACATCGCGCCGACGCTCGCCATGTACGAAGCCACCGACCGCACCTTCGCCACGTTGTATTTCCACTGGTTCTTCCTGATCCAGCCGGAGCCGTTGCCGGAGACGCTGATCGGTGCGAATCCGGACGTCTACGTGGATCGCGTGATGGGTAGCCGTCACGCCGGACTGGCGCCGTTTGCACCTGAGGCGCTCGATGCCTATCGCAGCGCGTTGCGGCAACCGGGGGCGGTCCACGCGATGTGCGAGGATTACCGCGCGTCGGCGACGATCGATCTCGAACACGATCGCGCCGATATCGAATGCGGTCACAAGATCGGCTGTCCGTTGCGGGTGCTGTGGGGCGAGGAAGGAGTGATCCAGAAGTGTTTCGAGCCGCTTGACGAATGGCGCCGTGTTGCGCGCGACGTCAGCGGACGCGCGTTGCCATGCGGACACTACATTCCCGAGGAAGTGCCCGAGGACCTGGTCACCGAGATGCTGGCCTTCTTCGAGGCCGTCGAGCAGTGAAACCGGGGCTGCGCGCAGCGCGCGGCCCACTCAGCCAGCGTGGGCTGTAAGGCCCGAGCGCTTCAATGCAGAAGCCTCACCCCAGCGGCGGCAGCCTGCGCGCGACCGGCGTCGATTTGATGATGGCCGTGCTGGTTTCCGCGCGTTCCGTCACCTTGGAGAGGATTTCGTCGAGCTGCTCGATCGAATGCAGATAGAGGCGGCAGATGAAGCAGTCATCGCCCGTCACCTTGTCGCATTCCACAAACTCCGGGATCCGCCGGATCACGTCCTCCACCAGATGCAACTGTCCGGGCAACGGCTTCACGCGCACGATGGCCTGCAGCGTGTAGCCGAGCGCACGCGGATCAATCTGCACGGTGAAGCGCTCGATCACACCCTGCGTCTCGAGCCGGCGCAGACGCTCGGCCGTGCTTGGCGCAGACAAGCCGATGAGCCGCGCAAGATCGCTGACCGGTTGGCGTGCATCCTCGGCCAGAGCCGCCAGCAGCGCGCGGTCGGTGTCGTCGAGCGCAGCAGGTGGGCTGGCCGGTGTGAGGCGCTTTGCCATGATTGCCTTCGATTATTAGGTTAATCAAACCCCATGCCTAAGTTTAGCCATGTATTCGGCCATCGGGATTAAATACACTGCCTTCAATACGGTGATCAATCCTGGGGGACCGAAGATGGCTACCAACGAAGTTAGACGCGGTGCGGCCGAGATGAGCGTCGCGATGCTGATGTCGGGGACGATCGGCTGGCTGGTCGTATCGTCGCAGCAGAGCCCGTTCAATGTGGTGTTCTTCCGCTGCGTGTTCGGCGGCGCCACTTTACTGCTCGTCTGCGCCGCGCTTGGGCTGTTGCGGCGCCGACTGTTTTCCTGGCGCATGCTGGGGCTCGCAGCGCTCGGGGGCGCGGCGATCGTGATCAACTGGGTGTTGCTGTTCGCGGCGTATTCGCGTGCGTCGATTTCGATGGCCACCGCCGTCTACAACACGCAGCCGTTCATGCTGGTCGCGCTCGGCGCGCTGGTGTTCCACGAGCGCATCACGGCATCGACGGTGGCGTGGCTGCTGGTGGCGTTCGTCGGGCTGGTGTTCGTGGTGCGCGTCGAGCCAGCGGTGCTCGCGGTCCCGGGACAGTACCTCGAAGGGATCGCTTATGCAGTCGGCGCGGCGGCCATGTATGCGGTGTCGTCGATCATCACCAAGCATCTGAAAGGCACGCCGCCGCATCTGATCGCGCTGATTCAGGTGGGCCTCGGCGTGCTGATGCTCGCGCCGTTTGTGCGCCTTGATGCGTTGCCCACCACGGGCGCGCATTGGCTCGAACTCATCACGCTCGGCGTCGTCAATACCGGCATCATGTATGTGCTGCTTTACGGCGCCATCCAGAAGCTGCCCACCGCGATGACCGGCGCGTTGTCGTTCATCTACCCGGTGGTCGCGATCATTGTCGACCGGGTGGCTTTTGGGCAGAAGCTCGCCTGGGTGCAAGTGCTCGGGGCCGTGCTGATCCTGCTTGCCGCCGCGGGTGTGAACCTCGGCTGGCGCCTCGTGCCGCAGCGCCGCTATTCGTCTACGTGACGTCGGTGTGAATCGACCCCGTGGAAAGTGTCAAGATTTTGTAGGGAAATCACCGATGCGATCAAAAATCGCGCGCGGTTATCATTTCCGCAGACGATGATCACGTCGACCGAATTCCGCCGCTCGCCATTTATGGCGAGCGGCTTTCTTTTTTGCGGACGGCGATCCGTTGGGCGCAATTTACCGGGCCGCGATCCGGCCGCCGTCCACCCTCAACGGTCCGCCGTTCGCTGCAAGCTCTTCGATCAGCCCGCGCAACAGCGCCGGCCATTCGTCGCGCGGTTTGAGCATCGCCGCAGCGGCGCGCATGGCGCTGGCGTCGTCGAGCATGCGCAGCAGTGTGTCGAAGCCCATTGCGCGCACTTCGAGCAGCTTGAACACGATCAGCACTTTCAGCGCATTCTTTGCATTGCGGGCCGGATCGGCATGCAACCAGGCCACGCGCGAAAAGGCCCGCTCCAGCGCCAGCGAAACGTTCGTGAACGGCGCGCCGTGACCCGGGATGACAGTGCGGACGTCGAGCTTCGCAATCGTCTCCAGCACGGCCTGTTGTTCCGCGAAGCCGCTTTCGCCTTCGAGTTCCGGAAAGATCACGCCGAAGCCGTTTTCCCACAGCGCGTCCGCGCTGATCAGCACGCGTTCTTCCGCGCAATAGAGCATCAGCGAATGCGGGTCGTGGCCCGGTGCGCCGAGTACGTCCCAGTCGAGTGCGCCGAGCGTGAGACGCTCACCCGGTGCAAGCGTTTCGGTGAAGGTGAACCGCTCGCAGGTTTGGCCGGTGGCGCGAAAGGTCAGGCGTGCCTCGTCCCAGTCGCGCACCGCTGTGGCTTCTGACGCAGGAATCGCCGTGCGACAAGGCCATGCCGCCTGCAGCAGGGCATTGCCGCCGCAGTGGTCCGAGTGCAGGTGCGTGTTGACGATCAGATCGAGCGGCCGCTCGCCGAGCGCCGCCTGCAACAGTGCGAGGGTCTGCGGCGCGTGGGTCGCATAGCCCGTGTCGACGAGCGCAGCGCACGCGTCGTCGACCAGCAGCACATTGTTCGACGACAACCAGCCGCGTTGGAAGACCTGGATCGACTCGGGCAAGGTCATCATGGTTTGGACCTTGACGGGGACTCTCGAACGGACCCCTGAGCGGATTCCTGAACGGCCTCCTTAGCAGACTGTTGAGTGGAGCCCTGCACTGAGTCCTCCGCCGGCTTCGGCATTACGAGTATCGTCGAGGCGCCGAGCAGCACCGTTTCGCCGTGCTGGTTGACGACCGACCCGTCGAGCTGCGTCAGATCACCGTTCAGGCTCGGCTTCCACCACGCATCACGCACGCGCCACGTCATGGTCAGCGTGTCCTGCGCGTGGACCGCCTTCTTCAGCTTGATATCGAATTCGAGGCCGAGCGGCTGCGCGTACTGTGAATAATGCGTCGCCAGCAGCGCCATGAAATGCGCGGTGGGTTGCGTGCCCGAGGCGATCAGGCCGCCAAAGCGGCTTTGCTCCGCATAAGCGTCGTCGTGATGCAGCGGGTTCATATCGTTGACGAGCGTCGCGAACAATTTGACGGAGTCCGCGGAAAGCGTGAGCGTGCTGCTGAAGCTTTCCCCGATCGTCACGACTCGCGGCGCCGCCTTCATTTCGCTGTCTGCCGGTTTTGCGCCATCCACTGCGCGTGGCGGGCGTCGAGCGTATCCCAGACAGCCCGTTTTGTCGTATCGTCGTAGGTCGACCAGCCGCGAATTTCGTCGATGGTGCGCAGACATCCTTCACACCAGCCGCTCGCCTTGTCCATCCGGCACACGTTGATGCAGGGCGACGGCACTGGCGCGACCACGTCTTGTGGGGCGACGACAGTCACGCTCATACAGCTTCTCGCAGCGCGACGTCAACGACCGGCGCGCCGGTCAGCGCGACCAGTTCCTGCGGCGACAGATTGAAGACCGCATGCGGGTGGCCGGCCGCGGCCCACAGGCTGTCGAGCGCGAGAAGATCCGCGTCGATCAGCGTGACGGGCGGCGTGGCGTGACCGATCGGGCAAACGCCACCAATCGCGTAGCCGGTTTTCTCACGCACGAATTTGGCATCCGCACGCGCGATCTCGCCGACCTGCGCCGCGACCTTCTTTTCGTCGACGCGATTCGCGCCGCTCGCGACCACCAGCACCGGTGCGTCGTCGTCGCGCCGGCGAAACAGGATCGATTTGGCAATTTGCGCGACCTCGCAGCCGAGGCCTGCCGCTGCCTCAGCGGAAGTCTTGCCGGTCTCCGGCAGCATCACGACCTGCCCGGCGTGGCCGCGCTCGCGCAGCAACAATGCAACGCGCCGAGCCGAATCCGGCAATGTGCTGAGATCGTCGGAGGGTTGGGAAGGTTCGTTGTCCGTCATAAAGCGCTTTCCAGTGAATGGGGAGTTAGACGCACGAGTTTTGTTCGCTGCGTGCTTTGGCGAGCAGGGCCTTGCCCGCCCGCGAGACGTTCGGCTTGCCGATCGAACTCGAAATGAAATCGCCGATCGCGACGACCTGCGCGAGATCGATGCCGGTCTCGATGCCGAGGCCGTTCATCAGATACAGCACGTCTTCGGTCGCGACATTGCCGGTGGCGCCCTTCGCATACGGGCAGCCACCGAGCCCCGAGACCGACGCATGAAAAATCTCGATGCCTTCCAGTAGCGCGGCGTAGATGTTGGCGAGGGCTTGGCCGTAGGTGTCGTGGAAGTGTCCCGACAGCTGCTCACGCGGAAACACCTGGGTGACGGCGGCGAATACTTCGCGGGTGCGCTTCGGCGTACCCACGCCGATGGTGTCGGCGATATCGATCTCGTCGCAACCGAGCGCGGCAAAACGCTCGACCACGTCGACTACCGACGACACCGGCACCTCACCTTGATAAGGACAGCCGAGCGCACAGGAGACGCTGCCGCGAATTCGCAGGCCATGCCCCTTGGCTGCCTGCGTAACGGGTTCGAAGCGCGCGATGCTTTCAGCGATGCTGCAGTTGATGTTCTTCTGCGAGAACGCTTCGCTGGCGGCACCGAAGATCACGATCTCGTCGGCCCGCGCGGCGAGCGCGCCTTCGAAGCCGCGCAGATTCGGCGTCAGCACCGAGTAGATCGTGCCGGGGCGGCGTTCGATGCCGGCCATCACCTCAGCGCCGTCGGCCATCTGCGGCACCCACTTCGGCGAGACGAACGAAGCCGACTCGACATTGCGAAAGCCCGCGGCGGACAGGCGATTGATCAGTTCGATCTTGACGGCGGTCGGGACGAACTCTTTTTCGTTCTGCAGTCCATCGCGTGGACCGACTTCGACAATTTTGACGGCTTGGGGCAAGGCCATGATGTGTCTCCAGTGTCGACCGGAGTTCGCGCTTTAGCGCGTTACTCCGGTCCCATGCAATGAGCCCGCACGAGGCGGCGCTGTATCAGTAATTCAGTATCCGCGTTCAATATCGACCACGCCGCTCACAGTCTCACCGCGCATCAGCGCGGCGATTTTCTGTGCGACCTGGGCGACGCTTTCTTCGCGCAAGGTCTGCGCCGAGCTATGCGGGGTAATCGTGATGCGAGGTTCCTGCCAGAACAGATGGTCGACCGGCAACGGTTCTTCACGGAACACGTCGAGCGTGGCAGCGGCAATCTGGCCGTCGGCGAGTGCCTCGAGCAGATCTTGTTCGACCAGATGAGCGCCGCGGGCGACATTGATCAGATACGCCCCGCGCGCGAGCTTCGAGAACGTGCGGCGATTGAGCATGTCATGCGTATCCGGCGTGTGCGGCAGCAGGTTCACCAACACCTTGACGTCGCTGAGGAACGCATCGAATTGCGCCTCGCCGGCAAAGGTGGTCACGCCGTCGATCTGTCGTGCGCTGCGGCTATAGCCGCGCACCGGCATGCCGAACGGCACGAGCGAGCGTGCCACATGCGTGCCGAGCACACCGAGGCCCAGCACTCCGACCGTGAAGGTATCGCGCGGATGCGGGTCGAGCACCTTCCAGCGGCGTTGCGCTTGCAGCGTTTCGTATTCGTCGAGGCGGCGCAGGTAGCGCAGCACGGCGTGCGTTACGTATTCGGCCATCTGCGGCGCCATGCCGGTGTCTTCGAGACGCACAAGTTGTGCGGTGCGCGGCAGCGTGCCGGGATATTGGCGTTCGAGCGCGAGAACCGCATCGACGCCCGCACCGAGATTGAAGATGGCCCGCAGTCCGGCGCGCTCCGTGAGCATCTCGCGCGGCGGCCGCCAGACGATGGCGAAGTCGGCTGGGGCGGTGTCGCCCGGTTGCCACTCACGCAGATCGGCTTCGGGCAGCGCGCGGGAAAAATCGTGCAGCCAGGCGGCGGATTCGTTCTGAGGCGTGTAGAAGAGAATTTTCATGCGATCGGGGCGAGCTTTACTTGGCGAACAGCCGGCTAATGTCCTTGAAGGCCTTGAATTCGAGCGCGTTGCCGCACGGGTCGAGAAAGAACATCGTGGCCTGCTCGCCCACTTCGCCTTTGAAGCGGATATGCGGTTCGATGATGAACGCAGTACCGACCGCCTTCAGCTTGTCGGCCAATGCGTTCCAGTCGTCCATGGTCAGCACAACGCCGAAATGGCGCACGGGTACGTCGTCGCCGTCCACCGCATTGACGCCGGCCCGGCCGGTCTCATTGGGCGCAAGGTGCGCGACCAGCTGGTGGCCGAAGAAGTCGAAGTCGACCCATTCCGGCGAGCTGCGACCTTCGGAACAGCCAAGCAGTTCGCCATAGAAGGCGCGCGCGTTTTCCAGGCTGGTTACAGGGAATGCCAGATGAAACGGCTGCAGCGCGCGTGGCTGGACAGACGACGCTTGCGACATGGGGGCCTCCTCCATTCTACGAATAGGCTTCATTCTACTTTTTCGAGCGCAATCGCGCGCAGTTTGGCACGGACGTGCGGTTGGGCGGCATAGAGCGGCGGGTCGGGCGCCCAATAAGCAAATCAGAAAAAGTTGGTTCGCGCCCGCCAACCTGCGTTCCACAATAGGTTCCCGGATTCCGGCAGCGAGGACAATCATGCTTTCATGCAGTAAATCGACATGGCCGCCGCGGCTCGTGACCGTGCCTGGCCTGCACGGTAGCGAAGGCGCGCATTGGCAGACGTGGCTTGAACGGCAGTTTGCACGCCCGTTGCGCGTCGAGCAGGCTGATTGGGACGCCCCGGATCTGGCGGGCTGGGCGCGCTCGGTGCGCGAGCTGCTGACGCGCGAGCGCGGGCCGTTTGTGCTGGCGGCGCACAGCTTCGGCTGTCTCGCGGCGGCGCATGCGTTGCAGCAGGCGTCGTATGTTGGCGACGTGGTGGGCGCGCTGTTTGTGGCGCCGGCCAGCCCGGCAAAATTTACTTTCGCGGGGCCATTCGAAGCGCGTCGTCTCGGCGTGCCGTCGATCCTGATCGGCAGCGAGACCGATCCTTGGATGCCGCTGGGTGGTTCGCGCGAGTTGGCGCAGCGCTTTGGCAGCGCGTTCGTGAATCTCGGCGATGCGGGGCATATCAATACCGCGGCAGGGTATGGGCCCTGGCCGCGGGCCAAGTACTTCATCGATACGCTGGTGCATTGCGCCGCGCCGCTGCGGTTCCGTGAGGAGGAGTCGCTGGAGCTGGTGAGTCACGCGGTGGTGTGAGGCGATAATGTAAAGCGATCACGCGCACGTGCAGGAACGATGAAAAATGGCCGCCTCATTCGAGGCGGCCATTTTGCTATCTAGTGCTTAATAACCCCTGCGAATTCCGTGCGCTTAATTAGCTGCCGCATGTCCATCGCAGCCGTGCTCACAACCGCTCTTCTCGAGCGGCATCTGCTGCGCAGCTTCGGCGCGGATGCCCAGACGTTCGAGCAGCTTACGGTCCGCTTCGGCTTGCGGGTTGCTGGTGGTCAGCAACTGGTCGCCGTAGAAAATCGAATTCGCACCGGCGAGGAAGCACATCGCCTGCAGCGCTTCGTTCATCTGCTCGCGGCCGGCTGACAGACGCACCATGGCACGCGGCATCGTGATACGGGCGATGGCGATCGTACGCACGAATTCGAACGGATCGAGCGCCTCCGTGCCGGTGAGCGGCGTGCCTTCGACCTGCACCAGATTGTTGATCGGCACCGATTCCGGATACGGGTCCATGTTCGCGAGCTGCGCGATCAGGCCCGCGCGTTCGCGGCGCGATTCGCCGAGACCCACAATGCCGCCGCAGCATACGTTGATGCCTGCGTCGCGCACACGCTCCAGCGTATCGAGGCGGTCCTGATAGGTGCGGGTCGAAATGATCTGACCGTAAAACTCCGGCGACGTATCGAGGTTATGGTTGTAGTAATCGAGGCCGGCTTCGCGCAACCCTTGCGCCTGGTGCGTCTCCAGCATGCCGAGCGTCACGCAGGTTTCGAGGCCCATCGCTTTCACGCCGCGGATCATGTCCTTGATCGGTTCAAGATGACGATCCTTCGGATTGCGCCATGCCGCGCCCATGCAAAAACGCGTCGCGCCGTTGTCTTTCGCGACCTTGGCGGCGGCGAGCACTTCGTCGACCGGCATCAGCTTGTCGGCCTTCAGACCCGTGTCGTGATGCACCGACTGCGGGCAGTACGCGCAGTCTTCCTCGCAGCCGCCGGTCTTGATGGACAGCAGCGTCGAGAGTTGCACGGTGTTGGCGTCGAAGTGTTCGCGATGCACCTGCTGCGCGCGGAACATCAGGTCGTTGAACGGCAGTTCGTACAGCGCGACCACGTCGGCGACTCGCCAGCGCGCAGCGCCAGGAGCGGCTGCGTTAGCTGCGTTGGCCGTAGCGATGGTCGAGTCCGTTTGCGGGCGATCAAGGTGAAGCTGGGTCATATCGTCAATCCTCATGAATGGAGATGAAGTGAGTCAGAGCTGCGCAGCGCGCAGCGTCTGCAATAGCTGGTTGATGTCGAGGCAATCTGCCGCTGCATCCGCTGAGACGGGATCCAAGCGCGGCACGATGCCGAGCAGCGGCACGTCGTATTGACGCTTGAGGCGGTCGCGAATGGCGGCGATGTTTTCATCCGCGAAGCTCATGTCCGGATCGACGCGGTTCGCGACCCAGCCCGCCAGATGCAGGCCGCGGGCAGCGATGGCCTCAGCGGTCAGTAACGCATGGCTGATGCAACCGAGCCGCATGCCGACCACGAGCACAACGGGCAGGTTCAGGGCGAGCGCGAGATCCGCGGTGTCATGCGTATCGGTCAGCGGCACCCGAAAACCGCCGACGCCTTCGACGACGACGATGTCGGCAAGCTTGAGCGCCTGCGCATGGCAATCGACGATGTGGCCGATATCAAGCCTGACGTTTTCCAGAGCCGCAACGATATGCGGCGCGGCGGGCGCCTTCAGCAGATACGGTGTGCGAAGCGTAGGCGGCAGCAGTACGCTGGACGCAGCGTCGAGCTGGTCCGCGTCTTCGTTATGCCACACGCCATCCACTTCGAACGCGCCGGCGGCGATCGGCTTCATGCCGGCGGCGCGCAGTCCTGCGCGCGCGAAGCCGCGCAGCAGCGCTGCCGACACCAGCGTCTTGCCAATTTCCGTGTCGGTGCCGGTGACAAAGAGCGAGAGTGGTGTACTCATACCGCGCCCTCGCTGACCTGCTGCAAACCCGCTTCGAGGTAGTCGAGATCCGCTTGCGAATGCGCTGCCGACAACGAGATGCGCAGTCGCGATGTGCCTGCGGGGACGGTCGGCGGACGGATCGCGGGAACCCATAGGCCGGCACGATCGAGCGTGGCCGCAATGGCGAGCGTTGCGTCGTTCGCGCCGATGATGAGCGGCTGGACGGCAGTGTGCGAATCGACCGGCAACCACGGCGTGGCCTTGAGCATCGCGCGGGTGCGTTCGATCAGCTGCTGCAGATGGGCGCGCCGCGCATCGCCTTCGTCGCCGCCAATGATGCGCAGGCTTGCCGACACGGCATGCGCCGCAGCGGGTACCGACGCCGTGGTGAAGATATACGGACGGGCGCGCTGCACGAGCCACTCGATCACGGTCTCATGGGCCACGACGAATGCGCCGGACACACCGGCTGCCTTGCCGAGCGTGCCGATCGAAATCAGATGCGGCGAGCGCAGCGCTTCGTGGGCGACGGCGCCACGGCCTTGCGGGCCGAGCACACCAAAGCCGTGGGCATCGTCGAGGATGAGCCATGCGCCATGCCGCTCTGCGAGTTCGAGCAGACGCGGCAGGGGGGCGACATCGCCATCCATGCTGAACACCGTATCGGAGACGATCAGCTTCACGGTCGCATCCGATGCTTCGAGCATGGCGCTCAGGGCTTCGGTGTCGGCGTGCGGATAGACCTGCACGTCGGCACGCGAGAGCCGCGCACCGTCGATCAGCGAGGCGTGATTCAGCGCATCCGAGAACAGCGTGGTGCCGCGGCCGGCGAGCGCGGTGAGCGTCGCGAGGTTCGCCATGTAGCCAGTGCTGAAGTACAGGGCGCGCGGGGCATCGACGAAGCCGCCGACAAAGCCGGCGAGATCGTCTTCAAGTTGCGCATGCGCGCGCGAATGGCCGCCCAGCAGGTGCGAGCCGCCGCTGCCCGCGCCATAGCGCCGTGCGCCTTCGGCGAGCGCGGCGACCAGAAGCGGATGTGCAGCGAGACCGAGGTAGTCGTTACTGGCGAAGCCGATCATGTTACGGCCATCGACCGTCATGTGCGCGGCGCAAGGTGTATCGGCGGTGCGACGACGACGGCGCAGACCCTGCGCGTCGAGATCCGCGAGACCTTGTTCGAGGGTGTCGAGCAACGGCATCATGCGGCCTCCGCGAGTGTGGCTTCGAAGGTCTCACGGGTGTGGGCCGCGAGCAGGGCCAGCTCCGCATCGTCGAGGATATACGGCGGCATCAGGTACACCGTCGTCGAAATGGGGCGCAGCAGCAATTCGCGCTGCAAAGCGTTTTCGAAGAAACGGCGTGAGAATGTCTTCGCCTGTTGCGCATCGGCGATCACGGCATCGAACGCGAAGATCGTGCCGCACTGACGCAGATTGCGCACTTGGGGATGCTCGGCGAGCGGTGCGAGCGCCGCCCGCAGCGTGGTGGATTTTTTCGCGTTGACGGCGAGCACGTTGTCGCTCGCGAACAGATCGAGCGTGGCGAGAGCGGCACGGCAAGCGAGCGGGTTGCCGGTGTACGAGTGCGAGTGCAGGAAACCGCGTGTGGTGTCGTCGTCGTAGAACGCGGCAAAGATTTCATCGCGCGACAGCACGATGGAAAGCGGCAGATAGCCACCACTGATTCCTTTTGACAGGCACAGGAAGTCGGGCCAAATACCGGCTTGTTCGCAGGCCAAGAAAGTACCGGTGCGCCCGCAGCCGACGGCGATTTCATCGGCGATCAGATGCACACCGTACTGATCGCACAACGCACGCAGCCCCGCGATATACGACGGATCGTGCATGGCCATGCCGGCCGCACATTGCACGAGCGGTTCGACGATGAGCGCGGCGATTTTGGCGCTGCGGGCTTCGAACAGGGCGCGTACGGCATCGAGCGCACGGCGCGCAACATCCGCCGCGTTTTCGCCTGGTTCTGCCAGTCGGGCATCGGGCGACGCAACGACATGTGCGTGGCGGATCAACGGATCGTAAGCATCTTTGAACAGGGCGACATCGGTGACGCCGAGCGCGCCGATGGTTTCGCCATGGTAACTGTTAGCGATGCAGACGAATTCCTGCTTGTCGCTGTAGCCGCGATTGCGCCACGAATGGAAGCTCATCTTGAGCGCGATTTCGACGGCAGACGCGCCATCGGAGGCGAAGAATGCGTGGCCGAGCGTGTGCTGCGTGAGGGCGGCGAGGCGCTCGGCGAGTTCGACGGCGGGTTCGTGCGTGCAGCCGGCGAGCATGGCGTGCTCAAGCGTATCGAGCTGGTCTTTCAGGGCGGCGTTGATGCGCGGATTGGCGTGGCCGAACAGATTGACCCACCAGGAGCTGATCGCATCGAGGTAGCGATGACCGGCGCGGTCATAGAGCCAAGGGCCTGCGCCACGCGCGATCGGGATGAGCGGCAGACGCTCGTGGTGTTTCATCTGGGTGCAGGGATGCCATACGGCACGCAGGCTGCGGGCGACCCAGTCGTCGGTTCCTTCGGTTTCTTCGGTTGCTCGTGTGTCCAAAACTGCTACTCCGGTACTGTGCTGCGCGGGTTTTCTTTCGCGATGCGGTGTGCCAATTTTTTACTTTGTGGGGTGGTTTTTTGCTGCGCGTGCGGTGGGGTTTTGGTCCCCCCGCGGGGCGTAATGCGAGGCAGGCTGGCTGCGGCGGGGTTGAGATTAGCGCGTTCTTTCCGTTGATGCACTACCCCTCAAATTGCTGTTTTTTCTCGGTCCCTTACGGGGTTCGGGGGTGTTCTCGGCAGGTGAGGTTTGTTCCGGACAGAAGGGGTGAAATGGGCGGAGTTGGCGACGGCAAAGTCATGGGGGGTATTGGGGAAAAATCTAGGGGGGCGGGGGTTTTTTTGCCTGCGGCGCTTTGGGTTTGGTTGTTTGCCTGCGGTGTTGGGCTTGTTTTCTTGTTGGTCTGGTCGGGTTTTGTTTTTGGCTGTCTGCTTACGGTGTTAGCCTTTCCTTGCATTCTTAGTGGTCTATTAGCTTTGCCCCTGTGCGGGGCGGCACTCACTTTCTTTGCCGGCCCTCCATGTCAGGCTAGTTGTCGCGTCACCCGAACCGATTAGTGTAAAGATGGAGGGCGGGCAGCGAATGGAAGATGAGACGCTATTCAGCAGAAACGCGGGAATGGGTAGTCAAACAGATGACGCCGCCGTTCAATCGTGCGGTCATCGAGCTGGCGGGGGCGACGGGTATCACGACGGTGACGCTACGCGCCTGGCGGCACAACGCAAGACAGACTGAGGGATTCATGCCGGGCAATGGCAAAACGAGCGAGCGGTGGTCGAGTGCCGACAAGTTCAGGGTCGTGCTGGAGAC